>JBAZQB010000002.1 GCA_041645435.1 Methanoregula sp.
CCGTCTTTTAAAAGAAGGCAGGGAATAATTCTTTTCTGGAGCATGGAATGATCCTCAGTTCCTGATAAAATTTTTTAATAGCTGAATACCTTGCTTATGACTTTTTTCCGGATGAAACTGAACCCCGACGATAGAATCCTTTTGGATTATTGACGGGAAATCATATCCATAATTCGTGACAGCTACAATATCTTCTGGATCATTGCATATGACATGATATGAATGAACAAAGTAAAACCGGGATTCATCATCAATCTGGTTTAAGTAAGGCGATTGTTTTCGGATTGAAATGGTGTTCCATCCCATATGAGGGATATGACAACGTTCGTTATCCTGGAAACTAAATTTTTTTGTTTCCGCATCAAGATACCCCAAACCCTCAACGTTTCCCTCCTCGCTTCGTTGAGTAAATAACTGCATCCCAAGGCAGATACCCAGAATCGGGACCTGTTCTTTAACTACCTGCTTTTTTAAAATATCAATAATCTGAAGATCATGTAACCGTTTCATTCCTGCATCAAAGGAACCTACGCCGGGAATGATTATTTTTTCAGCATTTTCAATATCAGCAATTTCACGAGAAATTTTTACGCTTGCGCCCATCTGATCAATTTTTGCGTAAACTGATCTGACATTTCCTAACCCGTAATCAATGATGACAATCATGAAACCTTATGATAATCGATACAATGATGACTCATACATGGCGAGGTCCTAAGAATGTATAGAGCATCCGGATATAATTTAAATGGTGTGCATAATCAAAATTCTTCCGTAGCGGCGAATTTATGATCGCATCCAGCTCATCCTCATTCAACTCAAGTTTATTCATGATATACCGTCGGTCTTCTTTTTCCTGATCCGATGAATATATTGATTCCTTCATTTTTTGTACAGCTTCTTCTCTCGACATCTGTCCGGAACGAATGAGGGCAGAATAATCCGGAATTCTGGTGTCAATCCCGAATTTTTTGGGTAAATAATAAGCGAACGCCCATCGGGTAAAAATTGATTCAAAATGATGACCCCCATAGTATTGCCATCCAAGTTCCTTCTCAAGTACAGGCATGATTTCTGCATGTGCATAATGCATGTGATATAAGGGTAAAACTACGGTCATGCCGGATATACGGTATTTTATCAAATCGGATACCTTTCGGATTGGATATTTTTTCAAGGGAATTGTTCCCCATTTTTTCTGAATATCCAAAATAAATTTTGTATCGTTATGTAGTGACCATTCCGGTGGTATCGGCCCCTCAGTTCGGAATGACGACCCATTGAAAATATATTTAATATTATTCTTATATGCGTACTCATAGAGCACGGTGACGAATGCATGATCTGAAGGGATATCCACTGAAGGAACGGAAGCCTTTAAAAATGACTTTTGTAAATCTTTGAATTCCTCCCAGTCAACAACAAACGTGAAAAGATCGATATCGAGTTTTCTGCATGAATTTTTAATATTTTCTGCCGCAATTTTTGAATTCATATTATTATCATAATGGACAGCAAGAGGATTGAGCCCCCATTTTCTCATCAGGTACAGGCAGTAAGAGCTGTCCCTTCCACCGCTAACGCCGATAATTGAATCATATTCATTATTTTTTCCCCGGCTTTTGATTTTTTCAATTAATCTGGAAAAATTAACATTATTCGCTTCAGTAAGGGCATATTTTTTATCAACTTTTTCATATTTATGGCAGAGGCTGCAGATACCGTTCGAATCAAATGTAATGCCAGGGAAGCCGGAATCCTGAATACATTTTGAACAAATCTTTTGCATGTATTAAGTATCTTGGAGCGGACTAAAAATAATTTGTATGGATTATTCCTCCCCATATAATCAGGGTTTTTTACTATACGCGACATCATAATTTTCTTTATAGATAACATTTGAGCCGGGGATATTCTGGTTAACGTCGCCGCCCCGGATAAACCGGTCTTCGCCCGGCACGGGTTTGCCGGGGCCTCTTCACTTCTGTCAGATCCCCGCAATCATCTGAACAACCTGCTGTGCCATAACCGGATCCATGACCCTGACCAGCACCAGCCCGGCGATTGCCGCAAACAATGTCCAGAAGATTTTCCTTACCTGCTCATTCTTCCCGAAAGTCTCGAGGATCGTTCCGGTATCCGCTCTCATCCCCAGCCGGATGAACCGGGGCAGGAAGACAAAGAGCAGCAGGAAGAGTAAGGCAGCACCGATGACTGCGAGAGTGGGCTCTGTCCTCGCTGCAAGGAAAAGTCCCGACGGGACACTGAAGACGAGCGCCAACACGGTCGCAGACGTCACCTCACCGAACCAGAAGTAATGTTTCTTCTCCGAGCAGGTTGCCCGTTCTTCTTCATCCAGCACCGACAGGTCAAAGATGCCTGCCGTATGCATTATGCCGTACCAGACCGCATGCGTCTCATCCGGGTCTGCGACAATCCCAAGGAAGAGGATCGCAACCGGTACCGTGAGGAGAATGAGCGGCAGGTGCGCCAGGAGAAAAATAATGGCGAGCAGGACCCCGGTCCCGCTGATGGCGACCCGGGTCTGCTGCACATTTTCAAACATCGTCCCCGTCCGCGGCGATGGTGATCTCGAAGAGCGGGCTTGTGCAGCCACCATTGGCCGGGCTGAAGTCCCGCACCTTTCCCATCCGGCTGATCTTCCTTCTCGCGGTGCGGATACGGACGGTGTGGATGCCCGGTGCCCGGGGGTAGACACGGCGGCCATCGGTATCCCGCATCTCCCGGTAGGGTGGGATGTCAAACCAGTCCGGCCAGAAGCGGACCCCCCGGGGGATATCGGTTCCTCTCATGAGATCCTGGAGGCGTATTGGCGCCATGTTGTCGTAGATTACGTCGATAATAAGGTTCTCATCGCCCGCCTCCGGGTGGAGCTCCATCTCGTAGAAGAGCGGGTTTCTCCGGACTTCGTCAAGGGTGAGCGGCGTATCGAGTGTCAGCGGTTCAAGACCGCTCCAGGTTCCCCGGTAGAGGCCGGTCACTGTGGCGACAGGCATTGGTTCAGCTTCCATGATGCATCTCCTTGTAATGTTCGTGTTCCGTGCGGAGTTTTTTGAACTCCTCGACAATCTCATCATACCTGCCGATCCGCTGGTAGATGACAAACAGCAGGGGATAGACCGGGAGCACTGCTCCCAGGATGACCCCCAGAATTTCCGTTTCCATAAGTAAACCTCCTTTGAAAAATTGCGGCGACGGGAGGAGGAGACGATCTTCTCTCCCCTTCTCCCCGTGCCAGCCCGGCGGGCCGTAAGTGAACAGGTTTGTCCGTCTTTGCCGGCCGGGGTTTATAGCCCGGGAGAGCCTGATGGATTTACCAAAGTGAGGACCCGTGATCCTCCAGGTAAAACCTGCATGCCCTCCCTCCGGCCATTCCCCGTTGGTTACCCGGTTCACCCGGTACCCGCGTCCTTCTCCCGTCTCACCGTATGGTTCATTCCTCAGGCAAGCGCCGGCACCGTGTCGGCCCAGGTCTCGACCTTCGTCCGGATGCTGTCATCCGAGTAGGACGTGAGGCTCACGCTGTCCCGGGCGAACGTGACCATGTATAGTTCCCCGTTGGGGTCCCGGCACCGGAGGGTGGCGGAGTACGTCTCGCTGTCGGTGTCCCGGTACGGGGTACCCCCGTGCGCTGTTGTGAGGGCTGCATTCGAAAGGATTGCGGTTGCGCCGGCATTGAAGCCTGCGATGGAGTTGTACCGGCCGGAATCATTGCCGACCGTGTTGGCCTCGTTGTCCTGGTACACGACTTTTGCAACGTAGTGTTCTTTTGTCTTCTCCACGCCCGGGTGGTTCACGCCCACGGTCGTGTAGTCCACGCAGCCAAACGGATTGTCTGTCAGGACTGACTGTACGAGCGTGTTGAATGCAGCGACATCCACAATCGGGTTTGCCAGCTGGCGGGTTGCAGTCTTTACGATTGTTTTTTGTACGAAATCTGCCATGTTTTTTTTATCTCCTTCTTTTTGGTTTTTTTGAAAGGTTTTGGATCCGCTCCGCGGATCCGTCTGGTTTTTCCGGGAATGCCTGCGCAGACAATCCCGAAGGAGGAGTTTTCTCTCCTTCGTCGCCGTGGCCCTTTGACATATCACTATTGGATGCAGGGAGAGATGGGTCTGGCTGAATAAATTTTCAGACGGCAAAACGGGGGATTTTGCTTGAGTTTTAAGCGAATCCGGGTCAGTATATTTGCCGGATGATTTCGCAAAAATGGGAATGGGAAATCTTTGTCTGCCGCCTTATCGTAACACCGGCGATTTCTAAAAAAAAAGATCTTTTATTGCCTGTTTATTTCGGGTTTTAGTGTGTGCCCCCCCTGAACCATGATCGCCCTTCGTTTTCGCCTCCCAAATACTGCTAATTATTGCCTCTGTTTCTCCGACGTAAAAACACAGGATTTGAAATAATTATTACCGCATTTTCCCGAATTATTACCTCAGAACCGGAAGAAAAGGGGAAATCGGGGCAATTTACGGGCGTATTTTGGAGGTACTCGCGTGATGTCTGAAAAAGGGGTTTGTTCCAACAAAAGCATTTTTTATATCCAGCCATTCTGGTTGTAAAAGGTGACCCCTCCTGAACCATGATCCCTTCCGGTTTCCGCCTTCCAAATGCTGCTAATTATTACCTCTTCTCTCCGACGTAAAAACATTTGATTTTATCGAATTATTACCGCATTTTCCCGAATTATTACCTCAGAACCGAAAGAAAATGGGAAATCGGGGCAATTTACGGGCGTATTTTGGAGGTACTCCAAAAACAAGGATCCTACCCCCCGGAGGGATGGTCCCTCCTCCGGGGGAACTTTTAGATTTGCATCCAAAGGAAGATCCCGTCCCTGCCCGGTGAAAAAAAGTGATCGTTTCCTGCACCACAGCAGCCTACACGCTTGCAGCGTTTTTCCCTGCAAGCGGCTGACCATCACGCCCCAGCTCGATCAGACATTCCGCAATAAGACGGAAGAACCGCCACGTGCCATGCCGTGAGCGGAGCCAGAGTTCGCGAGAGATGGATTCGTGCTTCGTGATCCGGCGGAGCCGATCCAAGGAGTCTTTGAATTCCCCTGCCAGTTCTGCTACCGGCGCATGGATATGTGCACAATACGAGACACGTACAAATACTACCGGCAGGACAGAGACGATCGCAAAATCATACAGTTTTTCCGGACCTCGCCCGGCAACCTGGATGGCACCCCGCTGGCGTGCAATAGGGATTGCTTCAGCCAGTGCCCGGTGCGATGGCGGTCCCCGGCTCATGCCGTTCTCCGTAAATCCGGCTCACCGGTACTGAGCCGGTGTTCCGTAATGGGATCCCCGGAATTTGCAGGTCTCGCAACCCGTACCGGTGCAAGCTCTTTTGGCAGGGATTTTGTCCGGACTGATATGTTGTAATGATGCCAGTGTGTTCGTTTTACGCTGATGCGATACACAGAATCACCGATCCGGCAGATCTGCCGGGTGATCACATGGGGCAGGAGATAGAGCGGGATCTCTCCTTCAGTTACGGATTTGCTCTTTGGCATCCTGTACCTGCCTCCTCCTCCCGGGCGTTTTGCCACCGGTTCTCCTGATTGCTATCATCTTCTTCGTCCGGTTTTACGGTTTTTTTCCTGCGGGACAGACTGATGCCCGTTCCGAGAATCTCCGTCTTCCGGAGTACATCCTGGTCAGGATTATATGGCCGTTCTCCTTCGATAACCAGGACGGTATCCTGCCGGATACCGCCGATTCTGTGAGGTTTTTTGTGTGTGGATTGTATGCTACCAACTCCGTTTTGCCAACCCGGGCACGGGAAAATTTCATGAAGAATGTGCAATTTTCCAATACCCGCGGATGGACATAGGTTCAGCCAGGTTCGTCTCCTGAGTGAACCTTACTTTTTTTCGGGACAACCCCCGGCTGTCCACGATTTGGCGTTTCAAAATGGGAGATATAACGGTTCTAACGCAATCCTCTACAGAACAGGGTTAAAACAGGACAGGGGCAGGTGATTTGTTCTATTTTCGTAAATATGTGGCAAATCAATGACTGGCATTCCGGAAAATTAACGGATTCCGCTCAAAAAAATTCCCGTCCAGATCCCTGCAAGAACGAGCGCGATCAAAAGGGTTCCTGCAGTTTTCTTTGCGGCAAAAAAGCCCTCAAGACCGCCGGTCAGGCTCAATGATGCAACGTAAATAACCGAATAGATCAGGTAATCAATACCGGGAGGGGTGTTACCGGAGACGATCCTTGAAACACCCGTTGTCAGGAGGAACGGCACTACTCCGATAAGTATTGCGCCGGTTTCGTTACGTGAAAACCATCCGTACACTATAGGGGCAATGATCGTGAGAAGGAGTGCAATAATCGATACAATACCCCATGCACCGGTGCCAGCGGTCAACCCCGGGCTACCGGATACGAATACCGGGATCAGCCAGAGAACGACGATCGCAGCGGACAGCAATAAGACTGAAAAAAAATTGGAGGGTTTTTGAGGGTTTGAGATCTCTGGAGACATGACTGGAATTCCCGCGCTGCTTTTTTTTAAGGGATTGATGTATTGGATTGGTTCGGTATCTCAGCAGTATTCCTGGTTTCATGAATACATCCCGAAATAGTACAGGTCACATCCTGTTCTGCGGTGACATTTGTTTCATAAAACATGCTGAAGGTCCCTGCCGGGATGAAATGGATGTTTGAGACAGATCTCCCGTGTGTTCCCGGTAAAAATAAAAGTGCGATTATCAGGATGACGATGATTACGCCAATCGTCCCGAGTGCCCAATACCATTTCTTCATTTTGTTCAATTCTCCCTAAGGTTACTGCCAGATTTGGATATTCTTAAACATACACGAACCGGATGAGGTGTGAAAAAATCACCGGGATTTGGTCCATTGTTCAACTGAGGGAAGAATCAGGATTGTGATGATTATAACGACAGCAGCAATCATTCCCAGAAGAAACTGCAGGGTCATGAATGCGTACAATACAACAGCGATACAAATAATAATAAAAAGGATCCGGTATGTTTTCTCCATATTTCCTCGGGATCTTCACCAGGCATTTCCGGTTATGTTCACTTTGCCAAGCCACAGAAGGATCAAAATAAATCCTGTCGTAAACAGTGCAACAAAAGCAGCCCTGTCTTTCGCTTTTTCATGGAATGTGAGAATACCATAGAATGTAACTATGCAGAAGGCACCGGCAAGAAGGAGAATAGAACTGGGGATATGGAAAACCGCCGGGATCCAGAAGAACACTACCGGTAAGACTGATGCGTAAATTACCGATTTCATTGTTCTTTCAAAACCCTTGTGTTCACCGGTAAATAAGACAAAAAAGTGCTCGATAAGACTGATAATAAGCATAAAGAATAGCCCATTAACGACAAACAGGAACAGTATCGTCAGGATCATGACTGGTATTCCTGCCGGGTTCAGGGAATCTCCCTTGCCGGTGACGATCTCCCCGATGACCATTGAAAAAAACATCAGGATCGATCCGACAACAGCCACAACGATAAAAAAAAGAACATCGTCTTTTATCGGCCGGTCCCTGATTTCTTCCAGATATCCGGAAGGACTGATGATTATTTCCCTGATTTTTCTTAATGTGACCACGTAATTCTCTCCTGAAAAAAATTATTATGGGATTCCAAAACAACCAAAGCCGGTTGCAACCCAATCCGAGGTTACGGAATTTCCATTTGTGGATCCGTATATGTTACAACTTATCCACGCATTTACCGAATGTTTCGGCGGCATGGCCGTGTATACAGACCAGATTACGGATGAATCGATGTATCCCGTGATACCGGTAATACGGGTTGAATGAGTGAACTGGCACTGATCAAACCCGAGAGCCTGGTAGGTGTTGGAATTATCATTGATGGCAAGGATCTGGTTACCGTAATCATAGATAAACGTCCCATCGGTATAAAGGGACGCTCTGGAGATCCCGAGATAAACCCAGCTATCCGTCCTGGTGATATGGGTTGAATAAACTGCAGCGGTGCTGAATTCGGATGACCCAATATCTGCCAGAGAGATCCTGCTGAGCTCATAGTGCGTGGTGTGAATTGATCTGTTATTCTGATCAAGCGGGATTTCCCGTGAGTACACATCCGCAGACTGGTCCACTTTTAAACCAATACCGGTGGGTGTCACTATCGTTACGGATACCATTTCCCCTTTTTGCAGAATGGTGTAGAAATTCCCATCGTTACCGGAATAAAGAACGACTTTTTCATTCATTCCTCTCAGGTAACCGATAACATTCCTGACATCCGTCTGTTTTCCGGACTTTCCCAAGAGTACGTCAACTTCATTTTTTGAAGAAGCATACGTCAGCCATTTTACACCTTGAGAAGCAGCAGGTTTCGCCATACCCAGATATGCAAACATGTCCTTATCCGGTGACTGGCTCGCTTGTAATGTTTTCATATCTGATGGTAGTATGGGGATCTGACTTCCCGCACTCACTAGCGGTACCATCGCAATCGCTGCCAGCAGCAGTGCCAGCAGCACGACGCCGATTTTCATGTGTTTCATGTTTTTCCTCCCATTCAAATACTTCGCCCGGAAGGTATGATCCAGTTTTTTGTGTGTGCAAACGAATCAGGTTCATTCCCGCGGGCGGGACCGGGTTCAACAAAGTTCGTCGCTTGCCAAACCCATCCTTTCTTTTTGGGACAACCCCCGGCTGTCCACGGTCAGGCGTTTTTAAAATGGGAGATATAACGGTTCTAACGCAGCCATCTACTGGACGGGATGATCGGAAGGGAGAATGAAATCAATCCGTTCCGTGGTGAACAAAACTCTTTGTTTTTAAAAATACGATTGCATTTCCCTCCAGTGACTGCGTTCAGACCGGGGTGGTGATCCGTTCAATACCCTCCGGATCAAAAAACGGCTTCATGAGTGTTTTCAGGTACGGTATCTGTTGGCTGAGGTTCCCTGACTTCACGGTACCGTAATACAGAATAAAAAAATCAGGATTTTTACTCTCCGGGTATTGTATTGTCGTGAAATATCCTGACGTGGCAGGATTCTCAAAACCGGTTGCGTTTACGGTAGCGGTCCGGTGCCGGGGATCTCCTGAATTACCCGGCTCATCATAATCAAAGGTAAAATTTGTTATTGACAAGTTGCCATAACGCTCCAGATAAAAGGAATTAAGAACGCCCTTTCTGTCAAGAAAGGTTTCCCGGTCGGTAAAATACCATACAATTGTCAGGTACAGGTCATTCGAACCTTCCCGCGTATGGAATACAGAACTCGTATACGGGGAAAGGTCCGGGAAGATGGGAGGTTTGCCGTTCATCACGCTGCCGGTCTTCCGGAACACGATCCTGTGGATCCCGTCATCAGAAATACTATCGCCCGTATGCAGGTAACTCTGTGTTCGTATTTCGACCGGGACCGGGCCGCCGATAGGATGAAAAACCATCGGGAAGATGACGAACATGATACCGGCAAGGCAGCAGCAAAAAACTGCTGCAAGGATTATCTGTTTTTTTTGTTGAGGGGTCATAAAAAAAAGTTATGGTCTTACCCACGTTGTCATGATGTTATCCCAGCTTCCATCCTGCAACAGATGGTAATTTGTATCGTCCCATGTGTCATGTATGGTCACGAAGTTATTGATACTTGTTACATACCCGACAACAGCAACACTGTGGTCACCGTAGGCCGTTGACCCGCCTACAGGTATTCCTCCGTTATGCATATTCAGTACGAACGGCCTGCTCGCACCGACTTCACTGACAAAACCGCTCCAGCCCGGGAGATAATCATTGGATGCCGGAGACTCAAGGGTATAGGTATAAAATACTGTATTAATCCCGTCATCAATATCCCACGGCCATGTCGTCCCGGTCCATGGCCAATCAGACGTCCCCATGGCGCTTGCGAGTTGCGTGAATAAGGTTGCCTTGTCAGAGGGCAGTGCAGGATAGCCATGGGTCGACCAGTAACTGACTACCATTGCCGATGCCATGGGAGAACAGCCGTCATAGACTCCACTCACCTGTTTGAAAAGCGGGACACCATATATGTACCCGGAGGATCTCGTTGCCCGGATACTTTTGAGAAGGGAGGTGCGCTCTTTAGAATCCATGTCAGAAATAAGAAGCCTCTGTTTGTCCCATTGCGCCCGGATATCAGCTTTTTTCTTTGCCTGCATTTTCCCGGTTACTTTTACCACTGCTCCTTCCTGGTCTGTGACGTCACTCCTTGATTCTTTCACAACTTCATTGGTGTGTTCATCAACAAATACATCCGTTTCTTTAGTGCCGTCTTGGTCAATCACGGAATATTTCCGATAATACGACAGGCTTCCTAAATAAACGGGTTTTGAACCGATGATGGTAAGTCCCTTTTGCGAAGTATATTTCTCGACCGGTTCTTCATCTGCTGACTTTGCATCGTTGTAACCCGGCACTCTTCCTTTTGTGATCTCGAGGACCGGATAATTTCCGGTGGTTGCTGAAACCAGAATATACCCGTCATATTCCCCATTAACCATTACTTCGAAAACATACGCCGCTTCCTTGTCATTGAGATCATAGTATGTTTTCGCATGTTTCACCAGGGAGTCTTTCCATTCCGTAAAATCCGGGGAAGTGACTGACAGGTCTTTTGCATTCAGGAGTGCAATTGATTCTGCTTCTTTTACATCAACAATCGCAATTTCATCGTCCGGTTTTTGTGATGCACTCACCGTACCGAATTGATTGCTGTTCTCACTTCCGTCCGCCGCACTCACTATCGGTACCATCGCCATCGCTGCTATCAGCAACGTCAGCAATATGATTCCAATTTTCGGTTTTTTCATAGTTCATTACCTCTATCCATCTTTTGAGAAATCCCGGAGACATGATCCAGATTTTTTTAGTGTGCAAACGAATCAGGTTCATGCCAGCGGGCGGGAAGGGTCCAGCGAAGTTCGTCGCTTGCCAAATCCGTCCTTTCTTTTTGGGACAACCCCCGGCTGTCCACGTTTTGGGATTTTAAAAACGGGAGATATAACGGTTCTAACGCAGCCATCTACCGGATTCCTGATCGGTAGACAATCGCGTTAGAAACGTTAAGTGACGGGTTGTAAAATCTGTAGAAGAATAGATCCTGTCGCTTTCAGAATTTTTTTGCTGCTGGATGGACCATTTTACCATGATCGGAACAGAATACCTGGCGCTTGTTTCCTGTATCGGATTCCTGGCGTTCCTCTTCCCCGGCCCTCACCGGAAATATGCTGCGATCGGCGGATGGTTTTTCATTGTCCTGACTCTTTTTTCCCTGCTTCCGGAATATTTCCGTGAGAACAATTTCATGTATCCGGCCATTGCTGCACTGTCTGTCCCGTTTTTTGTTATCACATCCCGGGATCTCCTTTCAGGAAACGAATGTGCCATCAACCTTTCACGGGCAGCGGCCGTGGCGTTCCTGGTTTACGCTCCGTTCGGTTTTAACCAGATTCCTCTCTTTGCAGGGATAGGGAACTGGTTAATCTCGCTTGTTGTCAGTCATCTTCTCTGGATACTAGAGATTCTTCATTTTACCGCAGGACTAACGTGCATAGATCCGGTTTCTGCACAACTCGTAACCTCGGGAACCTGTGAAAACCTGTTGGAAAATGTCTTTACCCGCAATGGTTACAGTGTTGAAATCATTCTTGGATGTACCGGAATCCAGAGCATCGCAATCATGCTGGGGGTTGCTGCTGCGGTTCCCACCAGCCTTTGGCAGAAAGTAAGTGCATTTCTGATAATCGCGCCTACGATATACTTCCTTAATCTTCTCAGGAATGTTTTCGTGATTATTGCCTATACGGACCAGTGGTTCCCCTTCGGGGCGGATATTGCGGGTAACGGGTCACCGGGATACGAGAGCTTTTTCTGGGCCCATAATGTTATTGCAGAACTCCTGGCGCTGGCGTGCCTCGTGGTAATTGCGTACGGCCTCTTTTCTATCATCCCGAAACTGGGAATTTTTGCAGATGACCTTTACTGTCTGTACCGGGATGAGGTAAAGAAGGCATTATGGTGATGGAAAAAAAGTCCCGATAGTATTTAAAAAAAAAGAGAGAGGGTTAAAGGCAGACAGGAATATGTACCGTCCCGTTTGAGTCCACAGTCACGTAATTTGTTTTGGTAGTCGTGTCTGTTTCAAACCAGTTCCATACGGTCAGGCTTACCGTATAGGTCCCCGGCGAATAGACATGGGACGGGTTTGCCTGTGTCGAGGTTCCACCGTCTCCAAAGTTCCAGGAATAACTCGTTACAGGAGGAATCCCGCTGGAATAATCCCAGAACTGCACCGTGTAGGCCCCCGGAGATGTGGAACAGAACTCCGCATTCAGGAAATATGCATACGGAGATGCAATTCCTGAGTCTTTTGCATTTTCGCATGACCCGGCTGCGCTTGCAACCGGTACAATCATTATCGCTGCCAGCAACAGAGCCAGCAGGATGATACCGGATTTTATGTGTTTCATGTTTTTTCCTCCATTTTTCGATACGCTCCGCTCGACAGTACGAGAAAATCTCCATAAGATTGTGTGATACTTATCTCATGCCTGCGGGCGGGATCGGGTTCACTCAGGTTCGTCTCAAGAGTGAACCCGTTCTTTCATTTTTTTGGGACAACCCCCGGCTGTCCACGGTCTGGCGTTTCAAAAGGGGAGATATAACGGTTCTAACGCTGCCATCTACCGGATTCCTGATCGGTAGACGTACGCGTTAGAACCGTTAAGAGCCGGATATCAAAATTGCTCACCGGTAAACTATGAAAGTTACCGGAACCAGTATGGCAATCCTGGTCTGTGCCCTTGTGCTCATATCGGGAGTTTCTGCAGAGAATGTTGACAACAGTGCCGGTTATTCCGTGACCCCGGGCGGGAACCTGCACATGCCAGCGGCTATGTCACCCATGACCTCCGGTACGATAATCCAGGGAGAAACGGACTGGTACTCAACCGTGGTGTCTTCGGGAACGGTATCCCTGACCACGGATCTGAACTGGGGATATGTACCGGATTCACTTACCCTCACTATCATCGCACCCGATGCTACCCTTGGCCCTTACTATGATATTTCGGATGGGACTTTGAACGGGAGGATCACGCTGATGGTGTCACAAAACGGAGGTATTACCCCGGGGACCTGGGTATTCAGAGTCTATGGGGACAAAGTGCTGGGAACACAGAGTTATAATTTTGTTACGTATTAAAACAAAATCATAAATCTGATATCCTGTCAGGAGAATTATTTATCAATGGGAATTTCTATGGTGAGGGCAGGCGCCCTCTTCATTTCCATTTTTCTGGCGATGACCCCGATCGCTGCTGCAGGGATGGGCAGTTATAGCGTTGCGCCAATCTCTCCTGAGGCAGTAACCGGGTTGTCTCATGATCCCGTTCCGGTATCATTCTGGGATCTCACGGTTCGGGAGATACTCATCGCCGTAGCCCTGTCTTTCTGTCCGGTGCTCGTGTTCCCGGTAGAGATCTTCTTCTTCCTCAAGCTGCTCTCGTTCTTCGGGTACCGGAGAGCAGAAAAAAATGCGGTCCTGTATAACCAGAACCGGCAGAAGATCTACCAGACCATAACGGAAAATCCGGGCCTGAAGTTCAATGCCCTGGAGCGGCTGACCGGGATAAAAGAAGGGACCCTGAAATACCACCTCCTGATCCTCAGCATGAAGAGAAGGATCGTCACGTTTGGCAGTGGCGGGTCCATGCGGTACTTTGAGAATAATGGCCGGTACAACGAGCTAGAAAAGAAGGTGTTTCTGCACCTGCAGAACCCGACAACCCGGAGGATCCTCGAAATTCTTGCCTCTTCCCCGGAAGTCTCAAGGAAGGAGATCGCAGAGACTGTGGGCATTGCGGGTCCGTCGATCTCCTGGCATACGAAGCGGTTGTCCGGTGATGGAATTATCACCACACGGAGGAATGGGAGAGCGGTCCGGTATACGCTCTGCCCTGCCGGGGCGAATATTTTCAAACGGTATTTCGGGCAGGATGGCGCGGTGGCGACCGGCAGTACGGTGAGTGGAGAGGAACCGGGGAAGTGAGATTGGGCAGACATTGTCTGCTGAATGTGTGTTCTTTCTGGCATGGGAGTTACAGATTGCCCAGACAGTGTCTGGGTAATCTGAAGTGCGGTCTCAAATCGATGATAAGCCCGCTTGTGAAAATAACCGGTGAGGATTAGATACTATGTACGAACCCTCGTGGCAGGACGTCGAGATCTTCGCGTATGCCGCCACCTTTAGCCAGTGCATCGCATGCCTTGTCCTAATTTATGTATTCGTTAACCGCAGTTGCGAAGCGATCTTCCTGAAGGGGGGTGACTGCGGGGTCGGGTATGGCTGGATCGGTCTTGCGGCGGGGATTTTTGTAATCGGGGTGTTTTCGGCGTGGAAGGTGTACCGGCTGTTGGGGGAGAGGGCACGGTCCACGCAAACTGTATGACCCGGTCTTAAAAAATCACTACGTTATTTCATGCAGGGAAATTATTGGGAAGAATTTTTATCAGCCGGGGTACTCCCGAAGCGAGTGGATACAATAGCACTTTTTTCCTGGCGTTGGGAATCAAAAGAAAATTGCATCATTTTTTATCAAATATTTCGGTGACTGGTGAGCATTTCCCCGGAAGGAATGAGTACCACGTAAGAACGAGGTTCTACAGCCGGGGTGCGGGCACTCGGTATTATTTTTGGGGTCCGGGGTTTGACGAATTGGGTTCACCAGGCACCGGAGTAAGTGTTGGTCGGGAAAGCGGATTAAATTTACTACGTATTTAATATGTATTTATTACGTAAATTCATCACGTATTTTTCCCCATTGTCACTAGATGTTTGACCTGGTAAGTTTTGTTGGCCGGGGGAAAGTCAGGAAACAAATACTCAAGGCTCTTATAAAGCCCAATTCTCCGACAGAACTTGCCAAACAACTGGATATCGATCGTTCAACGATCAGCCGGGTAATTCTTGAATTTACTGAAAAAGGACTTGTTGAGTGCCTGACGCCGGATGAGCGTATGGGCCGGTATTACAGGACGACAGATCTCGGGAAGAAGGTAGTTGCAATTATTGAGGGGAAGGGAGAGTAAATCCTTTCTAGGAGTTTGACGCTCAAAAGGGGCTCCGTCCCTTGCCGCGTGGGCTAAGCCCCGGAACAAATGCACAATTTGAGTTCGTTAATCCTTACTGAAATCCCGGGAATATATGGATGGATGAAATGGTTTTTGCAATTCTAAAACTCTCCAAAGCACCTATCCTCCATCAGCGATAAAATACCTCAAGCACCTGATTGGTGCTCTTGAAAGCGGCCATAAATTATGTCACTATTTTAGGACAGAAATACTGGCACGCTACACATGACAAATAATCAAGTATTTTTTACTATTGATTTAAAAAAGACACTCAATTGTTTCATTTTAATAGACCAGTCTAGGTTATCCGTTGCATACAGCCTCATTTTTTGAGAATAATCGGATTTTTGGTGGATTTTTGCAATAAAATCTATCATATCCTGAATGTTAATGTCACTTTCATCTGAAGGGACTCTGTATATAAATTCAAAATCGTCTGGAAAATCAGGGTCCATGTAGCCACTGACAAACGGGATCCCCCTTGAACAATATTCACGTGCTTTTAATATCGAAGCCTCCTTTAAACCGATCCTGTGGATGCCGAGACTCCCCACAGCAAAATGGCAGGAATCAAAAAGATCATCCAGTTTTTTCCCGGTAAGGAATCCGTGAAAAACCACGCTGCGCTGGAGATTGAGATGATCTACCATCTTTTGCAAATTCAGTATATCAGAACCTTCGCCGGCAATATGAAAAACGATGCGGGAATTTCCCTTATACGCTGCCATACCTTTCAACAATCTGTCAAGCCCGTGCCATTTGCTAACATTTGCAACGCAGAGAAGATGCAATTCAGTATCATCGAGTGCTTTGAATTTTTTAACCGGTACGGATTCAACATCAAAACCATTGCCGATGGTGATATGCGGTTTTTTCAAATTCCCCGTTCTGCTCAATTCATATGACGTAATCTCACTCGTGACCCCGACAATTGCATCAGATTGTTTAAGTAATATTTTTCCAAACAACAATTCTGATAGCAAAAATCCATATTGGTGTTCTAATAAGAATTCTTTATATTCTATGGTATTATGTTCAAATACGATTTTACATCGTCTAAATCTTTTAAGAATTGTTATTGGATAATAAAAAATGGGATAGGGATACCTCAAATAAAGAATATCGTCTTCATTTAAATCACTAATCTCCTGATCTATAAAATGCGCAAATTTTCGGCAATAGAGTATTTTTCTCAATAGATTCCATTCAGATTGCAAATTGATTTTGTTATAAGTTATCGAAATATCCTGTGTTCTGATCTTATCAATTAATGAATTACCGGACAATACTAGTTTAACATTAATATGTAATTTCAACAATGCGGAAATCTGGAAAAATATTTTTTTATAGATCCCACTGGTTTCCTTAAATATAATCTGGAAATATACAATTTTCAAAGTTATCCCTTGAGATATTTAGCGTCCTTTTTTAATATTTTATCGAAAAAAACGCATTCAAATCCTCAATAATCGAATCCAATCTCTGCCAGATACAGTAAAACTCCTCTTTCAGATAATATTAACAGTTTCTAACGAAAAGGGCTCTTTAATCAGAAGAAAAAGGATGAAAATGTTTTAGGAAGTGGTCTTGGTATACAAAAATTGGCTCTTCGTCATTTACTATGGTTGAAAAAGAAGGCTCATTGCTATTTTGAATGGGTAACGCATGTATTGGGCAGATTATTAAGATGGGGGCTGATGCCCCCATACCCCCGAAAACGATGAACACCGCCGCCCCCGACGGGGCGCCCCCGCGGCGGTTTTAATGAGTAAATGTTAAACCTCCTTGCCCCGCCGTGCCTAAAGAGAGGCCCTGAGGCGGGGACCCCTCACATTTATTTTTGGTACCGTATCTTACCCACACGAAATGTCGGAGAGCCCAAAAATTTTGGAGGTGGCAAGAATACACCATCAGTCCCGACAAATTCTCCGTAATCGGGATCGTTAGTGAAATCAATGGTACTTCCAATCATTAATCTTTTTGATTTATCGGCAAACGTGCCGTTATTTGACCATATGCGGCACATTCTGCCAATGTGGATCTTACACCCCTGTTTTTGGGACGCTAAAAATTTGTTAAGGATTGATACTCGACATTTTCAATGAAAATCTTGTACCACATTTCAAACATCAGAACACTCCACAGTTTTTGGGCATTAAAGAAATTCATTGAATAATTTTCCCCTGAGTGCTGAAACTTGCCCAGTAAATCCGTGATATAATTGGTATCATATAGGCTATGAGCCCTCTCATCGAGGAGAGATTCTAAAGTTCCTTTCAGTCTCCCTTTAAACCATCCGTCCATCGGAGCATTGTACCCATGCTTCTTTCGGTAGATGATTTTTTTTGGCAAGTAAGGTTCCATGGCTTTTTTCAACAGGTACTTACCGGTACCATGGTTAATTTTATACTGATCTGGTAATGAAAAACCAAAGTTAACAATGCGATAATCCAAAAAAGGGGCTCTTTCCTCTAAACCATGGGCCATCGTCATTTTATCCGCTTTCATACAGAAATCATGAGGCAGCCATGTTTTGAAACCATAATACTGGAGGGTATTTAAGCGTCCCATTTTCCGGGGTGGGAAAAATGCAGAAGCGTTTATTTCACCCGTGTCCATCTGTAATTTTTTAAATTCCTGGCTGTTAAAAAGAGAGTTTAAGATAAAATATTGTTGTTCAATCTGGTATGTTGAGAGAACATTGAGTATGCGATACCAGTTACTCTCAATGGGGATGATTTTTTTGACGTGGCTAATGGTTTGTTTGAGGAATTTAATCTGGGGATCGAAACGAGCTACCTGCATCATGATCCGTTGATTGTCATAACCTGCAAATACCTCATCTCCGCCTTCACCTGCTAAAATGACTGTTACGTATCTTTTTGCCTCTTCTGAAATCACAAGCGTTGGCAATGTTGCAGCATCGCCAATCGGTTCGTCAAGATGCCATACCATTTTTGGCAGCAGTGACAGATGATGGTCTTCCACCATGAATTCGTGATGATCCGTTCCAAATTGTTCGGAGATCATCTTAGCATAGGGTAATTCAGAATCATCAGCAGATTCAAATCCGACGGAGAATGTTTTGATATCATCGGATTTTTCACTCATCAAGGCGACAATACTTGCAGAATCAAGACCCCCGCTTAGGAATACTCCGAGCGGGACATCACTTATCAGTCGTGATTGGACGGAATCTGATAACAATTCCCGGAGCTCGTGAATTAAAAAATCCTCTGATTTATCCGTTTTTCTTTCAGAAATTTCCCAGTATTGTCTGGTCTCGACAGATCCATCTCTCAAGAGGAGAATGTGACCCGGGAGTAATTTTTTTATTCCCCTAAAAAGGGTATGATCACCCGGATTGTAGCGAAATGAAAAATATTCATGAAATGCTAAACGATCAACCTCTCGGGATATCGTACGATCTGCCAGGATTGCCTTGATCTCAGATGCAAAAACAAATTTCGTGCCATCGAAAAAATAATAGAGGGGTTTAATGCCAATACGGTCGCGTGCTAAAAACAGGACCTTTTTTATGCTATCATAAAGGGCAAATGCAAACATGCCATTAAACTGTTGAACACATTCAACTCCATACTCCTCGTAGGCATGGACAATTACTTCCGTATCCGAATGGGTAGAAAATACGTGACCTTTTCTTTCGAGGATTTCCCTGAGTTGTTGAAAATTATAAATTTCGCCATTAAAAACAACATGAATAGATTCATCTTCATTATGGATCGGTTGCCTGCCGGATTCAAGATCAATTATTTTGAGACGCTGATGCCCCAGTGAAACAAAATTATCAATGAATTGCCCTGATTCATCCGGACCTCGATGTTGAATAGTGCCCATCATCTTTTGTAGCAGATGACGATCACTCCAGTTAAATCCGACAATCCCGCACATAGTGAATTCAACACGATACTGGTTGGATCTTACCGATTCTTATAAAATATTCTGTTATCTCTATTGATTTGCCCAGTAATCTCTCTACGTTATTTGCGATATAAGTATTGTGAATGGAGAGAAAATCAGACAATTGAACCCGGTGAGAAGTACTCAATTGATGATGGATATTGTTATCTGGGGCACTCAATAATCGTTTGATACAACGTGAGTGTTTTTTTCACGGTATCTTCCCAGGAGTACCCCTTCACTATTTTTTCCCGCCCACATTGCCCCATGGCTTCTGCATTCAGAGGGCCTTCAAGAATCGTAATCATGGCATTGGCAAGCAATGATGCATTTTTTGAGGGAACCACTAACCCGGCACCCTCCACAATATCCAGGAGATGGGGGAGATCGGTTGTTATGACTGGGATTTTGCATGCCATGGCCTCGAGCAACGTCCTTGGTACTCCCTCCATGAGGCTTGGCAATACAAACACATCAGACTGGTTGTAAATCTGGGGAAGTTCTGTATTTTTAAGATAAGAAATTAGCGTGACAGATGCCTGGAGTCGAAGATTGTTGATCTTTGCTTCAACAACTGCCTTTTCCGGGCCATCTCCTACAAGAACCAGGTGTGCCTGAGGTATCTTTTCCTTCACACGGGAAAATGCTTCGATAAGATATTCCACTCCTTTTCCCGGGACATATCGCCCCACCCAAACGATCTGTTTTCGATCGCTTATTTTTCTGGAAGTGATTGGTGCAAAAAGAGTTGTATCCACACCGTTATGAATAACCGATATTTTTTTTGGATCTATGCCGAGTTTTTCCAGATTTTCTTTCTCAATTCCTGTATAACAGATAATGTGATCTGCAATTTTGAAGGTCGCTATGGAAAATGTGTTTTTATAAAGGGTATTCAGCCATGCCGGTGTACTTGCAGAGATAAGTCCGTGGTTGGTGATGATTAGGGGAGCGGAGTGTAACAATCGTGCGAATACACAGACATTCGTAGAAAAGAACAAGTGCGAATGAGCGTGGATGATGTCAAAGGTTTTTTTTCTTTTAAGTATTTCCACAATTAATTCCGGTGCAAAATAATTCCCGCAAATTGAAAAATATGAGGGAAATCTGACTATCTTATACCCATCAACAAATTCAGTTTTTGGAGATTTATTTTGATTTAGGGTAAAAACAGTGACATCCTGCCCCATCTTCGCTTGTCCAACCGACATCTGATGCGCATGGATTCCGATTCCCCCCACAACAGCGGGATACAAATCACTGACAACGCGAAGGATCTTCATAGCAAATCACAGATCGGGACATATTGAGCGGCAGGAATACTATTACATATTTTTACCATTGTATGAATTAATAGTATCATTTGTTGGCGAATAAACTAAGTGAGATTCTTTTTGCGGCCTCTCTTTTTTTCGGTATGGAATGCTGGTTATGTGCAAAAAGAGTACTTCTCGTCATGAGGTGTCAATATCCCCCCATTGGATTCTCTGGTGAACCAACCGGGATTGAACAAAAAAATTTGTTGTACCCTTTTGCTATTATTTAAATTCCTTATTTCGATATTTTAAACAGAAAAGAGAATTACCTTCTTATCCAGATTCACCGGATACTAACATCTATAAAATATCCTATTCTTATACTCTAATACAATGAATCCCCTAAAAACGGAGCTGGAAAAAGATGCCCGTCACGGCAAATACGAATTGCCATGGGATATGAAAATTGTTCTGCTCTGGACTGCCCTTTGTATCGTAAGTATCTATACGCCTGTGATTAACCAGTCATTTCTCCGGTTAATTCTTGCAATTCCGTTCATCCTGTTCATTCCAGGATATGTGCTGATGGCAGCATTATTTCCGGATTCTGCGGATATTGATACAATTGAGCGGATTGTATTTTCCATTGGTACCAGTATCGTTCTTACTCCGTTAATTGGTCTTTGCCTGAATTTTACTTCGTGGGGAATACGATTGGATCCCCTCATCATTTCCCTCACTGCGGTAATCGTAGTACTTGTTGTCATCGCAGAAATCCGTCGCACCCGAACATCTCCAGAATCGCGGTATACAATTCCCCTACCGGAAATCCGGCAGACCGTGCAGAATGAATGGGCCTTACGGAATGGATCCAAGAGAGAGCGAATCCTGTTTTATGCAAGTATTTTTGCAATCGGACTGGTAGTTCTTTCAGCAGCTCTTGTTATTACCCTTCCAAAACCCGGTGAAAAATTCACAGAGTTTTTCATTTTAGGAGAAAACCGGACTGCTGATTCTTACCCACGCGTCATCATTCCGGATATTTCGTATCCGATGTATGTCGGCATCGGTAACCACGAGTTCCGGACAGTAAACTACTCGGTAGAAATATATCTCGTTCCCAAACAGGTAAATGAAACGACGATTGCACCATTGCAGCCCGCAACGCTCCTTGTAAAGACGTATTCCGTTACGCTCAGTCATAATGAGACCTCGGTTATTCCTTTTGATCTTATCGCCCCGGACAATAATTATAACCGTGTGGATTTTCTGCTCTTCGATGAGACAGCCCCAAGTCAGAATATTAAAGGATCCAACCGGGTCAACGCGAGCTATCGCAACCTTCACCTCGGGTTTAATATCCCTTCCCCGTTCACAGAATTTTTTATTCTGGGAGAAAATCAGACCGCAAATGCATATCCTAGAGCAATAAACACCAAAATCCCGCATTCGGTCAATATCAGTGTCAGAAATCATGAATTACGGACCGTAAATTATACCGTTGAGACATATCTTGTACCAAAACTGGTGAATGCGTGGCATGTATCACCCTCCCAATCAGGAATTCTGCCTCTGAAGACTTACACGATCATTCTTAATAATAACGAAACCTCGATTATCCCTGTGGATTTTTCTGTTTTGAATGATGGGAATTACCGGATGGATTTCCTGCTTTTCAAAGAAACAAAGGTCGGGCAGGATATTACCGGATCCAACCGGGTTAATGCAAGCTATCGCAACCTTCACCTGGATTTTAACGTGACTTCTCAGTTAGCCTTGAAAAATACCACAGCGATCTGGTAATTCCGATGACCAAACTAAATATTAATTTTGCATGCCATGTCAGTCCCCAAAATGATCTTGTGTGGTTTATTGATGAGTACTTACAATTCTGATCAATTTCCGGATACAAAGACCCTCCAAGACGCCGTATACAATACAAGCCAAAAAAAGATGAGATCCCTTGATTTATTTCTCTCCACGATTGCATCTTATGAAGAATCGTGTTTCGTGATGCACATCTTTTTACAATCATTCTGGGGATTACCCGTACTGACAAGTAAGAAAATTATCAGAACGATCTGCCCCTATCATTGTGTATCCCCATGAATACCTGCACGATCAATCCAGAAATGAAGAACTCTTCCCTCACGCTAATCGCACTTCAGCTGGTATCTGTGCTTTGTGCAGGGGTATTGCTCTTTACCTCACGATCCTATCCGATTGCCTTAGTACCTGCTATACTACTCCTAGGTATGGCGGTATTCCTCGCAGGATATTCCCGCTACAGACTCTTCAGTATCCTCCTTATCGGGATATTTACCGCCCTCATCCTTTCATTGCGGTTTGACTTTCTCACTTGGGGAGATCCATGGTTTGAATATGAAATGATTCAACGGATCCTTACCTATCAGTCCATTACTCCATCAGTAACATATGGTAGCTATCAGTCACAACTTCCGGTAATCCACGTCATCATAACAACAATATCCCTTTTTTCCGGAATGCATCCCCTGGATTTGCTGAAATATTCCATCCCCCCGCTTTCAGTTATAGGATTATATGCGGTCTACCGGTTTACAAAAGATATCTCATCTGCAGAGACTGCCTTTTTTGCCGGGCTCCTCCTGCTCTGCGGCACACCGTATCTTCACTGGACTACGCAGGGGGTGCGCGAGACAATTGGAATAGCATTGTTCGTTCTGGCTCTCTACGTATCCTTTATTGCAATAAAGTCTCATAAAACGGGTTACCTCCTCGTCTCTCTACTAATGGTTGGCGGGCTGGTTCTTGCCCATGATTTATCCTCAGTGATTTTTCTCATCGTTTGGATCGCAATGTCCCTGACATTCCTCTACCTGATGTGCGATATGGACCGGCTGCGTACGACCAGCCAGTTCTCACTTCTTATCGCATCGACCGCGGTCATATTTATGGCTGTGTGGGGGAGTATGAGATCGGTCTATGGGTATTCTCAATTCAGCAGTTTGATGAACACCAGTTTTCATTCAGATTACGGTATCCCCCTCTTTCTTGTGAGTCTTCTCATTATTTACCTGATACCATTGAAATTTGCAGATAAAATCCTGTTGTTACGTACAACCGTTCAAAAAATTCTTCTCCGGAAAAATTTACTTTATGCCGTTTTTATATCTGGGACGATAGTGAGCAGTATTGTTGTGCTCTGGTTCATATTGGGCAAATCCACCTTTGTTCTCAGTTATCCACTGCCAATGATGTTCAATGGTGGCTGTATGATTCTTCTTTCGCTTATCGGACTGTATTATTTTCTTGAGATTGACCGTATTCATATTCTTGCATGGATTGCTTTACTCGCACTGATCCTCGTTGTATCGATGAGCCATATCGTGCCATTTTTTGATCCACTCCGATTCATGGAATTTATCTATATCCCTCTTGCCATCATTGCTGCGTTTGGGATAACACGGATAGCGAAAGTGCCTTGGATCTCAAAACTGTTACCGCTTGGTCTTGCTGTATTTGTTGTCATAAGTATTGTAACGTCATTTCCCTCAATTGTTTTCTTGGGAAAATCCTTTGAACCGGGAAACCCGCTATCTGATACACGGAGCTGGGTGATTCAGCACCAGCCTTCAGAAATCTCCGCAATCAACTGGCTGAATGATTCCCGTGCGAACGGGGTCGTTGAGACCGATGCCTATGTGGGGTATGCCGCACGGGGGCTTATCTTTACAGGTTCCCCAACAATTCAGAGCACATTCCCTTTCATGAGGGACAATGGGTATCTGCAAAGTACAGATCCCAATACGCAACAGCACTATCTGCTTATTCTCTCAAGAATGATGGAATATTCAGAATTTGGAAGTCAATGGCAGCAGAAAAAGGAGCCGTTGAATGATGCGGATCTTTCGATGATAAACAAGGAATGCAATATCCTGTATACCAATGGTAATGCTAAAGTGTATTCATATTTCAGCAACTTAACTAGTCAAGACTACTTTGTAAAAGTCAAGGGTAATATCGTCCCTTAACTGAATAAATTATATCGTTATCTCGTTTTTTCGGTGGTATTAAGAGTAATCAATCCTTAGTCAGCTACTGTAATGTTTCGTCCTTCAATAAAAAATATTGTTCGTCTTGCAATCGGAATAATCCTGGTAATTTTATTGTTATTTTTTGTATCTCCGTCTGCTGTAATCCAGTCACTGCGATCTGCGAATCCCTATTTTTTGATATGCGCAGTCATTGTCTATGCGTTTGCATTCTTTCTCCTTACCCTCCGCTGGCGACTGATTGTTGCACATATGGGCGAAAATATTCCGTTTGGTGAGGCATACCAGGCATTCGCCGGAGGTGTGATGTACTCTGACTTCACACCCGGGCGGATAGGAGATTTTACCCGGGCAATTCTTGTAAAAGAGAGGATTGGCATCCACAAGGGAACTATCTCGGTTTTTATTGACCGTTACATTGACATTATTGTCCTGACATGTCTGGGAATCGCTGCTCTGGTCGTCTATTCTTCGCGGTTTGCATCCATTCTGCCTCTGTTTGCCTTAATGATTCTCCTGATCGTTTTCGTTGGTGTCACAGCAGTGTTCCTCCAGAATTCCTGGATATTTTCCTTAATGAAAAAAATTCCGTATTTTAATATTCCGGAATTCACATCACATCTCCAGGATGCCCTTCTGGAATTACGGGACGGGAAAAAAGTGATTGCTGAGGGGATTGCCCTCACCGTATTTGTTTGGGTTACCCATGCCATTCGCATTATACTGATATCGATGGGTCTTGGGTACATACTCCCCCTGCCAGATTTATTCCTTATACTTCCCCTGATAAGCGCGCTTTCGCTCATCCCGGTAACAATCGCCGGTCTTGGGCTGGTGGAGGGGGGATTGATGGCGGTTATTGCCGGGTATGGAGTTCCCTTGTCCGCCGCTCTATCAATTGCTATAATAGACCGGGGTCTTACCATGCTCTTTCACTTTGCAGTAGGGGGACGGTATGCGGTGAAAAATATTCTGCAATAACAGGGAAATATAGGTAGTGATTATGCCGGGCTGTTTTTTGCCATCACAATTATAAGTCCGTTATCATAATAGGAATTGCCTGAAGCCAGTGTCTGGTATTTTTTGAAGTCGATACTTACAAAGGAATGCTGCCCGAATGTCTGTCCTGTTCTTTTAATCATACCTGTTTTTATCAATGTGCGATCGAAAAACAGGTACGAATTGTCTGGCATCGTGTTAATGCCCATTTCTCCGTTGTCATCGATCGGTACCGGTAAAATACTCTGTTTTTTATTTTGAAAAAAAGAAATCCGCCAATCTGCAAATGCTACATCCTGGCTTGTCTTATATAATTTATGATAGGTAACGGAATTTTCCGCAAACGGACTGGTTTCGAAACCGTTGATGGTACTTGCCAAAGAGAAAAAGGACATGATAGTAACAAGTATGAAGATACAACAAATCTTTATTGCACGGTTTCCTGTAGGATCGGAATTATATAGCCAGAGTATACCAAACGCTCCCAAAAAAACCAGGCTAGAAATCTGGAGGAAGGGGTATAATCGATCCGGAAGCAAGAACATGATAGTGAAGAGTAAACCTATTCCCAGTAAGACCGATACGAGAATCCCGTTTATAATGGCAATGCTCCCCAGCCATGTCTGTTTTTTAATGCATGAACAAAAACCCATTGTCGATATCAGGATTAGCAGGGATGCGCCTAGTGTATTTGTAAATATTGTGATGAGTGAAAGTTTGTCGTATCCTGTTGGGGTATTCATGGGTAGGGGAGTGATGGGGGCAGGTGTAGCTGGAATAGAAATTGCCGGAACTGGTGTAGCTGGAATAGAAATTGCCGGAACTGGTGTAGCTGGAATAGAAATTGCCGGTGTAGGTGAGGTGAATAACTCACTAAAATAAGGGGGAAAATAGGATGACACCATCTGCACCGGAGTCTGATTTCCGGCACTAGCCATAAGTGATGCAGCAATTAACAATAATATTACAAAACTCACAAAAAAGTATTTACTTGGCAAAGAACTGTCTTTTTTTTGCAGCAGTTGCACAATATCAAAAATTAACAATGAACCCGCTGTGACAAACACAATAAGTG
This sequence comes from Methanoregula sp., assembly GCA_041645435.1. NCBI lineage: Archaea > Methanobacteriati > Methanobacteriota > Methanomicrobia > Methanomicrobiales > Methanoregulaceae > Methanoregula > Methanoregula sp. The sequence goes on from JBAZQB010000002.1 coordinate 26,446, forward strand.
CCGTGAGGTGATGCGAGAAGACCAATGCCACAGCACTGATTGCAAAGAGTACGTAAAATGCAGGTTTCTGAGATCGATAGGTAAAGAGCAATAGAGTGAAGCAAATAAGTGCAAATCCAAAATTATATGCCTGATGTTCGGGGTGCTCACCATACATCAGGTAATAATCAAGACACGTGAACAAGAGGGCGGCAACGAGCCCAAACTGAAAATTCACAAACCGTTTTCCGATGAGAAAGACAAACAAAATACCAACTGCGATTATAAAACTGCCGACCAAGAGATAGACAGACAGGGGATTATACCCGGTTATTATCGCAATTGATGATGCAAAAATATGATGGATGGAAAAAATGTTATACATCGAGCTCGAATTGTCTGCAAGATACCCAGTATCGAGAATTGACATGACAAAAGCATTGAAATGAACACTGAAGTCCGGCAGTGAGATCCCGTGGATGAAAATCAGGTGATTGGCAAAAACAACATTTATTGATAACAATACTGCTTTTAGTAAAATCCAATAACCTTGAATTTGCGTGCGGTAACTTAAAATTTCAACTATCAAAATACCTGCACAGACTGAAATACACAGATAATATGCCACCGTTTTTGTATATTCTCCAAAAAAAAGCGAGAGAAGACTCGCTGAATAAAATATTAAAAAAAGAATTGAGGATATCCTTCCATTGATTTGAATACTATTGTTTTCTTCCTTTTTGAGAGGGCCTGTTTCACATTTATCTGGTGTCAGTCGGTTTTTGTTCTTGAAAATTAAAAACAGGACTAGTCCAATGTTCGCAAAAATTACTGAAAACAAAATGCTAAAATACTGCAATTTTATGGTGAAAACCAGAAGTAAAAGGAGCAATAGCCATACCAGATAGATGAGTATGTCAGAGTTCGCTATTTTTGTATAGATCATTTCAAGAGTCATATTTTTCATATACAGATTTCACACATATCCCAAACTAAAATATTTTCATGGCCATACAACTTTATTAATATCTTTATCATTCTGATTAATCACTGTTACGTCTCGAAATCGTTCGCCATCAAATCTAAATACCGATGTGAGCACATTATCCAATTGTGATACTGACAGAATTTTATGGTGAATTATTCCAACGCATTAATTGAATTTTCACCGTTACTTACTACCCTTATACTGAAGGGATTGCATTCCGGGAATTTTGATAATGATGCCGAACCCTGCCAGCGCCACCAATCCGAGAAGCAGGTTGCTTTCTGGACCATTGTAGGGCGCCATGATATTTCCCATACCCGTGCCAGCACAGACTAGTGAGTATAAACCGAGTATACAGAGAAACAACAGCCCCACAGATAATAACGGCGCCCTCCATCTCCGATTAAATGAAGTCAACGAGTCCGGGTAGCTGTCGCTGTACCACTCGCAGAGCAGCACGATAATTAAAAAAAGGAAGATCCACTCATACGGGGTTGTGATCTCCTGCCAGAAATATGTTTCAAAAAAATTCGCGTAATGGATTGGCTGGAATGGCCCCGTCAACGGGAAAGACCATGTCACTGGCACATGCCACATCTCATCCATTATCTGATGAAGCAAGAGCATGCACGCTACCGCAATGCCAAGCAGCGTGTGCCAGAAACGAAGTAGGATAAGTGCAATGATAAACGCGATTACGACAATAATGAAGGAATGGAAGATAGTTGTGCCGCTGTCCAGTGTATGAGGGAGAAGGATATACCCCAGCGGCTTATCAATGAGGTCTGGCAGGATCGCACCAGCGATGCAGACCGGGATGAAACGGGAATCTCCAATGATCCGTGCGAGTACTAATCCGAGCACGGCACCGGCAAAGATATGAGCGAAGATCAACATGGAGGTCCTGTATTTACTATGTGTAGAGTGCCACAATTAATGTCCGTTTTGTTGACAGAGTTTTTGTCCGCTTTGGATAAGTTTACGGTCTTTGTTGAAATTGATTTCGTTGTGATAGACTGAAGCCGGAGTCATCCAGCCTAGGATCTCCTGCTTGCGCCAATTATTGTATTGATGGTCGAAGTTCCAGAGTTCACTCATGAAATGGCTGTTCGAACGAAACTCTTTGAGAGCTATAAGTTCTTGGTAGAGAGTCTTGTGATAACGTTCAATTTTGCCGCGACCTTTTAGGTTGTATGGTCGGCCGAAGATCAACTTGATTCCGTGTTTCTGTGCTTCATCTTTGAAAACTTTGGCGACAAACTGTTTTCCATTATCTAGATAAATTTCACGCGGGATTCTTCCGTTGCGGAGAGCCCAGCGGAGAGCATTGACCAATGAGGCTGCATCTTTGTGAAGATAGACCTTGCTCTTAACCCGATAGCGTGAGCCGTCATCAGTAAAACCGGTGACATAGACCTTGCCGACTCCCCGGATACGAAACTGAAAATTATCACCCTGCCACATGCTGTCAACGTGTCGACGTTGGAATCGCTTCCCAGCGGGTTGGGGTTTAGCTTTAACACGAATGAGAAGCCCGTGTCGTTTGAGGATTCGATGAACGGTTCGCTAGGAACATGGGAGATTAAACTGGTGCTTAATACGACGGGCACCCCATGCAGGATATTTCTCTTTGAGTCGGATAATTCGGCGTTCCAACGACAGGGATATTGCATGAGGAGACCGTTTCGGCCCGGTCTTTTTTGGCCGTAATCCATTCTCTTGGTCATGACTGTGAGCCTTTGCCCATCGTCTCACGGTCCTTTCGGAGATGTTATCCGTCTTTCCGATCTCCTTTGCACTTCGTATCCTTTCTTCATAGAATACGATTGCTTTTATCCTAATCTCCATTTTCGCTTTCACCCTCAAGCACCCGTCCGGTGCTCTTGAAAGCCGACATAAATACTGTCACTAAATTAGGACAGAAACTCTGGCACTCTACAGTGAGATGGTGAAACCTTCAAATAATACTAAACAAAGATTAATAAGAATTATTTTGGAATCATACGCTTTGGGATTTTAATTAAATATGGATTTGATATTAATGAAAAATGTCCTTATAATAACATATTTTTTCCCCCCGGATGTAGAGGTTGGAGCGGTTAGACCTTATGGATTTACCAAATACCTTCCATTATTTGGATGGAATCCAATTATTCTAACATCTTCCTACAATAATCCATCGGATAGTGATCTGCAAATTTTTTACACTCCAAAGTCAGATATTGTCAATTTTTTTTTAAAATTTCTCGGTTTCAATAGTTATGTAAATTTCGAAAATTCCATAACTCGCCACAAATCAATGAATATAAATTTTGTTATTATAAATTTTTTTAAAATAATTGTAAGTGTAATATGTTATCCAGATCCTCAAAAATATTGGTTAAATAATGCAACAGCGATGGGGGATAATATTTGTAATAAGTATAAAATTGATGTTATAATGAGTACCTCACCACCTGAAACGTGTCACTTAGTTGCAAATAGATTAGTAAAAAAACATAATCTGTTTTGGATAGTAGATTTTCGTGATCTTTGGACTCAGAATCATTACTACCCCTACTCCCAGTTTCGAAAAGTTTTTGAAAGAAAATTAGAGATTAAAACATTAAATGGAGCAGATGTTATCACAACCGTTTCGCAGCCATTGGCAGACAAATTATCCACATTACATAAAAACAAGCCTGTTTATTCCATCCCAAATGGATTTGATCCGGACATGATGAATCCAGGGACTGTCATTGACCCTAAATTTCGAATAGTTTATACAGGAAAACTTTATGATGGAAAACGAGATCCTGTATTATTATTTCTCGCAGTTTCTTCACTATGCCATGAATGTAAGATTGAGCGTCAGAATGTCCAGATTGATTTTTATGGGCACCGCGAAAAATGGCTCCAAACAGAAGTAGAAAGATACCACCTCCAGGACACCGTCACCTTCCATGGACACGTCCCACGGGAGATTGCAATCGATGAGCAACGAAAGGCTCAGATCCTCCTCCACCTTACATGGAACAACCTTGCTGAGAAAGGAGTATACACCGGAAAATTATTTGACTACCTTGCCGCCCGCCGCCCCATTCTCTCCATGGGCTTAACCGACGGGGGTGTCGTGAAGGAGCTCCTTGACCAGACGCAAGCCGGCGTGCATGTATCAAATGAGGAAGAACTAAAAAAGTATTTAATGAAGGCATACCGGGAATATAAAGAAACTGGTTTAGTGCAATATCAGGGCATCGATGCTGAGGTCATGAAGTATAGTCATAAGGAGATGGCGAGGAAGTTGGTGGAAGTGCTAGAGGGGGTTACAGGCAATTCGAAAAAATGAACTATTAATGGCAGAAAAATTTTCAACATCCCTTATTTTCCCAAAACACCGAATACCATGTTTCTAGCACATAACACCGTAACAAAAATGCAAACGAGTGTCGTTTGAACAGATCTTTTTCACCCATCGCTGAAAAATGAACACCGCATTGTGAAAGAAACGCCTCTTTTTTAAGAGTCCCTATAAAATGTTTTTTGAGTCGGCCTTTAAACCAGAACTCTTCAGGAATCGGCCAACCTAATTTATCTTTTCGCCAGCAAACACTAACTGGCAGGTGCGGGTCAAAAGCCTTTCTTGCAATAAATTTTGTCCATCCACCATGTATCTTATATGTTGCAGGAACCATTGCTAAAAATTCCACGAGCCGGTAATCCATGAACGGCATGCGAGTCTCTATGGAAAATGCCATCGATCCACGATCCGCCCAATGAAACAATGTTTCCAAAGACCGATCCAGATCATTGCACAGTTTCTGGTTGAGAGGAACAAAATTAAATTGTATATCCATGAAACCAAGAGAGGTTAATGTGGCTTTCTCTCCAATAAGATGTCGTGATATGTTTAAAAGCGAACCGATGACTAAATATTGTAAAGCCCCAGGGATGTGCCGATACAAGAGGATCTCCTGAACTAACGTGGAAAAAGGTACATTGGCAAAATAATACACAAGGTCACCCAAATATCCCGCTAGTTGTTCATCCGCTCCTTGACCATCCAGAGTAACAGTAACTCCACACGCTTTTGTAAGTTTATAAGTATGCCAACTGGACATCAGGGTATTTGTTGCTGGAGTATCAAGGTAGTACACAAACTTTCGATGTTCTTCGATAACATCTTCTATCCGTGGCTCGATCTGATTTGATTTTACATCAAGAGTTTCAGCAATTTCGTCAATAAAACCGCTCTCATCACAATGCTCGCTGCCACGTGTTTTGTAGATGCTGGAAAATGTTTCTTGTTTTTCCTCTTTGCTCTGCGCTTTGAGTTGTTGAGTAATGAGATAAACCACAGAAGAGCTATCCAACCCCCCGGATAACGCGGAACCGACTTTTACATCGGCCCTCAGCCGTAGTCTGACGGCATCGTCAAGCAGGCCGTAATATTGTCTGGTATATTCCTGGGCTTTTTCTTCATTATAGGGTTCGTTGGAGAGGTTCGGTTTGATACTCCAGAACTTGGTCTCTCTAATGGGTTGAAATATCTTTTCAATGCAACATTGCACAAAACAGGCGTTATCAAACCGGTAGATATCCTTGAATGCTGTTTCTTTTAGGTGCTCTTTGGATCCTTCTTTGATATAACTCGTACAATAATCTATATTTGGCTCCCTTGTTACTGCAGGATGTTTGATTAAAGCCTTAATCTCAGAAGCAAAAATAAAATTCTCACGATCTTGGAAGTAGTACAGTGGCTTAATTCCAAAGCGATCGCGTGAAATAAATAATTGTTCTTCTTTTTTGTCGTACAGTACGAAAGCCCACATCCCATTAAAGCAGTTCAGACACTCAGTTCCCCAAGCATCATAACTCGCCATAATCACTTCGGTATCTGAATGAGAGCGGAACTTGTAGCCGAGTTTTTCCAATTCTTCACGCAATTCGATGTGATTATACACTTCGCCATTATAAGTGATCCAGTAGCGATCAAGATAACTCATCGGCTGGTGACCATGCGGGCTTATGTCAATGATTGACAGCCTTCGGTGACCAAACGCAATGTTGTTTGGACTGTCAGTAAAAACGCATTTTGGGAGTGGGGTATCGTTCTCATGTGATCCTCCGATGAGGTATCCCTCATCATCCGGACCGCGATGGATAATGCTGTCGTTCATCGATTTGATGATCGAAGTCTTAATTTTGTTTTTTGATACTATGCCCACTATACCGCACATCTAAATAAACTCCAAATTTATCATTTTTATAGTCACGATTTACAGAATGTCATCCGCCCTAACTTATAGTTAACAGGGGTTTTTACACAATCATTATCATATATTATACGATAATATCATAATAGTTGAGCGGATATCTATTCCCGAAGTACCACTATCCGAAATCAAAACTGAAGATAGGTTCATTTCATTTACTTCTGATGTCGTAATTCTCGCGAGTGGAACAATTCTTGCCCAAATTTTGACTATTCTTACAGCGCCGTTCATTACACGGTTGTTTGGGCCAGAAGCTTTTGGTGTATGGGCGATATTTGGATCAATTGTCAGCATAATCGTGGTAATTACCTGTATGAGATATGAACTATCAATTGTTCTTCCAAAATCTGATGATGATGCAGCTAATCTCTTTGCAGTGTGTATCATGTTTACGCTAATAGTAAGTGCTATCACAATTCCAATCGTTTTCTTTTTTGGAACTGAAATTGCCAGTTTATTAAATGTGCCTCAACTTGCCCCTCACCTTTGGTTTCTCCCTCTTTCCGTATTTATTGGGGGTGTATCTTTACCCGTTTACTATTGGAATGCCCGAATAAAAGATTTTAAGCGTGCATCAGTTGCACAAATTGTCGGTTCTGTATCAACAACAGGTACACAACTAGGGTCTGGGATTGTCGGTTATGGAACTGCGGGAATATTGATCCTCGCGGGAATTTTTGGGCAATTTATCTCAATACTATATGTGGGGATTTCGATTCTAAAGCATGATTTCCGGGTATTTAGAGATGCCATTCATGTTAAAAAAATGGTAGAGGGAATAAAACGCTATAAACAATTCCCATTAGTCGATTCAATATCAGCTTTGATGAACACAACATCAACGTCACTTCCAATAATTTTACTGGCAGTATTTTATTCACCAGTTATTGCCGGATTTTACTCACTTTCGATCGCGGTAATTCAGGTTCCATTCTTTCTGGTTGGAAATGCAATATCCCAGGCATTTTTCCCTCATGGGACTGATGCACATCGAGAAGAAAAGTTATTCATTATTGTCGAGGATTTATTTAAAATCCTGTTAATTGTTATTGCATTTCCATTATTGACTATCATGATAATCGGGGGTGATTTTTTTGGGGTAGTCTTTGGGAATAGTTGGGTGGAAGCAGGAATTTTTGCACAAATACTGTGTATTTTTTTCCTGATCAATTTTGTCACAAATCCAATGACTTTGATATATATAATCTTAGAGAAACAGGTTTTTGGATTGTATTTCAATATTATCAACTTTTTAACCCGACTTACCGTACTCCTCATCGGTGGACTTTTTTTCAATGTTTATATAGCCTTAATTCTCTTTGCATTAGCCGGTATTTTCGTATATCTTTTTGTTTTGATACAATTAATGAAATACGCTAAGGTACGATGGAAAAACATCGTCCAGCAGCTAATTTCTGTGTTACTTATGTTCTTTCCCGCAGGGGTGTTGCTCATTATGTTACAAGTGTATATAAGAAATCCGTATGTCACTGTATTAACCGCCAGCGTATTCGTTGTGATTTATTATCTCTATATTTTAAAAACGGATAAACAGGTACAGAATATTTTGATGGGGTGCAAATTCTGATAATAAATTTGATGTAAAATGGTAGTTATTGTGGAAATGATAAAAACGATAACTAAATAAAATTATAAAAAAGAGATCGGAGTATCCAATGGACAACGGAACCGGGATTTTTAGTATAAAAAAAGGTTCTTCTCCCAAAATAGGATGTTCAGAATTTTTTTTAGTTTGGGATATGTGTAAAATCGGTATATGAAAAATATGACTCTTGAAAAGATCTATACAAAATTAGCGAACCTTGACATACGCATCTATCTAATGTGGCTATTGCTACTTTTACTTCTGGTTTTAACCATAAAATTGCAATATTTTAGTATTTTGTTTCCAATAATCTTTGCAAACATTGGAATAGTCCTATTTTTAATATTTAAGAGAAAAAACAAACCGAATACTGAATGTGAAACGGACCATCTCAACGGAGTGGGAGATAATAGTATTCAAATCAGTGGAATGATTCCGGTAGTATCCACAATCCTTTTTTTAATAATTTATTCAGCGAGTCTTCTCTCTCTGTTTCAGGGAGAGTATACAAAAACTGTGGCGTATTATCTGTGTATTTCTCTTTGTGCCGGCATTTTAATAGTTGAAATTTTAAGTTACCGCACGCAAATTCAGGGATATTGGATTTTACTAAAAGCGGTATTGTTATCCATAAATATTGTTTTTGCCAATCACCTGATTTTCATCCAAGGTATATCACTGCCGGACTTCAGTCTTCATTTCAATGTTTTTTTTATGTCAATTCTCAATACGGGGCATCTCTCAAGTTATCCACTCGGGCTATATGGTCTTTTTCCTATACACCATATTTTTGCATCAACTATTGCGATATTTACAGGGTATAATCCCCTGTCTATCTATCTCTTATTCGGCAGTTTTTTAATCGCGATCGGAGTTTTGTTTGTCTTTCTCATCGGAAAACGGTTTGTGAATTTCCAGTTTGGTCTTGTCGCCGCCCTCTTGTTCACGTGTCTTGATTATTACCTGATGTATGGTGAGCACCCCGAACACCAGGCATATAATTATGGATTTGCACTCATTTGTTTTACGTTAATCATATATACCTATCGTTTCCAGAAACCTGCCTTTTACATACTTTTTACAATAAGTGCTTTTGCATTGGTTTTCACGCATTATTTCACAGCTGCTATTGTGTTTGTCACAGTGTGTTCATTGATATTTTTTGATATTGTTCATGTTCATTTGCTGCAAAAGAAAGACCGTTCTTTGCCAAGTAAATACATTCTTGTCATTTTAGCATTATTCTTATTTATTGCAGTATCACTTTTGGCTAGTGCCATGAATAAGACACCGGTGCAGTTGGTTTCATTCTATATCTCCCCTTATTTCAAGGATATATATTTATTAAAAGAAACGCTCTTCACCTCTTCCGTCCCGGTAATTTCAATTCCGTCTACACCCGTCCCTATCACCTCACCCCCATATGTCCCCCCAACGGGATACGATAAACTATCCCTCAACATTTTATTTGAAAATACGCTGGGGTCATCCCTGCTAGTGCTGGTATCTATACTAGGTTTCTGTTCATACATAAAAAAACGATTCTGGTTTGGGGATGTTACCATCCTCAATGGAATCCTCCTATCAGTCTTATTGGGATTGGGTATTCTCTTCTCCTACGTGTTTTTACTCCCGGATCGCTTATACCCTCTTCTCCAGATTTTTTGTCTGGTATTTTTGGGAGCCGCAGGGATACTCTGGTTGTATAATGTGAATCCTTCCCGGAAAAAGACCTTCATTATCGGATGTATTTGTATTCTTGTCGTGACAATGTCCTTTTTCTCTCTCGCCAGTATCATCAACGGGTTTGAGACAAGTCCTTTTGTGGGAGATACAATCGCATATGAGAAATTGTATACAACGAGCCAAGATGTGTCATTTGGGGAGTGGCAGACTACCTTCGTACCGGTCAATTCATACCTGGTTTTTGATCGTACAGTCATTAAAACCGGCATCCTTAAAAGCGGGAATAAATTCGGGCAGCATACCTTTACAAAAATCAATTCCGGACAATTAATATATGAGAAATCAAATTCATCATACTATGATAACGGACTCATCATCATGATGCATAATAACCCGTAAAAAAATCTATTTTCCAGATTACCGGTGAATTTTTTTCTTTTCCTTCTGATGGATCATTCAGTTGAATAGGGAGAGCCGGTTACCCGGTCCCCCCCTTATAAGAACCGTGCATGCGATTTTTACCGCACACGGCTCAAGCACGTCACAACCCGAGTTCAGGATTACATAACAGAAAATGATCTATCAAAAGAAATAACGGAGTAGTTAATCTCAAATACTTTATCCCGGCTCACCACAACTATTGTTTCATCACTTGGATTTTTATAGGTAATCGTATCTTGAGTCACATCTATCGGGGCAATCCCATAGTAGGGACCAATCAGAGTATAGTTTGTTTTTTTATGCGCATTTATCATTGCTGAGAGTGCCGATGTATCGAGCGTTGCTGCGTTATAATAACGAGTATAACCATAGTCAAAGGGGGGTCCGAATAACTTATTTCTTACCCCTTGATAGGTCGAATAAAATGGGAGTGCCCCCAATTCATATTCATTAGGTAGATTATCCTTGAATGATTTTGTATTAAAATAGATATAATCGCATTTTGATAATGTATCGATATGTTCTTTCATTGTATTATCAATTCGTTCCAAGACGTTTCCGGACACCACCCAATTATAGAAAAGTCCTTGGTTTACGAAGATTCCCAGAACAATAATAAGTATCGCGAGTGACTTTATGTTTGTAAATCTCATGATTTGCATGAGTACACAGACTAATAAAAGAGCAAAACCGATATCCATAAGATAAAAATCTCGTGTTTCTACAAGAACTCCTCCTCTTAAAAAATATGGTACGAAAAAAACAACAATTAATGTAATTGCGACATATATCAGTTTTATATTAACCTTTTTACTGACGAGTAAAGTTTTCAGATACTTGTAAATTATGGACAGAAGAACTATGTTAATGATGCACAGAAAAACAATTAACGCAATCCCCATTTGTGCATAGCCATATGCTGAATTGATGAGATTATACACAAAAACATAGCCTGTAATTATCAGAGATTTGAGAGGAACCATAATCATTCCCAGACTATACGTACCGAATCCTCGTTCAATATCTGTCCAGCCAAATCCGAACCATTTTGTGAATCTGATTACCAAATACAGGATTAATGGTACAACAAAGTAAAATGATTTTTTCCAGTCTTTTCCAATCAAATAATCATACAATAGAAGAAAGGCGGGGATAGCTATTCCCACTTCATATGAGAGTAAGGCTAGAAAATAGACAAAAAGAGATAAATTTAGATAATATTTTTTTTCTTTGTTCAGATAAAGGTGTATTGTTAAAATATAGGCTATATAAGCAAATCCAAAAGAAACGGTTGCCCATGGATAAATTTCATCTTTATTGAAAAGGGTACAAAAAACCATAGCTCCAATGAACGGGTAGAATTCATTTTCAAATCCAAAATCTCTGAAAATTCTTTTAAAGATAAAATATATGATAATAAGTGCAATTGTAGTGGTTATGAATGCCAACAGATGAAACAGAAGAACATTATCAGCTATATGTTGCCCAAATGCAAATAGCGTATAGGAAATAGGTCGTTGGGAATGTGAAAGGGCTTTAGAAATGGGGAGTAATTGTCCTGGATAGACTAACAATGCCCAATCGTCGCTATTATATTTTAGATTAAAGAGAAATATATTATTGCAGACGAAATTTGTTATTATTAAAATAATAATTGAAACCCTATCTGGAGATGAATTTACCCAATCGATAAAAGTGCGTTTGATACCCAACATCAGTATATCCATATAAATTAAATATTAAATAAGATTACTCCTGCAATAATCAGCGCTGTGGTGCCAATTTTTATTAAAGTCACTTTCTCCTCTCAAAAAAACAATGGAAAAGATTATTGCAACCACAAAACCCAGCGACGCAATTGCATAAAACACTTTCAATGGAACTTCCTTTAATGCAATCACAGAGATCACCGTAACGAGAAGAAGCAGCCCATATGTAAAAAGAGTGTGCAGATTCAGGTACGCATCGAGAACTGAATCTCTTCGTTTTCCTTGAGGAGCTGATCCAATCTTCAGCAGCACCTGACTGATCCCGGTAAATATCACCGCAATAAAAACAAGAACAAGCGAGAAGATCATGCAGCATCTCCTATTTCATGTGACAGCACAGCAATCCCCACAGAGATAAGAACCAAACCCATGATATTTGCCAGAGTAACTCCCTCTTGGAACAGTATCGCCGAAGATAAGAGAACAACAAAATTGACCCGCCCCATAAACGGATACGCCACAGACAAGGGAAAATGTCTCAGCGCCTGCTGCCACACAATTGCCTGGAGAAAAAGGCACCCAAGAGAGAGGATATAGAATGCATTGGTTACTATTCCGATAAGTGAGGGGGCTGGTAGCGAGAGTGCGGCATATTTTATGAGGGTATTTTCATTTTACCCCGCAATTCACAAAAGGATGCTTTTTTATCTAAACCACATTTTTTAACATTTACTCCTCAAATAATAACAAATGAACTTTTTCAATATCAAGACTATCCTATCAAATCCGCATTTATACAGCGCAACAATGAGATTACTGGGTAGTGACCAGATAACCCGGATGTTTGTTGAAACCTATGTCCAACCCAAATCCGGTGATCATGTATTGGATATCGGCTGTGGCCCTGCCGACATCCTTAATTTTCTTCCGGATGTCAAATTTTGTGGGTTTGATATTGACGCGGGATACATCGATGCAGCGCGAAAAAATTTTGGAAACCGGGGCACATTTGTATGTAAACCGGTAAGCAAAAATGCTCTTGACGAGAATTCCCGGTTTGATCTGATTCTGGCAAAAGGTGTGTTACATCACCTCAATGATATTGAAGCAACAGATATGTTTGAACTCGCCCAAACACATCTGAACAAAGGTGGACGGATGATCACGTTCGACGGGTGTTATGTTCCCGGTCAAAGCTATTTTGCAAAAAAATTCCTTGCCATGGACCGTGGCAAATATGTCCGGACAAAAGAGGCTTATATGAAATTTGCCTATCATTCTTTCTCGAATGTCATCCCAACCATCCGTCATGATCTATTAAGAATCCCCTACACGATTCTCATCATGGAATGTACACAATGAGGAAGCATTTCCCATAAAAAAATGGTTCATATACAAAAAATAAGAATACCAAAAACAATAATCCCAATCGCAATTTTTTTTCGGCATGTCAAAGGCTCATGAAGAATAAAATATGAAAGAATAACTACGACAATTATATTCATCGAAATGAAAAGGGGGAAGAATAGTTTAAGCGGCATTTCTTGTAATACAACTACAGAAATGATGGTAACTACCAATAACAGGCAATATCCGGATAATGTATAACGGTTCAAATAGGGTTTGAGATATTCCGGGAAGCAATAACTCTTCTTTTCTGATATTGCCCCATATTTTAATAAAATCTGGCAGATTCCGGATAACATTACTGCAACACCAGCCAGAATAATCGATTGTAACATCACGATTTAACCTCCACTTCACTAAAAAGAACAGTAATTCCTATCGTGATGAGCAACAGTCCAAAAATATTTGGCAGAGTAATTCCTTCCTGAAAAAAAATCGCTGATAGGATGAGGACTACATAGTTCGTAAGGCTGATACAGGGATACGCCACAGACAAGGGAAAATGCCTCAACGCCTGCTGCCACACAATTGCCTGGAGAAAAAGGCACCCAAGAGAGAGGATATAGAAGGCATTGGTCACTATTCCGATAAGTGAGGGGGCAGGCAGTGAGAGTGCGGCATATTTCCCTAAAATGCCGCTTAATGATTGGAATGCAATCGCGAGAATGATAAAAGAAAAATACCGGAAATTTTTCATATCAGAGTTCCATTTCTCCAATCACGTATTGCTGACCGTAGGAAACTTCTGTCAGAATCCGGCGGAGGTATTCTCCAATAATCGCGATTGATAATAAGATCATACCCCCAAGAAATGTGAGGGTGACCATGATGGAATTCCAGCCCATAAGACTGTTTGTGGGATCAATCAGATAACGACTTAAAATATAAATCCCATAACAAAAACTAAAAAAACTTACGATAACTCCAAAAAAACCAACAAATAGTAAGGGTAAAACGGAATAATTAATTAAAAGATTAAGAGATAATGAAAGATATTTTCTGATATCATAGTTTGATTTTCCCATCTTTCGGGAATTATGGTTTACTTCAATGTTTGCAATTTTATTCGCAGGAACACTATTTCGCACAAGTGCCGGTAAAAAAATATAAGATGATTTAATTTGGGTCATATTTTTTACGACATCTGATGAGAATATTGCAAAACTGGAAATAAATATCGTGTTGGGAATATCCAGGATGTAGTGAATAAATATCTGGAATCGATTGCTGAAAAAATTTTCAAGTCGACTATGATATTTAATATTATATTTGCCATAAACAACAGAGAAACCCTTTTGGATTTTGGAAACAAGTTTGGGGATCTCATCAGGAGGATGCTGAAGGTCATCATCCATTGTTATGATATAATCTCCAATTGCATGATTTAGTCCACAGAGTACTGCGTTATGCTGACCAAAATTTTTCTGGAGATGGATGATTTTTATTTTTGAATTTTTTGCATGTAGTTCTTTTAAAATCTTCCAGCTATTATCTCTACTACAATCATCGATTAAAATAATTTCATAATCCGGAGAAATATCTTCAAAAACGTGAATTATCTGATTGCATAAAATATTCAGTGTTGATTCACTGTTATAGATAGGAATAACAATCGAATATTTTTTCATTATACCCACGATTTATCTTTTAATTATTGATTCAAAGAACTTTCCTAAAATAAATTATCGAATCTTTTCTAAAAAGTGAATTTATACAAACATTTTAATCAAGCTAACCCAGCCATTTATGGAATGAATGTCGTGCATCATAAATTTGCCAATTTAAACGTATATATCCACGTTGAACGGGATAATTGTGACAAATGGTGGGCCCTTCGATGATATCGGTTTGTCCCTGAAATAATTTCATTCCTTCATAGGTCAATAAAGTGAACAATTTCCTTCCGTAAAAATCCGGGTGAATTGCACCGATGCTGTAATGGCTGATCCTTACTGGAATACCTTTTTCTTCATCGGTCGCTTTTTTCCAGATAGACAAACCGGCGATTCGTCCTTCAATTTCTGCTAGTACATAATAATCTGCATATCCGTGCAGGCTCGATCTCATCCATTCAATATAGAACTTGACGGCTTGTTCTTTTGAAAGATTTGGGTCGGAGCGATGGCGTCCAAAATGATCTCGAAAAGAATCTTTGGCCAGCATGACCAATTCTTGTTCATCCTCGGGTCTGGCAAATCGGATTGAAACCCCATCCGACGGTTTTTGTGAGGGAACCGTGTTAAATGGTGTTTTACGGAAATCTATAGCATAATCTAGGAGAGTATCAACAAGGAAAAATCCAGATTTTTCCAGGATATGGGTACTTGTTATATCGTCAGAATATGATCTGCTTAAGAGGAATTTATACCCGCTTTTTTTTGCCCACCTCACAGCTTTGTTCATAAGTGCGTGACCAATTTCATACTTTTCCCGATAATTGGGATCAACCACAAATTCAGTGATAGATGCTATTGGGATATTAAGGGTCTTCGAGTCCCAAGGCAGATCGCTGACGGAAATAAAACCTACAGGTTGATTGCATATTTCTGCTATGAAAGATTTGGTGTAATTGAGAGTCATCGCTTTGGCAATACGATTAATCCAGAATTGATCGATGGATTCCTCATTTCCATTCGCAATGTAACGATATGGTTTAAAAGAAGAATTTGAAAGTAATGGCTCTATCGATTTTATTTCCAGATCTGTAATTTCAAGGATTTTTATTGCGTTCATTCTGCCACCAGTTTATTCATTTTATTATCACATAAAAATTATAAAATTGAATCCAAATTAATTATATTTCGCAATCCAGACAAGTAAAATACGTTTTTTCTCTGTTAATTATTTAAATATTTACAATACACTCAATTAAAGCAGTAATAATCGGGGAGATTTCATATTCTCTCATTCCCGCATACATCGGCAACCTCAGCAACCTCCCACTCATCTCTTCCGTCACCGACAGATCCTCTTTACGGTTCCCCAGCCCCAGCCCAACCGGTGATGAATGTAACGGGATATAATGAAACACCGCGTGAATTCCCTCCCTCTTTAACTGATTCATCACACGATCTCGTGTCTGTTCATCCAGAAAGAGAACATAGAACAAGTGAGCATTGTGTTCTGCATAATCCGGAACAATCGGTAACCGGATCTTACCTGCATCTTCAAAGGATTTCAGCTCATAATAATATGCATTCCAAACATTCATTCGCATACTCTGAATATCGTCCAGTTTCTCCAGCTGGGCATAGAGAAATGCAGATAACAGATCGCTCGGCAGATAACTCGAACCGACATCCACCCAAGTATATTTATCCACTTCCCCGCGATGGAACTTGCTCCGGTTGGTCCCTTTCTCCCGGATGATTTCCGCCCGTTCGATAATCTTGGGATCATCAGAATTGATGAGAAGAGCTCCGCCCTCCCCGCACACATAGTTTTTCGTCTCGTGGAAACTATAACAACCGAAATCCCCGATCGTCCCCAGGTATTTTCCCTTGTATTTTGCATTCACTCCCTGAGCGGCATCTTCCACCACCTTGAGATCATGTTCCTGGGCAATTTCCATAATCTCATCATTAGCGCAGGAAACACCCCCGTAATGAACCAAATAGATAGCACGGGTTTTTTTGGTAATTTTCTTACGGATATCTGCGGGATCAATGTTCAGGGTATCTGTCTGAATATCCGCAAACACCGGTTTTGCTCCTGCAAGCAAAATGGGATTCACCGTTGAAGAAAATGTAAAGGACGGAACAATCACCTCGTCACCGGGTATGAGATCCAAAAGGTGGGTAGCCAGTTCAAGTGCACTTGTACATGATGTTGTCATGAGCGCTTTTCGTGCATCAAATTTTGACTGGAAAAATGCCTGCACTAGGTTGGTATATTTCCCATCGCCACTGATATGCCCGCCTTCACTCAGTGAGCTAAGCACATCTTCCATGTACCGTATTTCGTTTCCGGTAATGTAGGGACGGTTAAACGGAATATGCATTATTCATCGCCTTTCTTGATGGTGTTATTGATGGGAAAGAGCATCTGGTTTGCCTGCATCAGCGACTCAAAGGTTCCGGCATCCGTCCATTCACCCTCAATGATATCGTAAGTCATTGCAGCATGTTCCACGTACCAGTTGTTGACAGATGTGATCTCAAGTTCACCACGTTCATAGGGGACGATACTCTGGATTACATCAAACCCATGATGATCATACATATAGACACCGATTACCGCATAATCGCTTTTTGGGGTCTCCGGTTTTTCTTCGATCTGCTTGATCATTTTGTTCCGTTCATCCAGCGCTGCAACACCGAATCGTTCCGGATCTCCAACGCGCTTCAGCAGAACTTTCGCACCGGCAGGTTGTTTCTTGAAAGCATCCACATATTTCCGGATGCTATGCGTGAGGATATTATCTCCAAGAATGACGACCAGTCTGTCTCCATTTGCAAATACTTTTGCGAGAGCAAGGGCATCAGCAATTCCCCCTGCTTTCTTCTGCACCCTGAAAGTAAAATTACAGTCAAAATCTGAACCCCTCCCAAGCAGCCGGACAATTTCCCCCATGTGATCTTTTCCGGTAACAACAAGGATATCGGTAATTCCCGCAGAGAGCAATTGCCGGATGGGATTGAAGATCATCGGCTCTTTTCCCCCCGGTAACAGGTGCTTGTTCGTTACTTTAGTGAGGGGATATAACCTGGTGCCGGTACCTCCTGCGAGTATAACCCCTTTCATAAAATTACATCTCCTTTACGGCAACACAAAGCAGACTGCTGCCAAATGGCAATGTGACTGAACGGATAAGGGGCACTTCCAAACTGAAAATAAGAAAAAAAATGGAATTAATAATTACATTGGGCTGCAATTCACTCATGGCTTCTTTTTGAATCCGTTTTTTCATATCCTCATCATTTATGTTTCCTGTTCGTAATGAGAATTTTCGTGAGAGAAGAATGAACGGATAGAGAAGTGTCATAAAATAACTCATTTTTATCACCGTAAATCCATTACCTTCAACTTTTGCTCGTAATTCCTGCAGTGAGTATCTTCGCTTGTGTTCCGCATAGATGTCCATCGCAGACCACAAACGCTTGTCAGCAGGAACCGTAATAAAGAGAGTGCCACCCGGTATAAGGGCATCATGCACATTTTTCAGGATGGTTTCATCATCCTCGATATGCTCAAGGACATCAAATGCACAAATGCCATCGAATTCTTCAATAAACAGCCGGTCCGAGAGATTATATTGGTAGTAGAGATCTCCGGCATCCCTCTCTTTACAGAATCGCAGCGCATCAAAAAACAAATCTGCACATTCAATACTATATCCTATTTTTTTCAGATATCGTGACACATATCCATTTCCGCATCCCACTTCAAGGATACGTGATTGTGGAGATAAATATCGGGTAATTGCATCCCCGATTATTTTGTTCCGGACCCTGAACCAGAAATTTTTATCTTCTGACTGATACAGAATTTTAAAAACATTATCGGGAAAGTACGGTTCTTCATGCAGCGTATCACTAGCAAATTGAATAATCCCCTGTTTATCCGGATAGGTTTTCCCACAATTTTGGCAGGAATACTGCATAGAATCATTCAACAATGGATTTTTACACTTGGGGCAGAGAAGCAAGGAAAATCACTCCGGAGATTTGTTGCCATAAACCTTCTGGTAATATGCGAGGTAGTCTTTTTTAATTATTGAATCAAGCCATTCAGGATTATCGAGATACCAGCGGATAGTATTTTTCAATCCTTGTTCAAAGGGAATTGATGGTTTCCAATGCAGTTCTTTTTGGATCTTTGTCGAATCAAGCGCATACCGACGGTCATGTCCTTTACGGTCTTCAACATAGGAAATCAGTGCTTCTGAAACCTCTAAATCCGGGCGCAAATCTGCAAGATGCTGAATGATCAATTTCACAATCTCAATATTTGATCGCTCGTTATACGCACCGACATTGTAGATTTCACCAGCAACTCCTTTGTGAAGTACCAGATCAATTGCAGAACAATGATCCTCTACATGGATCCAGTCCCGGACATTGAGTCCATCCCCATATACCGGAATTGTTTTCCCGCTCAGGCAGTTGAGAATCGTAAGGGGAATTAATTTCTCCGGAAACTGAGACGAACCATAATTGTTCGAACACCGGGTGATATTGATCTGCAGATTGAATGTGTGGAAATATGCCTGCGTCAGCAAATCGGCGCTGGCTTTACTCGCGGAGTACGGGCTGCGGGGATCAAGCGGTGTGGTTTCTTTGAACATGCCCGTTTTTCCAAGCGATCCATATACTTCATCCGTGGATATCTGGAGGTATTTTTTTATTCCCTGCTGTAATGAAACCTGTAATAAGTTCTGGACACCCAAAACATTTGACTTTACAAAAATATTTGGATGAAGTATACTTCTGTCAACATGCGTTTCTGCGGCAAAATTGACTACATAATCTGGCTGGAACTGGTCGAACACAGTTTCTATTTTTTTTATTTTACAAATATCTCCTTTGACAAAAGAGTATCGGGGATCATTTTCGATATCGGATAGATTATTGAGATTTCCTGCATAGGTCAGGTTATCAAAATTGAGAATCTTAATGTCTTGATAATGTGTTAACAGATACCGGATGAAGTTGCTACCGATGAAGCCGGCACCACCGGTTAAAAAATATTTCATTGTATTCCATTTGGTTTATAGTTAAATTAAAGATGTTACTGTTCAACCTTATGGTCCCCTTCAACAGAAAGGTAGTGTTCCAAGAAACAACTGGTAATGGAAATACTTTCAATATGTGGGCTTTTTGCAATGGCAGGGGCAATTGCTCAACGAATTTCATCCAGATCTTTTGAAATGGATTATCAGCGATTTCATGGGACACTATCTAAGCTTCATAGTTTATATTAGTGCAGTGAGAAACGAGGAAATCAATTTATACCTGAAAAAAACATCCGACATCTCCGTATCGTAATGCTGGCCATATCCGATCCGTCTTGTCCCGTAATTCCGGGGATAAATGCCTTTTTACCAAGTTCCGTAGTATGGATACTATAGATGTTTTAGGAACCATCTTTGGGCCGGGAACCATCCGTTCGTTATACCGTGTCGGAATCCGGTGTAACCTGATTCCATACCTGTTGGTTCAAGCGTGTCAGTCTGGTTTCGCTTGTCGCGAATTACGACCCTTTCGATGATTCAGCGTTTGCTTCTCAATGACATCCTTTCTCTGGCAGATTGACCGGGTCAGACTTCCGGTTTTTTCCACGTTGTCCCGCAGGCTTCACACGAATCCGTTACCAGAAACGTATGCTGCGGTAGATATATCCCGAACGAATGGGATAGCATTGCGCAATCCATAGTACAGCCTCCTGTCGCACTCTGACATTCAGCATAGCTTTTTTCATGCACGATCCCGAAAGAATTTTCTTTTGGGTAATATGCTATTTAACACCTAAATCAAAGAAGGATTTACGGAGTACAAAATGGCAAAAATTGCATGTCCAAAATGCAATTTAAAAAGTTATACAAGCTGAAGAGCATAAAGAGACGTTGTGCGCGATGCAGATATGAATTCATTCCTCATAAATTACCATTGACTTTTTCACGACATGAATGGAAAGAAATCATTCATCTGTTTCTCATAAAACAGAGTTCGAACTCGATAAACGAATAAACAGGGTTCGAACAACGACGAGTACTCTGTGCATTACCTAAGATTCGATTTGTTATGACGGGAGACATTCCCGAGATCTTCTCTGGTACCGTTGAAGTGGATGAAACCCATATCGGAGGTCAATAGAAAAACAAACGGAAAACGATCCGTGATGAGGGAACAAAACGAGGACGAGGAACCAAGAAACAACCGGTATTCGGAATCCTTTGTCGCAACGGTATGGTTTGGGCCGAAGCTGTCGATAACGTTGAATCTGATACCCTTCAACCACATATCTCACAAAAAGTATCAATGGGCTCTATCGTTTGTTCCGATATCTGGAAAGCTTACACCGGCATAGCTGCCCGAGGATATGTTTATCGTCTCGTTAATCACTGAGAGAAACGGTGCTCCGATGGAAAAGGAAATCATATCAATGGGTTGGAAGGATTTTGGGGTTACCTGAAACGTAAACTTGCATCGAAAGGGGGAGTTCGAAGAGAGAGATTGCATCTCTTCTTAGGAGAGTATGTATGGAGATACAATCATCGGTCGGATCCAGAAGGGATAAAAACGCAGAGAATCATTCAGTTGTTAGAGAAAATTAGATGTTAAACTGGTAGTTTACCCTAATTTTTATTCGGATGATTAAACCTTGTTTTTATTAATTACTTTTTTGTAGAATGCTGTATCATGAGCTGCACTACCGAGTTGAGAATAAGTGCCATATTGATCAACAACAACCCGGAAACAAGAGCAACTGCACCAATTGCCGTATATGATAAATAGACTGCTTTATTCACTGCAAATTCTGTAAATGCCCAAAAGGCAAAGTAAAGGCCGATCACGAGCAGGATAAATCCGGGAATCCCAAAGGTCACTAAGGGTCTCCTGTATCCAATAATCCCGACAAGGTTGCTGAGAACCGCTAAACCATGACTGAAAAAATTTGTTTTATGTTTATGCGGAACTTCATAATTCACACTTATCGGGACTTCAACTATTCTGAAACCACGGTCCGATAAATACGAGATCATCACTGATTCGATATCATATCCTGATGATTCTATCGTAAAACTGTTCAGAGCTTTTGCATTCAAAGCGCGGAACCCTGACTGCGAGTCAGTGGCTTTATATGATGATGCAAATTTTGTAAATGTATCAAGTGTTTTCTGACCGATCTTGCGATAAAAAGGGATACTGTTCTCTTCTATGAGAAATCGTGATCCTATGACAAAGTCTGCTTCATCTTTAATAATCGGCGCTATTATACTCGGGATCTCTTCCGGGTGATGTTGCCCGTCTGCATCGAGCATAACAACAATATCTGCATTCAGCTGGCGCGCCCGGTCAAACCCTCGCATTACCGCATATGCCTTTCCATGGTTTTTCGAAAGACGAATGACTTCTGCCTCTGCATGGCCTGCAATAATACTGGTCATATCCCGAGAACCGTCATCAATAACAATGACTGTATTGACAAACTGCCGGGTCCGGATTACCACACTCCCAATCGCTATTTCTTCGTTATATGCGGGGATGACCGCAATGACATTTTTCCCGGATCCTTTTTCATCTAAATCGGGATATTCGTTTGAATGAGTCGTAATAATCCCACTACTATTAAAATTTTCAATTTATTTATCTATCTGTTTTTTGTTTTACAATGCATTTCAAATGTCTTTAGGGACTGAATTAATCTGACCCGGAATAGTATATGGAAATCTTCTTTTCGATATTATGTGAGTAAAAAAACAATTATCGATGAGTTTATTGAATGTGGCACCGATTTATTTTACATCATAAAAAATCTCTTGAGGATAAACCATGGAAACACGATCCGGCACTACCCTTTCCTTTGATGTATCGGTAGTACTGCCCGCACTGGATGAAGAACTCACCATAAGGGAATGCATAAAAAAAATCCTGATTGTGTTCCATGACCATGCAATCAACGGAGAGATCATTGTAGTGGATTCGTCTTCCGACAATACTGCAACGATTGCACAATCCCTTGGTGCGCGAGTGATAAAACCCGGAAAAAACGGTTATGGTAATGCATACCTCTACGGATTTAAACACGCTCAGGGTCGCTACATAGTCCTCGGTGATGCTGATAACACCTATGATTTTTCCGAGATCCCAAAACTCCTTGCTCCGCTAAAAACCGGTGCAGATTTTGTGATCGGATCGCGGTTCAAAGGAACAATTCATAAAGGTGCGATGACCCCTCTCCACCGGTATCTTGGCAATCCCGTCCTGACATGGATGGTAAATACCATCTTCCATACCCGGTTCACGGATACCCATAGTGGTTTTCGCGCGATCACCCGCGAAGCACTTGACCGGTTGCCGATCACAACCGGCGGCATGGAATTTGCCTCAGAGATGCTTGTCATGGCATCAAAAGAGCAGCTGAACATTGTGGAAGTGCCCATCGATTATTATCCCCGGCTAACTCCTTCAAAACTGCACAGTTTTGCCGATGGCTGGCGACATATCCGGTTTGTCCTGCTCATGAAGCCTTTGCCCTTTGTGGCAATTCCCGGACTCATATTTTCCCTGGTGGGTGTTCTGCTGATGACATTTTTTTATCTCCAGGGCGATGTGGAATCATCCCACCTTCATACCTTCATTCTTGGGGCCATCATGATCATGGGCGGTCTCCAGTTTGTGCTCACGGGTTTTTTAATGAAGACCTATTCTGTTATCCATGGTTACGAGAACAACACGGGGATTTTTGAACGTATTATGACTTACAGCAATCTCGAAAAGTTTCTTATGCTGGGATCTTTATTGCTGTTCATCGGAGCACTCATTGGACTCAATATCCTTATCCACTGGATAGCGGTGGATTTTGGCGTCCTTTCCGAGATCTCCACAGCAATCATTTCATTGGTACTGATCATCAGCGGTCTCCAGATCGTTCTCTTCGCCGTCTTCCAGAGTATGATGCTCTTAAACGAAAACAACAATCATAACAAGGATATTCAGGACGCCGTATAGTATGAACGGAATTTATGAGAATTTTGCGTAACGATCTGATGTCTCTTCCTCTCCAGGGTATGGACCAAACAACCATGAGCGATAAGTGCGGCTGGGTGCATGGTGTACATAAGAATTACATCCAACCTTAGGTTTCCACGATGAAGATTGCCATCATCTACGATGTTATCTACCCGTACGTGAAAGGGGGTGTGGAAAAACGTGTGTGGGAACTGGCGGTCCGCCTTTCCCATAGCGGACACGATGTCCACCTGTATGGCATGAAGTTCTGGGATGGCAACGACATTGTCAAACGTGAAGGTGTTACCCTTCACGGTGTCTGCCCGGCACAAAACCTTTACTCCCAAGGGAGAAGAACGGTCCGGGAAGCGATCTCCTTTGGCATTGCTTTATTTTTCCGGCTGCGTCAGGAAAACTATGATATTATCGACTGCCAGCAGTTCCCCTATTTTTCCTGTATAGCGGCAAAATGCAGTATAGTCTTTAAAAAAACGCCTCTTGTGATTACCTGGCATGAAGTCTGGGGCGATTACTGGTACACGTATCTTGGCATTGCAGGGATCTTTGGGAAATGCATTGAGTGGTGGGTATCCCGGCTCACGCCCGCGACGGTTGCCGTTTCAGCAACCACGGCAAAAAATCTCATGACGTTAAACGGCCAGAAAAACATCCGCATCATCCAGAATGGTGTTGACCTGAAACGAATAAATTCGATTCTGCCGCACGATGAAACTTCAGATATCATCTTTGTCGGCCGTTTGATCCGGGAAAAAAATGTGGACCTTCTTGTCCGTGCGATGGGCATCCTCTCACACGAAAACAAAAAGTATCAATTGCTGATCATAGGCGATGGGCCGGAACGTGAAACCATTGAACGGCTCATCCATGAACTCTCGATCGAATCCCATGTGCGTATGACAGGATTCCTGGACGATCATGACGAGATCATCGCCCGGATGAAATCTGCAAAAATATGTGTACTGCCATCAACGCGGGAAGGATTTGGTATCGCGGCGCTTGAAGCGCTGGCATGCGGGTTGCCGGTTGTTACGGTGGATCATAAGGCAAACGCAATACGGGATCTCATCACCGAGCAGAATGGCTGCTTATGCCTGCTCTCTGAAGAAGATCTTGCCGATAAAATTTCCAGAACGATGGCACAGCATAAGGAAATGAAAAATGCCTGTATCGCATCTGCGGAAACCTTTGATTGGGATCATATTGCCTCAGACGTTGAGAACTACTACCAATCAGTAATTGATTTCCGTCGTTAACCATAAAAAAGCGATTAAAAAAAGGGTGACCCAACAGGATGACTCCCTATCCTGAAACCAGTTTTCCCGTTACAACATCGTCTTCGGTCACCGTAATGTACCGGGAGGTACCGGTAATATGGTATAGGCCGTTTGTCTTGACCTCATAGTGATTTCCCGTTGTCGAATAGGGAACGACAAATTCCCCGTTTATACTTTCCTGCCGGTAGACAAATGCCCGCCCGGTGTTTGTCACAATCGGCACTTCAATAATCCCATCACCCGTGATATGGGCTCCGTTGACATACTCAAATATTTTTACATATTTGATATCCGGAAGTGTGGTAAGCGAAGATTCCGGAAACACAGCAACGGTTGCATTATTTTTGGACTCGTGGATGAGCCGGTAATGCTGCAATGCCGGGACAACCTCAATCGGTTCATACGGCTTGTCAGAAAACACATCTGCATATCCCTGGGGCACCAGATTTGAACCTTCACGTATGATTAGTGTGTCACTGGTGATGTGTGATCCATTTACCGGGCGCTCCTGGGTGATGACCCGAGCATACCCGTTTACCTCCCCGGCGGTCTCTCCGTGATTCGGGACCTGACGAATTTTGTAAGTCGTATATTGCAGAGATCCGGGATCGGTCATCGAACCATCATAGATATACAGCCGGACAACCTGTGTCTGGAAATACCCGTTTACAAACCGGTGAACTTTGAGAAGGTGGGAGGAATCGCGGGTGTCCGGAATCATGAACCATTTTATGTAGGAGGAAATATCAACAGAACCACTCTGCCAGGGAACAAGATTGGTGAAGGTGTCGACGGCCATCTTTGAATCGGTGATAATATATTTTCCACCGAAATTCTGGAGCAGCGTATTGGCTTTTGACTCATTTGTGCTCAGGAAATAGACCGCACCCCCATTCGCACCTTCCAGGTTGTTCTGGAACGGGTTCATGATCGGAATACGGTGCGAGAACACTGTAATCCAGTGCCCGGCATCCCAGATCGCCATGACCCCATAGGATTGAGCCGGGTAGGTAAACCCACTGGCATCATAGGATTGATAGTAATCAACACCTGTGTCCGGGCTGTTTGCTCCCAGCCATTTCAGCGATTCAATCCAGTCAGGAGATAAGGTATGGTCCGGTGTTTTCAGTCCATAATCTATATCCTGTGAAAGGGAAGCCACAATAAATGCAGCCGTTGTAAGAATTACGATAATGACAAGGATATTCTTTAAGATATCAATCCTGTTTGCCAGGTTGTGAACGGGGCGTTTTTGATCCCTTTTTTTATTCAGTTTTGGTATGGATACGGGATTTTTGTCCCCGGGTATATCCTTTGATATCTCCCCTGATGGCAAAATCCGGCATCTAACCGGTTCAAGGCATTGGAGAATTTTTTCCTTTCTGATGGTGAGTGTCTCTGCGATACAGATCGCAGCAAGCAAGGCAATATTTACGGTAAAATAATTCTGGAACCGCTGGAACTGGATGGTCAACAGCAGCATCACGACCGACCATACTACAAGAAAAACTGCGTTGCTCTCCCGATTTTTTATCAGTGCATAAGCTAGGATCAGCAATCCGCCAAGTGCCAGGATCAGGGAAAAATTGAAATTTTCCCATGCAATTGGCAAGGTCCAGGGCAGTGTTTCTACAATGCCCACGGAATAGGCTGAAAAACCAACCAGTCCAAGGGCCTGGTTACTGACTGCATTGAGCATGGGATTTATCTGGATAAGAACAAACCCTCCGATGGCAAGAGCTGCAAGACTTATTGTGTATAACCATTTTTTTCCGGAGCAACCCTTGCTCAGAATGGCAAGTACAACCGTCTCACCGATAAGTGCAAAGTGCACATAGACGATCCCGATTGAGTATTGCGTTATGGAGGTTCCGGGTTGTTTGATGCCAAAGAGCAGGAGGAGAGCAGAAGTTACCGATAATAATACCACATTGACGATGAGAAGATGGTTTGAGTTATTCCCCTGGTAATAATTCAGAATATACTGGACTGCTGTATATACTGCGATGACAAGCACCACAAGGATGATGGTAGTCGATGACAGCAGCGCAAGGAACAGGGAAATACCGGCCCCGATTGAAAAGAGAACCGGTAATAAAAATGTAGCACCTTTTTTAATGTCCACGGGATTTTTTTGTATATAATTGAGTACGGAACAATAGATGAGGATAAAGACCGTGCTGAATACCACTTCAGCCACATGGTGATCGTTCCAGCCATACGATGAAATGGTAAAATAATACAGGGAAATTATTGCGATCAGGCCCGCAGCTGCAAGGCCGGCAGACCTGTTCCACAATTGTTTTCCCAGATAATACATTACGGGAACCATCATCATTGCCATGAACGGCGCTACCCATCCGGACATAAAAAAGATCGCATCCCGGGTAGTAGCGCCGGTAATAAGACAGAGGGTCGCTGCAATGAACGGAACCAGCGGACCCCAGTCGAGGGTTTTTCCCCCGGGAAATGCAGTCATGGGATCAAACCAGTTATACTGGGGAAAATGATTCACCATCACTTCGATCTGTCGTAATGTGTAGTAACTGTCCGTATCATAGAGATACAAAAAACCAGCGTCATGGATGAAGAGTGCAGGAATGGCTCTTAATATCAGGGCGACTGCCATGAAAGACAACAACACTGCACCAATAATGCACTGCTGTTTTGTAAATTTTTTAAAAAAATCCATGTTCCCCCAACCTGATTCAAAATGATATCATACCGTATCAGTAACCCGGTCAATATTTCACATGCATGTCAATAATTCTTGTCGTTTAATTTCAACCTATTCCTGTTGATTCACAGGATAAAAAATGGCCTGAATTCAGGAGTGGTTTTTTTAATTTATGTCATTGTGAAAAAATCGTGGAGCAGCAGGCAGTTGCCGGTTACAAAAAAACCCTTCACTTTATTACCCCATCTCCCAAAACTCTTGTAGATGCGAACCAACCGTCACGAGTATTTCCTTGACCTTGCCCTCAGGTGCGCCCACCAGGGAACCTGCCTCCGCCGGAATTTTGGCGCGATCATTGTCGATGAATACAATACAATCGTCTCAACCGGTTACACAGGAGCGCCCCGCAAGCAGATGGACTGCACGGAGTTGAACCGGTGCTGGCGAAAGGATCACAACATCCCATCCGGCTCCAACTACGAGCGGTGCAGGAGCGTGCACGCCGAGATGAATGCCCTGCTCCAGGCCGGCAAACTGGCCCGGGGATGCACACTCTACCTTGCGGGATTCGATGTCGAGACTGAAGCGCTCACCCAGATCTGGCCGTGTTTCCTCTGTTCAAAGATGATCGTGAATTCCGGAGTCACCAACGTGATTATGCGGACCAGTGATAAGGAACACCGCGAGATGGATCCGATGGTGCTCTACCAGATGCGAAGCCGGGAATCCCTGGGTGAGGACGGGAAATAATCCTTTGCGGAACCGTTGCAAGGACTGTTACGGTAAAGGCCGTACCTATCCACGAGCCCGCTCACTTTTTTGTTCTTTATCCCGCGTTACCATGTCTTACTTTTCACCGCTTCATATGCAACAATGCCGGCGTCGCCCCCGGATCGAGCGGGTGATGGCAATCATAGGTACGATAGTTTTGTGGGCTGGATATTGAAAGAATTGGGTCCGACTCGGGGACCGTTTTGTCCCGGGAATGGATCTCCCGTTAAAAAACCCCGTCAGAGAAATGACGATTTAAAAAAATGGGACCGGGGGGAGGTGTGTGTGTTTACCCCTTTGGTCGCTGGTACTTTTTGGACGTGCCTGTGTCCTTTGCCTGTTATGAGGTGATGACAGGTGCTGGTGACACCTTTTTGTATCATCATGGTTTCGCAGTCTAGGATCAGAAACGTATGCACACAACCGCTTGGGCGCACGTTTCTCTTGTTCAGCATTGCTGATTGGCTTGCAGTATATATGCACAATCCCAATGCTGTGCATTAGTGCACAAACACTAAGCACAATAACTATTATTATCATAGCTTTTAATAAATCAATCGATCAAAGATCGAAGCAGTGCTGAGAATCGAAATGAATGGGATAAAACAGTTCTTTTCACGGATATACTGACATTTTTTTAAGGTGACTGGTCTATGGAAGCGGCAGACAATGAAATTACCCGTATCAAGGAGGTGCTCCGCGAGAACCCCCGGGGAATGAATATCAAGGAAATATCCGCTGCTGTTGCCATGAGCCGGAATTCCATTGCGAAATATCTTGATGTCCTGACGGCAGCGGGGCAACTCGAAGTCCGGTATGTCGGGAATGCAAAACTCTTCTATCTGGCAAAACGCGTGCCCCTTGAATCGATGATGAGCATGAGTCCTGATATGATCGCTGTCATGGACAAAGATATGCGGATTACCCAGGTAAATTCCCCGTTTGTTGATTTTATCGGCGCACCCAGGGACCGGATTATAGGTACCCGGTTGTTTGACCTTGCTTCGGCGATACTGCCGGTCGAGCAGATGATGGGATGGCTGCAGCAGGAAAGCGCAGATACAGACTCACGTCATGAGATACGGATTAAAAAAAATGATAAGGAGATGTATTTCAATGCTCTGTGTATCCCGACGCTCTTTGAAGATGGAGATACCGGTGTCGCCATGAGGTTAGAGAATATTTCTGATCAGAAGCAGGCCGAATTCTCACAAGGGGAGAACCAGCGAATCTTAGATGCAGTCCTGCATGCCTCCCCTGCCCCGATGTACGTGATTGGGAAGGATCACCATATTCTCGCATGGAACCGGGCGATGGAAAAGTTCTCCGGGTTAAAAGCCGCAGGTATGGTGGGAACCCGCAGGCAGTGGCAGGCGTTTTACCCGGAGGAACGCCCGAGTCTTTCGGATCTGGTCATCGATGGTTTAACCGGCCAGATCCGGGAATGGTATCCGGACACCGCACCGCAACCGGTATCTGCTGACGGGACTTTCATGGCAGAAGATGTGGTGCCTGCACCCGGTGGGAGCAGCCGGAGACTCCGGTTCACGGTGACTTCCGTGATGAACAATGGGGGGGATCTGATCGCCGCTGTTGAAATGATTGAGGAAATTCCTGTAACCGGAAATCCTGTGTAATAATATTTCCGGAACGGTGATCGCGAATGACTGGATATTTCGATAAGAAATCAGTTGTCTGGGACAAGGATCCCGGGCGGGTGCAGATGGCAAAGACCATTGCCGATGCCATGATCAGCGCCCTGCACCCGGAGGGGACTGAGCTGGTGATGGATTACGGTACCGGCACCGGTAACATTGCGCTCCGAATCGCACCAATGGTAAAAAAGATCATCGCGGTTGATTCAGCAAAAGGCATGCTGGATGTATTGCAGGAAAAACTCCTCGCTGATGGCATCACCGCCATCGAGCCACGGGAATGGAGCATTGGTCAGGATAGTACCGCTCTTCCCAGGTTTGACCTGATCGTGAGTTCGATGACCCTGCACCATGTCAGGGATACTGCCGCTGCGGCCCGGACATTTCATGAACTCCTGCTGCCCGGAGGGGAGATCGCGATTGCCGATCTCGATCCCGATAACGGGGAGTTCCACGAAGCCCCCGGCATTGCGGAGCACGATGGCATTGACCGGAAAAACCTGCAGCAGGCTTTTGAAGAGGCCGGGTTTGACTCTATCCATTTCTCAGAAGCCGCAACGATTCATAAGGCCTCCTCCCGTACAGGTAAGCCCCGGGATTTTTCCATTTTCCTGATGACTGCAAAGCGGCGCTGATCAAAGATTTCTTTTTTTTTACTTGCCATTGCTGTATCGATCATAGCACCCGCAAACGCATCACCTGCCGCTGCGGTTTTGTCTCCCGGCCCATGAGATCCAAATCCCTATTCGCTCTATCATAAACTCACCGGGGGTTTATAACCCCGTTTTTAGAGATTTCACTGCAGGTATCTGCGATCTGGTGCACAAATAAAGTCATTATACATCTCATTTTATATTCACTATATCCTTGGTTTCCGTGGAATCTACCTCGGTTTTTTTTTAAAAACAATGTCCAGCACCTTCACGGTTTTTTGCATCCGGCTGAGTCCTCTGGAGGGAACCTGCACTCCCGCTCCTCAAACCTGTATGCTGTCAAAAGGTCTCGCACCCGAGTAATGAAAATCGTCTGACTGCGGAAGGCAAATGCAGGTTATGGTACGGATGACTGCAAATTCTCAAAAGTTCTCATAACAAAATCCCAGTACCGGGAAAATAAAATCTGATGATTTCCATCCGTTTTCTGAATTTTATTATAAAATTTTGATTATTCAAGTAATCCGGCAAAACAATAACGTTCATATACCCCCTTTCTTCCACTGGAGCGGGCGGTATTTAAAGTCCCAATTTCCCCGGCTCGGGTTTATATGCGATTTTTATGCGCGCATATTTTCCACTTACCCGCACCTTTTGAGCGGACGGGAAATAGTGCGATATCCTTTGAAAATAGTGTATTTTTGATAAAAAAATACTTCAGGAATTGATTTTTCCAGGATATTTGGTAACCTTTTAGAAGAAAATAAGGTGAGCAGTAAAGATAATGGTTTTTTTATTTTTTACCTTTGTCCTTCTGCCGGGCTTGTTCTTCTTCCATCAGCAGGTTAATCACCGTTTCAGAGATATCCCCGGCGTACTCCCCCGCCCTCCGGATACTCTCAGCGATATACCCGACATGGATTGCCACAAGGGTATCCTGCCTGAGCACCATGTTGTTGATATCCTCGCAGATCGTTTCGAGCGCATGGATCGATTCGATATTCCGGTTCGCATCCTTCATATCGGCATTAAAAAAGGAAGTGATGCTCCGGTCAAAGTTCTCGAGTGAGAGGGAACTTGCCTTTTTTACTGCTGCAAGTATCTTTTTGTCAAGTTCCCCATCGATAATCGGGGGGGTGTTCTCGGCAATCCTGACGGCATGGTCCCCGATCCGCTCGATGATCCGGCTGAGCATGTAATAGTGCATTGCCATACTTGTTGAGATCCCCATCTTCCGGGACAGGGATGCGTTCTGCATGATCATATTGGTCTGCCGGGCTATCAGCCAGTTGAGCCGGTCAACGTCCATATCGCGGTTGATTACATCTTCAGCAAGTACCTTGTTGCGGGTTTCTAAAGCAGTGATTGCATCCTCGTGCATGGTCTTGACGATCACAAACATGCGTTTGATAGTATTTTCAAACGGCATCTCTGAGGGATTGAGAAGATCTTTTATCGTGATCACCGATTCGGTCTCCTCAACCACTTCTTGGCCAATCGTCATCTGGGAAAAGTCCCGCACAACGGTGCGGACGAACGGGGAAAAGCGCTGTTTTGTGGTGAGCCGTATGACGGTGAACCCGGTAATGTAAGTCCCGATAAGCAGGCGGAAGAGAAACGCCGGGTCGGCAACGGTGCTGCAATCGATCTCCTTGATCCGCTGGAGAGGGTCTTCGGTGATCTTTGTCGTGACCAGCAGCGTCCCGTCCGGCTGGGCGATAAGCCCGAGAGGATCATTTTTCCTGATGTGTTGTTCTCCTGCCCAGTCCTTGGGAAGTGTCACTACAAATGATGCACCCCCGGTTACCTGCACCCGCCTTATTTCCATGACTCACCTCGTATTACTATAGTAAACTGATTTCACTATGTTACTCTATTCTCATCTTTTTAATATATATTCATGTATAGTCTATGTCGAAAAACAGTATATTATCCCCGGGTAAATGGTGGATAGAACATCATGAAAGCAAACAGGAGTTCATCATTAGTTATCACCATTGGCCTTGCCGTACTGCTCATCGCAGCCATGGCAGTTGCCGGTTGTACTGACACCGCAAACAAGAACACCCCGGCAGTAACCGCTGCACCGGTTTCAACGCCGGCAGCAGTTGTCACGGCACAGAATGCAGTCCTGGCAGCAACACCCGTTGCACCGCAGGCAACCTCTGCCCCCGTATCAACCGGCCAGAAACAGACCATAAAGATCAGCGGTTCAACCACCGTCCTGCCCATTGTCCAGAAGGCAGCTGACCAGTACATGGTCACCCACCCGGATGCTGACATTCAGATCTCCGGTGGCGGGTCCGGGGTTGGTATCCAGGCAATAGGTGCAAAGACCGTTGACATCGGTATGTCCTCCCGTGAAGTGACCCCGGCAGAGATGGCAAAGTTCCCCGCATTCGTGATCACCACAGTTGCGCAGGATGGTATCGCTGTCGTGGTGAACCCGGTTAACACTGCCCAGTACCTCACCCTTGACCAGATCAAGGACATCTATCTCGGGAAGATCACCAAGTGGACCGAGATCACCGGTGCAAACGTTCCCAATACCAACAACCAGATTGTCGTCATCGGTCGTGACAGTGCTTCAGGCACCCGCACGTATTTCGATGAGACGCTTCTCCTGAAAGCAACGCCAACTGCAAAGATGCTGGAGAAGAACTCCAACGGTGCCGTTCTCCAAACTGTGGCCCAGACACCCGGCTCGATCGGGTATGTATCCATCGGGTTCGTCAGCAAGGATGTCAAGGCACTCCCCGTCTGGTACAATGCCCAGAAGATTGTCGCCCCCACCCTTGACAATGTAAAAACCAAGACCTACCCGGTCTCCCGTGACCTCTACGTCATCACGAACGGTCAGCCCACCGGTCTTGCCGGTGACTTCATCAAGTATATCCTCAGCGCAGACGGCCAGAAGATTGTAGCTGATGAAGGCTACGTGACCCTCAACTAATCCGTGATGCAGGTTACCGGAACCACATTAATTTTACTTTAAAAAAGGAGGCAAACACCATGAAATTTATGAAAAAAATGGACGGGGTCTTTCATGCTTCCGAAGGTACCGCCCGGTTTTCTGTTCTCAAAGAACAGTCGATCAAGACCGTCTTTTTCTTCACAGCCCTCTTTGCCGTAATTGTCGTCTCATTCATCCTGCTCTTCTTGTTACGGGACGGTTACCCGATCTTCGCCCAGGTCGGTCTCCTTAATTTCCTCCTCGGCCCAGACTGGGCTCCGAGCGCCGTTGAACCATTGTATGGGATCTTCCCGCTCATTATCGGCACCCTCCTTGTCACTATTGGGGCCATGCTCTTTGCCGTCCCGCTTTCCATCGGCTGTGCAATCTATATCTCGGAACTCGCGTCCCCCCGGACAAAAAAGATCCTCAAGCCAGCAGTCGAACTGCTGGCCGGCATCCCCTCCGTGGTATACGGGTTTTTCGGTCTCATCGTCCTGACAAATTTTATCCGGGTGACCTTCGATATTCCTACCGGGGAGACCTGGCTTGCAGCTTCGGTGCTGCTCGGGATCATGGCCCTTCCCACGATTATCAGCGTCTCTGAGGATGCCATCAGTTCGGTACCCCATGAGTACAAGGAAGGGTCGCTCGCTATCGGAGCAACGCAGTGGCAGACAATCAGCCGGGTGCTGGTGCCGGCAGCCCTTTCCGGTATCGCAGCAGCAATTATCCTTGGGATCGGACGGGCCATCGGAGAGACCATGGCAGTCCTGATGGTGGCCGGTAATGCAGCGATCATCCCGGATCCTATCTGGAATATCCTCTCGCCGTTACGAACCCTGACCGCAACGCTCGGCATCGAGATGGGCGAGGTATCCGTCGGCAGCGAGCACTACAGCGCCCTGTTTGGTGTTGCCGTGGTCCTGCTCATTATCACGCTCATCATCAATCTCTCCGCTGTCGCAATCCTGCGCCATCTTAAGGAAGGAAGAGCCCATTGTCCCGCACGGAAACCGCTCGTCTCTTCCGCCACCAGAGAATCCCTTGCACGATTTGCTGGGATTATCGGTATTGCACTCGTACTCGTATTCCTGCTCGCCGCCGCACCGTGGTGGCTTGCCGCCCTTGTCCTGCTCACTATCGGGGCATGGTATTTCGGCAGGGACCAGCTCTCCCAGAAGCAAATCCAGACGATTGCCTTCAGTCTTGTCGGCCTTGCGACCGTCATCGTACTTGCCATCCTAGTCATTATCCTGCAGGACATTATCATCAACGGACTACCGGCACTCTCGTGGGAGTTCCTCACCCAGCCGCCCAGGGATCTCGGGCGGGCCGGAGGAATATTTCCGGCCATTGTCGGCACGCTCTATCTCGTCATGGGTGCGATTGCAATTGCTCTGCCGCTCGGTGTAGGGGCGGCCATCTATCTCGTGGAATATACACGGGAAGGGCGGATCACCCGGCTCATCCGGACCGGTGTTGACCTGCTCAACGGCACGCCTTCGATCGTCTTTGGCCTCTTCGGGTTTGCCTTCATCGTCATGTATCTCAATGTCGGCGTCTCGCTGCTGGCCGGGCAGGTCACACTTGCCCTGATGGTGCTGCCGACCGTGATTCGCACAACCGAAGAATCGTTGAAAAATATCCCGCAGTCGTTGCGGGAAGGCAGTCTCGCGCTCGGGGCCACCCAATGGCAGACGATCAGCCGCGTTGTCATCCCCCCGGCAGTGCCGGGAATTGTGACCGGCGCTATCCTCTCTATTGGCAGAGCGGCGGGAGAGACCGCCCCGATCATGTTCACCGCAGTGGTCTTCTCATCACGGTTCTTACCCGACTCGGTCTTCCAGCCGGTCATGGCGCTGCCCTACCATCTCTTCATACTGGCGACCAATGTGCCCGGTTCGTCCACCAACAAATACGGGACTGCGCTTGTCCTGCTCCTGCTCGTCATCGGGTTCTATTCGGTTGCGATTATCGTCAGGACACATTTCCAGAACAAGGCAAGGGGATAAAAAATGTCTGAATCTGCAATTATCACAACAAATAATCTAAACCTCTGGTATCATGAGAAGCATGCACTCCAGTCAGTCTCGATAAAAATCCCGAGGAACCGGGTAACTGCGCTTATCGGCCCCTCGGGCTGCGGGAAATCGACCCTGCTGCGCTGCTTCAACCGGTTGAATGATCTCATCGATCACGTGAAGATCACCGGTGAGATCACGCTCGATGATGAGAACATCCATGCATCCTCGACCGATGTGGTGACCCTCCGGAAGAAAGTCGGCATGGTCTTCCAGAAACCCAACCCGTTCCCGAAATCCATCTACGAAAACGTGGCGTACGGCCCCCGGGTACATGGTATCCGGGATAAAGCCGAGCTCGATAAGATTGTCGAGCAGAGTCTCCGCCACGCAGCGATATGGGATGAAGTAAAAGAACGGCTGAACGATTCGGCACTCGGGCTTTCCGGTGGCCAGCAGCAGCGGCTCTGTATTGCCCGCACCCTTGCCGTGGAACCGGAAGTTATCCTCATGGACGAGCCCTGTTCAGCGCTCGATCCGATAGCAACAGCAAAGATCGAAAATTTAATCGAGCGGCTCAAGGAAGATTACACGGTCATCATCGTCACCCACAACATGCAGCAGGCAGCCCGGGTGAGCGATTACACGGGTTTCATGTATCTTGGCAAACTGATCGAATGCGGAAAGACCGGGCAGATATTCGAGCACCCGAAAGAAGAACTGACCGAGAATTATATCACCGGCAGGTTCGGGTAGGAGCAGGATATGGCAGAAAAATTCCATACAGAACTCAAAACACTGAAAACCGACACGCTGGAGATGGCGCATCTCGGGCGGTTCATGCTACGGACCGCAGTGGATGCACTCATCCGGCAGGATACGGAGCTCGCAGCTTCTGTTGTTGCACAAAAAGAAGAGATCCACCGGATGGAAGTTCGTCTCGAAGAGCACTGCTATCACCTGATTGCGCTCAACCAGCCAATGGCAAAGGATATGCGGTTCATCGCTTGTTCGCTCAAAGTGATCACGGCATCGCTGCGTATCGGGCGGTATGGCAAGTCAATTGCCAATACGGTAAATGACCTTACTACAAAACCTCACCTCGCCAATATGATGAGCATCCCGCATATGGCAGATCTCGTGCTCGACATGATCGATGATGCGATCAAGGCATATGAGACAGATGATCTCCACCTTATTGATGATTTCTCGTCAAGGGATGACACGATCGATGCACTCCGGCACTCGATCTTCCGCGAAGGGATCACCTACATGATGGAAGATCCCAAGAACATCTCGCGATGCACGCACTACATTATGGTAGCCCGGTACCTCGAGCGGTGCGCTGATCATGCCTGCAAGATCGCAGAGAATGTCCAGTATATGGAGACGGGTGAACGGGTGGAGATTCATTGATTCCCCGGCACCATTGGTGAATCAGCAGAATGACCGATAACCGGTCAAATCTTTTTCACTAATCCCGGTACCGCTGCCTGAAGTCAGACCAATCTATATATCCCCCCTCAAACAAGTTTGTCCATATCAATAAAAAACAGGAAATCCCCATTCCTGCCTTGTATGGATGACTGATGGCATGACCGATGCAAACACTCCTGGAACTGCGGAACAGGAAAGAAAAACTCAACGCCCTGTTGATTTCTCTCCGGTTACCACGATCTGCGGTATTGGCACAGCAGCTATCGGCATCCTTGGGATTGTGGGATTGTACCTGTCTCTTCCCCTTTTCAGCGGCATTATTCCCGGTTATAAACCCATATCATTCAGTGCAGCACTGCTCTGGGTTTTTCTCGGTCTGGCTCTTGCGGTTATAGCAAAAAGGCCTCTTCAGGGAATACCGCGAACCGTTCTTGCAGGTGTTCTGGGGCTTATCATCATCATCCAGCTGATCGAGTTCCCGCTCAATATTCTTGGCGATCATTTTTTTATTGAACACCTGTCGATCCAGACCAGCAGCGCACTGATGGGAGTACCGATATCACCGATCTCCCCGGTCACTTCCGGCCTGATCCTGCCAGCAGGTCTCAGTCTCCTCATCCTCCTCTTTGCACCTGAGCTGTCAGAGAAGAATCCACGCATCAGGGATATATCCGGTATTGTTGGGATATTCGTCATATTCATGAGCCTGGTTTTTATTATCAGTTACCTCTACGGTGCCCCGTTTTTCTCCGGCACCCGAATAATCCCGATCTCCCTGCTGTCTGCATTTGCGTTATTACTCTTCGGGCTCGGACAGGTAACCGCTTCAGGACCGTCCGCTGTCCCGTTAAAGTATTTTACCGGTACTTCCACCCAGGCCCTGCTGTTCAGGATGTTCATTCCGCTGACACTGGTCATCATCCTGTCGGATGAATTGCTCCATATCGTCATCACCTTCTATGAACCCGTGAATGATGCTCTTGTCTTTGCACTGGTCGTCTCGGTTTTTATGCTCGTTACGATCGTTGTTGTGGGCAGGGCAGCCAGAAGCGTGAGCAGTGCAATTGATCGTGCTGAACTTAAACGACGAGAGGCAGAAATGGAACTGCGGGCTGCGTATGAACAGCTCGCTGCGCAGGAAGAAGAGCTTCGCCAGCAGTACGATGATCTGTCCCGGAACCAGCAGGCCCTTTCGGAACGGGAGATCCAATACCGCACGATCCTGCGGACCGCGATGGATGGTTTCTGTCTTGTTGACCTGAAAGGGGCATTTATTGATGTCAATGATGCATTCTGTTCGATGTTTGGCTATACCCGTGAAGAGATGCTCAAGTTTTCCCTGCCGGATATCGAAGTAAAAGAGTCAAAGGAAGTTATCGCTATCCACATGAAAGAGATACTCCGTAAAGGCAGTGACCGCTTCGAAACCCGGTACCGGTGCAAAGACGGGCGGATCATCGATGCAGAAGTAAGTGTGGTATACACCGGGTCGCCGCAGGCACCGTTCTTTACCTTCCACCGGGATGTCACGGAACGAAACCGGGCGGAAAAAGCGCACGAGCAAGCCAAGAAAAAACTGAATCTGTTGAATTCGGTCACGTTCAATGATATCCAGAATGCGATTTTTTCCGCAAGTGGGTACGTGCAACTGATGAAAGGAGATCTCAGTGATAAGAAACTCTCCGGGTTTATGGATAAACTGGAAGAGTTACTCGGAAGAATCAACCATTTTCTGGAATTTGCTCACAGTTACCAGGATATGGGGATAAAACCCCCCCTGTGGCAGAATGTAAACCATGTGTTCCTCATTGCGATTTCCCATCTGGATTTTTCTAAGATCAATCATCGGGTTGAACTGGATGGACTGGAGATTTTTGCAGATCCCCTGCTTGAACAGGCTTTCCAGATTCTTGGGAGAAATATCCTTACTCACGGTGGTACGGTGACACAGGTATCACTCTCCTATACAGTAATGCCTGATGAATGCGTGAAGATTATTTACCAGGACAATGGCCGGGGTATTCCGGATAGTATAAAAGCGGGAATCTTTACCCGGGATTTCCTGCAAAAGAAGGGAATGGATCTGTTTCTCGTTCGGGAAATCCTTGAGATTACCGGAATGTCCATCGTGGAGAACGGCGAACCCGGCACCGGGGCACGGTTCGAGATCACCGTGCCGAAAGGCGGCTACCGGTTTGTGAACCAATAAGTAAATCCGGATATTTAACGATGGAGAGGCAATCCCTTCCGGCCATACCCGGCACTCCCTATTCCTTTCTTCCCGTGAACACGACAAACAGCCGGTTCTTGTATACTAAATCAATCTCGTTAAACCCACACTCCTGCAACCACGCGAGCTGCACCGAGAGTTTCTCGTTCTTGTCAAATGTCTCCCGCCGGTATAACATCTGTTTCTTATCCTCGGCCGAGAGCGGGCACGGCACCAGAAACTCATCCCAGTAGGCCATGTAACGCCGGTTGATGGCTACAGTCTCGCCCAGCACCTGGTCGGCATTCACAAACATGCCGCCGGGTTTTAAGGCATCATAGATCTTCTTGTAGAGCCGGTGTTTCTCCTCGTGTTCAAGATGGTGGATGGACAGTGCAGAACAGATCAGATCATAGCGGCCGGCAAAATCCACACTGCTGTAATTCCCGGTAATGTACCGCACATCTTTGCGCCCAGCGAACCGCTCCTGAGCGACACTGAGCATGGATTCTGACAGATCGACCAGCGTGAGAGCAGCGTCCGGAAATTTCTGGATCATGAGCGCCGAGAGAAGGCCGGTCCCTGCACCAATGTCAAGGATGGCCGGGCAGGAGTGGTTGCACTCCGCAGCCCAGACCGCTGCGCTGTAATAGTCGTCCATCTCGGGGATAATCCATTTCCGCTGGGCATCATACCGGGATGCGGTGGCATCGAAGGCTCTTTTGATCTGTTCCACAAAGGTCACTTCAGGATCAGGGTTTGTCAGGGAAGGGTAATCAAACCCGCCGGGCTGCCCTGTGTGCCATCCCAAAAAATGGTTAATTTTCAGCCAGCCCTTTAAAAATTGTGGATTAGGAAGAGTTGTGATTCGCGGCCGGCCCCGGATGAAACGGTATCCGATAATTCGTTCTCATCTGCACAAGAAGCACCCGAAATTCCTTTTTGTGATGTGCTATTCTTTATTGAACCGGGTCCGGTCCCTGGGTACGAAAATCTCAAACCGTGCACCTTTACCCGGTATCCCGGTTTCTTCGATGGTAATACCGGTGATATCAAGAATCTCCCGCGAAAGTGCCAGACCCAGCCCCGTGTTCTTCCCACTCCCCCGGATAAAGATCTGTTTCTTCTCATCTTCAGGCACACCTTCGCCATCATCCTCACAGACAACAATCTGGTTCCCATCACGTTCCTCCATCGAGAACCTGACGGTTGTGATCTTCTTGCTATGCCGGACGGCATTATCCATCAGGTTGTAGAAGACTTTTGCGATAAGCGGGTCCGCAAATACCTCTGTGCCGGCAGGAATATCGTTTTTGACCACGACCTTTCCGAGCGGGGCTACCTTAGATGTAGTGTCGATAAGTGTGCGGCAGTCCTGCCAGACAGGAGCCGTGATACCGATCTTTTCGTACTCCCTGGTGAAATCAATCATGGCAGAAATCCGGGCACTTATCCTCGTAATCCGGTTGAAATACTCTTCATATGCGGGATCCGGGACCTTCTCCTGGAGTAACTCAAGAAATCCATTCAACGCCAGAAGCTGGTTTTTGATGTCGTGCCGTGTGATGCCCGAAAGGAGGTTGAGTTTTTTGTTGGCCTGCCGCAACGCCTCCTCAACCTGTTTGCGCCGGGTAATTTCCTTTGAGGAACAGATAACGGTGACAACTGATCCCTTGTCATCCTTGATCGGAACAATTGTTGTCACGTAATACCGGTCGCCATCTGGGCGGGGGACCCGGACTTCGAATTCGTGGCCATTTCCCGTTGTAAAGGCCGTGCGAAGCGCAGAAAACCGTTTCTCTGCCTCCTCTTTGGGGAATACGTCCCAGATCTTCTTTCCGAGAATCTGGTCCACCGACTTCCCAACCCCCTCGGCAAAAGCCCGGTTGACGTAACGGTATGTCCCGTCCGGGTAGAACGAGAAGATAGGATCTGAAGATTCGTCAAGAAGGATGCGGTGCTTCTGTTCGCTCTCGCGCAACGCATCTTCCGCCTGTTTACGTCTGGTGACGTCGCGGCAGGTGCTCATCACTGCAGGATGCCCCTCCCAAGTGATCAGCCGCGCGTTCACCTCTGTTGGTACGAGTGAATCGTCCTTGCGCCTATGCATGGTCTCAAACGAGAGATGACCTTGTTCCATCAGCCGGGCTATTCGAGCTGGTGCATGGGGAGCATTGTCTATGGAGTCTACCTGTTTGACTGTCATGGACATCAACTCCGTACGGGTGTAGCCGAGCTGTTCGCAGGCCTGCGTGTTGAATGCCAGTATCCGTCCATTTTCATCGTGAATGAAGATCGCGTCACCAGCGCTGTCAAACAGTGTACGGTATTTTTCCTCGCTCTCGCGCAGCGCATCTTCCGCTCTCTTGCGTTCGGTGATATCCCGAGATATGCCGAGAACAGCCCGGACCTGATCATCAGGACCTTTGAGCGGCATCAGGACGTGATCGAACCAGTGAATCTGATCATTGACCTCTATGACCCCCTCATTCCGGACTGGGGTCCCTTTTTCAAAGACCATTTCAAGTGCTTTTTTCTGCCGTCTCGCCAAATCAGGAGGAAACAAAATGGAACGCGGGCTGCCAAGAATCTGCTCCACCGGTTTTTTGAGCATTGCAGATGCGAAGCTGTTCACATATTCCACTCGATCATCCCTGCCAATTACAAATATTATGTCATTTGAAGTTTCGGTAAGCGTGCGATATCGCTCCTCGCTGGCCAGAAGGGCAATCTCTGCTTCCTTCTCCTCGGTTATATCCCGCCCAACCGACTGGTATTCGGTAACTTTTCCGGACGTATCGAATATTGCACGGTCGCTCCAGCGCTGCCACCGTATTCTGCCATCCGGC
Organism: Methanoregula sp.; assembly: GCA_041645435.1. Classification (NCBI taxonomy): domain Archaea; kingdom Methanobacteriati; phylum Methanobacteriota; class Methanomicrobia; order Methanomicrobiales; family Methanoregulaceae; genus Methanoregula; species Methanoregula sp. The sequence continues at coordinate 68,713 of JBAZQB010000002.1, forward strand.
ATGATGATCCGGTGCCTGATGGTATCGACCGGATGGTCAGGAGTTAAGGATGCAAAAAAGCGTTTAATGCGCTCCTTGTCTTCGGCAGGGATATCCGGCCGGAAGCGGTGACCGAGGATCTCTTCTCTATTCAGGCCGAAGTACCGGCAGTAAGCATCATTGACAAAGACATGGGTACCGTCCGGTAAGAACCGGGAGATAAACTCGGTCTGGTCTTCAACTATGTTCCGGTACCGCTCCTCGCTCTCGGCAAGGGCTTCATCTGCCCGTATCCTTTCAATGGCAGTCCCTATCTGGGTGGCGATCGTTTCAAGAGCGACACGGGCATTTGCCGGGATCTCATCTTCTGAATGTGAGCTGATGTTTAAGCAGGCAATGACCCTGCTTTTCGAGAATACCGGGATGATGGCAGAAGCCTTGAGTCCCTCCTGTTCCTGAACAGGGGTATGGACAATCCCTGTTTTACTGTATGGCATGTGAATTGGTTTTCCTGCCATCACCATCCGGGCATTCACCGACCCTTCAGGATAATGAGAGGCGTTTTTTACAAATTCATCCCCGAGGTTTCGTGAAACGATAAGGTCAATGGAACCATCACTCCCGTTGACAAGGTAGATGCCTCCGGCATCCATGCCGGTGATATCAATTGCCCCCTTCAGGCAGGTCTCTAAAGTATCTTTCAGTCCTCTGATTGACTGGAGGGCAAGCCCGAGGTCCAGCTGGGTTTTGAGGATGTGATCCTGCCGCTTTCTCTCGGTGATGTCCTGGATAACGCCAAAGACAACCTTTTTCGTTGGATCATACTCCGCAATGGAGTGAATATCCACAACCTTTCCATCTGAAGGGCGCCTGATCTGGAATTCTACGTCATACGGCAGGTTATCCTCGACCAAAGCCCGTAAGGCTTCGTCGAGCATCGGACGATACTGTGACAGGGCGACTTTTTGCACATCCTCGATGTGCCAGTGGCGATCGGCAAGCCCGAACAGTGATTGTGCACCTTCGGACGCATTAACGCCCCGGGTCTCAAGATTATATTCCCAGTGACCCAATCCCGAGATCCGTTCGGCTCGTAGCAAACGCCCCCCGCTATCAGCAAGCGCCTTCTCATCACGTTTCCGCTCGGATATGTCAACAATGATGCCCCGAATGCCGACTATGCCGTTGTTTGAAAAGATTGGTGACGAGTAGATGGAGACGGGAAATGTGCTGCCATCTTTCCGCATGGCCTGGTATTCATCCACAGGTCCTGTTCTTCTCCTCCCTTCAAATATCGCATGGAACGCTACCGTGGCCCGTTCCCGGTTATCGGGCGCTACCATCTGAAGGATGTTCAGTCCGTGCCGGAACTCCTCCTCTGAATACCCGTACTGTTCGAATGCGATGCGGTTTGCGTACGTCAGGTTGCCATTTCTATCTGCTTCATAGACAATTTGGGGGAGGAGATCGGAGAGCTCACGGAACCGTTTCTCACTCTCATGCAGTGCTTCTTCTGCCCGTTTTCGTTCCGTGATATCCCGGATCGACTCGATAGCCCCGACAATAGTACCCTTCCGGTCAAAGAGCGGAGAGGCGGTAAACCAGAGTGCAGCTCCTCTTCCATTGTTGAAGTGGGGGATCGTAATCTCTGAGTATAGGGTAGTCCCATCACGGGTTATGGCCGGGTATTTTTTTGTGATGGCCAGATCATCTTTGAAAACAAGGTCGATGAGGATGGGGCGGCGCTCATGATAGAACGGGATCGCGTACTCGTAATTCCCTTTTCCGAGTATCTGGTCTGCTTTAACCCCGGTCATCTGCTCCATCGCACGGTTCCACGCGATCACAACTCCCCTGGTATCGATTGCGAGGGTAGCATCCGGCAGGAAGTCGATGATATCTGCTTCACGGCGCTCAAGGTCCCTTATGCTTGCCGCCGCTGTCCTCTGCTGGACGGCCTGGTGGATTTTATGCGCAAGTTCCGCAAACTGCGATCTCGGCTCCCCGCCTTTCTGGAGATAAAAATCAGCCCCTTCATTGAGCGCCTGGATAACAATCTCTTCGCGCCCTCTGCCGGTAAAGATGATGAACGGTGTTGCATTACCCGATGCTTTGAGTTGTTTAAGGAAGGTGATTCCGTCCATCTCCGGCATCTGGTAATCCGAGACAATGGCATCATACCGCTCGCTCTTCAGCCGTAGCAGTGCTTCTTTGGCAGACGCGAGGGTGTCGACAACAAACTCCCCCTTAGCTTCAAGGAAGATCTTTCCGATTTCCAGCAGCGTGGGTTCGTCATCAACATAGAGCAATCGTATTGCAGATGCCATTACTCTTTCTTATCATTCATCCGCCACATACCTTTTGGCGCAGTAATCTCGAACCGGGTCCCGTTACCCGGTTCGCCGGTCTCCCGGATGATGATCTCCATGATCCCGAAAATCTCCCGGGCGAGGAAGAGACCCGGCCCCGACTCGCTCCGGACCTGAGCCCGGAACAGCATACACTGCCGCATAAAAACCCATGCCCGCACCGCTTTAAAACCGCGGTTTGCCGTCGGCATCTCCAGTGGAAATAAAGGGGTATAAGAATATTGTGGATTTGCCGGATTGTCTCTGCGACCATGATAGTCTGGCAAAATCCTGAAAATCCTATCAAAATTGCAAAATATATCTCCTTGGATTTAACCAGTTCCCCTTTACTTCCCGTGACGGTGCTTACGTGTTCCGGTCCGCAAGAGGCTGTGAAAACGTCTGAGTGATAATGAAAAAATTGTGGCAGGGGAATTTCCCTGCCCTTTTATCCTTACTTCTTTTCTTCCATGTGGTCGAGAACCCGGTCCCACGTGACGAGGAGGCCGGAGACGATCACATAGGCGAGCAGCCCGGCACCGAGAAATGCGCCGGTGAGGATGAGTTCGTTGTCCATCCCCATCACCCTCCGATGAGTGCCGTGACGGTGTCGGCCCAGGTCTCGACCGTTGTCCGGATGCTGTCGTCCGAGTAGGACGTGAGGCTTACTCTGTCCCGGCTGAACGTGATCATGTAGATCTCCCCGTTTGCGTCGTGGCACTTGAGGGTCGCCGAATAGCTCTCGCTGTCGGTGTCCCGGTACGGCGAGCCCCCGTGGGCCGCGGTGAGGGCTGCATTTGGAAGGATTGCGGTTGCCCCGGCATTGAACCCGGCGATGGTGTTGAACCGGCCGGAATCGTTTGCCACGGTATTTGCTTCATTGTCCTGGTACACTACTTTTGCCACGTAGTACTCCCGGGTCTTCTCGACTCCCGGGTGGCTGATACCGGCGGACATGTAGGCTACACAGGCAAACGGGTTGCCGGTCAGGACCGACTCGACGATCGTGTTGAACGCTGCCACAGCTGCAATCGGGCTCGCGAGTTAGCGAACCGCGGTCTTTATGGTTGTCTTCTGTACGAAATCTGCCATGTGGTTTTCCTTCTTTTGTGGTGTTTTTCCTTCTTGTATCAGGGCCCTTTGACATACCCGTATACGCCGTAAATGGGCTTAGTCGTGACTGAATTTTATTTATTATTGGGAAATGGCCTTGTATGCGTTGTCTGCCGTGGAAAAAGAGCGGGAAATGAGCGGGAATGATGCGGGAATGATGCGGGAATGATGCGGGAAAAACTGGAGAGGTGCGGGATAATAATGGGAGACGAGCCGGCTTTTAGCATGGGGATGGGAATCAGGGCGCTGACAATCATCCCGGAACAACGGTGATGCCCCAATGACTGTAGGAGTCGGTGGCGTTTTGCAGGGTGCTGCCCGGCTCCGCTTACCCCCATATTTGTGAAAAAAAAAGGAAAACGAAAATTCCCGCTTATCCCCGTTTTCCCGCATTCTTTTTCGCTGGCGTGTGTTTGCGAAACTGGCTGAGCGGTACGGATGTTCGTTTCTCTGCGGATTTTGTTTTTCCGAAAGATTTCTTCGCATCTCCGGGCTCTGCCTTTGCTAGCTGTGCCGAACTCTTCTTCGGAGCGGGGGTCTTAGCATCCGCCGGTTTTCTTGTAGTGTGCATTGCAGGTGCCGGGGATTTTGGAGGAGTGGGAAGTGCCTTTTCCGCACGGGCCGGGGGTGTCGTATGCGCAGGTTTCCTGTGGCCGGGTTCTTCTTTCTTGGTAATGCCCAGCCGGGTTTTGTATTTACTCAGGTATTGCAGCAGTTTGAGCACAGATTCTGTTTCTTCCCGGATAAAGTGCTCAATCTTTTTAAAATCCTTGGTCTCGTACCATTTCTTCATGTGACTGCCATCATATTTTTTCGATGAGAACAGATCGAGACGGGCACCTGCAAACCGCCCGTCATTCAGCAGGACAACAATTGGCCTGAGATCAAAACGGGGTCGCTGGAAATAGAGCTGGTGACTGGTAATCGCGGGCAGGTTGTATTTTTTGCATTTCGTGATGATCATCTCGTATTCGTAATCGAGACTCATGCCCACAGGAATAAAATGAGTAACCGGCATTTCCGTCCTGAAAAACTGGTTGCAGAACGTAGTGATGATACTCTGTTCGGAGCTCTCCCACTCTTTTAGGATGGTCAACTCACCCAGCGGTTCACCGGTGGTCAGGTCGATCTTCTGGTATTGGATAGTGATCAGTTTATCGACAGTGGGATCGGGTTTTTCCCCGGTGTGATATCCTTCCATGGCAAAATAGTAAGCCGGCATAAACTGATCTTATAACCTGAGATAAAATCCTTTTGCGTGGATTTGCAAGCGGGATATACGAACCCGTTCATCGAACCGTTGGGTGGATGTATTCTGCGGGAGGCAACGGGGGGAAGATGAGTGGATGAGGAGTTATTACCTGATAGGGGGTGAAGGTCGCACCGGGTATTTTCCAGGAGGTCGGTGTGCCAGTCGATGATATAGCGATTCTTTACATTAACCAAATCTATTTCTAGGTTTGAATATTTCATCAGTACAGTGAGGCTATTATGGTCACCTGTCCAAATTGCGGGCGTAATACCCCTGAAGGAAGATTTTGTGAGCGCTGCGGAGCCCAGCTGGTTACCGTGCAGCAACCGGCATATCCGCCTTACACGCAGCCGGCAGGTACGGTACCGGCACCGTTTCCTGACGCGAAAAGCACCCAGAGATCCTTTCATTATTCAGGCCTTTTTTATGCTGTCATAATTTTGGATCTTGTGGCAAGTTTTATCTTCGGAGCAATTGGCGTGTATGGTTTTTCTATCGAGACCGGTAAATATTATCCTGATACGTTTGGACTCCTCCTTGCTATCTTCCTCATGGTTTTCTTCTCAATCGAGATTATCCTGGATTTTTATCTCCTCAGAAACCGGGTCCGCACTCCCCGGAGTATCGATATTAACTTATGCTGGGTGAAGAGCCTGTGTGGATTTATTGGGGTTATTACGTTGATATCGGGTCTCTATTTTTTCATCATTGCCATGAAAATGCATGACGCTCCTGAAGCGGGACACGGGCTGTAAGTAAGAAATTGACCCTCCTATTTTTTATAAAATCAGGGGCTGCAATAACCTGTTACCCCCGGTAAAAAGGTACCCGTTTTGGGTTCTGGTACGTTACCCGCCAAGCACCCACCATCCCACAATGAACGATGCTGCATTCATCACCGCTGAAAGTGCAATTGACAGGCCGGGCCGTATCCGCAGGATCTGGTTCAGGATCACACTCTCGACTGCAATGACGAAGAGTTCGCCAATAAGCAGGTAATGCGTTGCCCCAATGTATGCCGGCAGGACGAACCAGAGATACGGGAGGGTGAGGGCGGTTGCAAGAATTCCCGTAAAAATAATTCGTATAACAGGGACATCCCTGAGTTTCACTATCGTGCGGATCAAAAACCATAAGACCGGGACTTCAACCAGCCACGTCAGAACGAGAGCGAAAAGAAATTGGGTCTCATAGATCATCCTAACAAGTCCCGCCTATGAGATTTTTCAGGAAGCAGATAACATCATCGAAGATACCCTTCGTTTTTACCGGTTCCGGCGTTGGAGTTTCCATGATCACTATCCTGTCCGCAGGTGAGGGTGAAATATTCGTTGCTGGTGCCGGGATGGCGGTATAGTGTGCGGATGAGAGATTGATATGGAGTTTACATGACTGCGCTCTCCCGTTATTGAGCGAAGAACAGGAAAATGGTTTTTGTACATTCAGAAGAGTAAATTGCTCTCCGTTCAGTTCCCCAAAAAGAGCACACTGGGTCAGATGGGGGTAGTCCAGGTACTCGTACATACGATTAAAACACCCGTACGATGGGCATACTGCTGAAAACGAGAATATGTCTCCCAATTCATTTATTTCATGACGTGGATTTGATTCGGGATTGTCGTATGCAGAGCAGTTCACGGTAAACATGACGGGTTGATTAACCGGAATAGTGTCTCTTTCAAAGTATACCTTCACCGTGGTTACCGGGGGAGCAGAATTTGCCCCTGCAGGGGGGATGATAACGAGGGAGACTACACCCAGTATCAGTAATACTTTAAGAAACGGCATCCTTTGGTTTACTTTTTTGTGTGCCATCATATACTGCTCCCAACAGACAATGGTGAGAAGCAGAATATAAAGTATTTATCCCCAGGGGGTGCTGTTTACGTTAACGGGACTTACTAAAGGTGGTACCGCCGGAACTCATCCCTGTTGAGTATTCAAGTATCCTTAAAGATGCAACAAAAAACGGCCCGGAAAAACCAAAATATTATCATTCTCTGAAAGGATAGTCACGGTTGCCCCGTGCCAGTCCCCCCCAAAATTGCAGGCCGATAATGGGGTATCATGGATGAAACCTGATAGTTGTTCAGCTCCCGGTACGAGTGTTGTTTTTTAAAAATTATGGTGCGGACAGGGGTTCCCTGCAATACGGACAAAATTTCGGCGTTTTAGGGAGGTGAAGCTCTTTACCGCAATAAGGGCATATCTCGAACGGTTGGGGGTCTCTCCCGCCGGATTTTGTCCCGATATCACTCCGCGTAAGAACCGAATCTTTTATCTCGATGATATCGTCTCCCACTCTGCCAATACGGGTATTTTCCGTTGGTGTATAGTGTATCTGCGGGGATTGCCGGACGTTCGATACGTTCTGAATGACCGGCTGGAAAATAATGGACGAACCCTGCGGGGCAGGTTGTGAAACGGGTTGTTTTTTTGCAGATTCCCGGGCTCTCATCTGCTGTATCTGCTCCGTTATCTGGGTAAAAATAATAGCAATATCTCCCACTCCCCTGACATTGCTGAACCGGGGATTGTCTTTTAATCCCTTACCCATCGAGTGAAACTTTATGTCATTGATGATAACGCCCGGGTTTTCAAGGAGGGGGGATTCTTTATGAATTAATTTGGTAATTTTCTCCAGCCCGACCTCCCAGACCTGATCATATATTGGAGAGCTAAGGAACGGTAGGGATTTTGGATAAAAGATGACTACCCGCAGGCTGGTCAGAACAAAAAACGACCAGAGACCCCCCCATCCTCCCACGGGGGGACTGAACGCCCCGAATGTCCATAAAATAACCTCCTCATCGGGTTTCAACGCCAGTTGGGCAGCATCGATATCCTTGGGTAAATCCATTCAGATCAACTAACATTACTTCCCATCTTTTTGATTAATACAAGTATCGCAGGAACCTGTGTGGAAAAAAGTCTTCATCGAGAATGTCAAATCCCCCTTCTCCCCCAGCACACTTAGGAAATTTTCCCTGTTTTCCTTGACAGTGTTTGTATTCCATTACCCCAATCAGAAAATAACGAGGATAGAAGTGTATGCCGATTTGTCCGACTTGTGGCAGGTCCACCCCTGAGGGAAGATTTTGTGAAAGCTGCGGATCTCGCCTTGATACACTTCTCAATTTCACGCAGGAGTATTGTAATACACTTCATGCACGACTGGCAGGGATAGGATTTGATATAAAGAGAAATATCTCGATTAATCCTTACGTTCTCGGAATTGCAGGGCAGAAGAAAGAAGTGAAAGAATTAGGTGTACTATTCAGTATGGGCATTGTTTTTTTCTCGGTCATGCCGATGGATAACCCGGACCCGATAAAAGTCATACAGTTCTCAGACCGAATTGCGGAACTGGCAAAAGAGTCCGGTGCAACATCACATTGGGTGATGACCCTGACAATCCCTGTCGTTGTCACGGAGACCATCACCAGTGACATGCGAGCCTGGATCGCGGGATTGAGGATGGATTTCCGGTACAATATGATCGTATTTCCGGCAATCGCAGTCCATAGTTCCCGGGAGATCGTGTTCTCTCAAAAGACCGGTTTTATCGGGGCGTTTTTACAAAAAACTGGATGGAACGCGGGGATGGTGCCGCATCGTTCAGCTATCCGGGCGGTTAGATGTATGCGGGGAGTGGGGATTTATCGGCATGGACCGGAAGTGTGCAGCTTCAGGGTACCGGTCCCGGCATTCATTCCGCAAAGTCCCGGCAATGAGGTACGCGATCCTGCGGGTATCCGGAAATCTCCCTGCCAGTGCGGTCACAAGAAGGTATACGCGTGCACGGGTTTTTTGTTGTACACAAAAAAATCAGCTGGTTGCCTTACTGACAAAATCATCAACGCGCTTTGCATCATTGATATCGAACGCGGAGATACGGGCCACTTTGTAGGTGCCGCTGAGCGTTATATGCACAATCATCGGGACAGAACCGATCTGGATCGTGCGGTAGATGCACTGCGCATCAGATTTCGGGATCATGGCAAGAATCCCGCTCAGATCCTGCGGTATGAATGCTTCGAGCCCTTCGCCTTTGCCATGCCGGATCAGGACATCGATAGCTGCATCGTTGAAATAGGTGATCTCCTCCCGGTCATTCACTTCGATAACCGGGTTGAGTTCGAGGTGGGGCATTTTCGAGAGATGCTCCAGTTCGCGGGTAATGGCGAGTCGTTTTGTGATGTCCGTGATCGTGACCATACGGCTGTACAGCGGTTTTTTCGTATTGAGGGATGCCATCTGGACCTCGCAGTCCATCAGGGACCCGTTCTTCCGCAGGAGCCGCGCCCGGATCCTTGACTGCCCGTTTACTTTCAGCTCGGACGATATCTGGTCTCCGGCATCGAGATAGTCTTCGTCGGTCTTGTACAGGTTCCGGACTGGCATGCCGATCAGCTCTTCGGTAGTATACCCGAGCATCGTTGCCAGGGACTCGTTGAGCCACTGCATTGTCCGGTTTTTCACCAGCGCAATGCCGAACGGGGAGGCCGCGAGGATAGCGCCAAGGACCTCGTTGCGCTCTTCGATTGCAGCGGCGGCGTTCCGCCTCTCAACCGCCCGGTGGATCTTGTGGGAGAGCTCCACGAACTGGGCTGTGGTATCCCCGCCTTTCTGGATATAGAAATCCGCACCTTCGTTCAATGCCTGGATGACAATCTCTTCCCTGCTCCGGCCGGTAAAGAGGATGAACGGTGTCATTGGATAGGAGGCACGCACCTGTTTTAATAATGCAATACCATCTTTTCCGGGCATCTGGTAATCGGATACAATCGCATCATAGGAGTATTGGTTGATCTTTTGCAGCGCTTCGTCTGCCGAGTAGGCAGAATCCGTACAGAAATTATTCCGTTCCAGGAATCGTTGCGCGATATCCACAAGGAACGGCTCGTCATCAACTACGAGAACATGGATGGCTCTTTTCCGTTCTGCCGGAGGGGTATCGGTGGTCATGTGGTGGTAAATAACTTCCACCTTGTAGTATATAAAAACAATTGAAATTGTTTTGTGGAGCCCCTCCTCCTCCATCCACCTTACTACAACCCTTTTACACCTGCAATCTCCATCAGCACCCCGAACCGGCTGACCCGCATAATCTCCACCATCCTGCCGGAACTCTGTCCGAATGCCGGACATAAAGTGCCCGATCGTGCTGTAAGGAAGAGTGAGTGGCCAGCACAGTATTTTTTTACTTCCCCCGGATTATGCTAATGCAATGGATCATGTTGACCAGCCATAAACTCCTGCAGCAGTACTGGTACGATAACCGCTACGATCCCGCAAAAGTCCAGGTCTGGTATATCGACCGGGGTGCACCGTCCGACCGGTCCACCGTCAGCGGTCCCGATATCAGCCTGGAGCCGTACTACATGGAGATCCGGACCCTCGATGGCGTAAAACCCGTACCGTATCACCGTATCCTGCTCATCACCTATGACGGGATGGTTGAATTCGAGAACCTGAAGATCGAAGGACAGGCATCCACCCTCATAGAAGAGAGCCTGCGTAAGACCTGACCGTGCCGGGCAGAAAGCGAGAAGCAGGACAACCGCTCTTTCCGCAGTGTTTTATCGGACTCCTTAGAGTCCCGGTATCGCGTCTCACTCTCGACCGGAGACTTGCGTGGAGAGGCCGGTGAACCCGGCACATACCCCGTCCGAAATTATTATAACCCTCCAGCGGGTAAGGGTTCTTCGTATGGCAACCTATGTGATGCTCGGGAACCTGAAGCATGCTGCGTTTGAAAATCTGGGCAGCATTGAAGAGCGGGACAAGAAAGCAACAAAGATTATAGAATCCCTCGGCGGAAAACTGATCTCCTTGTATTACACGATAGGCCAGTACGATTTTGTGGCAATCATCGACCTGCCCTCGAAAGAGGCGCTAGTGAAGTTCCTTGCCATTGTCGGCAGGTTCGGGACCGTCCGGACCGAGACCTTAGAGACCATTCCGGCCGACATGCTCTACGCGATCGCAAAAGAGAAATGAACCGCTCACCAGGAAAAGGTTGGGGAACGTTGTGGTCAGGGAAATGTTTGTCTCCTTATCGTTCCGGAGCCTGTCTCATCGCTGTTTTGAATGGGCACCTTCTGACTGGACACCGTTTAAGTTAAAAACGCGGCCAATGTATTGAACTGCGATCCTCAAAGTAATAATAAACAAAATAATAATTTAATTATGTAAAAACTATTTATATCTAAAACAACTATCTGTTTTTTGGTGAGATCATGATTTTTGGGGTAAATCTGGGATGCACGGTTAATAATATTTCATTTAAGAATCCGGACGCAATGATCACCGCGAAACTGAATGACGTGCCTATTGAGATTACTGCCAAAACTACCAAAGCCGCAGTGGATAATCTGAAACTGAAAAAAAATGATTGCGCGTATGCAGCCATTTTCTGGTGGGATCCAAAAGAACCCCCCGTTACGGGAAGCAAGATGGTAACCGTATTTATTCAGAACAACTGGGTGACAATCCCGCTCGGCAATGCTGCACTATCCACTGAACCAGAGAGTGAAGAATGCGTAAAGATGAAAGATACCCCTAAACTCACGGATGCAGTGGCAAAGAAGTATGGGTATGCGAATGTAGACGCTTTTCTTCAAGTGGTAAATTCATCGTTGAATGATTTCGGAAAATGTCCTCCTGAAAGTTTTATTAAACAAATAGAATCTGTCCGGGAGTATGAGTATGGCTGGAAGTGGCATACATTTCGTTATGGTCCAACCTGCAAAGCATGGATCTGTCAGATGAAAGAGGATTCCGGTAGTACACCCTCGGATGCGCAGAATGATGCATGGCTGCATGGGTATCTCTCTCCGGGCGACTATGCAAATGAAAAAAGCAATGCCCTGATAATTGCTGAAGGCAGTTTTGACGGACCCGTTCTGGCGGGCTTCTGCTATACCGGGACTAAAGACCGTCCCGACCCCAATATGCTATTCAAGGGTGCACCGTCATATAACCAGAAGGATAAAGATATCTTTTCTGTACCAGTCAACATCTACAGAAAAACAGAAAAAATAACTGAAAAGATCGGGCGGACTACGTTAGAAAATGTTAGGAAAAAATAAACATCATTGTGGGATTCAGGTATTATTATGACAGAAAATACACCTCAACAGGAAATGGATCAGAACCTGAAAAAAAGAGAAGAAATGAAGGATAACTTCATCGCGGTTTATACAATGTTATTGACCATCTTCTTTGCAACTTTTGCGATATTTACCTATTACCAGAATTATGACAATATTGTCAAATTATTGATCTACGTTAGCTGTTCCGGTGCTCTCGGGGGTCTTGTCTATAGTATTTTTGGATACACGAATCACCATAAACAAAAAAATTTTAAACCGGAGTATTTCTGGTGGTACTTCTTCCGGCCGATAATCGCCACAATCCTTGCAGTGGCAGCATTCTTTTTCGTTGCTGGAGGTCTTATGACCCTGTCCGGGATCGAGACCGAGCCTCTGGCCACGAAAATATATTCCCAGAAAACTGTTATGTTTTATTCTGCTCTGGCGTTCCTCACAGGATATTCGACCAATTCATTCATAAAAAAGATCAATGAAATTGCAGGGGTACTTTTTGAAAAACCTGAGGGAAAACCACCAAGTGGTGGAACACCCGAGGGGAATTCCGGGACAGGGGCACCGAAAACAGATGGAGAATAAATCTGGTACATGGAAAAAAATGGGGGATATTTCAAATTCGTTTTTGTTACTAATAATTGTTGAGTTTACTACCCTCACGAATCTATTATTTTGGTTTTTTTACTTGCGGCTGAAAATTCTGTGTTTCTTAGCATCCGGTTTTTGTTCCGGTTGTTCCTTTCCTTCGGTTTTTTTTTCTTTGTCGTCTTGAGTATTCTGTTGCACTTTTGGTTCGCAGGATGCTTCGATAATATTAATGGTGTCGTAGGTCATTTTACCCAAGTATTCTATGATCTCTTTTAGATCTGTCCATTCATCTTTTATTTTTTTATTCGCGGATATCACGTTACTTTTCTGGATCTGTTCTGAAGGTACATTATGTGAGAATTTTCGGGCCAGATGGGTGTTAATTGCAAGGAATGAGTTATTCCAGTTGTAATACGCGATCAGCCACTGTGTCAGATCTACACGGTTTTTCTGGATCTCCTGGGGGGGTTTAAAGATCAAAAGAACGAATATGGTCACACCGCCGCCACCAAAAAGATACGTTAACAGATCTGTTTTACCGAGCAAATAGAGGTAGATAGCAGCGGCAATCAGAACAACACCTATAAAAAATTGCCCGATATACATTCCGAGGGATACATTTAGTCCCAGACGGAAATCTTTCAACGCGTGTGACAGATACTCCTGATTTTCTTTAACCACTGCGCTTAACCCTTCGATTAGTTTTCCCTGGAAATCGAGATAATTCGATTGTATGGTCTGTTCCTTGTCATCAAGTTCTTTCACAAACTTATATCCCAGTTCTGCCGTTCCGGAATATTCGCGAATTTTTGATGCCGTTTCAAAACATTTTCTTGCCTGTTTATAGTCTTTAATTTTGGCCAGAGCAATTCCTTTGTTGCACCATGCATCATAATCGGTTGAATCATTTTTAATTATTTTATCAAAACAGCTGATTGATAACTCAATACATTTGGTTTCCTTTTTTGTGTCGTACCAATCTAGTAATGTCATTCCTTTATTTTGTAATGCATTTTTATAATCTGGATCAATCTGTAAAGCCTTATCAAAACAGTGTATTGCATTCGAATAATCCGGTTTTTCTTGTTCAAGTTTTGTTAGTGTAATACCCTTGTTGTTCCAAACGTCAGGGTCGTAAGAATGGTTTTTTAAAACAGTATCGAAACATAATTCCGCATCCCGATATTTTTCAAGGTAGAGAAATGCATTTCCTTTTTGGAAAAATGCTATCTGATAGTTAGGATTAATTTTAAGTGCAGCATCCAGATTTTTTATTGAATCATCGTATTCCCTTTTGTTAAGGAGAAGATATCCTTTATAATATAATGATAATGAATTTTTTGGGTTTAATATGAGTAATGAATCAACAATATCCAATGCCACATCAATCTCGCCAATAAAGGAGTACACAAGAGCCTTTCTAAGTATTGTCTCGATATTATCGGGTTTTTTTATCAGATACTCATCAAAGCATTTCAAGGCTTCATAATATTTTTTAAGATTGTAATATGCGCGACCTTTGAGCAGTAGTAAATTATCGTAGTTTTCAGGATTTTTTAAATATATGGTCCATGCTTTTTTAATATACTCTTCTGAATCCGATCTGAATTCGGTAAATGGGAGAACAATTGCGTTCCACATAACAATATTAGGATTTTCTGGCTCCAGTTCAAGTGCACGTTCGAGTTTCTTGATGGCTTCGGAATCCCTGTTGATATAATAAAGGCCAATCCCATAGGATAGAAGAGCTTCGCAGGATTGGGAGTTAATGTTTAATGCTGTTGTAAAACAATTGATCGCTTCATCGTCATTCCAGAGTTTGGCAAGGGTGATTCCTTTCTGGCAAAGGGCATTGATATTATGGTGATCGATTCCTAATGCCTGATTATAACATTCAATGGCCTTGGGGTATTGGCCATGATCGACATAGTGATCTCCTTTCGTTACCCATCCATTAGTGTCTGCGGGAACCATTTCTTCTATGTTCCCGTTTTTCAAAGGTTCGTCATTTGACTTCATACTTCCACAAGCACTCTGACATATTATTCATCAATATATAATTATTTGGGGAATTATGTTTGAATAGTAAATTATATTTCGGATATACAGTTTTTTTGGGGGAAATGAAAAAATGTGTTACATTTTCCCTCATCGCTGTTCCGGGCACTATCGTCGTCCCCTTCTCTCACATTTTCTACCCCGCCCCCATGTATCAGAGCTACTTGCCAGTGTATCAATCCCCCCGCTGCCGGTCACCTGTACCAGCGCAGGAAACCCTCCACGGGAACCTTCTTCCCATCCCGCCAAAGTAAAAAACCCGTGAAAAAAGGTCTTTATTCTCCAAACACGTACGTCGTCCCGACCATATTCGGGATAAACTTCCCCGGTATCTCCTGAGAAAACCGGTTGATCGCCTTCCACCCGGTACAGTGCAGAGGCACAACATACGAAGGATCGATCCGTTTCATCGCGTCGACGGTTGGCTGGATGATCGGTTCAAAAGCCGGCCCGGTGAGATGGAACCCCCCGAGTACAGCATGGACATTGTCGACACCCGTGATCTTTTTCGCGTACTCAACCGTGTTGACAATCCCGGCATGGGCACACCCGCTCATCACGACAAGGCCCTTGTCCTTGATGTTGATGACAATCGCCTGGTCATCGTTGATCGGGTCGGGCACCCAGCGACCGTCCATGAATGCCTCCATCCCCGGCATCCCCTTCTCAAACGCGGTCTTTCGCTCCACTTTACCGGTCACGAGCAGGTGGCCGGCAGCAAGGGTCGAGGGTTCTTTGAGTTGGAGGATATCTGCCCCGGCTTTCTTTAACGCAACCGGGTCCAATTGCGGAAGGTCAACCGTACCCCTGCCCGGCATGTTCAGCCTCCGTTGGAGAAAGGCGTCCGGGTGGGTGATGAGCGGCACCTGCCGGCCCGCACCGGCAAAGACGCAGGGGAGCCCGCTGGTGTGATCGATATGCCCGTGGCTCAGGACCACCGTTTCGATCCCGGCAAGGGAGAGTCCCATCTGACGGAGATTCCACGGCAGGCACACCGGTGAGAGCCCGGCATCGAGAAGGATTGCGTGCTCTTTCTTCTGAGAGAAGACCCGGACCCGGCAGGAGAGGCCGTGCTCCGCGAGAATCTGGTGATTGGGGTCGAATGGCAGCCTCCGGTCAACCGGCGTAGACGGCGGTACAAAGAAATCGGTATAGTTGTCGGCAAGAACGGTTAATTCCACCCGGTCTGCGGGTTTTACCCGGTGTTCGGTCATGTTTTCATCCTCGCTCAGTCGATCAGCAGGAGCGCCATCAGTTCCGGGTGCCCCTGCACCGGGAACCGGATTGGCATCCCTGCCTTCTCCGCAGTCTTTACCATGTTGACACCCACGGCATGCTCGGGAATCCGGGCCTGCGTGGGGTGGACACAGATGCCGGCCTTGACGTTGCAGGTCTCGCAGAGCCGGCACGAGCCGTTGACAAGGGCAAGGGCAAAAGTGTTGCCGGCATTGAACGCGGTCCGTTCCAGCTCGAGCATCATCGGGGCAAATGCGGCGGAGCCGCTGAACTGGTCCTTCCAGAACTGCGTTGCCTGCTCCTTCTTATCTGCTGGGGCACAGGGGTCGAGCCAGTACCGGTAGATCGAGCTGATCACGTCCGGGTCTGCCTGAGCCGGGCAGATGAACTTCACGAGCAGGGCGTGCCGGTACTCTGACAGGACTTTCCGGAATTCGTCCGGAGTCGGGACATACGGCGGGCAGGTCAGTTTCTTCCCGTACCCGATGCACCCGGACCGGCATTTCAGCGGGACGCGGTTCTCGACAACTATCTGTGATGCGGGGATCACCTTTGCATCCGCTGCACCGAGCGAGCGGGCGGTCTGCACGAGGAATGTGAAATCCCCTGACTCTTTCGTAGCGTTACTCATATCCATCTCCCTGATCTGCTTCAATACGGGATTTTGTGTCATGGTTTGTCCACCTCAATTTTCTCCGGCTTTGCATCCACTTCACCAAGGAATGCAAGGGCGGGTTTGAGCAGGAGGTCGGGTTCTTTTGCTGCAAACAGGTGGTCCCCCTCGATGAGGACCAGTTTTGCACCGGGGATTCCTGCAGCCAGCTCGCGGGTGATCTTCATCGGGACGGCCTGGTCGTGTGTGCCGTTGATGATGAGCGTAGGCGCTTTTATCAACGGCAGCAGATCCCTCCCGTCAAACGGCAGCGGTGCCTGGCCCTGCCGGAAAAATGATTCCGGTGTCGGGGGATACTGCTGCCGGAAGATGAAGTCTGACATTGCCATCATCTTTTTCCTGCCGGCATCGGTGCTCCACATGATACTCCAGATCGTTTTCATAAGGAACGCGACACGATGGAATGCAACGTGCAGCACGAGCCCTTTCACCCGTTCAGGGTGATCAGCCGCAAGTGCTACGGCGATCATCGATCCCATGGAGATCCCAAGGACGTGTGCCTTTCGGATTCCCAGCGTATCCATAAGCCCGAGTGTATCGCCAACCATCATTTCAATGGAGTAGGGGATGTCGGGTTTATCCGTCCTGCCGGTGCCCCGGCTGTCAAACACGATGACCCGGTACTTCTCGCCCAGCCGTTTGTTCATCTGCGCAACCGAAGAGATGTCCACACCCATCCCCTGGATGACCAGGAGCGGTTCGCCCTCCCCGAAAATCTCGTAATACATTGTTATGTCGTTGACGTGTACTCTCGGCATTTTTTCACCTCACATTTTCAGGAGCGACCGGTCAACCTCGAAACAGAAGCAGCCCCGCTCTCCCCACAAGGTGCACGCCGGGCAGGTGGTGTGGTCTTTCGTGCAGCGCCGGCCGACAGCCTCCATAGGGCAGTCGTCACGCTTTGCACACCCCCAGCAGCAGGTTCCGGTTGATCGGCCGGCAAAGAAATCCGGGTTGAGATATGTCTGCATTTTTTTCATGGTGAGTCACCCCTTTATTACATCCATCCCTATCAAATAACATACGCAATAGAATGTATAAATACCAAACGGTTTGTAATTCGTCCCAATGCGATGTTTTTTACGTGTCACGGGTGAAGTGAATATGAGGAGCAATGCCCAAGGTCGTACCCGAGTACAAGGAGGATGCCAAACGCCGGATCATCGAAGCCGCTATGGATGTCATGTCCGAGCGTGGCTGCGAGCTGATGGCCATCGATGACGTGGCAAAAAAACTGGGTGTCACCAAAGGGGCGGTATACTGGTATTTTCCCAGCAGGGAGGCGCTCATCGAGGCAGTCCTTACTACGATCTGCGGCAATATGCAGAAAGTCGCATTCGAGTCCTACTACAATCGCCCGCTCGAAGAGACGCTCGTCCGGATCTTCGATCGCTTTGCCCTGACCGACGACCGCCAGCGGAAGATCTTCTTTGAGATGTTTGTCCTTGCAACCCGGAACTCCGATGTCCGGCACGCAACCCGGGAATATTATGCCGGGTTCGTTGAGGCGATTGAGAATGCGATCAGGAACGAGAAGAAGAAAAATTTCCTCCAGACCCAGACTGACGCCCATGCACTGGCAATCCTTATCGTGGCCCTGTACACGGGGCTCCAGAACTATGAAATGATCTGGATGTACCCGGGAGAGCTTCGCAAGCTCTGGCTTGACGGGGTCCGGATTCTCTTAAAACCCGCATACACCGGGACCTACGGGGAGAGTAATCCCTGATCTTGTATTGCCTTGTTCATCCCGACCCGTTTTGTAAGGATTCCTGTTTCTGAATCCAGCCATCCGCCAGCCCCGGAAATCTTTTTAAATACCCGGTCAGGCGATACACTATACATCGGTAATGGACCGGTGGCGTTCTTGAGATTTTCAAAAAATCCGGAAAAAAATACTGCCATAATCTGGTTTGTAATATCCGCAGGTTCTCTTGGTCTTGCAGTTGCACTTGCAGCGCTGACCTTTCCCCCGGGTATCAGCTTTGCCCGTTTTTACCCCCCGCTGCTTCTTGCCACCCTGTCATTTGTTGGCATCATCATCGCCATTGCACTCTACTGGAGCGCAGGAAAATTTGATGCGCTCCTCTCGGGAACCGATCTTCTTCTTCACTGGACCTACCGGTTTGAAGAGGTTGCACCCTATCTTGGGGAAGAAGAGAAACGATTGAAAAAAATCAGGACGGTCGTCCTTTTTTTCTGTTCTCTCTCCCTTTTTTTAGGAGTGCTCTTCTGCTTTACTAAATACGGTGTGGATTATTTTGCCATTGGTGAATATGGGTTCCTGCTGTTCCTGACGATTGTTTTTCTCTGGTATGGTCTTCCCGCAATGGGATATGGAATAACAAACGCGACGGATCTCTATCTTGGAAAAAACAGCGTTCTCTTTGCGGGCCGGTTCCACATCTGGGGCTTCTGGGGCAGCAGTCTTGTGCGTGTCATGTATTTGGAAGGAAAACCGGCTATGCTTGAGATCTCCTACACGTTCATGACAGAGAATGGACCCCAGATGATAAACCTCCATATTCCCGTCCCCCCCCGGCGGGAACGGGAAGCACAGGAGGCGGTCATGCCCCTTCTCCAGAAAATGGAAGTCCTCAAGGCAGCATTCGATCAGAAACGAATCTGAAATCGTATCTGATGGGCCCGGATTCCCGTGTGCTTTCTCTTTTCATCGTTGCCGGGTCTCGCACCCATGGTTGCGACAATTCACCGGGGCGTATCGCGGCAGCACATCCGGGGAATTGCCGGTTTATTAAAAAAATAGTCACCGGATGTAGAACTGCCCGTCAAGTGGGATTTGCTCCCACTCATCAGGATTCAGTTCCCGCAGGTTCTGCATCTCAAAATTTTCC
The DNA here is from genome assembly GCA_041645435.1 of Methanoregula sp. Classification (NCBI taxonomy): domain Archaea; kingdom Methanobacteriati; phylum Methanobacteriota; class Methanomicrobia; order Methanomicrobiales; family Methanoregulaceae; genus Methanoregula; species Methanoregula sp. Next base: position 87,927 of record JBAZQB010000002.1, read on the forward strand.
CGGTTCGTCTTGTAATAATCGGGGAACGAGACATCGACATGGTACACCTCACCGGTATCCGGGTTGTAGAGCCGGTCCCGGTCAAGGATCACATCGTCCCATTTCTCGAAAATACGGTCCTGCGACTTCTGCCGCTCGGTAAATACTTTATCCCGGACATCGGCCTGGTACGCGCTCACGTCACGGCACGCCTGCTGCCATTCGGGAGTCACTGCCTGAGACTGGAAGATGCGGACAAGCACCGCCTCCTGCCCGGCATATGCAGACTCCGGGGCAAAGACCGTGTACATCCCGGCATTCCACCAGGGCATTCCGGGGAAATCCGTTGCCCAGACAATCGCAGAGCCTTTCATCGGCACGCCGGATTTCGTGAACGTGAAATCGTAACTGCCGGCCTCTGCGTTCAGGCCCGTCTTAAAAAACGCTTTTGTCTGGTCATCGAGCGGGTGGGTGACGGTGATCCGGACATCGGCAATCCCCTCAAGGTTCGGGTAGTACTGCTTAAGGTATGCAGATCTCCCGATCTCAGGAAGCACCCCGGTAAGGAACGAGGCGGGTGCGACATCCCCGTTCACCGGCATATTCTGGAATATCGTGACCCAGTTCTGCCCCGACGCTCCGTAGAGCTGCCAGTAGGCCACCTGGTCGTTTTTCAGTTTTTCCGATTTGAAGATGAGGAACTGGGAAAGGGTTGCGGTCTGGGTCATGAACTGGTTGCTGTCCGAAGCCCACCAGTTGATCGAGCAGGTGTCGGCCTGTGCCTGGTACGCAACCCAGCCCTGCGGGATCTTCAGGGTCATGCCGCCGGGGAATTGCGGGAACTGCGGGTTGGAGTACACCTGCGGCCGCACGTTGTTTAACGGGACTTCGGTTGTCGGTTGCGGCTGGCTCCCCTTTCCCGTGAGCGTGAAGGTGCTGACGATCTCCCGCATTGTTCCTTCCCGGGCAGCGAATTTTGCCGAGGGCACATCGTACGCGACAAAGAGCCCGCTCCCGCCTTTGACCATCGAGATCATGACCAGGGTTTTACCGATCCCGCCTGCGGTATAGTTCCCCTTGATCTCGACAATCCCGTTATCAGCGCTCTTCTGTACTGACTCAATGGTGAAGCCCGGGTGCTGCCGGGCGAGTTGTCCTGCGGCATAACTGGAAAGCCCGACCGCCGTGGCTTTGGCGTTCTGGCCGCCGAGATAGATCGGCCAGATGATGATCGATGAGGCGGAATTCCGGTCCTGTGCGAGAAGGTAGGTGTCCTCCATGAGCCGGACATCCCACCCGGACGGCGCAGCCAGTGCATATCCCTTGGCAGCATCCTGGTACTGCACGAACCCGGCCGGCACCACGGCTGATGGAGTCCCGGTTCCCGTATCAGACCCGTAGAGGCAGCCTGCAAAAAGGATCAGTACTGCAAGGATCGATACGCAGATCAACGGTCTCATGGCTTTACCTATCCTCTTCATGATGTGGTATGCTACCGCACCGGTAATAGGTTTTTTGGAAAAAGGTTGACGGGGCAATGGTGCGGGAGCGGATGCGGCGGCATGGCTGCCGCCATCTCATTCCCAGCTCCCGTCAGCCCACGATTTAAGAATATCAAAATCCCGCATCATGGTCGCCTTGCTCAGTGCCTGTGCCCGGCTCAGCATCCGGTTCTGGATAAAATCATATTCGCAGAGAATTCTGGAATTCCGGAGCAGGGTTGCCCGGATCGGGTGGTGCCGGTAAACGACACTCTCCTGTCCCCTGAAATACCATTTTATTCTCTGGAAGGTGAGCCAGTCAAGTTTCATGGCGAGCGTAGAGTGGAACCGGAATCCGTCGGCAGAATCCAGATCATATCTCCGCAACGAGCAATACGGGGAGAGTGCCTGGGATAACTGGTAGCGGAATTGTTTCAGGGTTTCGTCAGGGGTGATGGTGACATATACAACCCTCGTGTCGCCAAAGAACCCGTAACCCCCCACCTCATATTTGGGAATTTCCTTTTGATCCGAACAGATTCGGGTGAAATCTTTTACGAGTTGTGTCTCACTCGTGGTTGAAAAAGGCCCGGCCAGCGTGATATGCGGGACAACCAGTTTGTCCCCGAGATTAAATCTCTCATTCAGGTGATTGCTTAACGAGCGAATCTGCTGCTTCACTGAACCCATCATGCGGATATCGATCAGATAGTGCGTCATCTCTCACACCCGGGAATAAAAGCTAGGCCGACAACCTCAGGGAAAACGTTCAGGATTCGATGAGGGGTAAAAGCAAAACAATCAGTGTGCATCTTCGCTACGGAATAATGTGAGCTGTTCCTTTAAGGGAGTACGGGTCGGATAGTTCCCCATGGGACAGATTACCCTGGTGACAATTTTTTTTAGCGAACCAGCACCCGGTTTATTTGTAAGATTCAATGGGGATCCAGCCTGTCATGCATGACCGGTTCCCGGCACTCTGTTCCGTTATTATAACTGTTCCCGTTCCAGGCGGTACGTATACCAGCCCAGCCGGGTGGCCCCGATCTTCTCATAGAAATGTATAGAGGGCTTGTTCCACGTCAGCACCATCCAGTCCATACGCCCGCACCCGTGGACCCTTGCCTCGTTCCGGCAGAAGTCAAAGAGGCGCTTTCCCAAACCCTGCCTGCGGTACTGTTCGAGCATGAAGAGATCTTCAACGAACAGGGTGGGCCGGGCAAGGAATGTAGAATACGTGAAATAGAACGTGACAAACCCAACGGGCTTATCGTCCAGCCTGCCGATATACCCCTCAAATTTCGGGGGATCGAAGAAGATATCATCCTTCAGTCGTAACCGGGCTCCTTCATCGGGCGGATCGATCCGCTCGTACCCGGCAAGACAGTCGAGCAGGTACAGGAACTCCGGAAAGGTCTTCTCCCTCACCCGTTCGATGGTAAACTCTGGCATAGGATACCCAGCGGGAAGATAGGATTTTCCGGCAGATATGAGTACCGCTGTCATGTCCTGGCCATAAAATCCCATGAATTTGGAGGAAGATGCTCGGGTACATACCGGTGCCACCGCACTCATCGGCGGTGCCTTTCAACTATGGCAGTATACCCCTCCGGGACTCGGACAACGAGACCTGCCCTGCGGCTTCTGGTATGGTACCATATGCCCCATCCCATCGAATCCGGAAACAACCCGAATAAAAAACAGATCGGAATATATTTCATTGCATCTTTTCAATTAAACTCGTGACAGAACATGGATGAGGTAACGGTATACCCACGATGCGATCCGTGTACGGATTCCATCGGGATGCCTGTCCCGAGTGCGGTTGTGCTCTTATGAACTCCAAATCCGATACCAATACTCAGCCGATTCCCCCCCAGGATACTTCCCGTAACCCCGGCCAGATAGAGGCTACCTATTACGGATCCATCCTTCTCTCAACCATGCCCGAGAGAAGGAGTTTTATGTACAAATACCTGATGGCTCTCTCGCCGGTAATTCTGGTTATTGTATGTATTTTTATACGAAGTATCCTTGAGAATCTGCTGGATGTCGCATCATCGACGTTGACTTCAGCAGTGCCCGGCACCCTGGCTTTCTATACAACAGACTATTTAAGCAAATATTCTGCTCCGATAAACGATGCTACCAATATCTCCATCCTGATGGTTGCCCCGGTGGGGATTTTCATCATTTTTGCCGCTATTGGCTGGACGATGCGGTTGACCGAATTATGGACCGGTACGGCATTGACGCTGTTCATGAGTGGAGTTACGGCATTCGTAATGGCAACCATGAAGGGCTATCCCCTCGTTTCGAGTAATTTCATGCTCCTCTTCCTCCGGTGGATCGCATTTCTGGTCCAGCCATTTTGTATCGTGGCAGTGGTCATCGTCCTTATCGCGACCGAAAAATTCCGGCGTTCTCTCCGGTACACCATCACAAAAGACGGGTTATGGCTGCGGGGCGGTTTTCTGAACGTTCAGGAACACATGCTCCCCCATACCCAGATAGGCAGAATTGTATTTGAGCAGGATTTCTTTGGACGCATGTACAATTATGGGACGATCATCCCGCAAAGTATGACGCGGTGGGGTGCGGAAACATCGTTCCGGGCAATTGGCGCATCCGGGCAGAAAGACAATTTTGGCGTGGGGATCGGGTTTGCCAAAGGTCGCGAGGAGGGATCACGCTATCCCCTTGACTGCCTGTATGGGATACCGGATCCAAAGACGGCACAAAATATCCTTACGGGATTAATCTGCCGGCAGGATAAACGCGAGGAGGACCAGGTATCCTACTTAAAAAAGATTTACGAGAATAATGGACACGGGTCAATGACCCATGGATCCGGTATACCCCGGGAAGTGTCCACCGCTGGTTCACGGAGCAGCACCGGGGACGATACCGGTATCCGGCCTGTTGACAGGATCGGGATGGAGGGGGAAATTCCCGGCCGGGTGGAGAGTGCCATCATCAGGAACGATGACAGCGATATCTCCAAAACAACAACGGGTCCTGTCACTGGCACGATAAGAGAGATCCCGCCCCTCGCACAAAACAAAAGTACTACCCTGCAGGAAATTGCACTGGAGCAACCGGTACTGGATCAGATAAAAAAGTTAGCAGAACTCAGGGATGCAGGAATCATTACCGAAGAAGAATTTTCGGCAAAAAAAACGGAATTGTTAAGACGGGTGTAATCGTTTCAGTGTATTTCCTGTCAATCCCTTTCATCATCACACGGTAATTCCGGAATTCCGGGCACACTGCCCCTGTTGAGGGGCCGGCCGTTACGGGCGGGGTATCGCATGCTCAAAGGAAGGAACAGAAGTAAGATCCTGGTATTCTACGGTCTGTCCATCCGGGAAACGGATGGTTATGGACCCTGATGTCCCGTCAAGAGTGATAATGTCGCCAAACCAGTACTTGTCAAGTTCTTTCCTTGCATCTGAGAGAGAGAAGGCCGGTGTTTTATAGGTGGTAATACCTTGGTTTTGGTTGACTTTCACGAGATGCTGGACCATAAGCTGTGAATTGCCGGGAGAGACGGAATGGACCCGGATGTTTTTTCCCAGCGCTCCCGAAAGCAGGGGGACTGCTGCTGGATAGGCTATTGCCTGCTCTGCCCAGTTCAGGGTATAATCTGTGACGATCAATGCATCGCCGTTTTCTGCAACGGTGACATCAATATGCCGGATACTGACCGCACCTGTCGGGATAACAAGGAGAAGCATGAGAGTTATCGCAACGATAACCGGTATACCTTTACAGGAGATCATAGTAAGTGATGCTTTAGCATTGTTTTTCTATAAATAAGAATTGGGGAAAATCCCCCAACTATTTTCCCTTTCTCTCTATACGACCCGGTCAGAATCATCGGGATCCCTGCAGGTTGCGTTCACCCGAGTGGAAAATACATTGTTAATTGCACCGCACGCGGATTTTCATGGATGACTGAGAGCGGGTGTTTGTTGCATCCTGACAAAAGGCAGGTCGGGCTGCTGCAAAAATGCACTATCTTCTCCAGTCTCAACCCGTCATCCTCTTGCAGCGGGTAATAATCCAATCCTTTATAAATCCACTATTTTAAGAGATACTGAGGACCGTTCATGGGGGACAATGACATATCTGTTGAATCTGTCGAGCTCGCATTATTGTCTGAAATCGAACAGTCATCTGCCGCACTGATGAAGGATGCATACCTGCCCCCTTCAGAGGAAACAACGGATGAGGAACGGTTTGACCCCGATTTGCACCGCAGAGACTCTCCCCGGGAGGATGAATTGGCCGGGCCAAATGCCAAGGTCTTTGTTACCCGGGTATCAACCCGGACCCCTCCTGAAGAGATTGAAAAAATTCTCTCTAAAAATCCAGACCGCAGAACGAATACGGGTACCCATGAGTTTTATACCATGGTACTGATGCTGAGTATGCGGATGGCCGATCCATCAACCACCCGTTTTATCAATGGAACGGTTAATGTTGCTTTTCCTAATGGAATGAAAATCCTGGCCTATGCCCCAAAAGAAAAGGGTGTTATCACTGCCATTATTGGAAATGGCAGAGATGCGCTCTCTCTCTCGCCGGGCCTGGATAGTATATCATCTTCATCGCCGGGAACAAAGGCTCAACCTGATTATAAGGTGGATCGGTTCGAAATCACGGTTGGCCCGGGAGAAAAAATTACCGGCACTTACAGCAAAAAAAGCGGGTTTACGCTCAATACATCTGCCGGTACTTTACTGGATTACCAGGGGCTGCTCAAAACCGAGCATGAGATGTTCTGGGAGATCTATCCCCCGATGCCAGGTCTGGACATAGAAATTACCGGAAAAGAGATGCTGGCGGTATTTTCTTTTATTATTCGGGCTCCCAAAAATTCCCCTCCCAAAATCACTGTCCTGATAGAAGGCAGGGTAAAAGGGAATCTCTGGGGAGTGATTCCTGTCAGGGGTTCGGTGGTTATACCTGGGAGTGCTGTTTTATGATTTTTTCAGAAGTTTCTTGAGATTTGTTAAATATCGCCAGTCTCTTTATTTTTTTAATAAATTCACTACAGTAAATTAAAAAAAGGCTTAATAAATTGTAATTGTCTCAAAGAAAAAGAACTATTGGTTTTAAAAAAAAAACTTTTGTTATAATTCCTATTATTATTACTAAATAAATCCTTCATTTTTATCAGGTATTACTATAAATAACTATTAGAATTAAGTAAAAACCGTTCGGAGCAGAATTGGCAAAGCAAAATCAAATGCGGAACAAGATATTTTTTGTATCTTTCTTTCTTCTTTTCCTGTTTATCGTTCCTGCAGCAGCCGAAACTCCGACGTTTACGACCATATCGCCTTCGACTGGTTCGACAGCCGGTGGCACGCCGGTAATTATTATCGGGACGAACCTGATCGGGGCGACGAACAGTGTGACGTCGCTGTATAACGTATCGGTTGGCGGCACAGTATTAACCAATATGACGGTAGTCAGCGCCACGAAGATCATCGGCAGTACCCGGGCCGGTACAGGCCTTGCTGATGTTGTAATCACCACACCAGGTGGCACGGCAACTGAGGGGACCGGTGTATTCACCTATGTGGATCCCCCGACGTTTACGACCATCATGCCGTCAACCGGCCCGCTAGCCGGCGGCACGTGGGTCAATATCACCGGGACGAACTTTATCGGAGCGACCCGAGTAACGTTTGGCGGCACTGCCGGTACCGGCCTCTCGATAGAAAACGAAACTTCGGTCATAGTGAAAACACCCGCCCGTACAGCCGGGCTCGTAACCGTTGCAGTCATCACGCCGAACGGTACTGCAACCGGGGCGAGTAAATATACTTATATATCGTTGCCGACGGTTACCAGTGTATCACAGCCAACGGGCCCAATAGCCGGTGGCACGTGGGTAAACATCACCGGGATGAACTTTATCGGAGCAACGGGAGTAACGTTTGGCGGTACTACAGCCACCAGTTTCTCGATTGAAAACCTTACTTTGATCAGAGCTCTCACCCCAGTCCATGCAGCCGGGCGCGTTACCGTTGCAGTCGCCACCCCGAATGGCACTGCATCCGGGACAAATAGATATACCTATGTAGCACTTCCGACGGTCACGAGCATATCTCCCTTGACGGGCCCGCTCGCTGGCGGCACGCCGGTAACCATTATAGGGACGAACCTGATCGGTCCGATGGACAGTGCAACCTCGCAGTATAACGTCTCGATAGGAGGTACTACGTTGACCAATATGACCGTAGTCAGCGCCACGAAGATTATTGGAAGTACCCAAACTGGAACCGCAGGGCCGGTTAACGTTATCGTCATCACCCCGAATGGTACGGTAACCAGGACGAATGCCTACACCTATGCAGCCCCTCCGACGTTTACGACCATATCGCCGACATCCGGCTCGCTCACCGGTGGCACACCGGTAATCATTATCGGGACGAATCTGATCGGGGCGACAAACAGTGCGACGTCGCTGTATAACGTCTCGATAGGTGGCACCGCGTTAACCAACATGACGGTAGTCAGCGCCACGAAGATCATCGGCAGTACCCGGGTGGGCACTGCCGGACTCGTTGACGTTGTCATCACGACCCCGAATGGCACGGCAACCGAGGGTACCGGTGTATTCACCTATGTGGATCCCCCGACATTTACGGGCATCGCACCGGAAACCGGCCCGCTAGCCGGCGGCACGTGGGTTAATATCACCGGGACGAACTTTATCGGAGCGACCCGAGTAACGTTTGGCGGCACCGCAGGTACCGGTCTCTCGATAGAAAACGAAACTGCAGTCATAGTGAAAACCCCCGCCCGTACAGCCGGGCTCGTAACCGTTGCAGTCATCACGCCGAATGGCACTGCAACCGGGGCGAGTAAATATACTTATATATCGTTGCCGACGGTCACCCGTGTATCACAGCCGACGGGCCCAATAGCCGGTGGCACGGGAGTCAACATCACCGGTACGAACTTTATCGGAGCGACGGGAGTAACGTTTGGCGGCATGAGTGTCACCAGTTTCTCGCTTGAAAATGGTACTTCGATCATAGCGATCGTACCCGTCCATGCAGCCGGACTTGTTACTGTGAATGTCGTAACTCCGAACGGCACTGCAATTGGCGCGAGTAAATATACCTATGTAGCTCTTCCGACGGTAACCAGCATCACGCCGTCAACCGGCCCACTCGCTGGCGGCACGCCGGTAACCATCATCGGGACCAACCTGATCGGTCCGACGGACAGTGAAACGTCGCTGTCTAACGTCTCGATAGGAGGTACTACGTTGACCAATATGACAGTAGTCAGCGCCACGAAGATTATTGGAAGTACCCAAACTGGAACCGCAGGGCCGGTTAACGTTATCGTCAGCACCCCGAATGGTACGGTAACCAGGACGAATGCCTACACCTATGCAGCCCCTCCGACGTTTACGAGCATATCGCCGACATCCGGCTCGCTCACCGGTGGCACACCGGTAATCATTATCGGGACGAATCTGATCGGGGCGACAAACAGTGCGACGTCGCTGTATAACGTCTCGATAGGTGGCACCGCGTTAACCAACATGACGGTAGTCAGCGCCACGAAGATCATCGGCAGTACCCGGGTGGGCACTGCCGGACTCGTTGACGTTGTCATCACGACCCCGAATGGCACGGCAACTGAGGGAACCGGTGTATTCACCTATGTTGATCCGCCGACGTTTACGACCATCATGCCGTCAACCGGCCCGCTAGCCGGCGGCACGTGGGTCAACATCACCGGGACGAACTTTATCGGAGCGACCCGAGTAACGTTTGGCGGCACTGCCGGTACCGGTCTCTCGCGTGAAAACGAAACTGCAGTCATAGTAAAAACCCCTGCCCATGTAGCCGGGCTCGTGTATGTAAATGTCACGACCCCGAACGGCACTGCAACCGGGGCGAGTAAATATACTTATATATCGTTGCCGACGGTCACCAGTGTATCGCCGCCGATGGGCCCGATAGCCGGCGGTGCGGCGGTTATGATTATTGGGACCGATCTTACTGGTACAACAGGAGTAACCTTTAGCGGAACAGCTGGTACCAGTGTGACAAATGTCAATGCTACGGCGGTTACAGCGATGACCCCGGCCCATACAGCCGGTGTGGTCAGTGTAATGGTCACCACACCAAATGGTACGGTAACCAAGGCGAATGCCTATACCTATGCAGGAGTACCGACATTTACAAGTATTACTCCGCCAACCGGCCCGAAAGATGGAGGTACTGTTGTTACGATTATTGGAACCGGTCTTTCCGGAACGACCGGTGTAACCTTTAGCGGAACGGCTGGTACCAGTGTGACAAATGTCAATGCTACGGCAGTTACCGTAACTACCCCGGCAGGTTCAGTTGGACCTGTTGATGTTGTAGTTACTACATCTGGTGGCACGGTAACCAAAACAAATGCCTACACCTATGCGACAGGTTCGACGTTTACGAGCATTTCACCGTCGATTGGTCCGAAAGCAGGTGGCACACCGGTAATCATTATCGGGATGAACCTTATTGGAGCGAAGAATAGTGCAACCTCGCGGTATAACGTATCGATAGGCGGCATCGTATTAACCAATATGACGGTAGTCAGCGCTACGAAGATCATCGGAAGTACCCGGGCGGGCACTGCCGGACTCGTAGACGTTGTGGTCACCACCCCGAATGGCACTTCAACTGGAATGGGAGCCTACACCTATGCCGCAGATCCGAAGTTTAAGCGCATTACACCGGAAATCGGCCCAACAACTGGTGGTACTGTGGTTACTATTATCGGTACAGACCTTACGGGGACAACCGGTATATCCTTTGATGGCACCGCAGGAACCGGTGTGACAAATATCAATGCTACGGCGGTTATGGTGACTACCCCGGCCCATGTAGCCGAATCAGTAGATATTATGGTCACCACACCGGGGGGTACTGCAACCAAACATAATGCCTACGACTATGTCGTAGTTACTATACCGGTAGCAGCGTTCAGTGGCTCTCCAACAAACGGGACCGCTCCATTGACGGTTGAATTCACTGATGTATCGATCAACTCTCCGACAAACTGGGATTGGGACTTTGGTGATGGCAAAACCTCGAACCATAAGAATGTAACCCACAACTATAGATCAGCAGGAAATTATACGGTCTCACTGGTGGCAATGAATTCCGCAGGCAGTAACAGTACCGTCAAGACCGGATACATTAACGTAACGGCAGAAGCGACAACAAAAGCACCGGTCGCAAAATTTTCCGCGAACAGGACAGAAGGTGACAAACCCCTTGCTGTCAGATTCACGGACGCATCAAAAAACATACCGACCAGTTGGGACTGGGATTTCGGTGACAGTGGATCATCGACTGACCAGAATCCGATTCACCAGTATACAACCGCCGGCACATATACCGTAAAACTTGTGGTAACGAACGGAGCCGGGAGCAATCAGGAAATAAAAACCGGATATATCACGGTAATAGCACCGGTTGTAGTGAACAACACTTTTGCGCTCACCGGTGTTGAGACAACGACCACGGGAAGTGTCCAGAACGTAACGATTGATACCACTCTCGCTAATGTTACTACCTCGGGAAATATCATCACTTTCAATGAGACGACCCATTGGGCATCCATGGCAATCACTCTTACAGAAACCCCGGACACCAACCCCACGACCGTCAAAGGTAAGGTTAAATCGGTTAGATCAAAAACCAAGCCGGTTTCGGCCCCTGTAACATCCGCAGGTACCCCTACAGTCCAGATTCAACTGAATCTCGACAGGATACCGGCATCCACCGCCGCCATCACCCAAACGATTACTAAAGATCCGGATGCGTCTGCCCAGGCCTCGTTCACACTTGCATCAACCACAGCCGGTAAACAGATAGATAATATTGCCTATACCTTAAACGTCGCAAAGACCAACATCTCAAACGCCGGTGATGGTGGGATCATCCAGTCTGCTAACCTTACGATGTCAGCCAGCTCAGAATGGGTCACTGCCAACGGCGGTCCTGGCCATATCGTTGTCTTCCGCTGCGCTGATGACGGTACTACCCAGATCTTAACACCTTTCCAAACGGACACGGATTTGGGAGGGAACTATAGCTTCATGTTCCTGTCTCCTAACGGTCTCTCGACCTTCTCGCTTGCAGCGATATCATCCATAACATCAGATAGTGGTGGTACAACCAGCAGTGGTACTACAAGTAGCGGTACTTCCGGTAGTGGTATTTCAAACAGCGATATTACCGGCAGCGGTTTTACCAGTAGTTCCGATTCAGCGGATCCCGGCAGGTCCGGTTCCTCTTCAATAAGTTCACCAGGAGCCGCAGCCGGCCAGACCCTGACGTTTGCCATCAACCAACAGGTCACCACCTCTACGCCGGGTGCAATCATCACGGTTGCAATAACTCCCTCCAAATCCCTGGGTCCCGTCGATCTGATCGTGGCTGATGTCAAAACGATTGACACATCAGGGCTTGCCGGACGCCATATTGCCGGCATCTCCGCGATTGAACCGGTCGGGGTAAATCCATCGTCAATCAGCCAGTCTGCTATCACCTTCGCGGTATCGGGCAGCTGGCTTAATCAGAACGGAGTGAACCCGGGAGATATTGTCCTCATGCGGGACCATGACGGTCAATGGTCCGAACTCCCGACAACGTTTGAACACTCGAACGGGGATATCCATTATTATATCTCCAATACCCCCGGTTTCTCGTACTTCGCAATCTCTGACAGACTGCCGATTCCTACTGCAAAAGCAACCTCGCAGGCAGTAGTGTCCACGGCAGGTAAAATACAGCCCTCATCGCCCCCGGTTACGGTAACTGCAATCACAACCCCCGTTCAAACGAAACGGGCTCCAGAAGTCGGGGGAGGTACACCAGAGTTATCTCCCGCTTCTATACCCTCAATTATTCCGGATCCTGCAAGTATTCTGCTCGCTTTCGGGATTATCCTGATTTGTGCAGCTGGAGCCATATATCTCTACGTCCGGAAAATACCGCAGAAGAAACCTCATGAGATGCCGCACAAGACCCGTATCCTTATCGTTGATGATGAACCGCAAGTCCTCGAGGTATTTTCACTCATTCTGGAGATGGAAGGATACGACACAATTACCGCATCCTGCGGAAAGGAATGCCTCTCGCTGCTCACGGACAAGAAAAATTCCCCGGACACCATCCTTCTTGATATCATGATGTACCCGATGGATGGATGGGAGACACTGGAATCGATAAAGAAGGATCCGGAACTTCGGAAAATTCCGGTGCTGATGCTAACTGGAAAACAACTGCTTCCTGAAGAAGCAAAACAGTATGGGATATGCATTGAGGATTATCTCCTCAAACCCGTGATACCCCATGAACTGATTAACGCAATCGAGTATGTCCTCAACCGGAAGAAAACGATTGATGCCGAGATTCAGAACGCAATTCATGCAGGGCACGATAAAACCATTGTTTGCGAATATGCAAAACTCGCCAGACGGGTCGATGTCGACAGGAAACTCATGAAAATTATTAAAAAACCCTATATCAAAATGGGCCGGTCAGAGCGGGAGATAATTCAGACAATCGAGGATCTGGCTGATGGTATGTTGCGGAGGGAAGAGAATTTGATCCAGCTCCGGCAGAAAATTTTTGTATCCCTGATAGTTTTATCTGCTCCGAATCCCAAAAATAAAAACTAATTTTTTAGATAAAACTCATAATATGCAATTGTAGCGTGCCGGTATTCAGGTCCTGAAATCGTGACATTTTATTATTTGCTTTCAAGAGCACTTGTCAGGTGCTTGCGGGTGAAACGGACAATATTCGATTTCGTACAACAGAGCAATGTAACCAAGAGTGCAGTTCGCCAACTCGCAGACCCGATAGCAAACATCGTGGTGTTCAACATTTACACCCCGTAGGTTTTGAGTTAAATATGGTAGTGTAAATACTCAACAGTAAATTTGACAATCCTGATCCTCATGGATATCGTATACCTGTTCAGTGCACTATACATCCATTGAATCGGTAAATTAAGGTAAAGACCGTTCAGCAATTATCCCAAACAATGATTCCATATTTTTATCTTAGATCGCGTTGATCAACTCATCAGAACCTTAGGAGATTCTATTTTGACAAAAGAAGGTTGGAACATGGATAATTCCGACACGGGAGAGGTGCACCCGACCGGAGAATCACTCCTGAACCCGTAATCGGGAACCCTTTTTTTTAAAAAGTGCCGGGACAGTGACAAGGGGCCCCAGTAACCAGAGAGTTATTGTACTAAAAATTTTAATCTGTACCAATGCAAAAAAGGATCATCCTCTTAATATTTTTATTACTGGGGATTGTACTGGCGAGCGGATGTACAAGCCCGCAATCCCCTGCCGCAGTGACACCGGAATCAACCCTGCCCACGAGTACTACTCCCACAGTTGTTCCGGTAACCCCCTCCCCATCAGTGACTGTTTCATCCGGTGTTACGTACCGGCCGGATGCTCAGCATCCTGATATAGGCATAACAACCGTACCGACAACAAGGATCCAGGTCGACAATCCGTATCTGGATTATCTCAATATCCGGAAAAAAACCTTTGATTACAGTATCCCCAACTGCCCGATGCAGAGTGCTTTTCCCGCAATCGCAAACGATCCTGATTACGGCATACAGCACCAGGTACCCAGACTTACTGCGGTGACCGAAGATGATTATCAAACCTTCCTTCGGAAATATACCGGGGAAAATGCCGAAAACACCGTGTTAAAAAATATCCAGGGATGTCAGGGGGCTGAGGGAAAACCTGAATGGAACTTTGTGGAAGTGCGGGCAATTCTCATTCCCACCAATGTGAGGCCTGCGAATTATTCCATTTCCCAGAATGTGCGTTCGAACGGGAAAATAATCGCACAATTCGTGACAACCCGGACGCTGGTTATCGATGAAAAAGTCTCCTTAACCAGTTATATCCCAGTAAAAGCCGATGAAATGAATCTCTTTGAAACCGTTGATATAACGTATACCCGGCAATAATTTTTTATCCTGTGAAGATTACCCCCGGGCAAGCTGCCCGGTTTACTTCTCAAAATGTCCAATGTTTTTTGTCTGCTCCCTGGTGTTGTGTCGACTCCCTGTCGCTCGTTAGAGTGGGTGTCGGGAAACATGCATCCCGGTTTTGGTCTGACAGGCCCAGTACTTCTATAAGTTTTCCTCCATGAACTTGTGATAGTCAACAACTTTACCAACCACCGATCAGCCGGGACAACGAAGAACAGAAACAAACGTAACAAATTTGAGTTTTTTCCGGAGTCCTTCCCAAACGAGCAGCCGGAAGAGATCAAACCGGAACAAATCTTCGTCAATGTCCTTGGCCCTCGTTGAACCTTTGAGAAGAACATCCGTTGAAGAGCCACCCAGATATTCTTGAGGAGGAACGAGATGATCGTCAAGAGGTACCGGAGCACAACGTTTCTGGAATATGTTTTAGCTTTCACGATGTTCCGGATACGGTATGAAGATTCGATAGCAAACCGGTTCTTGTAGACCCGGTAGACCCTTCGCGGCTTCCAGTCAATACCATACACGACATACCCGAGATTCACATTCCCGAATTTCTTATTCCTTCCCTGAAGGTACTGAACATCAATTGCAAGAGTAAGATCAAGAGGTCCGGAGGTTCCCATCATTGTGTACCGGGCATAACGGGAATGATTCCCCTGGAGAATCTTCTTGAGTTCCTGGCCGTGTTTTCTCACCGGAACAATGTGCGGGATGTTCTCCTTCTGGAGAAACGAGAACACATCGTTTGAGTAAAAACCCCGATCAAGACAGAGTATCTCGATATTTACTTTTGCATCGTCGATGAAAGCCAGGAATTTCCGAATGTACTTGACCTTTGACATTCCCATTTTCACTGGGAGAACTGCGAGGGTCAACCGTTGGCCTTTTGTCGTGATGTAGAGCGAAACATACGAGTAAAATGTCGTTGTGGAATCCTTCATTTTACTCTTGATAACATAATCTTTGTTTACGTCAACAATCTCTCCGTAATAAGGATCATCGGTGAAATCTATGGCAAAATGATACGATTTTCCGGGAACGAGAATCTGATCGTTTGAATAGGTGAGGATCTTTGATTGTAATTCGAGAAGTGAATCCAGGTCTACCTTGGACAAATGGTATCTGACCGACGTTTCACACTGGACTTTTTCTACGGCTTTATTGATGGAATGCACTGAAAGTTTGTTCGCTGACATTCCGACGAGTGACCGGATGAGCGTCTTTTGGTTCAGTTTCCCGTTGATGGAAATTGTGATGTTCCGGTTGATTGCTTCAACTGCAATTTCGGAACAACCTTCTGCTCGGATCTCATTCTTTATTCGGCGGGCAATTTGCCGGTGTTTGACCATATTCGGTGCCCGCTGCCTATTTAGATCTTACTGTTCTCTTCAGCCCGAGCTAAAAATTAGTGAAGTACTGAGGCCCCATCATTACATTCGCGTGATTTTCACCGGGTAACGCCGGTCAGAGGAGCGAGACCCATGATAAAAAAGAGATAAAAAACGTGAATGACTAAAAGTGAATTATAATAAATCGTCATCCTCATCATTGCCTCTACCCCAGGAATAGAGTTCATTATCGGGTACAACGGGTCTTCCTGGATGTCCAGTGCATCAGGGTAATAATCGTTTTCCGGGATTATTGGTTCCGGTTTATCAACGATGATGCCCCGTTTTTCGTGCTCCTTACCGGGTTCATCGCTCTTATGCCCCCGATTATCCTTACCTTTTTTTTCATATGTTTTTCACCTCCGGGTATTGGATTTTGGAAAAACATAGAACAATATTTTTTTTGGGATAAATATTTTTCCTGAAAGGGAAACGTGGATTGTTTTTTTAATCACACTCTGTTGACGGTTAATTAATCAAAACTGTTTACATGACTGACTGCGTGGGGAGCGATTGACGGGCCGGTCTTGAGGGTAAATGCGGTTGGGTCCACGTTTCGCGTAAGAATCGTCTTCGAGTTCCTTTAACCGCTCCGATAGGACCTTGGGGTAATAGCGGGATAGTTGATTTTGCTACCTTCTGTTGTTCAGTAGTTTTCATTTATGACACGTGCTTGAAAAAAAAAAGATGGATGTTCTTGCAAATCTTCAGGAAAAATGTTAATGGACAAGTCTATTGTATGCATACTCAACAAAAGGTATCCAGAAGGGATACCCGTTGAATTTTTCAATCGATAAAAAAAACAGCATCATCACCTGCCAAACAAATATAGTAGCAAACATAGCTGCTAGAATATATTCGGCAGTGCCCCAATGAAACCGTTTTAGTTTAAATAGAATGAGACTTGCGATAAGCATCAACACTTCAAAGTAGATAAGAATTTTAAAAAATGCTATAACATCCTTATAAGTTACATAATGTTTGTAAAAATATACACAAAAAAAGATAAATATACCCGGTAGTAAAAAAACTACCGCACCAATTGTTTTTAACAAAAATCTTTTCGGGATAAATTCATTGTCGGCGGTTGCCCGCATAACCCAAATACCCAAAATACCCGCAGGGATATATATGGGAGAAAGGAGCCGAATATCTGGGACAATTCCGCTATCAATATTCATCATATGGAACTGAGTGATGTATGCAATAAAAATGCTCAAAATCATCATAAGAATAAAAAAGATCATCCATCTGTCTCTCTTTTCAGGTATTCCTTTAGTAAAATAAATAAAGGGAAAGGCGAGGACTGCAACAAGCAGCACTGGACAGATAAGAAATACACTCATGCTTTCAGATGCAGGCATAAAAAGAATTCCAAACGTGTCCGGCAGAAGTGTGGTCCAGCGGATATTTACCAGATATCCAAGAGTCATATTGTAAAAATAATTTATATCCGATAAGGTTACAGAATTAACCGTCGTCACACTATCAGGATTAACGGTCATGATTTGATTAACAGTTGTTCCAGCAGTTGAGACTGTTGTATAAGGAAGCTTAAGGAGATTTCCTGTAACAATAAGGTTATTTATAAATAAAGGGATTGCACCGATTGCTGTAAACAGCACAGGAGATAATCCACGAATAATTTCTGGAATTCCGGGTTTATTTTGTATACTTTCATACAATACGATCAGGATGAAAAAAATGGATGCGAAGATGAGGACCGCGAACCCTACCTCAGGACGTGCCCAAGCTAACAGTCCGATTGCGGTAAATGCGAGGGCCCCATCGCGATATGACCGTCTATAGATATATCGCAACATAAATAGTATCACGAGGCCAAATATCATTGCAACGAGCATGTGGTCTTTTGCATTCCCTGACCAGATGAAATATGATGAACTAAAGAGACAGGCAGCTGTACCGCCAAGTGAGATCCAGGTCTCTAAAAAGATTGTACGAAATATGTGGTAAATAATAACGGCAGTAAGGGCAAAGAAAAAGTGGTTTGTCAGGATAACTGCGGCGGTTTCGAATGGAGCAGTCGGAGTATGATAGATAAAGGGGGAGTATAAGGCCATGTTGAAAAGGATTCCCAGGAATCCAACAGCAATTCCAATTACAACTATGATGTTTTTTTGAATGTGTGAATTGCGTAGATAATACCTAGCTATCAGAACTGAGAGAATGATCGGAATAAATGCCCAAAGGAGAATAACTCCTAATCGGAACTGATCCCCCCACAATCCAATCATCTTCACCGCTGGTAGAGAGAGTACTGGCAGCATCAGTGTATATGTGAGCCGGTTTCTGTGATCGGAATGCCTAAAATATGGCCCGGGAGTTCCATTTTGAAAAAAACCGTACTTCCCCTCATTAATTATAACCTGATGTCCGATATCCAGTTGATGAAGCTGGTTTACGGTTATCCATTCGTCATTAATATAGAGCGATGGATTTGAAAGAGTGAGTATAACAAAAAGCGCGAATAAAAAAATAATGAATGAAACATGATATTTCTCTAAAAAATTAGAAAAATGATCAGATAAAACACTACCCCTTTCAGAAGAAAAAGTAGATAAATGTTCTCGGGTTTTTTCCTTTGATTCTTCCTTTTTTTTATGCTCACGGGCTGTTGTCTTCATGAGTATGAGAGTTTACTTACTATCAAAAAAATTAAAAATCAATTGATTTAAGGAGTTATCATCATTTCGTATGGGTCAGATAGGTAATTAATTTTTTTGTTCCAGATGTGTACCAATCATTATGAGGTCGATCGATTAAGTTGTTAAAACCTTACATGCCTTGGACTTTCCGGTTCCTTCCAGCACGTAGAAAAAGACATCAACCGGTGTCATGTGCTTTTTTAATGCTTCCCCGGACTGCAGGATGATCACGACCGCGATCGCATTGTCGGTATCGTAAATCTTCCGTGAATCCACATGGTGGGGGTTTGGCCCTGACGGGACCTTTGCAACTTCAGTAATCTTCAGGGTTATTTCTCCGTTTCAAGAGGAATATACGGAATCAGGGAGAGTAATTCCGATTTCAGCGATTCGATTCCAATGCGTTCTATAAACCGGGCTGTACGTTCATGGGGGTGGGCATGGTGCCGGTAATATTCTGACAGGCGCTGTGCACAATCCACCGCCTCGTAAGCGGTGAGATCCCTGGCAATGAGATCCCCAAACCGTGGACGGGTACCCGCATTGCCCCCGAAGTAGACCGTCCACCCGTTCGGGGTTGCGATGATCCCGATGTCCCGGGTATGGCTTTCGCTGCAACAGCGGGGGCAACCGGAGACCCCGATCTTGATCTTTGCCGGGAATGCCTGATCTTTGAACTTTTCATAGATGATGCGGGCAAGCCCAATCGAGTCCTGTTTGCCATACCTGCACATATCAGTGCCAAGACAAGCCTGGACAAATTTCACACAGGGTAGTGTTTCGGGTTTTGCCAGCGGGCCTAGTTCCGCAATGATACGAGGTACGTCTTCTGGTTCAATGCCGGCAAATAAGATCCGCTGTCCCGATGTAATCTTCAGTACCGGCACATGGTACTTCTTTCCGACTCGTGCAATGGTTTCGAGTTGTTCGGGTGTCACTATGCCGGCAAGTATCCGTGTCGTGATCGCCCGGGTCTTTCCATCCCGCTGGAGAGCGGCTCCTTCCGGAGTATCTGTCATCTTGTCTGTCTCCTTTTTTTATGTTTAGTTGTCCTGGTTCATTCAGTGTGCCGTCACGGTGCTATACTGCCATCTATCGTGATCGTCTTGTCGGTGACCGGGATCTTCTTTCCCGACTGCTCCAGTGCCCGGTCAACGACATACCGCACACCGCCGCAGCACGGGACCTCCATATGGACGACCGTGATCGATTTGATCAGGTGACGGGTGAAGATCTCTGCAAGTTTTGTGATATACCCGTCAATGTCTGCATCCAGTTTCGGGCAGAAGATGATCACGATCCGGTCCCGCAGGAGTTCCGTATGAAACCCCGCGTAGGCAAAGGGAACACAATCGGCAGAGACCAGCAGGTCGGCGTTATCGAAATACGGGGCTGCCGGGTTGAGGAGCGCGAGCTGGACCGGCCACTGCCGGAGCTCGGATCCGGTTTTTTCGGATGGCTGCCGGCTGACGGCTGGCGTGGTCCTCTCAATGCTCCGGGCTGCCGATCCCGGGCAGGCGGCAAAGGGATGGTTTGCATCCGGTCCGGGGGGGCAGGTGCCGGCCGGGTGCCCGTGTACTGGCGGTTTGTGTGACGGTGTCCGGGCCGGCTTTTTGGGGTATGCGGTGTTATCGTGGTCGGGAATGGGAATCGTGTTCTCGATGAGGTACTCGATGGCAGTGTTGTAGAGGGTTTTCTGCCCGTGACCAATGAGATGTTCGAGATGGGCTTTTATCACGGGTTTTCCCTGCCGGACAATGGTCTCCATGACCGTTCTCTCGTCATATGCGACGGCTTCCCGCTCGATCACCGCAATCGCTCCCTCCGGGCAGGTGCCTATGCACGCCCCGAGACCATCGCAGAAGAGATCACTGACCAGCCGGGCTTTTCCGTCGATGAGCTGAAGGGCTCCCTCCGGACAGTCCGGGATGCATTGCCCGCATCCCGTGCATTTCGTTTCGTCGATACTGATGATCTTCCGTTTCATACACTCGCTCCCCGATGCCAGGTGATCCCCACGGCAATCGCGTTTGCGGGATCGAATGGTATCCGTCCATCCCGGTCGGGTGATTTTAACCCGGAACGGATGGTTACCCTTCCGTTAATTTTCATCGTGTTCCGCTCCTCCATTCGTTTCGTATTTCCCTTCACAGGACACATTCCTTACAGTCCTGGTCACCACAGGGGATGTTGTCGATCTTCCATTTCAGGGCCCAGCGCTTGATGCCCCGGATCACATCCACGATCTCAAGCCCGCTTTTTGTGAGCGTATACTCGGTCTTGACCGGAAATGCGGTTGCATCCACGTTCCGCATAAGAATCCCTTCGTCTTCGAGTTCCTTTAACCGCTCCGAGAGGACCTTGGGTGTGATCCCGTCTAAGGAATCCCTGAGATCCGAGAACCGGCGGGTATGGCTACTGCCCTTGTAGAGTTCCAGGATGATCAGCAGCATCCATTTCCTGGTTAAGTACCGGACCGTCTGGTTGACCGTGCATGCATCATCCATGGTATGTTTTTAGAAACTCCTGACTATTTATAATCTGGTATGTAATTCATATCTTGTATCAAAAGTATACCAAGGGAGTTGAATGATGTTCTGTAACCAGTGCGAAGAAACAGCAAAGGGGACCGGTTGTACTATAAAAGGCGTCTGTGGTAAGGACGATGAGGTCGCAGCCTTTCAGGATGTTCTCATCTATCTCTGCAAAGGGATCTCTGTCAGGAACCTTGCAGCAATGGAGAAGGGCAACGGCAATCCTGCGGCGGGCCTGTTCATCGCAGAATCCCTTTTTTCCACACTGACCAATGTGAATTTCGACAAGAAGCGCTTTTCTGACCAGATCGCCCGGGCTCTTGCGATCCGCGATGCGCTCCCCGCAGCGGGCAGTGCGGAACACGATGCCTGCACATGGAAGCCAACCGGAGACGGCGATATTCTGGAGAAGGCAAAGACCGTCGGGCTGCTTGCGACTGCCAACGAGGATATCCGCTCACTCCGGGCAACCCTTCTCTACGGGATTAAAGGGGTATCAGCCTACTACACGCATGCCGAGGTGCTTGGCAAAACCGATGCAGGCATCGAGAAGTTTCTCCAGAAGGCTCTGGTCTCTACATTACAGGATCTGACGGTTCCCGAGATGGTTGCGCTCGTGCTGGAATGCGGGAGTGTCGGGGTTACCACCCTTGCCCTGCTGGATGGGGCAAACACCTCTTCGTATGGCAACCCGCAGATCACCAGCGTCAAAACGTCGGTCGGGACCCATCCGGGCATCCTGATTACCGGCCATGACTTAAAGGACATGGCGCAGTTGCTCGAGCAGTCGAAAGATGCCGGCGTGGATGTGTACACGCACGGCGAGATGCTACCCTCGCACGCGTATCCCGCGTTCAAAAAATATCCGCACCTGTATGGCAACTATGGCGGCTCGTGGTACGCGCAGCGCGATGAATTTGAAAAGTTCAATGGCCCGGTGCTGGTCACGACCAACTGTATTGTGCCCCCGAAAGACACCTATGCCGGGCGGGTCTTCACCACCGGGCTTACCGGGTATCCGGGTGTGAAGCACATCGCCACTTCTGCTGACGGTAAGAAAGATTTTTCTGCGGTTATCGGGTATGCAAAAAAGTGCCAGCCCCCGCAGGAACTTAAGGCCGGCAGTATGGATCTCATCACCGGTTGCGCCCATGGCGCGGTGCTCGGTCTTGCCGACAAGGTGGTTGCAGCGGTAAAGAGCGGAGATATCAAACGCTTCATTGTTATGGCCGGATGCGATGGCCGGCAGAAAGAGCGGGATTACTACACGCAGTTTGCCCTCGCCCTGCCCAAAGACACGGTAATCCTCACCGCAGGCTGCGCCAAGTACCGCTACAATCACCTCAACCTCGGCACCATCGGTGGAATCCCGCGTGTGCTCGACGCAGGGCAGTGCAATGACTGCTACTCGCTGGTCGTGATTGCCCAGGCGCTCGCAAAAGCGTTCGGCGTTGGCATCAACGATCTGCCCGTCTCGTACAACATTGCATGGTACGAGCAGAAGGCAGTGCTCGTCTTACTCTCGCTCCTCTCGCTCGGTGTTAAAGACATCACGCTCGGCCCGAAACTCCCGGCATTTGTGTCGCCCACGGTGCTCGATGTGCTTGTGAAAAACTTCGATCTCAAGCCGAATACTACGGTGGAAGCCGACCTTGCACGGATGGTGCCATCCCCCTAAATCCAATACTTTTGTTGTGTGAAAAACCCCTAAGTAAAAAATTAGAATAACCGGCTTTGTTGTAACCTAAAAGAGCGACAAGCAGTCGCTGCTATGGATATGTCATATCCATGGGTCCCTGTGGCTCGACTTTCATGAATACTCTTGGGGGCTCCAGCTTATCGTGTTCTTTAATGTGATAGAGGCCGATGCCCCCATACCCCCCTATTACGATAAACTCCGCCGACCTCAAAGGGCGCCCCGCGGCGGTCAAGAACTTGCTATTTTATTATACCGATCTGCCCAGCGAGGCCCCGACGAGGCGGCCAAGCGACCCCCAAAGGGGGTGTGTCGGCTCCTAATTACGGGACAACATTATAACAATTTTCCGGCTTCTGGATTAAAAAAGAGAGATGCGTGTTCCGGGCATCCTTTGGGATTTCCCTTATTCACGCGACGTTACGATGCAGTCGTCGGAATGACGGTGGGAGTGACTACGGGTGTTGTGGCCGTTTTGAGATTAACGCTCATCAACAATGTTCCCTTGGGAGTGATGATCGAACTGCGCTTGATCAACTCCCCGTTATTGTAGACCTCAACGGTCAGGGGTATGCCGGCAGTATCAAATTTCTGGATGGATGCCTCGATAATATCGGTGCTTGTTGCCGGGACCTGGTAGAAATTCTCGCCTGTTCCGCTCACTTCGCGCAGCCTGCCGCCCGTTCCTACGGATCCGGTATACTTCGCGTCGTGCATGACACGAACCCATACACCGTTAGCGGGTATACTGGTCTGTGCCGGGATTGTGGTGACAACGGTTGGCTGCGAAGCGGGAGTCTGCTCCGGAATTACCGTAGCCACAGGTGTTGGTTCCGGTGTAGGTGCAGCCGTTGTTACCGGCGCCAGGGTAGCTGCGGTTGCAGGTACGGGGGTTGGCACGGGAGTCGGGACGCTGACCTTTGGCGAAGTTAAGGATGGGTAGATGAATACTGCACCGGCAATCAGCAGGATGACAACAACAATTGCCGCCGCGACGATGACCATCTTCCTGCCCGATGCTGCGGACGCAGGGGATTTTCCCCGGGTGGAGGGCGAAGCCTTTCGGCCCGGGCCGGTTCCCGCCGGGACATTTCTGTCCGCAGCAGGTGTACCGTTGGTTTCTGACCCGATCAGGGTTTTGAGATCTTCAGCTTCTGCAAATTCCACATATGCCGGGGCAGTGCCGGAGGGTAAGAGAGCGATCTGCTCTTTGATCTTCTGCGCCCAGTCATCCCTCTCACCGGTCCGTTGCGAACGGGGCTGCTGGGTAAAAACCAGTTGCATGGGGTTCGTCCCGCCGCTCTTTTTCAGGATAGCAAGGGATAGCGCCGGGTCACCGGACCCGCTCTCCATGGTTGTCACGGTCTCGATCGCAGCAAACGGGATCTCCTTGGTACGGGACAGATTATTACTGCTGTCCACGATGAGGAGGCGCCGGTTTGTCAGTATCGCTTCTGAGACTGCACCATCGACAAGGATGTTGTGCGTTGACAGAAGTATGGATTCATCGCTGTTCAGGTACGGAATTCCCATATATCATCTCATCTCTCTTAAGGGAAATTTGCCTTTTTTTAAGCATCAGTCTTTTTGCCATTTATTATGTAGCCTCGCCACATACCAGTTCATGGAAGTTCAATGGCAAAAAAGACCGGGTCCGTAATACGGTGTGTCACCCTGCCTGCCGGCACATTTTACAACGGGGACTGTATCAGCGGAGCAGCCCGGTATATTCCTGACGGTTCGGTAGATCTCATCATCACCGATCCCCCGTATGGCATCAACGGGGACACGCTCCATAAGCACTATAACCGCAACGAGACATTCGTTGTCGAAGGTTATGTTGAGATCCCGCAGGAAGAGTACGGGGATTTTTCCCTGCGGTGGATTCATGAAGCAGAGCGCGTCCTGCGGCCCGGCGGCTCGATCTACATAGTGTCAGGATACACCAACCTGTTCCATATCCTTGCAGCCCTGAAGACGACCGGTCTCAAAGAGGTCAACCATATCATCTGGAAATACCCCTTCGGTGTCTTTACCCGGAGGAAATTTGTATCGAGCCATTACCATATCCTCTTCTATGAAAAACCCGGTGGCCGGAGGACGTTCAACCTCGAATCCCGGTACGGCCTTGGCGAGAAGAACGCAGACGGGGGCTCGCTCAACAATACCGATCGCGAGGATGTCTGGCAGATCAACCGCGAGTACAAGCCCGGCGTGGTGAAGAACAAGAACGAACTCCCTCCCGAACTGCTCGCAAAGATGATCCAGTACAGCAGCAACGAAGGCGACCTTGTCTGCGACTTCTTCTTAGGGGGCTTTTCCACCGCAAAAGCCGCCATCGGGCTCAACCGCCGGGCAACCGGGTTTGAGTGCTCAAAGGCAATCTTCGATACCCGGATCAAGGAGATAAAGGGAATGGAGCCCGGTTCACTTGTACCCCTGTTACGCGAACCGGCAATCCAGCTGAGGAAAAACCGGCGGAAAGCCTGGACCGACACGGACATCCGGTATCTTATGGGAGAGTTCAGGAAGCGCCGTGACCGGGGCGAGACCAAGAAAGCGATCGTTGCGGCGCTGGGAGAAAGTCTTGGGCGCGGGCGCTGGGCGATAGAGAAAGCGCTGAAGAAATATGACCCTGACCGTGAGCCGTGACCTGCGAATTTATGCGGCCAGCACCTCATACCTCTACCGGGAAAAAATGAGATGAGATCAGTGCTTGGCAAACTTCATGTCCCAGAAGATGTTCTTGCCGGATGCTTTGAGCGGGATGCCATAGGCAACGCTGCATTCTTTGAGGAAACCCATCTGCAGGGCAATGACACCGGCGCTGAACATGATCCGGTTGTCCACGTTGTGGATGCTGGCAGTTTTTACCGCTGAACCAACCGCGATGCCGAGATCGGAGATCTTCATGACACAGTTCGGGCCCGGGTAGAGTGACTTTTTATTCTTTCCCGCTTTTGCCGCTCTTGCCATCTCTGCACAGGTGGCATGCCCGCACCCGCTGCAGTTGATGCCCAGCACTTTCTGGCCTTCAATCCCGATAAGAAGCGTGGCATCGCTCACTTTTACCTGCTCGCCATTGATCCAGAAAAAGTCCATCCCGATCTCTTTTCCCACCTTGATCATCTGGTTTGCGAGTTTCTCCTGGTCCTTACCGGTCAGGATCTCGATATGGATCGAATCAAGCCCTACTGCCTTTGGTGCGGTCCGTGCCGAGAGTGCCATGAGTCCGGCTACGGACTTTACGGCATCTGATTCTACAGTCATGCACGATTGTTGGCAGGTGAGGACAAAAAGAGATCGGCTCCTCCGTTATCGGCAGAGTGCCCGGGAAAAAAAGGTTGTTTACGATCGGCAAAGAATCACCAGGTTTTCTGTCGGGTGATGACCGCTTGCCTGTTTTCATCGCACGCAGGTCCCGCCGATCCTGCACAGGATGGACCTGTTCATATTTTTGTTTCGCAAAGAACATACGTTCCGTATGCCGCATCAGGGATAGGGGGTATCTGTCCGCGAGTGCGGCGTCGCCCTGTTTTTGGATCAGCACCGGATCCTTACTTTTGGACGATGAGTTTGTGCGCTGCGGTGTCAACCTTGTAGGACTTCGGGCGTTCAAGCAGATCGAGCGCGTTGATCTTCATGTCCACGAGCTCGGCGTAATTGAAGGACTCGTTTTTCTTCTCGCCTTTCTCGGTCCAGAAAACAACGATGCCATTCTCCATCTTTTTACTGGTCACAATGTCCTGCATGTTCTTCAATCGGGAATGGGAGGTAATGAATATTTCTGTCAGGAATTTTTTTTGGGTATAGTGTCCTTTCATCCACCACCTTTTTAAAAAACCCGACTTAAAAGAGAATAACAATTTTCATTACCCGTGATTCATATAATCCACGTAACCGTGGAAACTCACATGCAGGTGTTAGAGCGATGATACAGGACACAGCGACTTTCCTGGAACTTGTTGAGGAGGTCAGGATCGGCGACCTGCTCAAAAGCGAAGGCGATAAACGCTACGAAGCCAGCGGTGTCCACTTGAAGGATGGTTATCTCCACATTATTTTCGATGACGATCCGCACCTTTTGCGCCTCAGGCTGGATTGGCGCCACGCGGGAGAGGAGCCTGTCCTGCTGGATTTGAAAGGCACGGCACCGGGTTATGAAGATATCACGTACCAGTCATCAACCCACCGGTGGTATTGCCTGATCGAGACCGCCGGAACAAAGTCGGGCATCTTCAAGCCGCACATCGATGAGTTTGATGAATCGTTCACTTTTATCAAAAGTTACTGTCTGGACTTCCCGTTCAAAGCCGGCAACAAGGGTTTCGAGGGCTTGTCGACCCTTAGCTATGCCGGGAACGATTACCTGCTCGGCCTGTGCGAGGGAAATAAATGCAAAAGCGGCAGCGCGGGAGCTGAACCGGGAAAGGGACGTATCCAGGTCTTCAGGCGGGCTTTGGAAAACTGGGAGCATATCGGAACCATACGGCTGCCAAAAGCGGTGCGTTTCAGGGACTACTCCAGCCTTGATTTCTGCAATGGCTGTCTGACGGTAATCTCGCAGTCTTCATCGGCCATGTGGGTTGGGCGCATTCGTGCGGAGTCGGCCGGTCCGGAAGACCTATTTACTGATGATGGAGAGTTGTTCCTGTTCCCACGCGACGATAAAGATCGGATTATGTACTGCAACCTGGAAGGTGTGACATGGCTGGGAAACGACCGGTTGGTAGTTGTCTCGGATAAAGCGAAGTCCGATCAGCCCAATCGCTGTGCCTGTAAAGACCAGTCGATCCACATCTTCAAAATTCCGGCTGCAGGCCTGCCCACGAATTAAACTGGTATGAATAGTTGCATCAGAAAAGAATCAGACCCTGTGTGATAAAATGCTGCCGGGGAATCTGATTTTTAACGTCGAATGTTTTTTTTAAAATCCCCGTCAATTGTGTTATTAAAAAAGAGTGAACCATCCGGCACTCACTTCGGCTTGTAATAGCCCCATTTCTTAAGCGCTTCGGCCAGTTCCTTTGCCTTTTTTGCCTTCACGTCGAGCGTGATGCCTTCCTGCCATGCTTCAATCGCCTGCATGGTTGCTTTCGCTCCTGCCCTTGTCCCCTTCGGGTGGCCGTGGATGCCGCCGCTCACGAGCAGCACCAGTTCGCAGCCATAGATGTCCAGCACTTCGGGAACGAGGCCGGGGTGCAGGCCTCCCGATGACACGGGAAATGCACTTTTTATTGAACCCCAGTCCTGATCGAGCGCCATATGTTCAACACCGCTTGTCTTTCTTTCCCGCAGCACATCGGCAAGCAGCATGGCCTCTTTTTTAGTGCCAACGAGTTTTCCTACCGCGGTACCCGTGTGGATCTGGCTGACGCCGATAAGCCGCATGAGTTTTGCCAGGAAGAGCATCGTGAGCCCGTGCTTTTTATTCCGGTCAAAGGCTGCGTGCATGGCCCGGTGGGCATGGATGGCAAGCCCGAGATCGGAGCAGTAGTCCCGCATGGTCATGACGCTTGCTGTCCCGGCGACAACCACATCGATCATCGCAAAGTTCCAGCTATTGTCTGCCAGCAACTGCGCCCGCTTTTTCATGGTCTCGACATCGGCAGTGATGTTGAGGTACGCGGATTTCTGCTCGCCGGTCTCCTGTATCGCCTTGTCCCGCAGTTTTGTCATCCACTTCACGCGGTCTTCGAAGCGGTTGAACGCTGTCGAGGTCAGGTTCTCGTCGTCCTTGACAAAATCAAACCCGCCCATCCAGGTCTCGTACGCGATCCCGGCGTGTTCCTTAGCCGAAAACCCGATCTTGGGTTTGGGAACCGCGCCGGTGAGCGGGCGATCATAGACCTTCATCATCTCCCGGATGCCGTCGTTGCCGAAGTGGGGACCTTTGAAATGTTTAATGTAGGCAGCCGGGAACGAGACATCGATCAGCCGGAGGTTTTTGAGCGCCTTCATGCCAAAGATGTTGCCCGCAATCCCGCTGAGCAGCTGCACCGCATTGCCCTCTTCCCAGAGTGCGAGGGGGTACGCTATCTTTGTGTAGTTCCCGTTGATCTCAAAGACGGTTGCCTGCAGTTTCTTCATCCGGGGGGGCATTGTGAAGAGTGTGGTCCACGTCCCCGTAGAACTCTCCGATGCTATCCGCCCGGCCGCTTCTTCAGCACTGATGCCTGCTGCCGGTTCGAAATAAAAGAGGCAGACCAGTTCATCCCGTGCGGGGGTATAGCCGAGGTTTACAAATTCCCTGTACCAGTCAATTGCCATTTAAGAACACCATTAACAATCAAAGGAGTGGATGATTAATAATCCTGAAGGTGTGGCAGGTGCAAAAACCATTGGCTTATCATATCCGGACACGCACCTACGGGTAACGATGATGCAACAATGATGCAAAAAATGGTATATGGGGTTATCCTCTGTATCGTGCTGGTGACGCTGGTCCTGCTCACTGCCCAGTATTTTCCCGCGGGCATTGGCAGGTCACCGGCAGCTCCGCCGGTTACCGCGACACCGTGGATCCAGCCCAACCTGACGGAGCCCGATCCCCGCGAACCGGTCAGTTCCCGGTACGCTCCCGGCGAGATTACCCGGCGCTGCGATGCAGCGTTTGTATCGGCAAATGCAACGCTCGATGCAATTGCTGCAACCCCTGAGAAGGACCGGACGGTTGACACGACCCTGCTCAGGTTCGAACAGGCCATGGGGGATTTTTCCGATACAACAGAGCCCCTTTCGATGATGAGTTATGTCTATCCTGATCCCGCGATCTCAGCCGAAGGCTCGGCCTGCGAAGAGAAGACTGGGATCTTCATGGTCAATGTCTACACCCGCCGCGATCTCTATACGGCAATGCACGGCCTGACTCCCCGCAATGCGGATGAAGCGCGGTTATACAATAAGACGCTGCGGCAGTTCGAGAAAAACGGGCTCAGCCTGCCGGATGACCGGCTGGCAAACGTCCGGGAGATGATGGCAAAACTCTCCCGGCTGGAGAACCGGTTCTCGACAAATTTAAACAACGACAACACCACCCTTGAGTTTACCCCGCAGGATCTATCGGGGGTACCGGCGAACGTCCTTGCCGGTTTTAAGAAAACTGACAAGGGAACGTACCTTGTCACCACAAAAACACCGGATTATATCGCCGTGATGCAGAGTGCCGGCAGGAACGAGACCCGAAAGCAGATGTATTACGCGTTTAACAATCGTCAGTCCGTTGAGAACACCCGGCTGTTGGAAGAAGCAATTGTCCTGCGGGAGCAGATCGCACAAGAACTCGGGTTTGCCACGTGGGCGGATTACCGGATCGACGGGCGGATGGCCGGAAATAAAGAAACTGTACTCGCGTTCCTTGCCGCACTCAAAGAGCCCCTGAAAGAAAAAACAAAAGCGGAGATGGCAGAACTCCTTGCGGTGAAGAAAAAGATCGACCCTTCGGCTGCCTCGTTAGACCCCTGGGACATTTCCTGGCTTGAGGAGAAAGTCCGGGTTGAAAAATATACGCTTGATGACGAGAAAATCCGGCAGTATTTCCCGCTCAACTCAACCATGCAGGGGATTTTTGACCAGTACTCCAGCCTGCTCGGGATCCGGTTTGTCGAAGTGAAAGACGCAAAAGTCTGGGCTGATGGCGTCAAACTCTACCGGATCGAGAACGCAACTTCGGGAAATACGATTGCGTATCTCTATGCTGACCTTTTCCCCCGCGAGGGAAAATTCGGTCACTGGATGCTCTACCAGATAACGGCCGGCCGGGCAGGACCCCATGGTTCGTACAGCATCCCGGTCTCTGCGCTCATCGCCAATGTGCGGGCGCCCGAGGGGGACAAACCCTCGCTGCTCTCGCACGATGATGTTATCGGGCTCTTCCACGAACTCGGCCACGGCCTCCACGCGAGCCTGACCCGTGCACCGTATGCCACCCTGTCGGGCTACAATGTTGAATGGGATTTTGTCGAGACTCCTTCGCAGGCGCTGGAAGAATGGGCATGGCAGCCGCAGGTGCTCGAAGAAATCTCGGGCCTGTATACCGACCCTGCGCAGAAACTCCCCGCTGATCTCCGCACCCGGATGATCGAGGCCCGCGATCTGGACGCGGGGATCTACTATTCCCGCCAGCTCATGTTCTCCAGCGAGGATATGGTATTCCATACCGCCACCGGTCCGGTGGATGTGACAAACATCTCCGATGCAATGTACGAAGAGACGATGGGGATCCATCCGATCGCCGGCGGCCATGAACCGGCAACCATCGGCCATTTCATGGGGGGATACGATGCCGGTTATTACGGGTACCTCTGGTCGAGAGTGTACGCCCTGAATGTCTATGCCCGTTTCGAGCGCGACGGTCTTACCAACACGACGGCCGGCATGGAGTACCGCCACTGGATCCTTGAGCCGGGGAACATGCAGGATGGCGATGTGCTGCTCCGCGGGTTCTTAGGCAAAGAGCCCGGCATGGATGTGTTCTACGAATACCTGCACATCCCGGTGCCAGCCAAATAATCCGGCATTGGCATGCCTGCTCCCGTGAACCGGCAAACCCCCCTCCCCTCCATTATCCTTATCCGCTTCCCGCGCAAAACTCCGGTAAGGAACTCTTATGCTTTACCGCACCGTCTTAAAAACCGGCGATAAACTATCTATCTTAGGCTTTGGCTGCATGCGGCTGCCCATGAAAAAAGGCGGCGGTGGCATTGATGAAGACCGGGCGATCAGCCAGATCCGGTACGCCATCGATCACGGGGTCAACTATGTCGATACTGCGCCCATCTATCATATGGGGAAGAGCGAGCCGATCCTCGGGCGGGCGCTTGCCGATGGCTACCGGGAGAAAGTGCGGCTCGCCACCAAACTCCCGCCATGGTCCGTCTTTTCCCGCGCTGACATGGACCGGATTCTTGCCGACCAGCTTGCAACGCTCAACACCGATCATATCGATTACTACCTGCTCCACAGTCTCGGCAAAGACTCCTGGGAAAAACTCCTGCGCCTCGGCGTGCTCGAATTTCTTAATACTGCAAAGAAAGACGGCAGGATAAAAAACGCCGGCTTCTCGTTCCACAGCAACACGGAGACGTTCAGGGAGATCATCGACGCGTACGACTGGGACTTCTGCCAGATCCAGTTCAATTACCTCGATGAGCACAACCAGGCAGGCATCACGGGGCTGCAGTACGCTGCCGCGAAACGGATTGCGGTCATGGTGATGGAACCGCTGCGGGGCGGAAACCTTGCCGGTCATGTGCCGGACGATGTGCAGAAGATCTGGGATGAAGCCCCGGTCAAGCGGAGTGCCGCGGAGTGGGGGCTGCGCTGGGTGTGGAACCATCCCGAGGTCACGGTCGTCCTCTCGGGCATGAACGAGGAGGTCCATATCGATGAGAACCTGCGGGTGGCAGAAACCGCGTTGCCCGGTTCGCTCACGGAAGCCGATCTTGCCGTGCTCGAACAGGCCCGCCAGACCTACCGGCGCTTAATGAAAGTGGACTGTACCGGCTGTCGCTACTGCATGCCGTGCCCTGCGGGTGTCAACATCCCGGAGTGCTTTGCGTTTTACAACAACACCGCGTTCTTCCCCCACAGCCGGGAAAATAAGATGCTCTATGTTGTCCGTCTCGGCGGGATTATTGGCGATGTCCCTTCCTATGCCGGACTCTGCCGCCATTGCGGGAAATGCGAACGGATCTGCCCCCAGCACATTCCCATCCAGAAGCGTCTCACAGAAGTCTCGGCAGCCTTTGAGGGCAGGGGCATGGGGGTCAAGCGGTTTGTGATGAAAGCGGTGATGGGCGGGGCGATGTGGCTGATGGGAGTGGGGGGACGGATTAAGAGGGTGGTGGCGGGGAGGAAGTAGTGAGATGGGAGACGGTTAAACAAATCATTGCTATGAAAGAAAGTGATCACACAGCGGACGAGTTCTTAATGCAGCTCGACCGGAAAGAGATCGATCAGTTCCAGATTATGACGGATTTGTAATCTATCTTAATTGAATATTTTTAATAGTTAAAGTTTGGTCGGCACAATCTACCTCAATGTTCAAGGCGCAGCACTTGTGAAAATTTCAACAATGTGAAAAAATGCTTTATTCAATATTTTTATAAATTGTTAAAATTTTATTCACTAATTTTTCTTGCTCATCCTCACTCTTGGCATAAATTTCCTGAGACACGACATAATTTTTTATTTCAACCAAGTTTTCATTTTTAGCAGCTAGTAAATATCCTAAAAACCAAATCGGATGGCCACGAGAATATTTTGAAGTCAAAAACTGTTTCATAAATTTTATGAGTTTCTCTTCATTTTCTTTAAGTATATTCTCTAAATTATCTAATGTTGAAATTTTAAAATATTGACAAATTTCAACATCATATTCAATTAAATTTGCCTTTTCTTGAGTTCCACTTGGATCAATTCCCATTATTGAATCAATACGCTTAATTGTTTGAGAACTATCCAGGTAAGTTTTCATGGATATATCATCAATTAAAATATTAGCGTATGTGCGCTCTATTACTGACTTGACACTATTTGTATAATCCCTAATATCATTTTTAATAGCAACAAATTGCTCATCTGCAAGTTCTAATAAACCCGCTTGCCGTGAAAACTGTCGGCGGATTTCTTTTGGAATTCCAATACTTGATTTATAACCAAAATCATGTTCAATTTCGGCCCATGCATGTTGCAAAATCGATCTTATTTGAATTTCACACATCAGTTCTTTGTATTTTTTACACTCTGGTAAAATTAGTCGTTCATCTGAAAATTCTACAATGTAATGAAGAGATAAATATCCAAATTGATCTGGTTCTAACAACTTCCTTTTATCGATAGATTTCTCATAATTGACTTTGAAATTTTCTCTAATAATCGCTGCTGCTTTATCAACATCATCAGAAAAATAACAGATAATTCTTACACCAGATAAATCTGTTACATCTGATAATTTATCGTAAAATTTTTCCTCTTTTTTTACCTTATCACTAAATGAATCTATTTCTTTAGTCCGTGAGGAAATTTCATGTATTGAAAAATGCTCCTCATTTAACAATTCTTTAATAATAGTTTCTGTCTTTTTTGTAAATGCATCATATAAGGGTCTTTTTTCAATAAATTCACTAATTATTTTAGAAAAATCTGTATTTCCCTCCATAGCATCCTCTTGTACTGTCATAACGATATATTTTTCTAAAATAATTGCAGTCGTATAATTAAAGATGAAAATCTTTAGGAATCTCAACAATTTTTTCTATCAATTGGTTTCCATATCGGATTTTTCCGAATAATCATATCTTCTTTTATATCCACGATCTGACCGATTCATTGTGGTGCAGAACCAGACCATATCCTGATAACTTCTTTTCCTTCCAATCCCCGCTACGTAACTTAGTTTCATGCTCTTTATTTGCAGAACGCCAAAATACACATAAGCCGGTGAATGATGAATCCAGCACTTAACCAGTTCAAAAAAGAGATCATCAACTTCTATCTTGTATCAATCATCAACATCGTCTTTGCTGCCCTCGCGATTGCGTTTGGCATATGCTACCTGATTACCGCAGTACTCGGGCTGCCCTTGGATCTTGGAATCCCCGAGTTCCGGATGTTCACCGGTGCAGTCGCCATGATCTGCTTCGGGCTCGGGCTCAGCTGGTTCTTCTCAACCATCAGGGTCTTTGAAGGTATCGGGACAATCAAGGACATCCTTTGTGCATCCGGTGAACCCATAACGGAAGAGGGTATCACGTGCCTGATCGTGCGGATGCTCGCCCATTACCGGGACAACCGGAAAACCATCGGCACCATGATCCTTGTCTCGACGATCGGAGGGTGCTTCTTCTTTGTCCTTGGGATCGCAACCAGCCTTCAGGCATTGTCCCTATCGCCGAGCGGCATCACGTTTACCCTGGATAATTTCCTGGTCATACCGGCGATGTTCCTCATACTCGGGATTGCTCTTGCAAGCCTGCTCTCATCGTACTATTTCTCGAAATTTGCAAAGGTCTGGGACCGGCGCCTCCACGAGATCGAGGAATCGGAGTGCGCCCTGAAAAAGACGCTGGGGCTGGATGAGGCATGACGGGACGGCGCACGGTGTACGAGATCTACTGGGAGATCCTTGTCTATTGCAAATCCCCGCGATCCTTCACCGGGATTATCAACCGGTGTGACCTGAACTCGAAGACCGGGCAGGAGTACCTTGAATTCCTGGTGGCGCGGGGATATCTCGCTCTGGTAACCGAGGGGGAAAAGACCGTTTATCATTCGACGCCGGCAGCGGCAGAGTATATCGGGCTCTTTTCCTCGCTGTACCAGAAACTCTTCGATGCCACGCCGGAGTTTAAGCTGTAGAGGGGCTGAAACGTTTGTCTTGTTCCGATAATGGTGATGGGGGCTGATGCCCCCATACCCCCTACAAGGATAGTGCCGCCGCCCCCGACGGGGCGCCCCCGCGGCGGTTTCAATGACTAAAAAAATAAAACCTCCTTGCCCCGCCGTGCCTCGGAGAGGCCCTGAGGCGGGGGAGAATCATAAAAACGATTTTCATGGTTTGGGTGTGAACTTAATCGTTCATGCCCGTTTCTCCAGAGCACAAATCCCGGCATCATGGCATAGATTCATGAACCGGAAAGGGAAATGGGATGCAGTTACATGATTTCCCGGAAAGATGAACAGAAAGCAGTCCACGACGATCATGATCACGACCATGACAATGACTACAGCCATGATCATGGTGTGAAAGAAAAGGATGGGCACGGCCACACGCACGGGATCGTAGACCCGTCCATCCTTACAACGGAACGCGGGATCTGGGCGGTCAAATGGTCGTTTGTCGGTTTGTTCATCACGGCAATCTTTCAGGTAATCATTGTATATTATACCGGCAGCATTGCACTGCTCGCTGACACCATCCATAACTTCGGCGATGCACTCACGGCAATCCCGCTCCTCTTTGCATTCCTGCTTGCCCGGTGGAAACCTACGAAACGGTTTACGTACGGATACGGCAGGGTCGAGGATCTTGCCGGTGTCTTTGTCGTTCTCATGATCCTGGTCTCCGCGATTGTTGCCGGTTATGTTTCCATCGACCGGCTCTTCCATCCGCAGGAAGTCACTTTTCTCTGGGCGGTTGTAGCGGCATCGATCATCGGGTTCATCGGAAACGAAGCGGTGGCCCGGCTCCGCATCCGGGTGGGCAACGAGATCGGGAGTGCCGCACTCGTGGCTGACGGCCAGCACGCCCGGGTGGACGGGCTGACGAGCCTTGCCGTGCTTTTCGGTGCAGTTGGCGTATATCTCGGGTTCCCTCTTGCCGATCCGGTTGTCGGGTTGCTTATCACGATTGCCATTCTCGGGATTGTCTGGGAATCAGGAAAAACAATATTCACCCGGTTGATTGATGGTGTTGATCCGGAAATCATAGATGAGATCACTCATGCTGCCGAACACGTCAATGGCGTGAAAGCAATAACCGATGTGAAAGTCCGCTGGCTCGGGCACCGGCTCCACGCGGAGATCAACATGACCGTGGACTCAAACCTTTCGGTGGAGAGCGGACATGCGATAGCGAAAGAGTACCGGCATGAACTGCTCCACCACCTGCAGTATCTCTCCGATGCTACCATTCACGTAGATCCCGCAACAGAATCCGGGGCGGATCACCATCATGTTGTGGAACACAGCCACGAAGGGTTGCCGCCGCATTCACACTGAGTAAAAAAATCAGAGATCGAATACATTCAGCCCGACATCTGCATCAAACCTGCGGCCAAGGGTATCGTCAATGGCATGGATGAATATCTCGCAGGTGCCGCCGCCCCCGACGGGGCGCCCCCGCGGCGGTTTCAACGACTAATAAAACCGTCCTGCCCCGCCGTGCCTTGGAGAGTATACATGGCCGTCAGGCCACAGGAACCCATGGATACAAGATATCCATAGCAGGCCCTGAGGCGGGGAACCCTCATTAGTACATATACACTTAGCAATTTTTTATGAATCGATTTTGAACAATTCCAGATCAAATCCGGCAAGCCTTTTTACAAAAAAAATCGAGATCCGTTTCGCGCAAAAAAATTTAAATCGATCTCTGAAATTTTTTTTTCAATCGACCCCTCAGCCCCTGCCTTGAATTTTTTAATCAGACCTTGATTTTATTTCCGGACCCTCACCCCGGAGAAAATGATTTGTTGTTAGATAATTATCCAACAGTTGGATAATTATCCAACAGTTGGCAACTTATCTAACACCCTGTGATCGCGATTAAAAATTTTCCGGCAAGGTTCGATTGAAAAAAATTTCAAAAAAAATTTGAAAAAAGGAAAAAAATTCCCGGAAAAATGTATATTAAAAGTGTACAAAAAGTGATAACAATCCTGCTCATGAATTCTGCAAAAAATATTCTTGAACCTAATGCTGATCACAGCATTCGATCGTTCTGTAGTCCAACGCATACCTTTTTCCCGTTTCTTTTCGAGACAGAGTAGTACGAGGTGCACGACTGCATGGAACCCGCAACGTTAGTGTCCGGCATTTCTGAGGAATATGCAGAGGAGGCTGGCATGATACGGGAAGCAGCCCTGCGTATCCGCAGCGCCCGGACCCGCGGGGAACTCGGCACCCTGCTTGTTCACGAAGTGCACCAGTACTCCCTCTTTGATCTCCAGATCATCGGGGGACGCCTCTACAATGATATAGAAAAACTCCCGTCCCCGTACCGCGAGGCGATCCGCCCGTACTTTAACAAGCAGCTCTTCGGTGGGCATCATGAACTTCTTGCCATGCACCGGCGCGGGGCGTTTTTAGCAATGCAGACTCCTCTTGCCGATCCGGAAACGTTCCGGAAATTCTGCGATATGCTGCCGGAAGGATGCTTTGCCGTGAATGAAGGAAGTGAGCGCAACCCGTACTTCCGGAACCCGAAGAACCGCTTCTTCTACTACCTGATCGCAGCGTTTTCCATGTTTGTGCTCGATAAGCCGGGCCACCCGGTGGGCATGCCGTTTCCCGGGGGTTTCAAAGTCGAGCAGCGGGGCAGGGACTACTATTGCCTGATCCGGGACAAGGAAAAGGAAGTATTTTACTCAATCTGTAACTTCTGTCCGTCGAAACAGACCGAAGAGTCCTGAACGTTGATCGGCTCTCTCCGGAGTGGGGACATTTTTAACACCCCCGGCATCCTATGTCCATCTGCTGGCAAACCATGAATACCCGGTATCCTTTCCTGCTCTCCATCCCGCACGGGGGAACGGAAATTCCGAAAGAGGTTCGTCCCCGTCTCCTGCTCAGTGACGAAGACCTCCTTTTCTACTGCGATCCGCTGACACGGGATCTGTTTGGATTCCCGGAACGGGTAGATGCCTTCATCGACACGCCGATTTCCCGGATGATCATCGACCTCAACCGCCCCCCGCTCCCCCTCCCGCCAAAAGATCCCGACGGGGTTATCAAAAGGAGGACAGTTGATGGCAGGGAGGTATACCGCCCGGGCACAGTGCCGTCCATCGAAGAGATCCATACCCTGATGATGAACCATTACTTCCCCTATCACCAGCGTATCGATGAATTACTGGACTGTCATCCTGTCAGGGTCGCGTTTGACTGTCACTCGATGCTGCCGCACGGCTCGGCAGTCCAGAAGGATGCGGGCAAAATACGGCCGATGATCTGCCTTGGCAACAATGGCGATGGGCAGGGCGAGTCCCGGCCGGGAAGCATTGCCACCGCTCCTGCGGCGTGGATCGCGGTTCTTGCCGATGCGTTCCGCAACGAACTCTCGTTTGACCGGGAAGTGGTGTTAAACGATCCGTTTCGGGGCGGGTTTATTGCAAATGCCCATTACTGGCGCAAGGGCATTCCCTGGATCCAGATCGAGATCAACCGTGCCCTCTATGAATCCACAGGAACCGGCGAGCATGCACAGGACAAAAGCCGTGAGCGGGTACTGGCGTTGAAAGAAACGATCTGGCGGGTCCTTACAGCGTTCTGGAAACGGGTCGGCGATGAACCGCCCGGTAAAAAATGAGCGGGGTTCTGTTTTTTCAGCCGTTAATGATCCGGTGCTCTTCGAGTGCCCCGTCGTAATATACTTTGACGGTGATCTCATCGCCTTTTAAAAATCCCCTCAGCCGGTCGTCATATGTTTTCTGTACGTGGCGGAGATGGTGGCGTGCGAAATAGTGCTGCATGTATTCGAGGAACTGGATCTCCTGGGTCAGGAATGCGTTCTCATACTCCTTTGTCTCCCGGGCGATCGCGAGGCTTTCTTCGTCGGGAATGGTGGCGTCATATTCCCCGTGCAGGTCGAGGCCGGAGAACTGCCGCCAGTCCACGATCCCCTGTTCGTCGGGTTCGCGGTGGAGCATATACGGGTACACCCGGCAGATGGTAAACCGGTTCTCGTAGATGCGGCATATACCCTCTTCCAGAAACCAGCAGGAGCCGGTCTCATCGTCCTGCGTCCGCAGGGCATACCCGGAGACATAAAAGGTCCCGTTCTGGTCGCAGAATTCCGGTGATGGGGCGGGTTCCAGTGCATCGGGATCCATGGCTTTTACTGCCGTCACATCGCGGTCGAGCAGGAATACGTGCCCGTTGAACTCCCGTGTGCAGCACTTTGCGCAGGATGTGCAGCGAAACCTGATCTCCCGGATGATGCCGGCGAGACGTTCCAGGGGAAACTCAAAGAGGCTGTTGCGCTCCTGCGTCAGGGCTGCGATACGTAAGGGAATGGGCATGAGGGAAACGGGGATCACCACACAGATTTATGGGAAACTTCTGATGGCAGTCTTTATTGCTCTTTCGAGGATTTTTGCCCGGCATGGGTGTACGGATTCTTCCGCAGCATTTTTGCCTCCGGGTGTGGTATTAACGGTAATGGAACCCGTGCGTGAACTCCTGCGCAGCAGGGAGATTGGTGACGGTGCTCATCGCGTTTTGCTCACGCTGCACCGCGAGGATTTCTCCGCCCTGTATCCTGGGATGATCCGGTTTGCGCTGGCCGTTTCGTCCCATGAAAAGATTCGCGCCGTATTCAGGACCAACACGTTCGAGTACTCGCCGCTGGTTCCCCTGAAAGCAGAGACTGTTGCCGTAGAGACCGCGGATGACTGGGAAGAGCAACTCCGCACGAACCCCGCCCTCTTTTTTCAGGAGCACTGGCCGGAGTCCCGCCGAAAACAGCGTACCCCCTCGCCCGATATGGTCGTGATCCAGGGAAGTCCCCGCGGGGACGGGAACTGCAGCATCCTTGCCGGCTGGGCCGTGGAAGCCGCGCACGTTCTGGGAAAGACGGTACAGGTTATCTACCCCCATGACATGAGCATCCATTGCTGCATTGGGTGTTACCAGTGCTATAACTCTGGCTCGTGCGTCTTTGATGATGACATGGACGAGATCATCGATGCGCTCAGGGACACGTCGCTTCTCGTTGTCTGCTCGCCGGTCTATACCAACACCGTGCCCGGGGGGCTCAAACTGGTCATTGACCGCTGCCAGGCGTACCATGCCGAGCGGGTGATATCCGGCGGGAAACGGGGACAAAAAGGCCTGCTCTTTTCCGTTGCCGGGCGGAAGGGGGAGGTGAATTTTACCTGTATCACCCGTGTCATCACCGCGTTTTTGCGGAACCTGGATATTGAGCCATCCGGCGAAATTCTCATTGACCATATTGATGCGGTAAAGGATATCCGGACCATCGATGGTATGGAGCGCATCGTTAAGGAAAAAATCATCAGCCTTGTGAAAAATCACTCATAACACCTCATTCTTCAATCCGTTTTACAACGGTCCTGCCTGTCCCCGCATCTCAAACGAGTTATAGCAGCATCACCAACCCTCTTCTCATGCCGCTTGAGGATCTTCTCATCCCCATTATCATTTCGCTTGTTCTCGGTTTTGCGCTCGGTTATTTATTTGTAAAAGCGCAGATCACCGCCATTGAGGGGAAATACCGTGCGGAACTGGAAACGTGGAAGATGCAGGCCGCCGGTGAGATACGGAAAGATTCTGTGAACCGGGCACGTTCCACGCTCAAGGGTAAGATCGCAGAACAGATGGCCCCGGTATTGCCGGAGTTCCAGTTCAATCCTGCGGATGCCCGGTTTATCGGCTCTCCTGTGGATTACATTATCTTTGACGGCCTGACCGAAGTTGCCGATGAAAAGTGCAAAGAGATACGGATCGTGTTCATGGACGTGAAAAAAGGTACAGGAACTCTCACAAGAACCCAGCGGGTGATCCGCAATGCCGTCGAGAATAAGGCTGTTTCCTGGCAGACGATGAAGATAGCCGATTCGTAATTATCCGCGTAGATATCCGGTAAGAGAAGTGCTTTTTTACTAGCACTTCACATCCTATCATCAGGAAGAGGGATTATGCAGACCATCATAAAAATCATATGTTATTTTGTCGCCGTGTTTGTAATGATAAATGGGATCTGGGTAGCATTCACGCCCCCGTTTGGCGATGAGCCCATAGGGATGGCAATAGTTGCTGTGGGTATTTTTATCGGGGTCATCACCTATTCCATGGCAAAGATGACCGAAAGCCGTACCTACGATTAATCCGGTTTGCAGGGATGCATTGCCGGTGAGTACCGGCCTTTTTTTTAATTGACGATGAATGCCGGATGATGTTCAGGCACATCATCTAAAAAAAGGTTGACGGATTATTATCCCATCAGTTATACGAACGGAACGGCACGTACGCATCGTAGACCTTAACTTTATCACCCTGGGGTGTGTATACCCAGACCTCGGTCCGGTCAACGTATCCTGGCTTGGTGGTGCTGCGCAGGGAAACGGATTTTCCTTTGTAGAGGGGCCGTGTGATAGAAGCGGTCTCTACTATGCCATCGGACCGTGTGACTTTGACATCAATCTGCGTGATGACATTGAGCCCTTTTCCGCCCATGCAACTCACCGTGATCTGCGGATCGACTGCTTCACCATTACTCGCAACCTGGACATCAATGCTCCACATATCCGGCAGGGTCTCGACAGGCCCGGGCGTCAGTGAAGCAGCGGTAGTAGCTACGGGAGTTGGTGTTGCCGTTTCAATCGTTTCAACAACGGTTGGCACCGGTGTTGCCGGAGGTGCTGCCGGTTGTGTACAACCTGCTGCTACGAGCAGGAGAACAAGGACGATAAAGAGGGAAAATACCCATTTTGTGTTCATACACACACATCTTACTACGAAATATTTGAGTGTTATGGGTTTAAGGAAAAAAAGAGGGTTAATATGCCCGCTTACCTGCAGCCGGCTCGATACCGGTTGGCTGGTTGCGGATGGTCCGCTCTTTCATGATGGTATAGACTTCGTTTGCGTTTTCCTTGGGGATCTCGACAAAGGAATAGGAGTCAAGAATCCGGATCGCGCCGATCGCTTTTCCGGGGATGCCGGTCTCACCGGCAATTGCACCGACGATGTCTTTTGGGGCAACCTTGTGCTGCCTGCCAACCGCTAAGAAGAACCTGACCATGCCCACTTCGGCTCCGGTGTCGGCAAAGTCTACCTCTTCGCGCTTCTCTGCCGGGGCTTCAAGGCGCTCTTCCATCTGCATCTTTAAGAGTGCAGCGGCGATATCAACCGTGTTGAGATCTCCTTCTGTCTCCTTTTCAATGACACGGACAAAGGTTTCAAGGCCT
The DNA here is from genome assembly GCA_041645435.1 of Methanoregula sp. Lineage (NCBI taxonomy): Archaea > Methanobacteriati > Methanobacteriota > Methanomicrobia > Methanomicrobiales > Methanoregulaceae > Methanoregula > Methanoregula sp. The sequence goes on from JBAZQB010000002.1 coordinate 130,394, forward strand.
CCTGCCTGGATCGTCTCGCGCACTGCTTCGAGCACTGCCTTGGTCCGGGTCTCTGCCACATCGCTCTGCGAGGGAACGGGCATGCGGGGGATCTGGACCTTTGCATAGTGCTGGATCTCGCGGAGCTTGTTGAAGTCCTTGGGAGAGACAAAGGTGATTGCCTTGCCGCTCTTTCCGGCACGGCCGGTCCGGCCGATACGGTGAACATAGTACTCCACATCCTGCGGGATGTCAAAGTTGATCACCATGTCAACGTCATCGACATCGATCCCGCGGGCTGCTACATCGGTTGCGATCAGGATCTCGATGGAACCTTTCCTGAACCCCCCCATCACCCGGTCGCGCTGGGACTGTTTCATATCGCCATGCAGTTCCTCGGCACGGTAACCCCGGGCCTTGATCTTGCCGGCAAGTTCTTCTGCCCTGCGCTTGGTGTTGCAGAAGATGATTGACAGGTGGGGATCGGCGATATCGATCAGGCGGCAGAGGATATCGATCTTTTCGCGTTCCTTGACTTCGATATAGCTCTGCTCGATCTTTGGCACGGTCAGTTCAGCGTACTGGACCTTGACAAACTCGGGTTTGTTCATGAACCGCTTGGAGATATCAATGATCGGCTGGGGAAGGGTTGCCGAGAAGAGCAGGGTCTGGCGATCCTGCGGAACCTTCTTTAGGATCAGTTCGATGTCGTCCCTGAAACCCATGTCGAGCATCTGGTCGGCTTCATCGAGCACTACGGTGTGGACATCGTGGAGGCTGAGCGTCCTGCGGTCAAGGTGGTCCATCACGCGCCCGGGAGTACCGATCACGATGTGGACACCGGAGTGAAGGGCCCGCAGCTGCCGGTCAATAGGCTGGCCGCCATAGACCGGAAGAACGTAGACCTTGGGGAGATGGGCGAGGAGGTGGGAGAACTCTTCAGCGATCTGGATGCAAAGTTCACGGGTGGGACAGAGCACGATTGCCTGGACAACACGTTTTGCGGGATCGATCTTTTCGATGACAGGGATACCGAAAGCGGCAGTCTTGCCGGTACCGGTTTGTGCCTGGGCGGTAACGTCACGCCCAGCCTGTATGAGAGGAATGGCGAGTGCCTGGATAGGCGAGGGCTCTTCGAAGCCCATATCTTCAATGGCTTTTCCGAGTTCCTTTGAGAGGTGGAAGTCGGAGAACTGTATACGAGTATTCATATCGCTCCTCTATTTAGCGTGTGAGCTCATAAGATGGCGTACTGAACCACGGATTTTTAGGTCAGGGTGAAAAAGAGACGATCTCACGGACGAACAGGGCAATATTTTTATCAGGATTCATCGTAATGGGGAATAGTTATTACTTCCCGGATAACAAGGGGGAATCAATACCATGATCACCGGTTACCGTACAATTCTCAGGATTGTCCTGCTTTTTTTCATCTGTTCAATCCTGTTTGTACCGGCACTGGCCTCACAGAACCAGGAAGTTATCACCGTTGTACTGGATAATAATTATCCCCCGTTTTCATTTCTGGACCATGAAGGAAATCTGCAGGGAATCCTTATCGATGAATGGATGTTATGGGAGCAGAAGACCGGCATTCATGCAGAATTACATCCCATGAACTGGGACGATGCCTTGCACCGGATGGAAGCAGGGGAGTTTGATGTTATTGATACCATTTTTTACAATGAAGATCGTGCCAAAATCTATGATTTTACCCAGCCCTATGCAACGATCGATGTCCCCATATTTTTCAACAAAAATATCGCAGGAATTTCCGGCCCCACAACCGCACAGGGTTTTGTGGTTGGAGCGAAATCCGGTGACAACGCCATTGATGTCTTAAAAAAATCCGGGGTCGACGAGATTCTGGAATTTAACAGTTATGAAGAGATTATCCAGGCAGCTAAAGATGGCCGGGTGGTGGTCTTCTGCGTGGATAAGCCGCCGGCGATGTATTTCCTGTACAAAGCGGGAATCCGTGACCAGTTCCAGCAGACCGCCCCACTTTACACCGGCGCATTTCACCGTGCGGTTAAGAAAGGGAACAGTGAAACCTTAAAAAAAGTAGAGGACGGGTTTAGTAAGATCACCCCCTCTGAACACGCTGACATCGATCGAAAGTGGTACGGCACGCCGCTGGTGTCGCAGGAATACCTGAAGTATATCATTGCCGGCGGGCTGGTTATCCTCCTTGTCCTGTTAGTATTAATGGTTGTGAACCGCACCCTGAAACGAAAAGTCGCGCAGCGGACCCAGGAACTGGATGTAGAGCTGAAACAGCGCAAAAAGGCAGAAGAGGAACTTACTGCTGCCTATGAAGAGATGACCTCAACTGCTGAAAAACTAAAACAAAATTACGACGAGCTCCACCGGAGCCAGGATGCCCTCACCCAGGCCCGCAAGAAACTCAATCTCTTAAACATCATCACGTTCCAGGATATCCAGAACGCACTCTTCAGTCTTCAGGGGTATATTGAACTGCAAAAAGACCTTCCCATGGATGAAAAAGCCGGAGCATACTTAAAAAGAGAGAAAGAGGTGGCTGATAAAATCTCAAGTACGCTCGCCTTTGCCCGGAATTTCCAGGATATGGGGATAAATCCCCCCCTTTGGCAGAACGCAAACCAGGTATTTCTCGTTGCCATCTCCCACCTGGATCTATCGAAGATTGAGAGGAAGAATAACCTGGATAACCTGGAACTGTATGCCGATCCCCTGTTAGAGACCGTATTTTTCAAGCTGGTCGAGAATGTGACGAAACATGGCAAGACGGCAACAGAGATTTCCCTCTACTACCGTGAAACAACCGACCATCTCACGTTATTTATTGAGGATAACGGCAGAGGAATTCCGGATGCGGATAAGGAACAAATATTTGAACGGGGATATGGAGCAGGGAAAGGTATGGGACTGTTCCTTGTCCGGGAAATTCTTGGTATTACCGGCATCACCATCCATGAGACCGGCGAATCCGGGAAAGGTGCCCGGTTCGAGATTTCCGTGCCGAAAGGGGCGTACCGGTTTACCGGATGAACCTCACAATACGGGCTTAACGGTTTTTTTACCAAGAGTTGCTAACAATCATTATTTTGTCCAAAACAAGACCAACAAGGTCAAACAGGGAATTTATCCGGCTGTGCTGGATAATGTATTTATTGCACTTTATCGTAATGGCATTAGTCATTACTTTCGGGCACGCTAGAGGGGGCAACAAAAACTATGTTTTTTAATCATCGCACATCGCTTCTGATTCTCCTGCTTACCCTGCTTTGTATCTTCATAAGCACTCCTTCGCTTGCTGCGCCCGGCCAAACGGCCGAACATGACAATGTTGTCACGGTTGTCATGGATAACAACTATCCGCCTTTCTCGTACCGTGATGCCAGTGGGAATCTTGCCGGTATCTCGGTGGATATGTGGCGGCTCTGGGAGAAACAGACCGGCAGAAGAGTAGTGATAACCGGTCTTGAGTGGGACGACGCGATCCAGCGGATGGAAAACGGGGAGTTCGATGTCATTGACACGGTCTTTTACTCCGACGAACGGGCGAAGATCTACGATTTCACCCCTCCGTATTCCGATGTGGATGTGGTGATTTTTTTTAATGCAAACGTCTCGGGCATATCCAGTCTCGAATCGCTGAACGGTTTTGTTGTCGGGATGCACAAAGGGGACAGCACGGTTGAGGATGCCCGGAAAAAAGGTGTTACGGTCAGGGAATATGACAGCTATGAACAGGTCGTCAAAGCGGCAAAAACCGGTGAGATCGTCGTGTTTATTCTCGACAAGCCCAGCGGTGTCTATTACCTCTACAACCAGGGAATCCAGGACCAGTTCAGGTACACGCCTCCTATTATGTCTGGAGCCCTCCACCGGGCAGTGATGAAGGGCAATACTGCACTCCTCAATGACATAAATGCCGGGTTTGACAAGATCCCAAAGAGCGAGTATGAAGCCCTCGACCGCACCTGGTATGGCACACCTGTAGTCAGCAACGAGTACCTGCGGATTATTGTCATCCTTACCGGCACCGTCATTTTTATTATCGTCCTGCTGGTGGTCTGGAACCGCACGCTCAAAAGGACGGTCTCTTTGAGGACTGCCGAACTCAATGCAGAGCTGGACCAGCGTAAACGGGCTGAGGAGGCATTGAACCGGGTTTCGCGGAAGCTGAGCCTGTTAAACCGGATCACGTTTACCGATATCCGGAATGCATTGTTCTCTCTTTCGGGGTACCTGGAACTTGAAAAACAGCTGCCTGCGGATGAAAAAACACAGGAATACCGGCATAAACAGGAGACAATTATCCATTCGATTTCTGCGTCTCTCCAGTTTGCGAAGAAATACCAGGATCTTGGCATAAAACCCCCGGCGTGGCAGGATGTCTCCCAGGTTTTTGCAATAGGGATTTCGCACATTGACAGTTCAAAACTGAGCCGGAACATCCAGCTGGATAATCTGGAGATCTATGCCGATCCGCTCCTTGAGAATGTCTTTTACTCCCTGGCAGAAAATGTCCTCCTCCACGGGATGACCGCTACGGAGATTTCACTCTGGTACCGAAAAACCCCGGAGGGACTCACGCTGGTCTTTGAGGATAATGGTGCAGGCATTCCCGAACAGATTAAAGAAAAGATTTTCGAACGAAGAATGGAAGGCAAGATTGGACTGGGTCTTTATCTTGCGCGGGAGATCCTGTCCATCACAGGCATCACGATCAAAGAGACCGGTATCGAAGGCAAAGGCGCCCGCTTCGAGATCCTAGTGCCGAACGGAGCGTTCCGGTTTATGGGCAGTAATTCATAATCCCATGATCTGTAATTTTTTTACCAAGAGTTGCTGACGATCATATTTTACTGTCCAAAACAAAACCAACAACCGGAGATCTCATGAAAGTTGTTGCATTCAATGGCAGTGCGCGAAAGGACGGGAACACAGCAATTCTTGTCGATACGGTGTTTGATGAACTGAAAAAAGCAGGCATTGAAACCGAACTTGTCCAATTCGCCGGAAAGAAGATCCGGGGCTGCACCGCATGCATGAAGTGTTTTGAGAACCAGGACCAGCGGTGCGCGGTGAAAGGGGACATCATTAACGACTGTATTGAGAAGATGCTCGAAGCTGATGGTATTATCCTTGCTTCCCCGACGTATTTCGCTGATGTTTCTTCAGAGATGAAAGCCCTGATTGATCGGGCGGGATTTGTGGCAAAAGCCAACCAGGATATGTTCCGGCGGAAGGTAGGTGTAGGAGTGATTGCCGTGCGCAGGGGGGGTGCGATTCACGCTTTCGATACCCTCAATCACTTCTTTTTCATCAACCAGATGATTGTGCCGGGCTCTTCGTACTGGAATATCGGTATCGGTCTTGCACCGGGCGATGTGAACGGGGATGATGAAGGGATCACGACCATGAGAACGCTGGGCATCAACATGGCGTGGCTGATAAAAAAACTGGAATAATTTTTATATGTTTCATCTATTTGAGTGGATTGCAGATGGGGGCTGATGCCCCCATACCCCCCTATATGATGAACGCCGCCGCCCCCGACGAAGCGGCCGAACAACCCCCAAAGGGGGTGGGTTGGCTCTTTTTTTGTAAAAAAAAAATGTAGTGATTTTAATGGTTCGTGTGTGAAGTCTCGTTTATCTGCGTTTCAGCAAAGCCAGTTTAATTACACGTCTATTGTCAGGTCGTCCGTAGCAACAATCAGACCCGGCCATTCCTTTTCGTACCGCTGCTGCAATGCCTTCCGCTCGTCAACCGTCTTGTACACCTCGGCCCCGAAATGCATGAGGGCGAGCCGCTTTGCGTGCGCCTGCCGGGCAATATGGATCGCGTCCTCCGGGTTGAGATGGGGCCAGTCCGGGCTCTTACCGCCGGGTTTGAGCCCGCATTCGGTGATGAGGAGATCTGTATCATACCCGAGCGCAATCGCGTTGTCACAGATGCCGGTATCGGTACAATACGTGATCACTTTTCCGTCAATCTCCAGCCGGTACCCGAAACAGGGGGCCGGGTGAACGAGCGTGCGGCACTCGATGGTAAACGGCAGGGAATGCCTGCCTTCAGAGAGTTCAGTGATATCAGCCTTGTAGGGAAGACCGGAGAACGGCACCGTGTAGGGTTCCCGGACAAATGCATTGAGATCCGCTACACTCCCTTTCTGGGTGAAAACGTGCAGGCCTCCTTTTAACCTGAACTTGACGAGCGTGTGCAGTCCCGCGATGTGGTCGATATGGAGGTGACTGATGAACAGGTACACCGGTTTTTTCTGGGTGATATACCGGTCCGCTTTTGCTATGCCATTCCCTGCATCGAAGATGATATCGAACTCCTCTGACTGGACAAGCACGGAGACCGTATTGCCGGCAAGGGTATCAAACCAGCCATTGGTGCCGAGGAATGTGACCTGCATAGTAGTGCGTTTGCTGTCCAACGGCAAAATAGTTCAGGTACAGATGATCCTTTTTTATTCCTGAACATCGATGGTCGATATACGAAGGAGAACTGATGTTCATGAAACAGACCTGTCTTGTCATCATTGTTGCAGCCCTGTTCCTGTGCTGCATCTGTATGCCGGTGGGTGCGGCTATACAGGAAGTCACGCTCAAAGGAACGATTGCCACCCTCAGCCAGTCCACGAATACCATTACTATCGAACACCCCCTGAAATACGGGTGCAGCTATCCCGCAAGTGGTGCACCGGTCTGTACCTTCATCCCGATGAGCGTTGAGGTTCTTACCGGGACAGTACCGGATGTGTCTGCGTTTTCTGTCTTTAAAACCGGTGATCCGGTTGTTGCGACCAGCCTTGGTGGCGCAGGACAGAACTGGATAACCCTGGCAAAACTGTTCGGTTCACGTCCCAACGAAGAGATGGTGACCGATATTGTCGGAGATATGGGCACGATCCCCACGCCGCTCATCGGCAATTACGCGTTGGATGCAGTTACTATTCCTGACTGCTCTGCCTGCCTGGGCACGGTCTGTACTGCCACGGCAGCAAATGTCAGGGTGAAGAGCGAGGGTATGGAAGTCTCTGCAAAGATACTCAAGCCCGGTGATTCCTTTACCTATAATGGCAGGAACGACGGTTCAAGCGTGGCAGTTTCGTTTGTCAGTGGAGAAGCATCGTCCAGCACCTGCCCGGGCAAATCGGGTATGCCCGGGCCCCAGGCGATTTCTGTTTACGTAGTCAAGGTCGTACCACCCATCAGTGCAGCGCAGACCAATATCCGCACGGCAACCACAACCCGCCCGGATGAGGCGCTGACACCGCAGACCCCAATCGCTTCCACTCCAATTCCTACTACGAAATCCGGCATGCTGCCGCTCACGGTAATTGGTGCGGTCGGGCTTGCGGGACTCTACCTTTTTATGAAGAAGGAATAATCCTTTTTTAGCACCGGATTCGCCCGGTATGATACAAAATAATATAGGGAGGCCTGCCGAGTATCATGCATGGCAGTCTTTCCCATCATCTCTGACGGAATCGTGGAGGCAGACAATCATGCAGGATAGGACCCATTCGTTGCCTGCACAGTTCCGGCACGGTTCCTTACTGGTACGGGCATTTGTCATCGCTCTGCTCAGCCTTGCTGTGCTGAGCGGCGGCGCCCTTGCCAATCCCCCTGCGGATGCAGTCATGATTTATGATCAGAACTCCGGGGATCTTGTTATCACGATCACCCACCCGGTTGACGATCCCACCACGCATTATGTGAAACAGGTAACGGTAACACAGGGAGATACCGTGCTCGTTGACAAGTCCTATACCAGCCAGCCGGACCGGTCATCGGTCACCTACCGGTACAATCTCCCGCAGCTCAAAGGAACCGGTGGCGTGATAAACGTGGATGCGCAGTGCAGCCTTTTTGGTTCACGGTCAGGCACGCTCACCCTGAGCGGGACCCCCGCTTCAGGTACACCGGATAGTACCGCCTCCGCAACGACGGCTCCTGCCAAATCCCCGGCGGGAGTATTTGCAGTACTTTTGGCAATCGGATTTGTTGCACGACAGATCCTGAAATAATCCGGCAATACCGGCACAAACCGATTCATTTTTCCTTATCTTTTACATCCCCCGGCCCGGTACGATCACAACCTTATCATAGATACGCCCCGAACCAGAATGCATACAAAAAACGGTGTGCTATGGTACGTGTTGGTGTCCATGTTTCGATTGCAGGCTCGCTCGATCTCGCGGTAGACCGGGCAAAGGATGCCGGCTGCGATGTCTTCCAGCAGTTCTCAAGAAACCCGCGGGGCTGGGGATTCAAACCCCTGTCAGAGGCTGATTGCGCTCTGTACCGGGCAAAGATCAAAACCACCGGCATCCTCCCGGTCGATCACATGCCCTATCTCCCGAACCTTGCCTCCCCGAAACCGGATATCTATGAAAAATCCATAATCGCACTTACCGAAGAACTTGACCGGTGCGGAAACCTGGGTATCCCCTATCTTGTCACCCACCTTGGCCACCATCTCGGTGACGGGATTGCCGGTGGCAGGGCCCGGGTGATAAAAGCGATCAATGTCTCACTTTCCAAATCCGATAATACGGTCAAGCTGCTCCTTGAGAACACTGCGGGAGAGAAGAACAGCGTCGGGAGCAGTTTCGAGCATATCCGGGGGATCATGGACGGCATTGACACCCCCGGACGGGTAGGCATCTGCTTTGACACCTGCCACGCGTTTGCTGCCGGCTATGAGCTGAGGACCGATGAGGGAATCGCAGATACCGTTGCGCAGTTCGATGAACTTCTTGGTATCAAGAACCTCAAAGTCGTGCACCTGAACGACACGAAAGCCGACCGGAACAGCGGCCTTGACCGGCACGAGCACATCGGTATGGGGTTTATCGGAGAAGACGGGTTCCGTTGTATCTTACACCATCCGGCCTTTAGGGATTTGCCCCTGGTCTGCGAGACCCCTGTCGACGATCGGCGGGATGATCGCGGGAACATAGAGGCAGTCCGTACTCTTGCCCGTTAAATCCCGATACCTTTTTTCCTGTCCGGTAACCATGCTCATATAATCATGGCAAGGAGATTCTGTCCAAAGTGCGGCGCAGTACAGGAGTTCCAGGTCCAGAAGTTCTGCACCTCCTGTGGGTCACCGCTTCCGGACCCGGCTCCTGCACCAGGTCCTGTTACCGGTTTGCGTATGCCGGTCTGGATTGTAGTGATCGCCGGTATCCTTGTCCTTGGTGCCGCAGCAGTGCTCCTCTTCCCGCACCTCGTGCAGGGCACCCCTTCGGCAGGAATAGCCGGTGACGGGACTAGTTCCGCCCTCAGGCAATCCCCGTCTGGCACGCCCCTTTCCGGAATGACGACGGTTCCCACGACCGGCGCTACGGTCACTGCCGTGGCTACGAAGATTTCAACCCCCGTCACGACTACCATCCCAACCACTCCACCGACCACGGTTCCCCCAACTTCTCTGCCAACGCTCACGCAGACTTCAACCCCCAAACCCACGACGACCGTGCCAACGCCGGTACCTACACCTGAAACGACAACTATCATTACGCTGGCAGTCACGCAAGTCCCCCCTCAGCCTCCATCAAGCTCTTACACCAGCAGCACCCCGGGAGCGACTTATATCGATCCTGCTGCACTTGAGGGGCGGGTACATGAGCTCATCAATGTCCAGCGTCAGCAGAACGGACTCTCCACTCTTTCCTATGATTCGTTCCTTGCGGATATTGCACGGGGGCACAGCTGGGATATGGCGACCCGGAACTTCTTCGAGCATGAAAACCCGGAAGGGAAAAATGCCCGGGCGCGGGGGAATGCGGCCGGGTATCCCTGTATACGGGACATGGGTACTTATACCTACGAAGGAATCTCTGAAAATCTTTTCATGGGATACAGGTACAGTTCCTACCTGACCACCAACGGGGTGATCACGTCATATAACTGGAGCCCGATGGATGAGATTGCTGAGCGGACTGTCGATGGATGGATGAACAGCCCCGGGCACCGTGAGAATATCCTGACGGAACATCTGTTCCGGGAAGGAATCGGTGTAGCATTTTCGTCAGATGACAAGATTTACATCACCGAGAATTTCTGTTGATCAGCAGACCCCCCCCTTTTTAATAAAAAAGATCTTTTACCGAAGATGATTATCGCAGGCCGGCTTTCTGGTACTGGGAAACTTCAACCGGCTGCTCGTAGTAATCCGAAGAATAGAACCGTTCCTGCACCTCCCCCACCACATTCTCAAGATCTTTAGTCAGCGCGAGACACTCCTCTCCTTTTACCCCTTTGACATGGACCAGTACCCTGCCCTCGTTGTCAATCGTAATTTCCAGTTCCTGCATGGTCATTTCTCTCTCCTCTCTTAATTCAGCCTGAATACCTGTGCATCCCGTTTTACGATCAGACCGGTCAGCAGGTCTCGTGCGGTAAGGCACAGGTATCCCTGGCGGTCAAGTAAAAACGTGAGTTCAAAGCGTGGTTCGCCTTTCTGTGCCGGCGGCGATGCATGGAGCAGGGTCGGCTCCTGCTCATTGACCAGCACCGGGCACTTCGCCGGTAGTGCATCAGGAGCAGGCCCGGCGATCTGCAGTTCTCCTTTGATGTTTGAGACCAGTTCTATATGGCTGTGCAGGTCGTGGTCTGCGGTGCTGATCTCGCAGAGCGGGATGCCCAGGTATGCCTGCCCGTCATAGGCTCCGCTGATGATGAACCGGGCAACCTGTCCGGCACTGGGATAGCGGGCGCCGTTTCTGACAATAAACCGGTACCGGTATTCGCGGGCAACAGGATCCCAGTGACGAATGGCATAATCGTTCCTGATCCGGTTGGGTTCAGGAGTTTCGGGATTCGCCGCAGCAGCGCCACGCGCAATTGCATCCACCGGATGATCGCTGTGAACTTTTGGTCCCCACCGCTGTCTGACCGCGTCCTGCACACAGGAAATGGCACTGCCTTCCCCTACCATCAGCACAGCCGTGATCCGCTCCTCTTCATGCCTGCGGATACCGGCAGCGGACAGCGCCCGGTCAAGTGCCCCTTGAATGACGGTAAACAGTCCCCGTTCCTCAAGAATCCGGCCGAGGTCTGCCCTGCTGACCGGTGTGGTGAGAGAAAATCCGGAAACCGGGTCGGTAACCTGAACCTCCGCTTCCACGTTCAGCACCAATGCTGTCCGTGCCCGCCGCACTTCGTTACGGATCATGGGGAGCAGCCGGGCTGCCCGGGGATCGGTTTCATGCAGCCGGTTGCGGGCAAGAAGATCCTGCACTATCCAGGTATCGATCACGGCTCCCCCCGTATCAGTGTGCGCCTTTCCGAGTACCCGGGAAAAGAGGCCTCCTGCCTCCTGCGAGAATTCTGAGGGTGTGACAATCGCGATATCGATCCCGTCCGGGTGGAAATCGATCAAGAGGAAGAGTGATCCCGGTAAAAGGGGCAGGCCATATCCCTGTACAGCGGCACATGCCTCATCGATCACGAACGGGACGCTGAACCCGGCGGCAGTTGCCACTGCGCAGAGCCACGCGGAATACGGTTCGGGAGCGTCAAGCGGGACGGAGAAGACCACTTCATTCGTGCCCGTGCTGTTACGGGGTAAATGGGTGAGGAGTGCGGTGAGGAAATCGGTGCCTGCAATCCGGTATCCCGTCATCCTCCCGTTCCCTGCGGGTACCTGCACCGTGCTGTTCTCGAGAATGTAGTGGCGTAACCAGCGTGCCACCCCGGCAGGAATCATACCTTCCGGCAGCGTTGCAGCCCCGATGTACCGGGTGCCGTTATCGCTGTACTGGATCTGTGACGGAATCCGGGGGACGAGATCGTCCGTCCCTGCAACCGGAAAAGGATGGGACCCGCCGGCGGGATCGTGGAGCCGTATCGTGCCGTTTTCCTCCCGCAGGGCAACAACCGTACTGTCAGTGCCAAAATCCACGCCCAGATGCTGCCTTCCGGTTCCCGCCAGGTGGTTATTTTGCATACCCGTCACCCGACAATCTGGATGTCATACATTCTCTCGTCATCGACGGCTGTACAGAGTTCGATATCGCTGGCAAATCTCGCCGCCAGCATATCGTGGAGAAATGCCCACTGGGCCTGTGCCTCCGTTTGGGAGCAGGTGCGTTTATGCCGGGCAACAAGCGGGATATCTTCGAGCGTTGTTGTAAAAAGGGGGCGGGTCCAGGGCAGGTTCAAGCGCCGCATTAGTCCGTCAAGACTGCTGGTGAGCACCGACTCCTCACCGGGAAGAACCGCAATCCCCGTTACAGCCGCGGTATGAGCAGGTATCGACCGCAGCAGGTGTCGTCCAGTACACGAGAAGAACGCTACAGTCCCCGAATCAAGGCCGGCCACCAGTACCCGCCCGTTATCCGCAAACGCGAGCGCAGTGATCTTTCCCGGGAGTGCGGGAATTGCAGGGGCCGGCCGTCCATCCGGCAGGTGGCAGAGATGGATCACCGCATCTGCACTCGCAAATGCGAGCAGCGCTCCATCCGGAGACATTGCCAGTGCGCTCACCTCGCTGCGGGACTCTTCCCGTACAGAAATACACGCGCCATTGCCAAGTGTCCAGAGCCGGACACTCCGGTCATTGCTGCCGGTGGCGAGCAGGGTGTTATCCGGTGTGATCGCGAGGGCGGTGATGTTACTGGTGTGGCCGGTGAGTGTTTTTACCAGGCTCCCGCCCGGCATACTCCAGAGGCGCACCTTCCCGTCCCAGCCTCCGGAGATCAGCATCGTTCCGTCCGGTGAAAATGCGAGGCAGTGCTGGGATGTGGTCAATCCTTCGATGCCGGTGACAAGCCCGCCGGTTACATTATTCCATACCCGCAGCGTGGTATCTCCGCCGGCGCAGGCCAGCAGGGTGCCATCAGGATTAAGGGCAATCGCCCGGATCGTGGTCGTGTACATATCGAGCATCCGGTTCAATGCCCCCGCTTCGCACGAAATCTGCCTGGCCGTTCCCTCTTCATATCCGGCAAAGATTATCGAACCATCGGGTGTGGCCGTAATGGTGGTCACCCCCCCGGCCGGTCGCAGGAGTGTGCGGACCAGTTCACCTGTGGTGGTATTCCAGAGTTTCATCGTGCCATCCCCGCCGGCAGTTGCGATCTGGTTTGCAGGAGAGGAGAGGACAATAGACGTTATTGCCTGCTTGTGCGCTTTTTTCCCGGAGAGGACCGTTCCCCCGTTCATGGCATAGACGCGGAACGTGCCATCAGTACAGCCGGCAGCAAATTTCATCCCGTCTGAAGATACTGCACAGGAGGCAAGGGGGCGTTTATAGAGCGGAATCTCAGAAACGGGATCGGCGTTTCCTGCCTGCCAGAACCGGAGCATATGGTCATCCCCCGCAATCGCAAACGAGCTTCCATCCTGCGTCAGGGAACAACAGATCAGCGGGCCCGTATTGCCGGTATAGGTTCTGGTTCGCACCCCGGATCCCCTGTGCCACCGGACCGGCCGGTTCTGGTTATAGATAACAAGAATCTCTTCATCGCTCTTACAAAAAGTGAGTGAACTGACCGGATCGCCCAGACCTTCCAGCGTTGGCAGGTATTTTTTTCCCTGCAGATCCCAGCACCCAACTGCCCCGTCAGCATAACCCACGGCACAGAACCAGTCATGGGGGGAGAGTGTACAGCAGGTTACCGCTGCTTCATGCCCCCCGGAAAGTGCCTGTACCTGCCCGTCAGCCATATTGACGATCCGCATGTTCCCCCGGGCGCTGATGAGGATTACAAAAATCCCGTCATGGGAACAGGCAAACTGCACCGGTGTCCGTTTTCCCGATGCAACTGACCAGAGCAGGGTGCCCGCACCCGTATCCCGGCACTGGAGCGTTCCATCGGTTCCCGCGCAGAGCAGGCGGGAATTGTCCGGCGAAATGGCAATCCCGCTGATGGTGCCGAGCCCTGAAAGGAGCCGGAAGACGGGCGTCCCCGTTTTCGTATTCCAGAGACAGACGGTCCCGTCAGCACATCCGGCCGCAAACAGGGTCCCGTCTCCTGAAAAAACAAGGCGCAGGGGCTGGCTGTCAGGACTCCGCACGAGAGCGGGTGTTGCATCCTCCGGTACAGGCGATGCCCATTCCTTTGGCACGGTACTCGTGATATCATCCCAGAGTGCCCGGTCATCCCCGTCAGGTCTCCACCCTGCTGCGTTCATTGCAGTGATGGCTGCTATCGCCCGGTGCACGGGTGCCTGAACGACCAGCGGCCAGAGTTCCTTCCACTCCCGTTCCTGGATCAGGTCGTCAAATACGATCTTCCAATCCTCCTCAGGCCATGCCGTGGCATTCCCGTTCTGTCCGGCTCCCCTGAGTGCAGCAGCAAGAACCGGGAGTTGCCCGCTCTTTTTGGCCTCGCTGCGGGTGTGAAACCTGACCCGGTTCGTTGCCTGGGTATAGGCAGAAGCAAGAAGCGGACGATGGGGCTGATTGTCCATCCGGGCATATCGTTCCTGTTGGCCGGTGACAAAGAGGAAGAGCGCCTGCGTTCCGGGATCCGATGGCAGGTAATTTCTCCCGGTTGCGATGCTGTACAATGCGGCATCGTCCCGCTCCAGTGCTTCTGTGCAGAGCGTATCGATAGCAGGTACTGAGTCGAGAGAGCAGAGAGCAGTACGGGCAATAGTCCGCACGCTCTCATCACGGCATGTGCAAAACATGCCGGCAAGGCTCCGCACAGCTGCCCCATCACCCTGTTGTGCCCGCTCTGCGATCTCCTTAACCGAACGCCGGTACAGCCAGGGACCTATGAGGGGAGCAGAAACGGGAATCTTCATGCCGCTCACGTGGGGATACGTTCAAAGGTTTCGAGCGCGATCGTCCGCCCGGCATGTACCCGTGCCGGCGCTGCCCGTGATGCGGAGATCGCCCGCCCTTCGGCAAGCCAGGCCCGCAGCGCGGCAACGGTCTCGCGCTGGGAAATTGCCAGCGGCACCTGTGTCTTCATGCAGCCAAGGATATCTTCGGTGGTGACCCGGCGCATATTTTCATTGAACGCTAAGTACATCGCATCGATCACCGTCTGCTCGATCTCGGCACCCACGTATCCTTCGCTCTCCTTTGCGAGCACATCTAAGGAAAACTCGGCAGGCAGGCACTTGCGCTTTTTTAAGTGCACGGAAAAGATCTCGCGGCGCTCCTCGGTATTGGGGAGGTCGAGGAAGAAGATCTCGTCGAACCGTCCCTTGCGCAGGAGTTCGGGGGGTAAGGCGGCAATGTTGTTGGCCGTTGCCACCACAAAACAGGGAGCCGTCTTGTCCTGCATCCACGTGAGCAGGTGGGCAAACACCCGCTGGCTGGTACCGGCATCGCCGCTCCCGAACGCAAACGCCTTTTCGATCTCGTCTATCCAGAGGATGCAGGGAGCAATCGTTTCGGCAAGGGAGAGGGCCCGGCGTGTCCTCTCCTCGGACTCCCCGACAAGGCTGCCGAACAGGGCGCCCACGTCAAGCCTGAGCAGGGGCAGGTGCCAGAGATCGGCGATCATCTTTGCGGTCAGGCTCTTACCCGTACCGGGGATACCGATAAGGGCGATTCCCTTGGGGGCCGGAAGGCCGTAGTCCCGTGCTTCCTGCGTAAATGCCCGCTCCCGCAGCCTAAGCCAGTCCTTGAGCTGGGCAAGACCCCCGACATTATCGGGATTTTCTGTCAGGCTGTAGAATTCCAGTGCATCCGACTGGCTCAGGACATCTTTCTTGTCGGCGATGATGGCATCGATATCGCAGTCATCGAGCGTGCCGTGGGTGACAATTGCCCGGGAAAATGAACGTCGGGCCTGGTTGAGCGTCATGCCGAGCGCGGCCTGGATCAGTTTCTCCCGGCCCGCTTCCGAGAGTGAACTGGTAATCCCGCTCGTGGCAAGAAGGCTGTCGAGTTCTTTTGAGAGTTCGGGAGTTCCGGGCGGGGGGAAGTGGATGAGCACGGCTTCGTCCCGGATCTCTTCGGGCACCCGCTGGACGGGAGTGACGAACACCATCGTCCTCCGGCTGTACTTGAACTTCTGGGAATAGTTGCGGATCTTGCGCTTCACCTGGGGATTATTCCAGTACTCGTGGAAGTCCTTGAGCAGGATCACCGCATTCTCGTCGGTCTTGGCCATGTCGTCAAGTGCCGTGAGCGGATCACGGGACTGGGCAAGAAAGCCGGAATTCCCGCAGACAACGGAGAACCCGTCCACGCTGTCCCAGGCTATGCACTGGCGCGGGGGCTCCCATTTCTCGCAGACCTCTTTTACCTGCGCAACCACCCGCTCTTCCTCCGGCGTCATCACCACGATTAACGTGACCCGGGCACGCAGGGAGACATTCAGTTTTCGTGCGAAATCCGGCTCCTTGTGCTGCATGCTTACGTCCACCTCCGCACGACAATCCGCACGGTCCCGTCCGCTTCATCGGTCTGCGAAACTACCTCAAACCCGTCTTTTGCCGTCTGCTCCAGTATCATTTTTCTCGCGTACTCCTTCTGGATCGTCTCTGCCTGCTGTTTCAAGTCTTCAGCGATTTTTTTCTGGCCGGTGCCGGACACTCCCCACCAGTCGGCAACCATATCATAGGTGCCATCGCCGTTCTTCACAAAACCGACGCCATAGCCATCGGATTGTTTCGCGGCGATATCCACGGTGTGCTGCCCGTGGTATCCTTTAATTGTTGTATCGGTCTCGACCGTGTGGCCCAGTTCCTCGAGGCACTGGATCAGGGCTTCCCGGTGACGGAACTGGGTGCGGATGCGGCTGAAGTGTGACATGGTCTGGCTATACCCCCCTGCAGCGGTGTGCGAGCGCTTTGACAAATGTACCCTCGGGAAACCCGGTGGCTGTAAGGGTGCCATCGGGATGAATCGTGAACTCGGCAGCGTGGCCTGAAACGAGGGGTTGGGGTGCGGGGAGTGAGATGGAACCCGTGAGCGGGATGATTCTCTGGTTCGACGAACCGATCCACGGTATATTGCATTTCAGGGACGGGATATACGGGCCGGCAATCAGGAGATCGGTAACTGCAAGCAGGCGCCGCCATGCGGGGCGGGTGGATGCGAGAACCAGATCGGGAGAAAATCCCGTGAACGTGACAATGGGATGGCCGCGTTCCTGCAGCAGTTCGCCCAGTTCACCCAGGGTATCTGCCTGGGCAAAAGGCTCGCCGCCCGAGAACGTGACACCGTCGACAGGTTCCCGTGCACAAATCCTGTCGGCAAGGGAAGAAGGGGTTACCTGCTGTGCAGGAGTGAATGGTAAAAACTGCGGGTTGAAACAGCCCTCGCAATGAAGAGGGCATCCCTGCACCCAGACGACGGACCGGATGCCGGGTCCGTTCACTGATGACCGTGCAAGAAAACCTGCAAGGTTGATCGTGCTCTTACGTCGGCATCCAGGGTCGTTGGTATCATGCACCTTCATTTTTCCGCCGCGTTTTTATGGCTGTTAAATGATTCCGGTGTGGGTGATCGATCAATCTTATAGTATTACCCATAATTTCCCGGAATGAGATTCACCCTCGGGGACGTGCAAATAAGCATACTTATGAGATACGATCTGACTATACACATTGAATTTTACCCTTTTTATAGGCATTGAAACGGATTTATGTAATACATAAGGATTTCGCCCGGTGTTTTGCCCATCGCGCAGAAACCCTGCACAGCGTTCGGAGTGCCTTATTATCCTGTACAGACAATATATCCGGCAGTGAAGGCGATAGTTGACGGCACTTCGGTGCGGGTGGGAAAGGACGGGCGCGTGCTCTACGAGCAGAGCGGGTACGGGCGCCTGGAAAAGGATGGCGTGAAACTTGCACCTCAGGAGGCGCTCTATCTCATCCACCGCCAGAAGATCACGATCGATGGTTATACGTTTGATACCCTGTTTTCAGAGTTTGCCAGCGAACGCAATTTCCTGCGGAGTTTTCTGGTGTACCGCGACCTCCGCGAGCGGGGGTATGTGGTGCAGACCGGCCCGCACGATTTCCGGGTGTTCCGGCGTGGTGAGAAACCCGGTACCGGGGAATCGCTCTATCTGGTCCGCGTGCTCTCGGAACGCGATCCCATCCGGTTTACCAAGTTGATCGAAGAAGTGGTAGCCTCGCGCAATATGCGCAAGCAGTACGTGCTTGCGGTTGTCGATGACGAAGAGGAGCTCACCTATTACGAGATCAAGCTGCAGGTACTGGCAGATGCCTGCACGCCGTTGACCCCCCTGTCGAAACACCTGGCAGTCCTGATTGGAAAATCTGCTATGGTCAGGATTAATCCTCCTTCCGATCTCGAAGGAGCGGGTTTTGGCAAACGGCTGGATGAAGAACGGCTGATGCTCTCGCCGGTTGAGCTGCTCTACCTTATGGGAAAAGATATCCTTGAGCTCCGGAAAGGAGATGCCCCGGTCAGTATGCCGGAATATTTTGAACTGGCTCATGAGAATGACCCGGAACTTCCTGAGAAGGACAAAGTGTATACTGAACTCAGGTCACACGATTATACTCCCAGAACGGGTTACAAGTTCGGTCACCACTTCCGGGTCTACTGCGGCAAGAACGTGCATTCCGATCTGCTGGTGCACGCGGTGGAGAAGGATGCTGTCATGCCCATGAGCGCCATCTCCCGCTCGGTCCGGATGGCGCACAGTGTCAAAAAGAAGATGTTGTTTGGCGCTGTACATAGTAACGGAATCCAATTCGTTGAATTTGCACGAATCAAACTGTGAGCACCTTTCATGCCAGAACCGCAGAACAATCCCTGGTCAAGTACACCGTCTCTCGATATCGAAAAAACATTTGCCGATTTTGGCATCGATCCGATCGCTCCGGTACTCCCTGAACTTCCCACCGTTCCCTACTTTATGCGACGGAATATTGTTGTCGGCCACCGGGACTACCGACCGATAGCGATGGCGATCCGCAACCATACGCCCTTTCATGTCCTCACCGGGTTCATGCCAAGCGGCCACCCGCATCTCGGCCACCTGATGGTGATGAAGGAAGTGGTCTGGCATGTCCAGCAGGGTGGCAACGGGTACGTGACCATCGCCGACCGGGAGGCCCACGCGGTCCGGGACCTTTCCTGGGAGAAGTGCCGGGAATTCGGCAAGGAATACCTCGCCTGTCTCTATGCACTCGGGTTTGAGGGAACCACGTATTTCCAGAGCAAAAATGAACGGCTCAAGGATCTTGCATTCGAAGCGGCAACCAAGGTGAACTTCTCGGATCTCGCTGCGATTTACGGATTCTCACCGGAGACCGATATCGCCCACGCGGACAGCGTGATTACTCAGGTAGCCGATATCCTGTATCCCCAGATTGACCGGGAACCCGCACCCACGCTTGTTCCGGTCGGTGTTGACCAGGACCCGCATATCCGGCTCACCCGGGGTGTCGCCCACAAGATGCGGATGTTCACTGTGGAAGAGCGGGACGGGTACATCAGCGTCCGGTCCAAGAATGCGCCGGATGCGGCGCTCGATGCGGTGAAAAAGGCATTTCCGCACGCAAAGAAATACGAAGGTCATGTAGACATTAAAGATGCGCAGTGTGTGGACGTGAGCGCTAAGGTACGGGAGATCGAGCGGGCTCACGGCGGTTACGCATTTTATACGCCCTCGTCCACCTATCATATCTTCATGCCGGGACTCACGGGCGGCAAGATGTCGAGCAGCGTCCCGGAGAGCATCATCTCGTTTTACGAGCCCGAAGCGGTTGTGAGAAAGAAGGTGATGAGCGGAATCACGGGCGGACGGGTGACCCTGGAAGAGCAGAAACGGCTCGGAGGCGAGCCGGACAAGTGCTCGCTCTACCTGCTCAACCTCTTCCACATGGTGACTGATGATGCGGAACTCTCGGAGATCCGGCGGAAATGCACGGGTGGCGAGATCACCTGCGGCCAGTGCAAGAAAGAGACGGCAGAACGCGTGGTTTCGTTCCTGCACAACTTTAAGGAAAAGATGGACGCGGCTTCAGATTGTATAGAGGTGTGAGATGGCGGAACTGACCCAGAACGAAAAACGGTTGCTTGCAATACTTGAGAAGGAGAAGAAAGCTGATGCCCCCCATCTCGCGGGCATGCTCGAAGCGACCCCGGAAGCAGTGGTGCAGTGGGCACACCTTGCCGGGGACAAGGGGCTTGCCACGGTTGAGCGGATCGTGGCAAAGGAGTTTGTATACACGGATGAAGGGAAGGCCTATGCACAGAACGGGCTTCCCGAGACACAGCTCCTCCGGTTTATCCTGCCGGGAACCACGCTTGCCGATCTCCAGAAGCACGAGGCATTTAAGATCGGGTTTGGCCAGCTGAGAAAGAAGGGACTGGTGAAAGTCGAGGGCACCGCTGTTGCAAAAACCCCGGGAACCTCTACCGATGCAGATGAAACCGCTCTCAAAAATCCGTCTGATACCGATCCGAAAACAAAGGAGCTCATCAAGCGCGGTATTTTACAGGAATCAGAAACTGTCCGGTATACTATTGCGATATCTCCCGCAGGACTTGCACTCGTCAAGCAGGGTCTCGACCTCCGTGGCGAGACCGGCACCCTCACCCGCGACCAGATCATCTCGGGCGAATGGAAGAACGCAAACCTCCGCAAGTATGACGTGAGCAAGCTTCCGAAGAAGGCGTATCCCGGCAAGATCCACCCTTACCAGCGGATCATCGGCGAGATGCGGGAGATCCTCCTTGAGATGGGTTTTACAGAACTCTACGGAGGGATTGTCCAGCAGTCCTACTGGAATTTCGATGCCCTCTTCCAGCCGCAGGACCACCCGGCCCGCGAGATGCAGGACACGTTCTATCTCCGCGAGACTCTCCCGCTCCCGAAGGGATACGAGAAGGTGAAGGCGATGCACGAGTGCGGCGGGGAGACTTCCTCGACCGGCTGGGGCGGGGTCTGGAAAGAGGAGAAGGCCGAGCAGTGCGTGCTCCGGACCCACACCACCAGCGTCTCGATCCAGTACCTTGCCAACAACCCGAATCCCCCCGTGAAAGCATTCTGTGTCGGAAGAGTCTACCGGCGCGAGACGATCGATACAACCCACCTTGCTGAGTTCGAGCAGCTCGAAGGGATCGTAATGGACGAGAATGTCTCGTTTGGCAACCTGCTCGGTATCCTCCGCGAGTTCTACAACCGCATGGGTTTCGAGAGCGTGCGCTTCAAGCCCTCGTTCTACCCCTACACCGAGCCGAGCCTCGATGCCGAGGTGTATGTTGACGGTATCGGCTGGATCGAGATGGGCGGCGCAGGAGTCTTCCGCGAGGAGGTCACCGCACCGATCGGGATCAATTATCCCGTTCTTGCCTGGGGTCTTGGCGTGAGCCGGATCGCGATGCTCCGGCTCGGTCTCAAGGATCTCCGCCTTCTGCATAAGAGTGACGTGGCGTTCCTCCGGGAAACCCCTTCGCTGCGACACACGAAAGGAGGGATCTGAAATGGCTGTCATCACCCTTCCCTACAAGTATCTTGAGCGGCTGACCCGTACCGACCGGAAGACGATCCTCGACAAGGTCGCCCTCATCGGATCGGACGTTGAGCGGACCGAGGAAGACCACGCAGACGTGGAGTTCTTCCCGGACCGCCCCGATCTCTTCTCTCCGGAAGGTGTAGCCCGGGCCATGCGGGGCTACCTCGGGATCGAGACCGGTCTTTCATCGTACCCGGTTAAACCGTCCGGCATAAAGTTCTCGGTCGATCCCGCGCTTGCGAACATCCGTCCCGTTCTTGGTGCAGCGGTCATCCGCGGGGTTTCGTTCGACGACGAGTCGATCCAGAGCATCATGTCCCTGCAGGAGTCGCTCCACTGGGCAGTCGGCAGGGGCAGGAGCAAGGTCGCGATCGGCATCCACGATATGGACACGGTCAAACCTCCGTTCCATTATATCGCCTCCCGGCCAAGCCGCGGGTTCATCCCCCTCGATTTCAAAGAGAAGATGACGATGGCGGAGATCCTTGAGAAGCACCCGAAAGGCAGGGATTATGCAAAGATCGTCAAAGACTTCCCGCTCTACCCGCTCATCGTGGACGACGATGACCATGTCCTCTCGTTCCCCCCGATCATCAACGGCGAGCGGACACGGGTGACTATAGACACAAAGAACATCCTTCTCGACACGACCGGCACCGACAAGCGGGCGGTCAGTGTGGCCGTGAATATCATCTGCACGGCGATGGCAGAAGCAGGCGCAACCATCGAGAGTGTTGAGATCGGAGGAGTGCAGACTCCGACCCTTGCCCCCGCAGAACGCATGGTGAGCGTGAAAGAGTGCTCACGGCTTCTTGGTATCGAGCTGACCGCAGCGTCGATGGCAGACCTTCTCCGGAAAATGCGCTTCGGTGCCGAACCGGAGGGTGCAGACACGGTAAAGGTACAGGTGCCCTGCTACCGGGCCGACATCATGCACGACTGGGACCTGTTCGAAGATGTGGCGATTGCGTACGGGTATGACCGGCTCGAAAGCCAGCCGCCCAAGACCTTCACCGTGGGAAAACCCCACCCGGTGCAGGTCAACGCAGCCTTGGCCCGCGAAGCCTTCTGCGGTCTCGGGTATCTCGAAGTGATGCCGTTTACGCTGACCAGCGAGGATGTGTTGTACGGGAAGATGCAGCGCGACGAAAAGAAAGGCGTCCTCCATGTCATGCACCCGATCAGCATCGAGAACACGGTGGTCCGGACCGAGCTCCTCCCCCTGCTGCTCGAATTTATAACCCTGAACCGGCACCGCGAACTCCCGCAGCGCCTCTTTACCGTCGGCGATGTCGTCGATTCCTGCCTCACCTACCAGCAGGCAGCCGGTGTCAGTACCCACCCTGATGCGGACTTCTCGGAGGCCTACGCCTCGGCAGATGCGATGCTCCATGAGCTCTCCATTGAGTACACCGTGAAGGAGTCAGCCGATGCAGCCTTTATTGAGGGACGCCGGGGCGATATTATTTCCGGCGGAAAAAAGATTGGTGTCTTTGGCGAGATCCATCCCGCCGTCTTGAACGCGTTTGAACTCGAACACTCTGTTGCAGCGTTTGAGTTCGACCTCAGAGCCGTACCGGGATATCCCGTGCTCTGAGATACTCTTTTACCTCTTTTACGGTGAACTCCCCGAAGTGAAAGACGCTTGCCGCAAGGCAGGCATCGGCCTTTCCCCGGGTAAAGCCGTCATAGAAATGCGATAAGGTCCCGACCCCCCCGCTGGCAATCACCGGGATGCCGGCAGCATCGGAAATTGCGGCGGTTACTGCAAGATCAAACCCGTTCTTGGTGCCATCGGTCTCCATACTGGTGAGCAGGATCTCTCCCGCACCCCGCTCCTCGGCTTCCTTTGCCCATGCAACGGCATCGATACCGGTGGGTTTGCTGCCCCCGTAGATGACCACTTCGTACCAGCACTTTGTCCCGTTTTCGAGGAACACGGGGATTGCTTTTTCGTTTGGTGTGAAATTACGGCGCACGTCCATGGCAACCACGATACACTGGGTGCCGAAGGATTCTGCGCCACGGGTGATCAGGGTGGGATCATGTACGGCACTCGTGTTCATGCTCACTTTATCGGCGCCGGCCCGGAGAATCTGCTGGATATCCTCTAAAGAACGGATACCCCCGCCAACAGTGAGGGGAAGGAAGAGCTGGTCTGCTGCCCGTTTGATCAGCTCGATAATGATGCCCCGTTTTTCCTTCGATGCGGTGATATCCAGGAACACCACTTCATCGGCGCCCTGCTCATTGTAGCGCTCAGCCAGCTCCACCGGGTCACCGGCATCCCGCAGGCCGAGAAAATTCGTCCCCTTGACCACCCTGCCATCCTTGAGATCGAGGCAGGGGATGATCCGTCGTGTGAGCACCATTGATAAAAACTGGGCGTGCAATCCCTATCTATATTTCTCAAAGCACGAATATCTGGATGAACGTGTCTTTATCCCGGAGTTTTTATGTAACTTGGCGTGTCTATTCATAGGGTACGACAGGATACGGGCAGGTGCTTTAACGAGCATCGCCATGGTGAGATTTTTATGAGTTCAGGAAAACTGAAAATGGAATGGGCTGCGCAGTACATGCCGGTGCTCGCTGCCATAAAAAAACAGTTTGTCAAGGAAAAACCGTTTGCCGGTATGACCATTGGTATGGCACTGCATGTCGAAGCCAAGACTGCCAACCTCGTTTCAACCCTTGCAGCCGGCGGGGCCGAGGTACATATCACGGGATGCAACCCGCTCTCTACGCAGGACGATGTTGCAGAAGCCCTCAACCATGTAAAAAATGTCCACTGCTATGCAAAACGCGCCTGCTCGGTGGAGGAATACTATGCTGCGATCGATCTCGTGCTGGATGCAAAGCCCGTTATCACCATCGATGACGGGATGGACCTGATCCATTACATCCACACCAAGCGCCGCGACCTCATCAAGAAAGTCATTGGTGGCTGTGAGGAAACAACAACAGGTATCCACCGCCTCCGCGCAATGGCAGCAGAGGGCAAACTCGAGTTCCCGGTCATTGCCGTGAACGATACACCGATGAAGCGGTTCTTTGACAATGTTCACGGGACCGGAGAGAGTGCACTCACGTCTATTATGATTACGACCAACACCCTGATTGCCGGAAAGTACGTGGTCGTTGCCGGTTACGGGTACTGCGGACGGGGTCTTGCAAAGAAGGCCCACGGACTTGGTGCCAAGGTCATTGTCACCGAGATCGATTCCCGCCGGGCGCTCGAGGCGCACATGGACGGGTACATGGTCATGACCATGGACGAGGCAGCAGCGCTCGGGGACATCTTCATCACCACCACCGGCAATGTGGCCGTGATCAACCAGCGGCACTTCAGGAAACTCAAAGACGGTGCCATCCTCTCCAACGCCGGCCACTTCAATGTCGAGATCGATATCGAATGGCTCCACAAGAACGCCGACAAGGTCATCCAGCGGGAAGGTATCGAGACATTCATGCTCAAGGGAAAGGCAGTCCATGTGCTCGCCGAGGGCAGGCTTGTCAATCTTGCAACACCCAAGGGGATGGGTCACCCGATCGAGGTCATGGACTTAAGTTTCGCCCTTCAGGCACTCTGCACCCAGCACATTGCCAGGAATGGCAAAAAACTCAAGGGTGGGGTTTACGAAGTCCCGGCGGAGATCGATGAGCAGGTCGCAAACCTCAAACTCTCCTCGCTCGGGCTTTCTATCGATGCCCAGTCCAAAGAGCAGAAAAAATACCAGTGCAGCTGGGATATCGGGACCTGAAGGTTCCGGAAATATTTTTTCTTTTTTTTATTCGGGATTATTTCAGATATTCTCTTTTTACTTATACGAATTTCACATGGCGATAACGGGCTCTCAGGGATGGACAAGCATCCCTGCTTCGCCAAGGTCGGTTAATCCGAGAATGCAGAAATAAAAACAACCTGTTTTGCCGCCACGGGGGCACCCTGTCGGGGGCGGCGGAACACTCACAATTAAAACTCATATCGTAAAATATCCGGAATCTCACCCTTCTCTCGCTGCATACAAGTACTCCTGAGCATACCCGCAGTATTCCCCGAAATGTTCCCGGGCAAACATGCGGATGGTATTGTAATCCCGGTTGGTGAGCCCGGCCTCGAGATCCAGAGTTGGAAGATAATTCTGCTGCATAATCCGCCGTATCCAGACATCGACCGGGAAAGCTTCGTATTTCTGGAATGCAAAGAGCAGGATGCAGTCCGCTGCTTTTGGTCCCACTCCGTTTAGTTTCATCAGTTCTTTACGGGCGTCCTCGTACGGGAGCCTGGTGATGGTATCTTCCCACAGGTTCTCTTCGGTGATCGAACAGGAAGTGCCAAAGACATACGGCTGGCGGTATCCCAGCCGGCACACCGTAAGCCCGTCATGTCCCTCGCAGGAGATGGATGAAGGATCGGGAAACGCGTAATAGGTCTCCCCCTCAAATTTGATCGCTTTCCCGAACTGTTCCGCAAGAGAGGCTATCCTGCGGCGGATTGTCGGGATATTCGAATTTGTCGAACAGATGTAGGAGATCAGGCACTCCCATGGTGGCTGACGTACGAGGCGAAGTCCTCTGCACCTGCTGATCGCTGCGTGGATGAACGGATCCTGGTCAATGCGTTTTATAACCTGCTCCAAATCGAGATCCAGGGAAAAATAGTTTCGGATAAATGCGCGATTTGCTCCTTCAAAGATCAGGTTCGATCCATCCTGCCGGATCTTAATGACCTTGTCTTTGACAACACCGTACCACCATCCATCTTCTGTCCTTTCCCAGCGGAATACCTGGCCACAACCCAGTGTCTGGTCAAGAGAAAATGGCAGATCCGCCGAAAGGGAGATTTTTGGCATAAGGAGATCTATCGTATCGTCTGTTGTTCAATCCATATATGGTATACCCAGTTCCTGTTCTTTTAAAATACCGGATATTTTCCCTGCAATGATCTGCAATTGTATATCATGATATAAAACCAGGTCCGGATCAGAACGGATAGCATTTTAATATATAAATCAAAAGTTGTTCTTATGGAACTCGCTGAAAGCTTAAAGGAATTCATTGAAGAAGGACAGGACTGGGAACGTAAGAATACATCGGTTAAAGGGGTCTCTATCATCCGGCTTCCCCAATATAAGAACCGAGCCGCCTCCCTTGCCATTGACATCAATCCCATCGGGGAAAACGGGCTCCCGATGAAGAAAAAAGGGATTATGATCATGACTGCTGCAGAGCTGTCTGCTTTCCGGGAAGCGTTCAAGAATGAAAAACTCGACAATCTCATTACGGTCCTGGAAGACATCACCGGGCGCAAACCTGCAGGAAAACCCGTCAAGGCAGATGTTGTCCAGCTGTAAACCCGGAATATTCAGATAAAAACTCTGGCTGCGGAGGGATGATTATCAGGAAATGGATAGCGGTATTTATAATCGTGATTCTGGCAACGGTGGCGTTATCGGGGTGCCTTGGTGTGAAGACGCCCGCCGTTTCACGTCCGACACCTCCCGCGGTATTTGTCGATTATCACCGCACAGGAGGTATTGCTGGTCTGGATGACAGGATTGTCATTTTTGATAACGGGGTTGCAGTCATCTCACAAAAAAGCGCCAGCACTGAGATCACGTTAAACCAGACGGATCTTGACAGGATAAGTGAAATTTTTAAAGAGGCACAGTTTTCCATGTTATTGGGGAATTATACCTCCCGGCGCGGATCTGCCGATTACTTCCGGTATACTATCAGTTATCACAGCAAAACGGTGGTTGCTGAGGATTCAGCAGTCCCTCCGTCATTGCAACCCGTGATAGACGAGATGAACCGGATTATAAATAAGGCCACTGGCGGGGAACGGACGGATCGTCCGTTTGCAAACCTGCATTATTAATTTTTGCGTCTGCTGTTCTCACGGGCTTATCCGGAAAAATAACATTAAAAAAAGGAAATTATTTCTTTTCATACATGCACGACTGGACGTCGTGACCGAGTTTACCGATTGCATCGGCCCGGCAGCGCTGGCAGTGGCGCATCTGTTTGACATATTTCCCGCACTCGTCCTGCATCTTCCTCTTCATCTCCTGCGTGGGTGGGGCAATATCGGCGAATTTGTACTGGGCGATGAGCGGGATGACGTTGAAGGTGTACACGCCCATCTCGCCGACCTTCTTTGCAATCGCCGGGATATGATCCTCGTTGATGCCGGGAATATAGACGGTGTTTATCTTTACAATCATGTGCCGTTTCAAGGCCTCTTCGATACCTTTCATCTGCTGGGAGAGCAGCAGTTTTGCGCCTTCGAGCCCGGTATAGCGCTTGCCATGGTAATCGATGAACTGGTAGATCTTGGCGCCGATTTCGGGATCGATGGCATTGAGGGTGACGGTGACATTCCCGACATCGTATTTTTCGAGTAGGTCGATCTTGTCGGGAAGGAGGAGGCCGTTGGTGCTAATGCATTTGATGACGTTGGGATACTCTTCGTGAAGACGCCGGAGGGTCTCGAACGTCTCTTCGTTTGCGAGCGGTTCGCCGGGGCCCGCGATGCCGACGACCTTAATGTAATTGTACTTCTCCACCACTTTCTTGACCATATCCATGGACTCATCGGCATTCAGGACCCGCGTGGTGACGCCGGGGCGGCTCTCGTTCACGCAGTCAAAGTCCCGGATACAGTAATTGCACTGGATATTGCATTTGGGAGCCACGGGTATGTGGCACCTGCCGAAGCTGTGGCATGCTTTTTCGGAAAAACAGGGATGTTCATTTATTTTGCGCATCTGCGCTGCATCCCACTGGACTTTTTTCCCCGCAACGTCTGCGACTTGCACCTGATCCGCCATAATCAACACACTTACGTTCGTTCTGTTGGTATAAATACCGTGCAATCGTGATAGCGCATCACACAAAAAAAAGAGATCTGCCTCTCCATCACCAATACGGCATTTCAGGTTTTTATCTCCTGACCGGTCTCCCGGGTAAATGTATAAGCTTGACCGGATTATTGTACTGGAGATAACCATGAAGAGGTCTGAGAAAGTCAAGGGCAGGGAGGCGGTTGCAGCCAAAAAACGGCTCTATCCCAAACTTGCGATGGTTGCGGCAGCAGGCATACTGATTCTTGTCATTATCGGGTACGTCCTGCTCAATCCCTCCGGTGCAAAGAGCGGGGATATGGTAACGGTTGAATATACCGGCAGCCTAACTGACGGGACGGTCTTTGATTCGAATGCGAACGCAACCCCGCTCACGTTTATTATCGGGCAGGGTAAGGTTATTTTTGAAGAAAACGTCAAAGGGATGTCTCCCGGGGAGACAAAGACGGTGAATATCCCGGTTGACAAAGCGTATGGCCCGTACAATAACGCACTTGTCCATGTCGTGAACCGTTCAACACTGCCCGCTAATATAACGCCTGTAGTCGGGAGCGTCTTAAAAATTACACGGCAACCTGACGGGGCCGTTGCCTGGGTAAAAATAATCAATGTCACCCCGTCAACTGTTACTTGGGATGAGAACCACGAACTTGCAGGAAAAGATCTTGTTTTTACTATCAGGATGATTGAGATACAGAAAGGCTGAGGTTTTTTTTAATTATTTTTAATCAGAATTTTTTTTAACCGGATCCTGATTGAAATATTTTGAGCAGACTTTGATTGAAATTTTTTCATCAAACATTGATTAGAATTTTTGAAGCAGACTTTGATTGAGATTTGTAAACCGGACCTTGCCTGCAAAATTTCAATCAAAGCTTGAATTTTATTTTTCAACCGGACTTTGATTGAAAAAAAATAACCGGATCCCTCTTTGAAATTTTTAATCAAAGTCTGATGTTAAAATGTTAACCGGACTTTGATCAAAAGTTCCTGGCAGGATCTCGATTACAATTTTGGGCTCGGGAGATCTCAAAGGGATTTGACGCTCTTGGGGGTTCCAGCGCTTTAGCGCTTCCACCCCCGCCGCGTGGGCATCCCCCCTGTTGCGATAGCCCTCCAGATGGTTGATAAAAATCTGAACATGGGGGGGTCAAGGGGATGCTCCCCTTGGGCTGCCTCCCCCTCTGGGGGAGCGAGGGGGTCACCTTCCTAATGGACCGTAAGGGAATAAGCAAACAATGGAAAATAAGGATTTCAACAAAACGAAATTTCTCAACAAAAAAAGTTAGGGTTGGGGAAATCTTCCCCGCCCCGTTTGTTCTTATCGCGTTACTTTGGGTTGTTTCCGCCCGATTCCATGTGGTCCAGTACCCGGTCCCACACTACCAGCATGCCGGGGATGATCACATAGGCAAGCAGCCCCGTGCCGAGGAATGCTCCCATGATGATGAGTTCGTTGTCCATCCTGCTCACCTTATCCCAGTGCGGTTACGGTATCTGCCCAGGTCTCGACCCTGCTCCGGATGGCTTCGTCCGAGAACGAGGTGAGTGTCACCTGATCGCGGCTGAAGTTGACGTAGTAGATCTCGCCATTGGCATCGTGGCACCGCAGGGTGGCCGCGAATTTCTCGCTGTCGGTGTCCCGGTACGGTGAACCCCCGAGAGCAGTTGCAATCGAGGTATCATCTTTGATCTGGTTTGCGACGCTTGTGAAGGCCGCGATGGTTGGTGCACGGACCGTGATCAAGGCGACGGTATTTGCCTCCGCGTCCTGATAGACGATGCGTGCGGTGTACCCCTGTTTGCTCTTTTCTACCGGGGGGTGGTTCACTCCCTGTGCATTGTAGGAAACGCACTGGAAGGGGTTGTTCGTGATGACGCCCTGGACAATGTTGTCAAAGGCAGTCACATCTGCGAGCGGGTCGGCGAGCTTGCGGACCGCGCTCTTAGTTGTGTTGCTGATGCTAAAGTCTGCCATAATTTTTTCCTCTTGGTTGTTTTTTTCAGAGTGGTTCTCCGAACCTCTCTTTTTTCTGGTGTCTCGGGGCGCCCTTTGACATAACATCATGGGCTTTTGGGGTATAACGGGTAAATTGCGGGGTCTGAAGGGGGAGCAGGGAGAAGCGGATTTGGTAATCCGCAGCCATTGACACTGCGGAATTGGTACTGGGCGACGTGATGGAAAAAGAAAAAAAATTGAAAAATATTGAAAAAAAAATAAAAAAAATGGGAAAAATAAGGGAAACAGTAAAAAAATTAGCTGGCCGGTACTTCCGGCAGATCCCATGCGGGGATCAGTCCGCCCGGCAGGACATCGTAATACTTCCACTCGCCATGTCCCGAGTACGCCAGCAGGATCTTCCGGAACTGGCGGTTTGTCCCCATCTCGCGGAGATGCTGGATCTTCTTCCCATACTGCTCCGTCAGGGTCCTGGCATTCATGACCGGCGCCCGGCAGTGGATGACCTGCACGAGCAGCGCGGTATCCTGCCGGATTGCAAGGATATCGACCGGGATGCGGGAACTGCTGATCCGCGCCGGCTGGTAGTGCCATTCTTCAAAGAGTCGCATTGCCCGGTGCACGATGCCGCTTGACCGGAGATACGCGTTGACTGCTGCTGAAGTATCGCCTCCCTCTTCATAGATAATGATGGTTGTTTCACCCGCGGGCAGGGTCTTGCCTGCTTCAGCACGGGGGGTATTCCGGATACGTGAAGGGGCACCGGATAGCATGTGATCTGTTTCGCTCTTCTCTCCTGAAGCGGCGGCCTCGGCCTCGCTTCCTGCCGGGATCTCCTTTGAGGACTTCACGGTCTTGATCATGTTCCTGGTTGTTGTCATGGTTGGTCTGTTTTCCTGGATGGGCGGGGGAAATGCAGCGGGCATTTTATGAGCGTGCGGGATTGTCCATCGGTTGTTCGTACACGCTTGTTCAGAAACGCGGTACCCGCGAACCAAGATCTGCCTGGTCCGCGATGGGATTGGTGGTAACGCTGGTTTTTTGTCGGGAGCGGTGGCTCGAGGGGAATTGTTCCAGAGCATTCTTCCGGGATTATTTTCCCGGCCGGGAAACCCGTTGCCACGTGTTCCGTCTAAAGAATCAGCGTCGGCCGATGTATCCCAAAGGGAGCGTAATGAATGCCGGCCGGTACCGGGATTTGTGTGTACTGAGTGATCTTAGTATAGTGTATACGTACCGGGATTGTTGGCACACCGGTTTTTCCTGCGACCCGGGACGTTCCGTTCGGTACGGATCCGCTCAGCTTCCGGGCGGGCTTTTGTGCGTACCCGGGCTGCTGGATCTTCGTCGTGTTTTGGGTGCAGGCTGTGTGTGGCATTGTCGTTATCCAATCAAGGAAATAATCACATATATAGTAATGGGTGGATACGGTAATTTTCGCAGTTATCCGGCTGTTTTGCGGGAAACGGGGTTCATTTTGGGGGCGGATTCATATAACCATCTGGTTAGCTTTATTGAGAGGGTGGGGGCGCGGCAATGGGGATTGGAACGGATGGTTTTGCGGGGCCGGATTCGGGAGATGGGGAGGGAGGTGCGGCAAAAATGTGAAGCGACCATAAGACACCTATATCTCTTCTATCTCTCAGTATAATCGAACCGCAACACATAATGTTACAGCCCTTATAGATCTCATACGCTAGCGAGTATAATCCAGCATACTATGACATGTGAGAGTGAACGAGTAACACGAAAAAAGCGGATCGATCCTTTCCTCCCCTTGCCGAGCAACACGAGATAGTCCGGCGTGTCGGGTTGCTCTTTGAGCGTGCGGGTGCGATTGATCGGGAAGTTGTGGCGGCGGGCCGGCGATGCGAGCGGCTGACGCAGGCGGTTTTGGGGAAAGCATTTAGAGGGGAATTAGTAAGCAAAGAGCGTTGACGATCATATGACTAATATGAATTTTCACGATCAAATTCTGTCTTTGGTTGAAGTTATTGAAAGTACATTAAAATCTGAGATCAAAAAAGGAACACTACAAGTTGCTATTTCGTTATTCGACAGATGGGAAGTAGCATCTTTAGATTACAAAGACACTGGGTTTCATCTCTCTATGCGAGGTACTCAAATCAAAAAACCGTTCACAATAAATACCTCGATTAAAATAGCGGAAATCGTTCATAAGAGTCCAGAGTATTGCAATTTAATTGAGTTTTTAAAAACCAATACTCATATTGAAGAAAATCCGGTTAATCTTGTGAATTATTTCATCATCCAAACAATTGAAAAATATTTTGAGAACACAGCCAGATTTTTTGAGAATCCGAATTTTTTCAAATCAGAAACCGACAGATTTGTCGAGGCTCTTGTGGCCGATTTGAAAAATGAATCAAACAAGACCAGGATGATTGTAGAATTTTATGGAATTATTCTCCACGAAGACGAAATTAAATTATCTCCAGAAATTATCTTAAGAAAGCCAATACCAGAAGATTTTAACACCGAAACTATCAGTTATACTTTTTTTAATCAAACGGATTTTCCTGAACCAACAGCTTTTTTGGATATTTCGCTTCAAGCTAAATGCCGGCAGGATCTGTATAATGAAATAACAAAAACAATTGCGGTTTTGCAATTATTCAGACCTATGAGCATAAACTGGCATATTTATCAGATTCATTCCGAATCGTTTAACCCCTGTTTTGAAAGAAAAGATCCTCCTATTGAAAAACATCTGGTCTTTGAAAATTATATTTTAGAGAAGGAGGAAGTGGATGATCTTAAGGATTTTTGGAAAATGGTCTATCCAATATTACCCCAAAATCTCAATTCTTCTGAAGAAAATAATTTTACATTTATCTCAAATGCATACAGATTTTATTCAGATTCGATATCACAGAACGGAATGTTCGAAAGAAAAATTGCAAGTGCAGTAATTGGTTTAGATAGCATTTTTCTAAAAACAATAAATGAGGATAAGAAATCAAAACAATTGACACTAAGGATTTCAAAATTGCTTAAAAATGAAAACTTCGCTCCAACTACGATTAAAGATGTAATTGGTGATGCTTATTTTTGCAGATCAAAATATTTACACGGAGAACTTCTTTCTAACAATGATAAGGAAAGGATTGCGAAAAAATATGGAGGCAACGTCAATAATCTTCTAAAAACGATTCTTGAATTTTTACGAATATCTATTGTAATTTTATTTCATTTCCAGTCCGGAAACAAAGAAAAATTTTTAGACATGATTGATATGTTTTTAAAGGACGAAAATGGCAGTCAGCGGTTGATCGAATTTCTCAAACATGTGAACGTTGTGTCAATGAGAGACAAGAAAATTTCATGATGAATAACTATCTTCTCCGCCCCCCCTTGCCGAACAGCACGAGATCATCCGGCGTGTCGGTTTGCTGTTTGAGCGTGCGGATGCGTCCGATCAAGAAGTTGCTGCGGCGAGCCGGCGATGTGAGCGGTTGACGCAGGCGGTGCTGGGGAAAGCATTTGTGGGGAGATTATAATCGAAATAAATGCGAAAAGTAAAAATTTGATAATTTGGCCATTTTTTCTAAATTCTATCGTAATTCTCGAAGATTAACAGAAAATATGAAATACTATTCGACATCATTTTTTTTAACGTGTAATAATATGAGTTTAAAAAAATTTATCCGAATAACTCGAAGACAATTTCAAAATAATAAAAAACACATGCGATTCGTCTATATCTCAGAAATTAGCCGTAACTCAGACGAACACAACATTGACAAATATATTGCAGAAAAAGTACCGTTTTTTTATCGAGAGGCAAAACGGATCTCTGATAGTTTCCAAGACGAATTTTTCTTGAGAGCAATTTATGACTCACTTTGCAGGCTTCCCGATAGTTCTAGTTTTCAAGAATCCCATTTTGGTGAAATAATTTCTGGATTATTTGCCGAAGATGTCATCGGTTTGAAAAAAATTTATAGCAAACTATCCTTACTAACCGCAGAGAATGCAAATGCGTATAAAATGGATCTGGTTCTTTATAATCCGAAGTCAGATCCAGTCGAATTATTTTTTTGTGAAGTAAAGTGCAGTATGAAGAGTTCCCCTGACCTTAATCCTGTGAAGCATGATGAATCGATCTACCCGGATATGTTCAATTCGATGAATGCTTATGAAAAAGAGGATTTTGATTTTGACTTTGCAGCTGCAAAAGATCATATTGACAAATTACCCCTCGATGAGCAACAAAAATTAAAAGATGCATTCTTACCATATTCTGATAAAAAAATTATAAAATTTTTAGGTTTTGCAGTAATAGATTCCTCAACTTACAATTCTGAAGAGGTATCTGTTTTAGCCACTCGAAAAAATAAGAAGGAATTTGATATTGACGTAATTTGTTTAGATGAACTACCTCATATCGTTCAAAGTGTCTATTCAAAATTAGTAACGCTGAGGGATCAATGTACACCATAGAAGAAATCAGGCCGATTCTTTCAAAACCCGATTTTATTACAGATCGAAACTGGGTTCAGAATGCCTTAATATTTCAAAGATTGGGCCATGAGTTTGCTGAAGAGCAAAATTGCATTTCTCGAATGAGCCATTTTGTAAATTGTATTCTCGCATCAGCTTCTTCTTGGGATAGAGACAAAGGTTATGAAATAATTCAAGTAGCAGCAGAAATTGCTGAACTTATCTCAATACGACCTGAATTATCTGAAGGTTTTCGAAAAAAAATGCGGATTCGTTCCGCATTCTTATACGAACTTTCAAATTTTCCCTCTCTTGCAACGAGTATATTAAAAGTGCATGATATAGATGGGATTGCATATCCCATTTTCAACAGAAGTGGAATATATGGAAAATTGGGAATGAATGGGAGTACGCAAAAAATATCATCAGCATTAGAATCCCAAGATCTATCTGAACTAAGTGCCGTCGATATTTTAGTGCGATTGGATTGTATTAATTTATTAAAATTTGAGCAAGGTCTCATAAGCAAACCAGTAAAATGGAATTCGGGCGAGTTGAAAGAATTTCTAAAACAGATCACGATTGGATTGAATTCATCAGAGATAGACATTTTCAATAAAATTCTATCAAAACGAATTGAACAGTCAACTCGAAATAATGTTGATGAGAAAATTTTCGAAAATTTAACAAAAATCCATTTTCCAAGTGAATTGTGGCAAAATCAAATCGACGCAATCCAATCGGGATTAATTAACGAAAAATATGATAGTTGGGGATTTGCCGCTCCAACAGGTACTGGAAAAACATTCTTAACCAGATTATTGATTTTAAAAACTCTGTTGGATAACCCTCATAATAAAATTTTGTATATCGTTCCGAGTAAAGCGTTAGTTCACGAAGTGTGGTCAAATCTTAATTCTGCATTTGAGGAATTGGGATACAAAGCAATTCAGGTTACACCCCAATTAACTGAATTAGGTGATGATGAAAAAACAAAATTATTTGATTGTTCAATTGCTGTTTTAACTCCAGAAAAAGCGGATTTACTTTTAAGATTAAATAAGGAATTCAATACATCCGTATCATTGATAATTGTTGATGAAGCGCATCATTTAGAATCAGACACCAGGGGCATTCTTTTAGAATTGTATTTATGGCGAATAAAAAAAATGTTCAAAAATCAAAATCGGGTGATATTTCTCTCAGCTGTCACTCCCAACATTCTAGAATTAGCATCCTGGATGGGAAATAATCCGAATGGTTTGGTAGTAGACAAACGATCAACACGGATGCGATCTGGAATTTTTAGAATTAAAAAAGATGGAAAAACTAAGAAAGGTGTGATCGATTATTTTAATGGGACTTCTATCGAAGTGGTTGATTCAGATCTAGAAGAGACAAAAGGAAGACAATTGATTCAGTTAGCTGAAAAAATATCTTTTGCCGGGCCAGTATTGATAGTTGCTAAAGGTAAGCGCGAAACGGAAAAATTAGCAAAATTGATGAAAGATTGGCTTGAAGAGAATCAAAAATTAAAGGAATTAACTGAAGATCAAATTAATTCAGAAATTATTCAAAGATTAGATTCTCGATTAGAACGAGAAATGTATGAAGCCGTAGAAATGCGAAATCTAATAAAAAATCGCATAGCATATCACCATGCCGGATTACCCCCACGTATCAGAGAATCTGTGGAAAAAGCAATAAGGGAAAATTTGGTCGATTACGTATTTGCCACAACAACTCTTGCGGAAGGTGTGAATTTTCCTTTTTCGTCAGTGATAATACAATCATTGTCTCTTCGTGAGGCGCCGGAGAAAGGGCAACCTGCAAGGTATCATATAATATCCCCTAGAACTTTTTGGAATATTGCAGGTCGAGCAGGAAGACCCGGCTCAGATCAAGAGGGCCAAGTAATTTTATTCGAACCTAGCTTAGGAATCGAAGTCCTTGAAGAAATAATTAAACCATACCTCAATCCATCATTGAATCGTGTGGAATCTGTAAAAAGTGCCTTAGCTGGAAGTATCAAAGAGATCATTGATGGAATTAAAACAAAGAATTTCGATCTTGCAGATATTAATAATGTAAAAATCGCACCAAATGTTTCAAAACGGGTCAAAGGTACAATAAATCTATTGAGGGTTGGATTGGTTCATGCAAAAGCTTCACAACTAATCACTAACCCTGAAGAAATACTTGAAGGCACTTTTGCTCAATACAACCTCAACGATGAAGAGAGAAATTTTTCATCCAAATTAGTTAAAAGACAGTTCGAAATTGTTGATGAATTCCTAAAAAACTCTGATGACATTTCGATTGATCTCATCGCAGAATTGGGACTTTCAATTGAAACATTAATGGAAATTCAAGAATATGTTAAAAAATTAGAGGATTGGCAAATCACCAATATTTCAAAAATATATCGACATGGACAAATTGATTTTGGTTTTGCACAGTTTTACGTAGGACCTGTGGCATCTCGAATGGCAGAACTGGAAGGACCTAAACTTGGGGGATTTTTAACAGATGTTATTATGTCTTGGTTGCAGGGACTTCCCTTATTAACCGTTAAACTTCGCGCAAAATGGAAGGAATCACCGGAAGAATTAATTGCTGTAATTTACTCCCGTATTCAATATTTATTACCATGGGGCCTGTATGCAATGCATAGAATTGTACAGGCAGAAGCTAAAAAGAGATCAATTGTTTATAGCGACGAAATTTTAAAAATCGCATATTTAGTTGACGCTGGGGTTCCAAGCTTCGACGCACTACAATTAGTAAATCAGGATTTTGAGCGTGTTGATGCAACCCGCATTGCAAATTATTATCGAAAGTACCGTAAAGACACAACCATTATCGAATGGGTAAATGCTCAACCAATCAATACAATTATTGGATGTGTTAAAGGTCACGACAATAGAAGATTAGACAGTGATTTATTCAATCTACTTACAAAATTAAAAACTCAATAATTTTTTTTTAAATATGCACAATCTCCAGTCCCGGCACCTTCTCCTTCAGATATTCCCCCAGCAACCGCCGGTGACACTGCTCGGCCGTCGGCTCGCTGCACAGTAAACACCCGTTCTCCAGAATTTTCGTGTCAATCTTGCCGATGACATTCCTCTTTGCGAGCATCTCTTTGTATGCGGCCTCATATTCCGGCCACAAAATCTCGCCTTTCTGCCACTTCTTCAGCAACGATTCTTCCGGTGCGGCCTGGATGAAATAAAAATAATCAATCCCCGCAATGGCTTTCAGGAAATAGTCCAGATCGTTGCCCTTAGAAAAACCGGCAAGCTGCGAGTGGTTGTTCAGCCGGATGTCGATAAGAGTTTTCACGTTGTTTTTAATCAACAGGCCAAAAAAGGTCTTTGCATCCTTCTTGGTAAACCCGATAGTAAAAAGTTTCATCAAAAGCCTCGATTCAGAATAAACTCTTCTGGATCAGTTTTTTCGTACGTTTACCGGAAAATGAATCTGACATGGGGGACATATCAATCACCGGATTGCTGATGTATGTCGGCTCGCTCACAACGGGAGGATCCTGCACCCCGTTTTCGATCTTCTCAACAGAAGGAACCGGCATAACCCCTTTTTCCGTTATTGCATTCTCCTCAACGGGAGCCATATAATCCTTAGTTTTGTAAGCGATCTTCTTGTTCAGTTTTTCATACATGGTATCTACAGGATTGACCTGTTCGCTGGAGATGGTGGCCTGCTTATTATCGATAACTGAATTGATCAATTCCTTTTCCAGATCTTCATTCTCCTGCAACTTAATTTCAGGACGTACATGAATGACCTTGATCCCTTTTGACTGGAGGACCCGCGAGATCAGGGCAAACCGGTGGCATCTCTCCGGCTCCTTCTCAGCGCACATCAAAGCAATCTTCTTCCCGGTAGAAATGATGGATAATACTTGGTTGATGCCGTCTTGGAACTGCTCTGTATTCTGGACTTTCAGGTAATTGACGGTACCATCAGGAAAGAGCAGGTTGGGATTTGAGTACCTGCCACCGATTTTATCCCCCATGTATCGGTAATCGATTTTATTCTTTATCAGGGATTTTTCCAGATTATCCCGGTTGAAATAAAGATTATATTTACTATACGGGGAGCTCCGCACGTCAATGATAGTATCTATCCCGGTTTTTTGCAGGAAATAGAGGAATAACTCAATCGGGTAATCTCCGTAGCCGATGGTGAAACATTTTTTCGGTACGATATCTTGGTTCATAGAGATGATTACCTCAATGTAATTGTCGGTATAATTCCTACGATAAGCCGATAATGGTACACCGCATTTCCGATTGGAAATCCTTCTCCCACACCAATGGTAATAAAACAGTCATCGATAATTTTTCCATCCTCATTCTTTGATTGGCTGATCGTATTTTCATATCCTTTATCTGTAATTGCTAGATTATATGTCCGTGAATCGTATTCAAATTTTAATCGGTGCTGAGGATTTCCCTTGATTGAAGTTGTATGGACTATCTCTGTCTTATTAATTGAATGGGTTAATCGAATAAAATTAAGTGACGATTTTAAAGGACTGGCCTGAATTTCTTCTGCGGAATAATGATCTGAATTCTGATCATCTTTACCAATAAACAATGTCGTAAAATCATCTATGAGTCCAAAAACCTTCCTTGGGATAAATGGTGGAAGGGGGGTCCAAGGTTTACCATCAATAGAAATATTTTCAGGTTGGCAATAATCACCGCACGGATCGCCAAAGCTGATCCGCACACAATCTAATAATTGCGGTCCCGATTTTGCCACATTGAGCGCTATAAAATCTTCTCCAGAAAATGCTGATTGATCCAGACGGGGTTTTCCCCGCCCCAGAATATTTATCGGTCGAATCCATTCTCCAGTGGACAGATCTTTTCCAGCAATGCAATGACCATCATGCCTGCGTGAATTTGCGAGAATGATAATATTTTTGTGAACCATTGATACCTGCCCCTTGCTGCTATTTAGTGTAAATATATCTGATGTTTGATTAATTTACGGATTTATAAACAAGCCCAATGTAGTGTGAATTTGAAATGACTTCTGTGTATTCAGATCTCCCGCATTCCTCTTTTCCATTCAACCGCATCCAATCAACTCCCATCCACACCTAACCGGGCACGCCCGGTCGTCCGCCCCATCCCTCTCCCATCCGGCGTGCGAATATAAGAAAATCTTTGGCGGATAGGAGCCGGTGGTCAATTGAAAGAATTACTAACCGAACCATACACTGGGTTCCCTTTCAGTTCGCCAATTCAATTTTTTAATAAACCACTGCCCAAATAATTTCAACCGGACCTTGATTGAAAAAGATCAACCGGATCCTGTTTACAAATTTTCAATCAAACCCTGCTCAAATTTTTTCAATCAAAGCTTGAATTTAATTTTTCTACCGGACTTTGAATTTTAATTTTCAACCACACCTTGCCTGAAAAAAATAAATCAAACCTTGCCAGAAAATTTTCAATCGACCCCTCAGCCCTTGATTGAAATTCGCTCACAGATCAACCAGACCCTGCTTGAAAATTTACAAACACGATCCGGCTCATGATAAAAAACACAAAATTAAGTAAAAACACCGCGCACATCAGACGTAAACACGCACCGGCATCGCACCAAAACAGCACATCCGGCCGCTCAGCCGGATCAACCAGACCTTGCTCAAAAAATTTCAATCGAGTACGCGATCGCGTTTGAAAATCGCAAACGGAGCAATCAAACCTTGTTCAAAAATTTTCAACCGGACTTTGATTTTTATTTTTAAACCAGACTCTGCTCAAAAAATTTCAATCGGATCTTGCTCAAAAACTTTCAACCAGCCTTCGATTTTTATTTTTCAACCAAACCCTGTTCAAAAAATTTCAATCGGATCTTGATTAAAAACTTTCAACCAGACTTCGATTTTTATTTTTCAATCAGACCCTGCTTGAAAAGCCACCCTCTCCCCAACAAACAAAAACAGCAAAACCGAAATGGGCCTGACCGGATTCGAACCGGTGACCTCCGCCGTGTAAGGGCGACGTCATAACCAACTAGACCACAAGCCCAATTTCTTACTAATGTCACCCTGAATACTATTAATAGTGTTGATACGAGAAATTCCGTTTAAGGGATTAAAAAAAATTATTCTTTTTTAGGAGGAAGCTTGATATCGATGCCGAACTTCTCCGCATTCTTATCTGCGATCGCCTGGATCGCCGCGATCTCCGCATCCTGCCGCGTGGGTTTGAAGAGGTGGCGGAACCGCTTCTGCGTCTTTAAGTACTCCTCAACCGGCTTGCGCACCACTTTTTTTACCTTGGTAACCTTGCCCTCGATCATCTCGTAGTTGACCCAGAGCCCGGTCTCAATCGCGAGTTTTGCAATCGCGATAGTCTGATCGCCTTCAAATCCCCACCCGGTACAGCAGGGAGCATGGACCTGCACATAGCAGGGACCCGGGGTATTGATCGCAGTCTCCACCTTCTTGAGAAGGTCTGCGGGATAGGCAATCGAGGTGGTTGCCACGTAGGGTGCACCATGTGCGGCAAGGATTGCCGGCATATCCTTCTTGGGCCGCTTGTTCCCAAATGAACATTTGCCGGCCGGGCTGGTGGTGGTGCTGGCATCGTACGGTGTTGCACCGGAGCGTTGGATACCGGTGTTCATGTAGGCCTCGTTGTCGTAGCAGATGTAGGTGAAATCGTGGCCGCGCTCGAAAGCGCCGCTGATACAGATCATGCCGATATCAAACGTTGCCCCGTCGCCCGCCATGATCACGATCTTTTCCTTGCGCCCCTGTTTTTTGAGCGCCGCCTCGACTCCCGACGCAACTGCTGCCGCATTCTCAAAGAGTGAGTGGATCCACGGCACTTTCCACGCAGTTTCTGGGTACGGGGTGGAGAACACTTCCATGCATCCGGTAGACGAGACAAAGATCGACTCCTTGCCGGCCGCCTTCGTGACGAGCCGTGCCGCAAGGGCTGCGCCGCAACCCCCGCAGGCCCGGTGGCCGCAGTCGAACAGGTCACAAGTTTTTTCTGCCATCTTAGATCAACTCCTTGCGCAGACCGTAGAACTGATCGTCCGGTCCCTTCTCGGAAAGTGCGACAATCTCCTTGATGTCCCGTTTCCTGACGTCCCTGCCGCCGAGTCCCAGCACATAGCCCTTCACCGGGATACTGGAGCCATACATGGCGTCCCTGACTTCCATCACGGTCGCGCCCTTTGCCCCGAGCGAGATGTTCTTGTCTAGCACCGCAACGCGCTTCACATGGGAGAGCATCTTTGCGATCTCTTCTGCGGGGAAGGGCCGGAAGACGCGGATCTTCAGCAGCCCGACTTTCTTTCCGTCTGCCCGCATCTCATCGATCGCATCCTTGACGGTCCCGCAGATGGAACCCATCGCAACGATCGCGGTGTCTGCATCATCGAGTTTGTAGCCCTCGATAAGGGCGCTGTAGTCCCGGCCGAACATGGTGCCGAACTCCTTGCCTGCCTTGGCGATCACGTCTTTTGCCCGTTTCTGGGCCTGATCCATCTCGTACCGGAACTCAAGGTAATATTCAGGGGTGGCATACATGCCGAAACTGATCGGGTCCGCAGCGTCAAGGCGCTCGGACGGGTTGAACTTCGGGAGGTACTTGTCCACATCTTCCTGCGTGAGCATATCCACCGGTTCATACGTGTGCGAGAGGATAAACCCGTCAAAGCAGACGAAGGCAGGAAGCTGGATGGCAGGGTCTTCTGCCACTTTGAAGGCGAGCAGGTGAAGGTCGGTTGCTTCCTGGTTGTCCTCGGCATAGAACTGGAGCCAGCCTGCATCCCGGAGGGAAATTGAGTCCTGCATATCATTCCAGATCGATAACGGTGCTCCCAGTGCCCGGTTGGCAATCGACATGATGATGGGCAGGCGCATACCCGCTGCGTTGAAGACTACTTCGGCCATCAGCATAAGTCCCTGCGAGGTGGTTGCGGAATATGTCCGGGAACCCGCTGCGCTTGCACCCACG
This sequence comes from Methanoregula sp., assembly GCA_041645435.1. NCBI lineage: Archaea > Methanobacteriati > Methanobacteriota > Methanomicrobia > Methanomicrobiales > Methanoregulaceae > Methanoregula > Methanoregula sp. The sequence continues at coordinate 173,112 of JBAZQB010000002.1, forward strand.
CAGGCAGAGAGAGCGGAGAGTTCATTCTCAACCGTGATGTATTCGGCATCGAGCTGGCAGTTGGCCACAAAATCAGCCAGTGCTTCGACAATATGGGTCTGGGGTGTGATCGGGTAGGCAGAGATCACCTGCGGACGGCAGAGACGGACTGCCTCTGCAATGGCATGCGACCCCTCGGTTATCTCCATCATTTACTTCTCCTCCTGTTTCATCGCGATCGCTTCTTTGGGGCATTCAGCTGCGCAGATCCCGCAGCCCTTGCAGTAGGTATAATCGGGATCGAAGAACCCTTCTGCATCCTCATGTACGCATCCCTCGGGACAGAGCGTCTGGCACATCCCGCATTTCGAGCACTTCTCGTGGTCGAAGACAGGCTTGAACACGCGCCACGAACCCGTCTTGTTGTCCCGCGCTTTTCCCGGCCGTGCCCGGCACCCGACAGCGAGTGCCATTATGCCGCCCCCTTGACCATATCGAATGCCACTTTGGCGGCAGCGATATTCTTTGCCGCAAGCTCCTTGGGGAAGCGGTTATTGAGTGCCTTTTCCAGGGCTGAGAACTGGATCTCTCCTGTTGCGGCAGCAAATGCTCCCATGAGCGAGGTATTGGTGATAGGCAATCCTATTGCCTTGAGAGCAATCGAGGTGGCATCGATCGTAATAAGTTTAACCCCTTCAGGAACCGTATAATCCGGCTTCTTTTCGGTGTTGACGATCACGATTCCTCCTTTCTTTACGCCCATGAAGACGTTTACGTCTTTGATTAAGGTGCTGTCCTGGACAATGATGTAATCAGGTTCATACACCTGGCTGCGCAACCGGATCGTTTTGTCATCGAACCTGACAAATGCCTGCACCGGAGCCCCGCGCCGTTCAACGCCAAACGCCGGGAATGCCTGGGCAAAGACGCCGCCTTCAAACGCGGCGACTGCAATCAGTTCGGCAGCAGTGACTGACCCCTGGCCACCCCTGCCGTGGATACGTAGTTCTCTCAAGGAAAATCCCTAAATCATATTACATGATTAATCGATATAAATCCTAGAGATCTACATCGAGCCCGAGAATTTCTTTGTTTCCGGAAAAAACGTCCCGGGCAATCCGGGCAAGGCCCCGTGAAGCGCACCATTCGTCGTATACGGCCACATCCGTGTCCAGAAGTTTCCTTACTTCAGGGGCAATTGCCGGTGCGAGGCTTCCTGCAAGGGCAATAGCAGCGCGGGGGTTTAAGAGGCGGAGTGCGGCACATTCCATGGCAGAAAACATGGCAACCGCCGGGATGCGCTCTTCTTCAGCCAGGGAAAAATTCACTCCCGCATGCTGGAATGCCTCGTTTGCGGTGCACTCCCCTGCATCGATCTTCCGGATCGCATCCACATCGAGCGCACCGTGCAAAGTTCCCGGCGCAAATATGCATGCATCAAAGGCTCCCGTGATCTTCCCCTGGGAAACAAGCAGGCTTACGGTGTTGGAACTCACATCGGAAACGATAACGTTCCGCCCCAGGTCATGGCAGGCTTCGTAGGCAATGCCGATCTTCTCCGGGCTGGTCTGGTGGGAATACACCTTGAAGCGCGGGTCCGTTGGTGAACCCCGGTGAAGGCCCGGGATGACGATTGCCGGAATGCCGCTCTTTGCAACTTCGTCAAAGACTTTTGTGCCTCCGCCAATGTGTTTGCCGGCACCCTCACGGCTGATGATCCCCCGGTTCTGCACCTTGCCGATGGAGGTGATGGACGTAATACGGTCCCCCATGGAATAGCAGAGCGCAATTCCCTCTATCTCGTCGATCGGGCAGAGCAGGGAGAGAGCACTTAGGGAAAACTCTCTGGCAGCCTCCCGCGAAAGTTTGAACTGCCCGCTCTCTCCGGCAAACCGCATTGCGGTAGTGCCGTGATCAATGCCGATAAACATAGCAGTAATCCTATAGCATGGATGACATAATAGGTATTGATGTTTGATGTGGTAACAGGAGGAGCCGGTTTTATCGGCTCGCACCTGGTTGACACGCTCGTTGCACAGGGTAACGAAGTTTTGGTGATTGACTCGCTTTGCGCAGGACGCAAAGAGACGATTGCACGGCACCTTGATTCCTGCAAGGTCCGGTTGTTACAAAAAGATCTGCTCACCGATAGCTGGCAGGACGCGATCGAAGGCGCAGACCGGTTTTTTCATCTCGCAGCAGATCCCGATGTCCGCCAGAGCGCGGTGAACCCGGACCCGACAATACAGAACAATATCATCGCTACGTACCGGGTGCTCGAAGCCATGCGGCTGCACCAGGTTCCCGAACTGGTGTTCACCTCGACTTCAACGGTTTACGGCGATGCAGCGGTTATTCCCACGCCGGAAGATTATACACCCCTTGAACCTATATCCGTGTACGGGGCGAGCAAACTTGCCTGCGAGTCCCTGATCTCGGCATACTGCCACTCGTTCGGCATAAAGGCTTACAACTTCCGGTTTGCCAATATCATCGGCGCCCGGAGCGGTCACGGGGTCATCACCGATTTCATAAAAAAACTGGAGCAAAACCCCAAAGAGCTTGAGATTCTTGGCGATGGCAAGCAGACAAAATCCTATCTCGAAGTGCACGAATGCGTTGCGGCGATGCTCTTTGCTGTCGGGCATGCCCGGGGTACGGTCAATACCTTCAATATCGGGTCCGAGGACTGGATCGATGTGAAGAGTATCGCGGAGATCATATGCGAAGAGATGCACCTCCCCGGCACGAAGTTCCGGTTTACGGGTGGTGAACGCGGGTGGGTCGGGGATGTGCCAAGGATGCAGCTCTCGGTTGAAAAGATCAAGGCGCTGCGCTGGAAACCCCAGCTGGGTTCCCGCGAGAGCGTGCGGATCGCCGTGCAGGCAATGCTTGCAGAACGATAACGAGGCATTACGATGAAATATATGGTAATCTGTGGCGACGGCATGGCAGATGAGCCCATCGCTTCGCTCGGCAACAAGACTCCCCTCGAATATGCAAAAACCCCGAATATGGACCGGATGGCACGCGAGGGTGCCTGCGGGTTGCTGCGCACCATTCCGGAGGGTTTTGAGGCGGGCAGCGATATTGCCAACATGTCGATTCTCGGGTATGCTCCGGAAAAATACTATACCGGCCGAGGTCCGCTTGAAGCATTGAGCATGGGCGTTGACCTTGCACCGGGCGACGTGGCGTACCGCTGCAACCTGGTGACTGTCGAAGATAATTCGATGGTGGATTTCTCTGCCGGTCATATTTCCAGTGAGGAGGGAGCCGCGCTCTTTTCCTCACTTCAGGAGGAAGTTCCTGAGGTTATGCTCAAAGCCGGTGTCAGCTACCGCAACCTGCTCGTTGTCCCTGACGGAAAAGGGGCCGCTTCGACTCCTCCGCACGATATCGTGGGCCAGGGAATCTCACCCTACCTGCCCAAAGGGGGCGATGCGGAACTGCTCCTGCAGTGCATGGAAAAAAGCCGCCATGTATTTGATCGCCATCCGGTGAATACTGCCCGGAAAAAGGCAGGCAAACGCATGGCCACCCGGATCTGGCCCTGGAGCGGCGGGCACAAACCGGCATTTCCCCTGTTCTCCCGTAAGTATGGGAAAAAAGGCGGCATCATATCCGCAGTCGATCTCTTAAACGGGATTGGACGCTGCGCTGGCATGGAAGTGATCCATGTTCCCGGTGCAACCGGGTACCTTGATACGGATTATGATGCAAAAGCGCGGTATGCGCTCGCTGCAATGGGGCACCTCGATTTCCTCTACCTGCACATCGAAGCACCCGATGAAGCCGGGCATATGGGGAGTATTGAGGAGAAACTAAAGGCGATTGAGCGGGTGGATGATGTTGTCGGCATGATTCTTGAACATTTTGACGGTGTTGTGGCCGTACTGCCGGATCATCCGACCCCGATACGGGCAAAGACGCATACCCGCGATCCGGTACCGTTTGCGGTGCTGGGAAAAGGAACGGATAATACCCTGGAATTTTCAGAAATGTCCGCCCGGTCTGGTGGGCTTGGCACGAAAAACGCCGTGGATTTCCTGGGTTTCTTATTCGGCTAAAAGGAGTGTGGCATCAGTACCCTGCTTCATCACCAATCAGTGGGGGTAACTTTCATCATCTGCCACAAAATTTCAGAATATTTTGTTTAAACAACCCTATAAAGTTATTGACCCGTCTCTCTATTCCTGATAAGAAAAACATAAACCGGTGATCAGTCCCCGAAATATGTTTAATACTCCGCCCTGCGAACTTAGAACACAGCATAGATAAAAATGGTTTCTTTGGGGGTTATTCAAGCACGCTCAGTCTCTCGGCAGTGACCAAACAGATCGGCGGCCTTACCGCGGTGAACAAGGTAAGCCTGGAGATCGGAGACGGCCAGATCGTCGGTCTTGTGGGTCCGAACGGTGCAGGGAAGACCACGCTTTTGAATATTATCTCCGGCATCCTTCCCCCAACCGGCGGGACGGTCACATTCTGTGGCGAGGACATTACTGGTATGAAACCGGACCGGATCTGCCGGAAGGGGATCGCAAAGACGTTCCAGATCGCCGAATCCTTCCCCGACCTGACCGCCAAGGAGTGCGTGATGATTGGCGTCCTTTTCGGGAACGACACAGCGCCATCAATGAAAGAGGCACAGTCACAGGCACTTTCGATACTGGCAGACGTCAACTTCCCCCCAGAGAAGGCTGAAACCCTCAACCGGAACCTCAATGTCGTCGAGCTCAAGCGCCTGCAGCTCGCCCGGGCGCTCGCATCACGCCCAAAACTCCTCCTGCTCGACGAACTCACCACGGGTCTCAACCCGAAGGAGAGCAATGAGGCCGTGGAGCTGATCCGGAAGATCCGGGACCGGGGAACCTCCATCCTCATCATCGAGCATGTCATGAGCGTCATCATGGGGGTTTCAGATCGCATCGTCGTGCTCGATCACGGTGAGAAGATTGCCGATGGCCGGCCGTACGAAGTCGTGAACAACCAGCAGGTTATCGATATCTATCTCGGTGACTTCAACGCTTTTTAACGAGGGAAGAAACATGCTCGATGTGACCGGTCTCAATGTCTTTCACGGGAACCTGCAGGTTGTCTGGGACCTGAGTTTACGGGTTGGAAAAGGCGAACTCGTAACCCTGATCGGACCGAACGGCGCCGGAAAGACGACGACGGTTGAGACCATCATCGGACTCAACCGGAACGCATCGGGTTCGATCGTTTTCGAAGGAGAGAGTATTCTCGGTCAGCACCCCTATGCTCTCTATAAGAAAGGGCTCGCGCTGGTCCCGGAGAAACGCGAGATCTTCCCGAAGATGCCGGTCGTCGAGAATCTCCTCCTCGGCGGGATTGGCACGGATGAAACCGAGAAGACTCTTGCGCATATCTACCAGCTTTTCCCGATCCTTCTGGAGCGTGAACACCAGATGGCCGGGACCCTGAGCGGCGGCGAGCAGCAGATGCTTGCAATAGGCCGGGCCCTTATGTCGAAGCCCCGTCTCCTCATTCTCGATGAACCCTCAACCGGACTCTCCCCTCTTCTTGTTGGTCAGGTTTTCAGATCCCTCGAGCAGCTTGGCAGGGAAGGAATGACGATTCTTTTACTTGAGCAGAACGTCCGGCATGCGCTCAATATGTGCAACCGTGGGTACGTCCTTGAGAACGGCAGGATTATCAAAGAGGGGAAGGCAAAGGAGCTCAAGCGCGACCCGCATATCCAGAGGGCATATCTCGGATTTTAAAAAAAAGCTCTGGAACCATTTTATAGTAATTTTGCTGGTTTTATAGTGTTTTATACGAGGAAGCAGCTGGGGATGGAACCCTGCTTTCTTAAAAAAGGGAGGGAGGTAAAATTATTCCCGTTGCGGCTTCGCACCGGTCTCATTCCTTCCGCGTCCCTTCCACCATACCTGTATCCGTTCCGGCAGGTTCACAAGCCCCTTGGGCAGGAAGATGATCGTCAGGATAAGGATGAACCCGACGATGACGTACCTTCCGAACGTCAGCCCTGTTGCCTTAAGCCCCTCCCAGATGACCGTGAGCACGATCGTGCCGATGACCGGTCCTGCAAGAGTGCCAAGACCGCCTAGGATTACAAAGGTAATTGGCCAGAATGAGTTGTCGACACCATACAGTTCCGGGGTCAGATAACCGATATGATGGATCTGTATCGCCCCGGCAACGCCGGCGAGATACGCGCTTATGGCAAACGCAAAGAGCCGGTAACGGACGGGATCGACACCGGCAGAGCGGGCTTCTACCTCGTTCTCCCGTATCGCGAGGAACGCGAGGCCGATCCGGGATTTCATGATATACCAGATTGCGACCAGGGAAGCGATCGTGATGATGAGGACCGCGTAGTATTCGATAAGCTGGTAGCCGGGGATAGAAGGGCTCAGGAGACGGGGCGATGCGATCCCGTCCCAACCGCCGGTAATGGGCGCGAGCACACTGACTGTCAGTGTCTGGACGATGATGGCAAACCCGAAGGTGACCATCGCAAGGAACCACTCCTTGAGCCGGACGCAGGTGAGCCCGATAAGCACGCCGATAAATGCGGCAACCGCGGCCCCGAGAAAGATAGTGATGAACGGGGAGATGCCGCTCTGTACCGCAATCATGGTCGAGGCGTAGGCCCCTATACCAAAGAATGCGGCGTGGCCGAGTGAGCCCTGCCCCGAGAACGCGAGCAGGTTCCACGCCGATGCAAAGATGATGGAGATGAGCATAAGGACGAGCAGGTTTATGAGGAACATACTGTCCGAGAGAACCGGCACGGCAGCCGCGATTACGAGTATTGCAACGAGCCCGTATTTTGTCAGGTCATCCCGTTTGAAGTTCACGTTCTCACTCCCCTTTCTCCCCGAACAACCCGGTCGGCCTTACAACGAGCACAACGATCAGGATAATGAACGAGACTGCGTCCTTCCATATCCCCCCGAGAAGGTATGCTGCGCTGTTCTCGGCGATACCCATCAGGAGCCCTCCGATAATTGCGCCCGGGATGCTGCCGAGCCCGCCAAGGATGATGATGGCAAAGGCCTTCACCGCAGGTATCGATCCCATGTATGGGTTGAAGACCTGCCCGCTTACTACCCAAAGCGTCCCTGCTGCAGCCGCAAGTGCGCATCCGAGGCCAAAGCTGATGATGTCGATCCGCTCGACATTGATCCCGACGAGCATCGCACCTTTCCGGTTCTGGCTCGTTGCCCGCATTTCCATGCCGGTCGTCGTCTTTTTGAGGAAGAAGTAGAGGGCAAACAGGATCGCAGCTGTGAAAGCCACGATGATAATGTAATCGAGCGGGACGCTGAGCGAACCAACAGGGACCGTGATGCCGTCATAGGGGCTCCTGACGCTCTGCCAGGCGTCGCCCCAGATCATTGCGGCACCGTTCTGGAAGATATAGATAAGCCCGATGGAGAGGAAGATCTCGTTGAGTTTGCCTGTGCCAAGAATGGGCCGGAAACAGAGCCGTTCGACAATTGCCCCGATGCCAATGAGCGCGAGCATGGACAGAAGGATAATTACATAGGGATTAATTCCGGTCAGGAAAAAGATCGTCGCGGTGATGTACGCACCGATCATCAGGAACTCCCCGTGTGCAAAGTTGACGATCTTCATGACCCCGAAGATGAGGTTCAGGCCGGTGGCGAGCAGGATATAGATACAGCCGGCATACAGCCCCCAGAACATGATCTGCAGAAAAATACCAAGGTTGTCCATCACTGCCTGCCTTCCATTTGTTTATGCTATAAAATCGTCCGCCTGTGATAAAAAAGGGATGTAATGGATTTATGCGCTGCCGGCCGTGTACCAGGAAGGCAGTGCAAAGGCCGTTGTCTTTAAGTTGTCTGGCCAGACTATCGCGGGTCGCGTCTCACCGAGGGTCTGGTTGAACGATAGCTGTTCCATCCAGAGGTCGAAGGTCGACTCACGGAAGTCCGGTGAGAATGAGATGGTCTGGTCCTTCATTGCTTCGATGACCTGGGGCATCTTCAGATTGACGAGTGCCTGCCTGACGGTTGCCTTGTCGGTGGTTCCCGCGTTGCCGATTGCCTTTGCAGCGATGAACACTCCCTCATAGGTGGAGGCGCCCATCATGTCCGGGTAGGTACCGAACTTGGTGAAGTATGCCTGCTTAAAGGCGTTCTGGGCATCCGCGACAGCACCGGCCGGTGCAGTGTAAGGCGAGAACCTGCTCTCGATGATGGCTCCCTCGCCGTACTGCCCGAGATCCTTGTAGAACTGGGCGTTGTCATTGTTCTCAACGTTGAGGAAGATCGTGTTCAGACCAATGTCCCGCCGCGCCTGGGTGATGATCGGGGCACCTTCGTTCGGGAATGCCGCGATGTAGACCGCATCGGGGTTTGCTGCCTTGATCGCGGTCAGCTGCGTCCTGAAGTCGCTCTCGCCCATCTTGAAACTCTGCTGGGAGACGAGCTGGATATTGAGCTTCCCTTTCGTGATGGTATTGTTTACTGCAGTCTGCACACCTTTGCCAAACGCGGTATCCTGGTATATCAGCGCGAGCCGGAGCGGGCGGTCAGCGGAAAACCCCGACTTCTTTGCAATGGCCGACCGGATGACCTGGTCGATGAAGCTCGTAGTATACTGGCCGTATGTGTCGGTTGTCGGGCAGTGATGGAAGACATAACTGGTATCAATATCGGTGCGGTGGGTGATGATGGGGCTCGATGCACCGGTAACAATGTACGGCACCTTGTACTCCGCGATAGTCTGTTCATATGCGGAAGTTACTGCACTCGAGTACCCGCCAACAAGGATATCCACCTTGTCATCGGTGATCAGCTTGGTTGCCGCTTTCTGGCCACCCTGCTGAGTTGACTCGTCATCTCCAACGATCAGCTTGATCTGGGCCTTTGACCCGTCTTTTAAGGTCACGCCGCCATCGGCATTGATCTTGTCAGCGGCGACCTGTGCCGACTGCCACATGTTGTTGCCGACATTGCTTGCAGGGCCGGTCAGTGATACGATGACTCCTATCTTGATGGTACCCTGAGAAGCCGACGTTGTCTGTTGCTGCGTTGCTGCCTGCTGAGTACAGCCTGCGAATAATGTGGCCAAGACAAGCAGGGCCACGATAAAGAGAACCGGGTATTTCATTCCATATCCCCTATGCTATGAGATAGCATGGCACATTAACTGTCGATAGTTAAGCTAAAAAGAATATCGATTTATACCCGGAAAAATTCCGTTAAAAACTGCCGGCAGGTGTATCCTGAGAATGCCTATGTGAAAGGGCTGAACGAACTTGCTGACCGGTTATCCCGGAAGGAAAAGGATCGGCCCAAAATAGCGGGGCAATCATGAGGGAATTGATACATGTTCCTCATATTCCACCCGTGCGCCTGAGGGAATGGCTGCTGAAGATCAGTGATATCTCCATGCATCGGAGGGAATATGGATCTCAAACCGGGCTCCCCTGCCTGCTACCCCGGTCTCAACGATGCGAATGCCGGTCACGGCAAGTATCTCCCGGGAGAGTGTGAGGCCCAGCCCGGTATTTTTCCCGTACCCGCGTTTGAAGATCAGTTCCTTTTCTTCATCAGCAATACCTACACCATTATCCTCGAATACTACCCCCAGTTCCCCATTTATCCGTCCTTGGCTGTATATCTGGATCAGCGTGGGTGGTCCGCCATGCCTCAGCGCATTTTCCAGCAGGTTGTAGATTACTTTTTCCGTGAGAGGATCGGCATAGATATCGATCGATTCAACACGGGAAGTTATCTCCACTCTTTCGCGGGCGAGGTTGTTGACAGCCCGGATGATCATCGGCCCGAGTGCCTGCCAGACCGGTTTGTGTATGCCTATATCTTCGTACTGGCTGGAAAACCGAAGATGACTGGAGATATTCTCAACTATCTCGAGGCTTGCTGTGAGGTGGGGAAGAGAGACGGGATCAGTTTCCCCTTCTTTAAGCAGTGTCAGGTACCCGTTAAGGGCTGTGATAAGGTTGCTGATATCATGACGGGTCAGCTGACTTAACAAGGAGATCTTTTCATTGGCCCGACTGAGGGCCTGTTCTGATGCTTTCCGGCTGGTGATATCCCGCAGGATCAGGACAAATCCTGCCGGTTCGCCATCCGGGTCTTTTACCAGTGAGCCGGCAATGCTGACCACTTTGCATTCGCCACAATCCAGTTCTGCCTCGAGATCTGATACCATTCCTTGCTCCCGGATTGTAGCCCGTAAATTCTGGCACGCTGAAAGGGGAAGGAGAATATCGAGAGACTCTCCGGGAAGATCTTTTTCTTGTTTCTCAAGAATTTCTGCTGCTGACGAATTACTTACGATAATGCGGCCATCCAAATCAGTAAGGATCAGTCCATCGGGCATCGTGTGGATGATGTTCATAGCAGCGGATTCCGGGGTAATGGTGAAGAGCCCGTGTCTGAGAATGGAATAGGAAATAATTACGGAGAAGCAGACGATGCCTATAAAAACCAGGTTCGGGAGATATATCCCGAATGCCGGGAGAAAAACCCCGGAAAGGGATCCAAACAGCATGACAACAACGATACCAATGCTGATAAAACCGTTCTGTTGCCGGATAATTCCCGGCCCCCGTTTATGCCATGAGGAAAGGCCGACATACAGGGCAAAGACCATCACCAGAATTATAAAGACCGATTCGGCCTGGTACGCCAGACTTTCCCGGACGGGCACATAGACGAACCCGAGTTCCGGCTGGTAAACCACTGTGAAGATTGATTCTGTGACCAGTTCGATAAAGGTTATCGCAAGTGCAGGCAGGTAGAGAAAAATCACCAGGTACCTGAGGTTCTCCTTTTTTGCAAGCGGGTGTTCGGTTAATGCGAGAACGAAATGCAGGGTGAATGCGATAGTGAGTGTCCAGAATGAACTTGCTTTAAGCCAGAACCAGACCCCGTTATATCCTTGGGCAGTCCAGATGAGATACTCCCCCGCTGCCCAGTACGTGGCCATGAGCATGGCTGCAAGAAAGAGGCGGTTTGCCATCGATTTGGGATTTTTTGCATAGACATATACCCCAAGACCGTACGTAATGGCAGCAGATACAAGGCAGAAGAATACAAGGACGGGGAGAATATCCATAGATTGTTCAAATCCGCACGGTCGCTTAGAAAACGGGCACTGCAATCAGGTCTCCTGCTGATCTGCTCTAAGCATACGGCATGTAAGAGGTTTTGCGATACTGCCCGTAGTTATTTTAATCTGGGTTTTTTTAAAAGAAAACACTTCTCTTATTATTTTTCAGGGATTGCCCGACCCATTTTTTTGACTATAATCCGGCAGGACAACAAATTCCAATGGAGTTAATACTGATCGCGTAAACGTGTACTACGATGAAAAAGAACCTGCTGATGTGGGATGAAACACTCTTCCGCGACCCGGAGGTGCTGGAGATTGATTATGTTCCCGAGCAGTTCGAGTTCCGCGATGCCCAGATGCGCGAACTCGCGTTCCAGATCCGTCCCGCCCTCAGGGGGGGACGCCCGTTAAACACGGTCTGCAAAGGGTTGCCGGGCACGGGAAAGACAACAAGCGTCCGGAAGCTCTTTGCCGAGATCGAAGAGACAACAAAAAAACTCGTACCGGTTTATATCAACTGCCAGATCGACAACACCAAGTTTGCCATCATCTCGCAGATCTACAAAAAACTCGCCGGCCATCTACCCCCCTCTTCCGGCACATCGTTCAAACAGGTGTTTGACGCGGTTGCCCGGATACTGGTCAAAGACGAGATTGTGCTGCTCGTAGCGCTCGACGATGCGAATTATCTCCTCTACGAAAACGAGATCAACAAGGTGCTCTACACCCTCCTCCGCTCCCACGAGGCCTATGAAGGCACCCGTATCGGCGTGATCGTGATCATCAGTGATATGGATGTCGACCTGTCACGGGCAGTAGATGCCCGGGTTGCCTCGGTCTTCCTGCCAACTGAGATTTATTTTGAACCTTACGGGGATGCCGAAGTGCAGGAGATCATGAAAGCGAGAGTGATGCAGGGACTGTTCACCAGTGTGCTCAGCGATGACCTGCTCAGCCTGGTTGTCGAAAAGACCCTTGCCTGCGGGGATCTCCGGGTGGGTATTGATCTCCTGAAGCGGGCAACGCTCAGTGCCGAGCGTGCTGCCCGGCGCAGTATCGAACGCGAGGATATCTGCGGTGCATACGAGATATCGAAGTACCTGCACCTCTCCTACACGGTAAAGACCTTAAAAGACGAGGAGCGACAGATTCTCAAATCCTTTGCAGAGAGGAGCCTTAAGGAATCCGATATGAACGCAGGCGAGGTTTACAAATCCCTCAAGGAATCGCTCTCGATTGGTTACACCCGGTTCTATGAGATCGTGAAAAAGATGGATGCGCTGCGTCTGATCAACCTCCAGTACCGCGACGGAAAAGGCAGGACCCGGATTATTACTCTCCGTTACGAGCCGGTAAAGGTTCTTGAATACCTTTCATAAATCCATATCCCCTTTTAACATCCAAACGTTTGAAAAATATTATCTATCCCCAAAACCCTCTTTTATGATACAGAGGGTTTTTGTTCATGCTGAGTGTTAACGAACTGGCACTGGAGATTTTTGATAATCTGGCCGATCTGGCTGAAGAATTCAACGCCTGCTATCATGAACTTGATAACGGGGCACGCATTGTTGACTGTGGTGTAAGTGTACGCGGCGGCTATGCAGCCGGCAGGGCTTTTACCGAGATCTGCATGGGCGGTCTTGGCGAGGTGAACTTCCGCATGGGACACATCAAGGAGTTCCCGATGCCCTTTGTCGATGTCACCACGGACTTCCCGTCGATCTCCTGCCTTGGTTCACAGAAGGCCGGCTGGACCGTCAAAGTGGGCAACTACTTTGCGATGGGCAGCGGCCCGGCCCGGGCGCTCTCCTTAAAGCCGAAGCACACCTTTGAAGTCATTGAATACGAAGATGACTACGATTGTGCCGTGATGTGCCTTGAGAGCGACCACCTTCCCAATGCAGAAGTCATGGAAAAGATCGCGGAAGAGTGCCACGTCGATGTGGCCAATGTCTGTGCGGTTGTTGCACCCACGTCCTGCCTGGTCGGCTCGATCCAGGTCTCCGGCCGGTGCGTCGAGACCGCGGTATACAAACTCAACGAGCTCGGGTTTGATACCCGGAAGATCATTGCCGCAATGGGAACTGCACCGGTTCCCCCGGTGCGGGGAGCCAAACTTGCGATGGGGGTCACCAATGATGCCACGATCTACCACGGCAGGATCAACCTCACGATGAATGCGCCCGAGATCAAGGACTACCTCGCAAAGATCCCGAGCAGCAGTTCCAAGGGATACGGTAAACCGTTCAACGACATCTTCAAGGAAGCAGGGTATGATTTCTACAAGATCGATACCTCGCTCTTCTCACCCGCAGAAGTCATCATCAACGAGCTCTCAACGGGCTCTGTCTACCATGTCGGTGCTGTGAACCCCGAAGTGACGCTGAAGTCATTCGGGCTCCAGTAAAATCTCCACTCTCTTTTTTTCTCTCCAGATTTTTAAAAGGGGAATTCCAATATGGAATTCATTTTCTTGTGGTGTCTTGTCAGTTCAGGAGAATAGCAATGCAGGAATATTCGCATGATTGCCGATGATAAACCAACGATGATGTCTTGCCCAGGATTTTTTTCTGAAGGAATCCTAGTGAACAGGTCAAATCATTTAGGAATACTGCAAGGCATTGCTCGGTTTTTCCCACGGGGAAATATTTTCTGATATCCCTTTATTGGAATTATATGATGGATAAGAGATTTTCTTCCATGATCGTTGTTGGCGTTATACGGCGAATACTGGTCGGAGTACCCGTGGGGGGTTTGAGCATTATGGTAATCACCTGATTCGGAACGATTGGTGCTGCAGGATTGATGCGGATGACAAAATGCTCTTCGTACTCAATCCTGTTATTGGGATTACCTACCTCATTTTGCACAGAGAGTATCCCCCATCTTCCTGGTGGGGGATTGCCCCGGAATCCCTCGACAGGCTTGAGGGTTTCAGTTCGGATTGCATCCGCATATACGATGACCAGCTCTTCTATCTCCATGGATTTTATGTCAGGTACAAGACCGACCGTAAACGTGATGGTATCAACGGTGCCCCGTGGTATGCCCAGTCCGGTCACGTCCCCGAAAACCTGCAGCACCTGACCGGGTTGCAGATTACCCTGAGGGTTTATTGCTGCAGGTGCTGGTGTTGAGGTGTCCTCTCCAATGCAGCCGGCTGCAAGGACACCTGATATAAGCATGAGTGTCAGGAAAAAGAAATACCCCTTTCCCATGGATTGTCCTGCCATATGGTGTAGAGAAACTCTGTGGAGGAACTTAAAAAACAATGCTATCAAACACAAAAAAATGGGGATAAGAAAATCTTCGGCAGCCTCGACTGAATAAGGATCAGTAGCCATTCAGATCCTGCCTGAAACGATCGATTTTACCGTTGTGACCCTTCTTGCAGAATCGCGCGTGATTCAATAGCAGGTTATTCTTCATTATATCAGCCAGTGGATCTAGTATCATCTCTCACGTGTTTTTTCCGGATTCACTGTTCCATACCTTGAAGTGAACAGGTAGCAATAATTAATCAGAATCCCATGAATGCGACTCCTCTGGACAAACAATCGCTTGACCAGCTTAAAGAAAAGACTGCCCGGCTGTCTGTCCTGTCCAACACCTGTCTGGTACTCATGAAATTTGTTGTCGGGTTCGCAATCGGTTCGGTCAGCATTATTTCAGAAGCTATCCATTCCGCTATGGATCTGATAGCTGCAGTGATCGCATTTTTCTCGGTGCGGAAATCTGCAGAGCCTCCGGATGCAGCACATTCGTTCGGGCATGGAAAGTTCGAGGATATATCGGGGCTTATTGAAGCCCTCCTCATCTTTGTTGCGGCGATCCTGATCATCAGGGAAGCCTTATCAAAACTTCTGGGTGAACCCTCCGAGCACTTCACCCCGGAACTGCTCATCTATGGTATTGCTGTCATGGGTATCTCGGCACTGGTCAACTGGTATGTCTCCCAACGGCTTATGAAAGTGGCAAAACAATCCGAGTCCATTGCGCTTGAAAGTGATGCGTGGCACCTGCGGACGGATGTGTATACTTCAGCGGGTGTGATGGTCGGACTCGTCCTGATCAAGCTGACCGGCATTGCCATCTTCGACCCGCTCTTTGCGCTTGGTGTCGCCGTTGTGATCATGAAGGCAGCCTATGATCTCACGGTCCGCTCATTCTCTGATCTGATCGATCACAGCCTGCCAAAAGAAGATAACAAGCGCATCGAAGAGATCATCTGCGAGCATGCAAGCGATTATGCCGGATTCCATGATTTAAAGACTCGGCGTTCGGGCCCGGAAATATTTATTGAGTTTCATCTTGTCATACCCGGGGAGGTGACGGTCTACCAGTCCCATGATCTTGCGGATCATCTGGAATCTGATCTTAAGATCGAGTATTCCCGGGCGAATATTACGATCCATATAGAACCGTGCAATGAAGGGTGCACCCGGTGTGGTTCGTTCTGTACTTTTTATAATAAAAATAAGGCATGCGAAAAACGCGTTCCTGAATAAATGAATACATCCCCCTTTATTTTGAAAAGGTTTTATTGAGTCGTCATCCCGGTCCGGTTTTTGCGTTGCTCCAGTACTTGTAGCATTCAAACCAGACAACGCTCACCACACCAGCCCCTGCACAGCCAATAAGATCAACAAATGATACGGAACCAAACCTGAAGAGCGCTTGAAGTACCGGGACTGAGAGGACAAGGATCAGGCAGACCAGTGTTCCTGCAAACACCCACACCATTGCCTTATTCGGTGTGCGCAATGTGGTAACTATGGTTTCAGACCAGGACCGGTTTGTCAGGATCAGGCAGAGATTTGCAATCACAATCGTCGTGAATGTCAGTGTCCTCACTTCTGCCTCACCAAAGCCCCTTCCGAGCGCATTTGCGTAAACCATCAGGACCACCCCTAAGACAACAAATCCCTGGAGGAGACTGAGCCCGAGGGTCTTTTTCGAAAAAAGCCCTTCCTCTTTGTGCCGTGGGGGGCGGGTCATTACGCTTCGTTCTTCTTTTTCTGCTTCAAATACGATCGAACACGCAGGATCAATAATCAGTTCGAGAAAAACGATATGCACCGGCAGAAGGATAAGGGGCAGGTTGAAAAGAACGGGTATGAGTGACATACCGGCGATAGGAACGTGGATGGAGAAGATATATGCCATCGCTTTTTTCAGGTTATCAAAAATCCTCCGTCCCAGTCGCACGGCTGACACAATGGACGTAAAGTTGTCATCCAGCAGGACAAGCGACGAAGCTTCCCGGGCAACATCGGTTCCCCGTCCCCCCATAGCAATGCCGATATCTGCGGATTTTAATGCCGGGGCATCGTTCACCCCGTCACCGGTCATAGCAACAACGTCCCCGTTTGCCTTGAGGGCATTGACAATCCGCAGTTTCTGTTCAGGAACAGCCCGTGCAAAGAGAGTTGCGCTCCGAATACGTTTCTGAAGCTCCGCGTCACCCATCTGTTCAAGCTCAGCGCCGGTGATACACTGGTTGGTATCGGCAAGACCGATCTGCCGCCCGATATTCTGTGCAGTGAGGGGATAATCCCCGGTTATCATGATCACGCGGATCCCTGCGGTATAACATTCCTTCACCGCATCTGCCACCTGGGGGCGGACCGGGTCGGCAAACCCGACAAGCCCAAGGAAGGTAAACGTAAAAACATGTTGTTCTGTGGGCAGCTTGGGTTGGGTGAACGATGCCTTTGCAACGCCAAGGATGCGAAGTCCCTGTGCAGCCATCGCGTTGATATCTTCGGCCAGAGCTTGCCATTCATTCTCGCTGAAATGGCACAGGTCTGCGATTGCTTCAGGCGCTCCTTTTGAGGCGATGATATAGTCATTGCCACCGGGAGACCGCCATACATTTGACATGGCAAGCAGTTCGGGGCAGAGCGGATATTCGACAATCAGTTCCCAGAATGTATGGATGTGTTCCGTCTTTCCAAAATCGCCTTCCCGGAGCCGGATCAATGCCTTTTCCATGGGATCGAACGGATCCTTTTTACAGGCAAGGATGGCAAACTCGGCAAGTTCGTGACAGATATCTGCTACCGAATTGTTCCCGGTGGCATCATGTTCGCACATCTCCCCACCGGCACAAAAAGTCTGTACGGTCATCCGGTTCCGGGTGAGAGTGCCGGTCTTGTCAACGCAGAGCACGGTTGCCGAACCAAGAGTCTCTATCGCAGGCACCTGCCGGGTCAGCACATTTTTCCGGGAGATCCTCCAGGCACCCAGTGCAAGAAAGATCGTCAGGATTACCGGGAACTCTTCGGGCAGGATCGCCATTGCAAGGGTAATTCCCGCAAGAAGCCCTTCAATCCAGTTCCCCCGGGTCAGGCCATAGACGACAACGATAATCCCGCACAGGAAGAGGCCGACAATAGCGATTGTGCGGACAATCCGCGAGATCTCTCCTTTAAGTCGTGTCTCCCCGCGCTGGACGGTTTGCAGGACTGTCCCGATCTTTCCCATCTCGGTCCGGGCACCTGTTGACCTGACTTCTGCGAGACCCTGGCCCTGCACGACCATTGTTCCGGAATAGACAAAGGGCTGGTCATCCCCCCCGGGTCGTTCGGCTCTCATTCCTTGTTTCCACGGGACTTTCCGGACGGGTACTGATTCTCCGGTCAGGAGCGATTCATCAACGGACACATTGTTTGATGAGAGAAGGATACCATCAGCCGGGACCCGGTCGCCTTCAACGAGGATGAGCATATCGCCTGTTACCACTTCGCGGCCCGGAATCCGTTTCTGTTCCCCGTTACGGATCACCAGTGCACGTGGACTCGAGAGATTCCGGAGTGCTTCCAATGCCCGTTCGGTCTTCTGTTCCTGATAGACTGTGATAGCGATGATGACAAACACAAAACTCATCAGCATGAAACCCTCGGTGATGTCCCCAAGGACAAAATAGATCAGGCCGCTTGCTACCAGCAGAATAAACATCGGCTCGTGGATCACTTCAAAAATGATGCCAAAAATACCGCGTTTCTTTGACTCAGGAAGTTCATTGAATCCCTCGGTCATGAGTTTTTCAGCAGCTTCTTTGTCAGAAAAACCGTTGACAGATTCGATATCCAAGAGAGGCATTATCGAGTTCCCTTTTGGAGCAGTTCACCCTATATCATACATCATCCAGATATTGTTTTTACCTTTTGCGGTCTTTTTTTGTCAGAAGATGTAATGTACCAAGAGAATTCTTTCCACAACAGGCATAACAAGGATCGAAATATCTGAACTTTTTTGGAACTGGAAAATACAGATTATATTTTTTCCGGTTTTGAAACCCACGATAAAAAAAAATTATTCTGACCGTTTCATCATGAGCAGGAAGGGCAAGAGTAAGACGATTGCAAAAACAATCCAGAAGTTGCCAAAGAGATAGAGCAGCTGTTCGCGCCATGGGTCATAAAACCGGATCTCGAAGGTCCGGATTTTACTCCACTGGATGCGTGTGGTATTGTCAGCAAACCGCGTGATGTTTGCTCCCGGGTTGATGCTGGCGAGCAGGGGATTTCTCACATCCAGTTCGGCCGGGAGAATAACACTCACGTTGTACTGGTTGTCGTAGTTTGCCTGGAGGGTATTATCCTTCAGCGGGGCTACGTACGAGACGGTGTAATTACCCCGCAAAAATGTGATCGCTGAAGGTCTGCCCCAGGCTTTGCTCCAGTTAAATTCGCACGGGGAACAATTTCCGGATATGCTCACATTGCCAACGTTGATGGCAACGTCCTCCCCCAAAAAACCGACATCGGCAAACTGATACCGGTCTGCGCTGGAGATCTCGACGGAAGCGGTGTATGCGGTCCCGTTGGGAAAAATCTGGTAATCTGCCGATAGTGCACCTGCTGCCGGAACTGCTGCCAGCAGGATTACAAGTGCAGCGCAGAGAGCAGCGAGGGTAGATCGGCGTCGATCTCGGTTGGGGGTTCGCATTGTTTGATCACCGTATCCGGATCCTTGAGCAGATGTCCGGTCACTACGCAGACGATCTTCTCGTTCCGGTCAATCATTCCCATCTCTACCAGTTTGCGTATACCGGCAACTGATGCCGCCGATGCCGGTTCGACACCGATGCCTTCTTTGCGGGCAAGATCTCGCTGCATTCGCAGGATCTCTTCATCGGTTACTGTCTCAGCAAGCCCCCCGGTCTTACGGATTGCCATTAATGCCTTTTCTGCATTGACCGGTGCTCCGATTCTTATAGCCGTTGCGATGGTCTCGGGATTTGCTTCGGGTATTACTACCGGCAGGTTATCGCGGATGGCCCGGACAATCGGGCTGGAACCCTGTGCCTGGATGCCGGTCATCATCGGCAGCCGGTCGATGAAACCGAGTTCCTGCAACTCCAGAAACCCTTTGTATACTGCAGAGATATTGCCTGCATTGCCGACCGGGAGCACAAAGCGGTCCGGTATTTCACCGAGCTGGTCGAGTGCTTCAAACCCGATGGTCTTCTGTCCTTCTAACCGGTAGGGATTGATGGAGTTGAGCAGGTACAGCCCATGGGACAGGCAGAGATCGTGGACCATCTCAAGCGCACGATCGAAGTTGCCCCGGATGGAGATGACTTTTGCGCCATGCATCAGGGCTTGTGCGACTTTCCCGACTGCAACCTTTCCTGCGGGAAGCAGCACAACGGCCGGGATACCTGCTTTTGCCGCATACACTGCAAGGCTGGCTGAAGTATTGCCGGTACTTGCGCAGGCAACACTCTTCTTGCCGAGCTGGATGGCCATCGATACACCGACCGTCATGCCCCGGTCCTTGAACGAACCGGAGGGGTTCATGCCCTCATGTTTGGCATACAGGTGAGGCAGTCCCATCTCTTCTCCCAGTTTTTTTAAGTGATAGAGCGGGGTGCCGCCTTCGTGCAGGGTGACGGGGGAGATCGTGACCGGCAGCAGTTCCTTATAGCGCCAGACCGAAAGCGGCCGCTGGTTCCAGGTTGACCTTTTAATCGAAATTTCATCCAGCGGGTATTTCACCGCGAGCAGATGGCCGCATTTTGTACAGTTATAGAGGATCTCGTCAGCGGGATAGGTGGCTCCACAGTTGACGCACACGAGATGGTACATGGAATAGTGTTGATCTGCCAGATACATATAGGCGTGCGGTTTCACCGTTCCTTTCGTTAATATTTTATCATACGATCACTTTTTGTTAAGAAGGGTATGATAGAGGGCATCCTTCCGGTCGTTTTCTACCGGGAGCGCAGCTCGGGCTTCAGCGACCTCTGCTGGATCGAGCTCTATAAAGAGCAGCTGCTCGGCTTCATTTGCATGGCTGATAATAGTGCCGTGGGGATCTACAGCCATCGATGAGCCGGAATACCGGTCGACTGGTGTAGTTCCGGTTGTATTCACACCGATCACATACATCTGGTTCTCTGCTGCCCGCGCCTGGATAAAAAGGTCCCAGTGCCGGATGCGGCTCGCCGGCCATGCTGCGGGTACAAAAACTGCCTGTACGCCTTTCTGTGCATAAACGCGGAAGAGCGACGGGAACCGGAGATCATAACAGATCGCAAGCCCGCAGGTGAGTGGCCCGAGAGAAAAAATACCCAGATCCGTTCCCGGGGTGAAATGCTCGTTTTCTTTGACCGGGGAAAACAAGTGAATTTTTGAATACGTGGAAAGAATGCGGCCATCGTTCCCGATTACTACTGATGTATTTTTCGGGTACGGTGACGATGCTTGACGGAGCGATCCGATTACTGCGATCCTGTTCGTTTTCGCACAGGTTTGGAGCCGGGTGATGATACTCCCTTGTAAGTCCTGTATATTTTTTAATGATAATGGATCCCAGCCGGTTGCAAACTGCTCGGGGAAACAGATCAGCTGCGCACCGCATGCTGCCGCATGAGTGATGAATACTTCCGCTCTGTCTAAGGTTTTTTCCGGTTCTTCCCATGCACTTGAGAGTTGGGCAACGCATACCCGGATACCCCTGCCCGGATCCAGGATGGGATCGCTACTGTCATGCATTGGTTTTTTGTTTCCCGTAAATGATCAGGATTGCGCTCATCACGATCAACAGGGCTGTGGTGATGAGGAGAAACGGGGCAATACGGATGGTAATTCCTAAAAGCAGCGCCGCAATGATGGTACCTGCAGCAGTAATACTGCACCCGATCAGCACCAGACCCACCGATGTAAGATCCCAGTTATCCATTTTTAACCTCCTGATAGCAGCGGAAATGCGAGCCGGATACCATTTATCACGAACTGTACTGCAATAGCGATGAGCAGCATACCCATCAGACGGTTGATCGCACGGTATTCCCGCTGTCCTATTTTCGTCAGGATATAATCTGAATTTCGCATCATATAATAGGTGAGCACGATTGAGATGGCGATTGAGATAAGCACGATTCCAATCGCAATCGGTGTCATGGTGGTTGCTTCATTCATCAGAACAATCGTTGTGGTGATTGCACCCGGCCCGGCAATCATGGGGATGGCAAGTGGCATAATTGAGATATCCTCGGTATCCCGCGACTCATACTTTTCAGTTGCTGTAAGTTTAGTCCGGGATGTTTTTGCATAGACCATTTCCATACCAATACCGAATAACAGGATTCCTCCGGCAATCCGGAACGCTTCGAGAGTAATACCGAACAGCTGCAGGATCCATGTACCGATAAGTGCGACAATGAGCAGGATTAAGAATGCGAACCGGCATGCATCGCGGGCTACTGCATCCCGTGCGGAGTGATCCAAATTTGTTGTGAGGGAAACGTAGATGAGGGTTGCTCCAAGGGGGTTGACAATAATGAGTATGGATGAGATGGATAACAGGGCAAAACTGAGGACATCTCCTGACATTATGCAATAGTGCTGTGCCAAAGAGTAATAGAGATTATGGTATCCCGATTAAAACGTGGAAAAGAAAAAAAGGATTAGTATTCATATATCACAGATTCGTCAATCCGTGTATATGTGAACAGTTCAGCGGGTTTGAAGTGGATTGCAATCTCGCGTGTGGCACTCTCGGGAGCGTCTGAAGCGTGGATAACATTCCGACCGATATCGATACCGAAATCGCCCCGGATGGTTCCTGGCATGGCTTCCTGCGGATTGGTAGCACCGATTACCTTGCGGACGATTGCTACGACATTCCTGCCTTCCCAGACCATGAGGAAACAGGGTCCCCCCATGATATATTTCTTTAATGACGGGAAGAAGGGTTTTGTAAGGTGTTCCTTGTACTGTTCCGTCACTCTTGGTTCAGGGAGAACCTCGAAGCGGGCTGCAACAAGTTTCAGTCCTTTTGCTTCGAACCGGGAAACAATCTCACCGACAAGACCGCGCTGGACGCCGTCGGGTTTGATCATGACGAATGAGCGGTCCATGGGTGCTCACTTCTTGCCTAAGGCTTTCTTGCCGGCAACGGTCCATTCAACACGTCGCGGCACTCTGCCGAGCTTATGGTTGTTCTGGCACTTCGAGCTGCAGAAATACATGACCGATCCGTCCTTTTTGACATACATTTTGCCGGTGCCGGGTTCAACGGGACCCCCGCAGAAAGTGCAGACATAGCGTTCTACCATGGTTTAGCGCCTCGACATTTTCTTTGCTTCGCGCTCGGTTTCGAGGAGCATGATGACATCCCCTTCACGGATTGGACCAACTGTATTGCGGGTGATGATCCTGCCCTTGTTGTTGCCGTCGAGGATCCGGCATTTGACCTGCATTGCCTCACCGTGCATACCGGTTGAGCCAATAACCTCAATCACTTCGGCTGGCGTTGCATCTTCTGCCATGATTATATCCTCACGCCTTCAGCGCGGTCAGCTGCTTTGCAAGGTCGTCGATCGTTTCTTTTGCCTTGCCGGGCTTTACGATTGCAGCTGCTGCCGATCCGACATCAAGACCGCTTGCAGCGCCGACATCATTCTGCTTGTTGATGAAGATATAGGGAATCTTCTTCTCTTCACAGAGGGGGGCAAGGTGCATCACGATCTCTTCGGGTTCGACATCGGCACCGATCAATACGAGGGCAGCGATACCGCGTTCGATGGCTTTGGTTGCCTCGTTCGAGCCTTTCTTGATCTTACCGGTGTCTCGTGCAACTTCAAGGGCTTCAAGAGCCTTGTTCTGGAGCTCTTCTGGAGCTTGTGTTTTAACGTAGCCTTTTGACATAACTCACCTCATTCAGGAGTAGCGTTCTCCTTCATTACTCATCAGTCAGCAATGATGCCATGATGTAGCCATATTATTACGACAAGAACTGAAATAAAGGTTTGTGCCTGACGGGTCAGCAGATTTTTGTATACCGGTTTTTCTATTACCGGAAAAATTGCCGGCGTTTATCCGGAGAGACGATATATCTGGGTCCCTCCTGCGGAATAAACCAACTCAAGACCCGAAGTTGAGGTATTTACCTTGTAGCGCTCACGCTCTGCATCGCCTATATAGAGGAGTGTGGCCTGGTACTTCTTCATAAGAGAAATTGTCTTTTCCGGCTGCTCATAAATTGTCCGTATGTCATTGTTCCGGGTACCGAACCACCCGGTATCATCTCCACGCCACATGAACTCGTGGAATGGCATGCCGATAATGCCGGGAATCCCCGTGAAGGACGATACCCGGGAATAATACGTGTAATCGCCCCCCTCTGCTTCAACAAGGATCTCGTTGCCGGGGAGCGATCGCAAGAAAACTATTGCAGCAGCATCCCCCGGGTGCGAGTCCTTTATGTAAGCCAGTCCATCAAGAGTATGGGTTCCATAACTGACGGTAAAAGGGACAACAAAGGGCACAACAAAAAGTATGCCGATAACAGTCAAGGTTAGTACTGCCGATTGCCGGGAGGGAATGACTGGAATTTTCCCCCAGTTCTCCAGCCATTGTCCTGCTATAGTGAATGCAGCAATGCCGAGCAGGATCCATGCGGGAAGGTAACATTTAAAGACCGTGTTCATCCGGAAATAAGTGTCACCCATATTATCCTTGAGATAGAACAATTCGCAGAAGATTAAAATTACAAGGCCGAGAATCGCCAGAAGCCCGGCGCTGTCAGTTTCTCTTTTTTGTGCCAATCTTGCAATAAAGTAGGTAGCCGGAATCACTGCAATGGCTGCTGCGGTATATCCTAAAAATGCAAAAGGAATGGCAACCAGCAAAAGGTACGGGCGCTTAACGATATCCCGAATAAGAAATACATAAAAAAGTGCAATGAACCAGCCGTTTACGAGTAAAAACTCGACCGGATTAGAGGCGCTCTGCACTATTGATAGCCCTCCGGTATGGGTCTGTAATTGCAGGTAGAATGGCAGGTAGCAGAGAATGGCAGCGGGAGGCACAATAACGAGTAATGCCCATGCTTTGCTCGGGAACCAATCTTTCCTGCAGCGCCAGAGAATCAGTGCACCAAAGACAAGGGTAATTGGGGCATAGATCAGCACATCCCATGTGTTGAACAGGGGCATGGAGCCAAGACTGAGTGCGGCAAGTATGCAGAGGAGCCATCTCCCCCTTGATTCAAGTGATTCCCACCGCTGGTAGGCAAACAGGAGCAGGAAGATCAGGGACCCCTGGTTGAAGATGGAGACGACATGGGCATGGACATCTCCCCAGATGAACGAGAAGAGGGGATACTCATTAATGGTATTTGTTATGGTCCGCGTGCTGTCCCACAGTACCGTATTCATTGCTTTCCCCTGCAAAATCTGGTAAAAGAATGAAGGATTTGGTAAGAAAAAAATCACCAGCGGGAGCCAGCGGAACCGGTTAAGCACCAGTGTTCCGATGGCATACACATTCACTGCCGCAATGCCAAATACCGTGGGGAGTGCTAGGTTAAATGCAATGTTTGACGGAACACCGCTCACAATCGCAAGGCAGCCGAACATCCAGTACCCGAGATAATAGTAGATATTTAATGTTCCCCCGGCAAACCACGGGTCAAGAGGGGGAACAATGGGGGTCCGTATCACTGATGCAAGAAATGCGTGGTCCATGAACTTCTCTGCATAGGAGATAGTAGGATTGACAAACCGTACATCGAGCATCAGTAAAAAGCAGATGAGGAACAGGAGTTCCCAGCGCCACTCTTTTTTCAATTCGCCAAACGTGTAATCCCGGTGCCAGATATGATACACAAGCAGTACAAAGAAAGGCAGCAGAGCGAGTTGAACCGGCAGGTGGCTTAGTCCACAGTACCATGAGATAATAGTGAAGATAAGGAGCGAGGCAGAGAATGCGGCTGGAAAGGCAAAACTGCCGAATGTTTTTTTCAGCGATGGGTAAAGGGAGATCTGGATCAGTGTGAGGACAAGAAGCCAGCAGATGACCGAGAAGATCTGCTGTTCAATGCTCAGGTTTATCCTCTCCCCCGAATTTTATGTTAAATGCATTTTTAATACTTGGAATTACCCAGTCCCCGAAATAATAGATCGAGACAATTCCTCCCACGAGGGTAACAAGATTTTTGATCAAGTGGTCGATCACGGCAATCAGGGTAGCAACTGCCGGTGCAACTCCCACAAGACCGAAGGTAATGGCAAGAGAAAGTTCATACGTGCCAACACCCCCGGGGGTAATGGGAACCGCCTTTACGAGATTACCAATCACAATCGCAAGAACGATAATTGCAAAGGGGATCTGCTGCTGGAACATCATCACAACAGCATAGCAGACGAGGATGTCCAAAAGCCAGATCACAAGGGAAGAACTTCCCAGCAGGACGACAGATCGCAGGGTAAGAGATGCTCGTTTGATCTCGTGGAGCATATTGAGGATAATCTGGATATACCGGTTTTCCGATGAAAATTTTCCGATGAACAACAAAAAGATAAAAAATATGGCTACAGCAATGATCGGGACGAAAATGATAATATAAAATTCTGAACGCACATTCAGAACGAACAGGAGTGATACTGCACCGAGGAGAGCGATGGTGACTATGTCAAAAACCCGTTCGACAACAAGGGAAGAAACTCCTTCAGAGTACGTGGTGTTGTATTCATGTTTCAGGATGAATACACGCACAAAATCCCCCAGTCGTGCAGGTACGATCAGGTTGACGGTCTGGCTGACAAATATGCATGCTGTTGCAATGGTAATGCTGGCCGGACAATTGAGACTTTTGAGGATAGTATGGTATCGCCAGCCTCTCAGCCACCATGCCATGAGGCATATGATGACTCCTGCTGCCAGGTATTGTGGCACTATATGCTGAAGTGCTTCGAGCAGATCTCCCCATACCCGGTACAGCATATATGCAATAATTCCGAAGGCGAGAATTGTGGGAACAACGATTGCGCTAATTTTTTTGTACATGAATCTGCCACCAGAGACGCAGGATGGATGATCCCATCTCAAACACATCTTTTAGTTTTACTGTTGTTCCCTTGCCTGCCCGCCAGCGTACCGGGAATTCAGCAACCCGGTAGCCCTTGCGCTGGACCCGGACAAGGATCTCTGTGTCCCAGAACCAGTGGTCCGACTTGATTGTCGGAAGGAGAGGAATGATGTGAGTTCTGTCAAATCCCTTGAACCCACATTGGTGATCAAAAACCCTGCTGCCAAGAAACAGCCGGACAAGGAAATTGTATGTGCGGCTTGCAATCTCTCTCCCGCTCGTACGAACAATATCGCTGGCAGGCATCAATCGGGATCCTGTTGAGATTGCTGCCCCGTTTCGGATAGCTGCTATCAGCTCGGGAAGATGGCGTATGTCCGTGGCGAGATCGACGTCATAATAGCAGACAATTGCTCCTTTGGCATCGTGGATCGCCCGACTGAGGGCTTTTCCTCTCCCGAGACGATCATCACTGTGCAAAAGCCGCACCCGCATGTCCCGTGTTGTATATGTCTGGACAAATTCTGCACTCCCATCAATACTACCATCCACCGCCACGATAATCTCAAAATTGCCCGTGATAGTTCCTAGTATCTCAATCGATCGCGGAATGGCAATCTCAAGTGACTTACGGTCATTGTACACAGGAATGATTGCCGTGACTTCAGGATATGTCATGGGCACTCCGTACGTTTATGCACGCTGCAACATCCTGCCCGGCACGGATTGATCCTTCCATACTCCGTTCGGGATAATTGGGCTGGGAAAACATTCCTGCCAGATAGAGTCCTTTCTGTTCGTATGCGGGGATTAACGAGCGGTAGCCGGTTGTATAGACGGGGCCCGCTAAGGGATCAATCGCCATTTTATGCCAATGGATTTCTTGTGGAGCAATGGAAAAGCGGTTGCAGAAGTCATCAAGCATACGGCGGTCGAGTTGTTCCGGAACCGTTCCGGAAAAGTATGATGCCAGGTAAACAATATGCTCGCCATAATGCTCTCTGGAAATAAAGTTTGTATGAGTAACCACAGCCCCATAGGGTGCAGCATCCTTCATGTTCAGCCAGTAAATTCCCTGTGTCACTTCCCGATCCATGGCAAGGGTCATGCAGGCAGCTCCCTGGTAAGGTATCGATTGCATTGTAGGCCCCCCTGCTTTCGCAAGTGCCTGTGGTGGAATTGTTGAGATTACTACATCGTAACGGCTGTCATTGATAGTCCAGTATCCCTTTTCATGGCGAATCGATGAAACCGGTTGTTGTTTCCTGATTTTTCCGCCCCTTCTTTCAATGGAATGCCCAAGGGCATCGATCAGGTGGTGAAAACCGCCTTTGAGATAACCGAGATGTTCTCCCGATACACCCCGGTTTGAACGAATGGCAATTCGGCTTATAAGCCATGCTGCAGACACATCTTTTCTCTGATCCCCGAATTTACTTTTCAAGAGCGGTTCAAAAAACGAAGAATAGACATTCTCTCCAAGATGTTCAACGATATATTGATCTGCCGGTATGTCATCCAACGCATTGAGATCGGCATTTTTTGCCGTTATTGTAAGATAGGCCAGTCGGGCTTTATCAACTATGGAGAGTTCAGGGTAAAGCAGGATCTCCATGGGTGTATTGAGGGCATAGATTTTTTTCTTGGCATAATAACCGGTTGTTCCGGTCTTCCATTCGAGTTTTTCCGACAGCCCCAGTTCATCAATAAGAGTAAAAAGGTGAGTATCGGTGGAAAAACAATGGTGATAATAGCGTTCAATCCAGTAATCGTTGATGGGATAAGATGAGAGACATCCCCCAAGGAAGGGCATTTTCTCAAAAATATCAACCTCATGTTCCCCCGATAGGGCATGAGCTGCGACAAGCCCGGTCAACCCTCCCCCGATAATCCCGATCTTCATGATGAATATTCTATAGTATTTTTCAGGGCCAAATGAAAAATCCTCCGCAAACAATTGAAAATTTTCTATTGTACCCTCGAAGATTTTATAAGAAAGTTTTTGTATTGTCGAATTAAAGGTTCATACGAGCAAAAGGACTTAAAAGAATTAAAAGAAAATAATTATCTCTTAGCCCATTGGATGGTGTCACCAGATGCGTGTATTTTTCATAGGATTCGGCCAGGCGGGCGGTAAAATTGTTGATATGTTTATCGAGCAGGATAAGAAGCTCGGTACCAACAGTTTCAGAGGCATTGCCGTCAATACTGCGCGAACCGATCTGATGGGATTAAAAAATATCGAGATGAAGGACAGGATTCTCATTGGTCAGACTATGGTTAAAGGCCATGGAGTAGGTACCGACAACGTGACCGGCGCTCGTGTAACAGCCGATGAAATTGACAGCATTATCAGTGCGATTGATATGAGGGGCACTCATGATGTGGATGCATTTGTTATTGTCGCGGGTCTCGGAGGCGGTACGGGTTCAGGAGGATCACCGGTTCTTGCTCGCCATCTCAAACGAATCTATCGCGAACCCGTTTATGCACTGGGAATTATTCCGGCACCTGAAGAAGGACGACTCTATTCTTATAATGCGGCAAGGAGCCTGACCACACTTGTAAATGAGGCCGACAATACGTTTATTTTTGATAATAGTGCCTGGAAAAATGAAGGGGAAAGTGTAAAAACTGCGTTCAACCGGCTGAATAATGAGGTGGTCCGGCGTTTTAGCGTTCTTTTCCGTGCAGGAGAAGTGAGCAAGATGGGTGTTGGGGAGATGGTGGTCGATTCAAGTGAGATTATCAATACCCTTCGCGGCGGTGGGATCACTTCTGTCGGATATGCGATCAGCGAAGTTATGAGTAAGACCACGAAAGACAAACGTGGAATTTTTGGGGGACTTAAAGACAAGTTCGGTCCAAAGAAAGAGGCAAATGAGGAAGCCCTGATGGGGGAGGACAAGTCTGCAAAAATTATCTCCCTCGTGCGCCGGGCCATGCTGGGAAGACTTACCCTCCCCTGCGATTACTCCACTGCAGAACGTGCACTGGTTCTCATTGCCGGACCTCCGGGCGAGATGGACCGGAAAGGTATTGAAAAGGCAAAGAGCTGGGTTGAGGAAAATATTGCCGGTGTTGAAGTGCGTGGCGGGGACTACCCGGTAAACAGTGAATATGTTGCCGTAGTCGTGATGTTAGCCACGGTTGGTAATGCCCCGAGAATCAAAGAGCTTCTCGATATTGCAAAGGAAACAAAGGAAGATGTTATTAAGTCAAAGGAGAAAAAATCGAATATGTTTGAGGAAGGTATTGATCCGTTATTTGAGTGAGGTTGACAATGAAGGGTTTTAAAACGTGGATTATCTTAACTGCAATTCTGTTATTCTGTATTTCGGCTGTATCAGCATTTTCTGTATCATCGGTCTCAATAGATCCTTCGGGATCATTGATTCCTGGCACTCCGGTTACAGCATCATATAAGGTAGAATTGTCTGGAGTATTTCCTTCGGGGGATGATCTCCAGTTCTATACCGATCTTGAGAACCCCAAGTGGGCCTACACAATCATAGTGAATGGTGTTGAAAATGTTCGCCCGGCAATGGGTGGTCGCACCCTTACCATCACTGGTTTTGAACTTTCCTACAAGTCTTCGGATACAGTTGCTGTCAGAGCAACCCTCGAAGGTAAAACACCGACTGTCACCGAAACAACAGATAAAACAATTATCCGAATACAGGAGATGGATGCTCAGGGACGGGCAATCTCCAGCACCAAGGTTGAGCGCATCGCTAAAGTGATCAATACTGCTGAGGTGCCCAAAGTAATTGCCGAACGTGATACCGAACTCCAGACGTACAGAACTCACATTGATGAGAAGGCAGTCCTTGGTATCGATACCTCCGCCGCTGAAACAAAATACAATGAAGCAAAACAGAAGATAGATTCTGCACGTGCTCGTTCGGCAGCCCAATATACAGATGCATTGACTGACTTGACTGCCGCTCAGTCTAGTATCAGCGATGGTGAAAAAACTCTTGATAAAGCATGGGCAGAGAATGAAGTTGCCATAGCACAGATCCCAATCAACAATGTTGATAATGTAATCGCATGGTTCAAAGGTAACAAGACCACCGCTGAAGACCAGCAACTGCCTGCCATTGTTGCAAAACGTGAGGTTGCGGTCAGCTATATTTCTACGGCAAATGATCAGATCGCAAGTGGAGAATATTCACAGGCTCGATCAAAAGCACAGGAAGCCTTTACGAAAGGCAATGAATCGTATATTGATGCGCTTGCACGCCAGAAACAACTGATGTCCGGCTTCAGTTTCTCTCTACCCCAGATCCCTGGTGGAATCTTTATTGTATTAGGTGTTGTAGTTGTCATTCTGGTTGCTGTGGGAATTGTAATATACCGAAAACGTTCCCGCTGGGACGAGCTCGGATAATCTCTTTCCTTTTTATTATTTTTGTGCAGGTTTTTTGATCCTTTTGGCGATTTTATCCTGTTATTTTTCCCGTTTAACTAATGATTAGGGCAATAAATATCTTGGTTTATATTATTAACAAAACGTGACTTCTTGGTGTTATGGTTAACCTTAACATCGTTATGTTTGGATAATAGATACTCCCTTGTTTAGTAGAAATTTTCAGTCGTTTTACAATAACTTGGATAGATCTCATGGACTATAAAAAAACCAGAATATTGCAAAAAATCAACGTTTTCAAAAAAAGATTGGAACCAACCCTTCAATGAAAACAGTTAATGGGCTCCGCTCATAATGTTCCATTGGGATAAGTCTAGTATATAAAGGGTAAAAACTTCATGTTGTAATTGATTTATATTCTGTTGTTTATGATGGTTTTAATCCAAATCCAACTTTATTGAAATCTTAAATTTTTTATCGCCGTACTCTTGTATCGCAGTAATGTTTTTAAAAGTGAGTATTGTGAAGAGGTCATGAAATTCAAAAAAATACTCATATTCTATGTCTTTCCTATCCCAATATTAAAAAGAAAAATTATGCGGTTTTCCGAATAGTAAAAACATCAATATTGATACTACCTATCTTCCCATCCCGGCGAAGATAGTAATCGATCAATCTTTTTTCATTATCGTAGAATGAGAACCAATAACTCAGTTTATAGGTTTTTTTATCATAATTGTCGATAACTGGATAGCTTTCGGTATCATGAAGAATAATTACACCAGGATTTTTCTCTGTTAACTTATTTTTTTCAGCCCGTTCGCCATAGAATTGAATTTTGTTCCAGCGATCACCACGATAATACCACGGGAGGGGCCAGTAATCCTTTGATGCAATAACGACATTATTGGATGTATCAATAAGGTACATCACCTCACGCATATCTTCAGAGTTCTGAACCTGGACAATTGGCTCATTGATATCCATTGGAATGAATGCGACATGCCAGGTCATTGTCACAAGGAAGATACATCCAACAAGTGCAAATGCGATCTTCTGCCAGTTCAGCTTGTATACTGCGACAAAACACATGGGGAGCAGCTGGGGGATGAGCAGCCAGGGTACTTTTTCTCCGACATATGCATAGAATGCCATGGTCAGGATCATCCAGTAAATACAGAACCGGAAAAATTCATCAGATTTTGAATAAGCCGAGCGAGAATTTTTTAGTTGATGGAGACTTATTTCAGCAAGTTCTCCGGTTGTTAAAGAAAGTTTACATGTTAAAATGATATTTTTCAACCGTTTGAATGCGATAGAGAGATCAATCCCCGTAAGCATGAACTGGAGTGTACCGATGATGGCAAGGATAAAGATCGGCAGTTCATACAGGAAATAAAAGGGGATGTAGAAGTAAAACGGACCGCCAAGACGCTGCTGGTTGTGCATGGTGGTCCAGTGTTCGATAGCTTTGTACCAGCCACTGGTATTCATCTGGAAATTCTGACCTATAAGTGTCTCGATATGCATGCCAAACGCTGAATACAGGATTCCCATGAGAGCAACGGTCAGTATAAAGCAGAATATCAGATCCTGTTTCCATCTGGGTGGGAGAGTTAAGCGTCTTCTCCAGAGTGCAAAAACTAAAAATGAAGCAAAAATGAGAAGGATTACCGGCATCTCCTCTTTACAGCTGAGTGCTCCGGCCATTGCAACAGCTGCGATAATTGCAAATCGCGTATGTCCACGTTCGAAATAATACAGAATAGCAACAAGAAGAAGCAGGGTAAAAAAGAGCATGAATATGTCATGTCTCAGGAAGCGGGAGAAATACACCATATCCGGAGATAGTGCGATAAACAGGGCAACAAGCAGAGTCTGATTTTTATTGATATACCCTATGCGATAAATGCAGTATACCAGGGGAATTAATAGCGTGCCAAAGAGGGCAGGAAGCAACCGGGCTACCAGATCGGAATCCCCAAATAGGGAGAACATACCGGCGGTAACATAATAGAGAAAGGGTCCATGGTAGCTAGGATCGTACATCCAGGTCCCTTTTGTGAGTAATTCATAGGAGAACCATGAATGGATTGCTTCATCATGGTGGAGGAGTTTGAGATCAAGGTTCCAGAACCGTAAAAATACAGCGACAATAAGGATAAAAATAAAAATCCTATTAAAAGTGAAAAAATTTTTAATTTTTTCTGAGATGCATGCGGCCTGCTGCATGCCGCACCTTCAACTCTCTAATACGATCTCAATGCCGATATCTTTTGGCACCTGAATGCGCATGAGCTGGCGGAGTGCACGCTCGTCTGCATCGATATCAATAAGGCGTTTGTGCACACGCATCTGCCAGCGGTCCCATGTGGCAGTCCCTTCACCATCAGGGCTCTTGCGGATTGGAACAACCAACCTTTTGGTTGGGAGCGGTATCGGACCGGCCAGATTCACTCCTGTGCGTTCTGCTATCTCACGGATTTTGTCGCAGACCATCTCTACTTTATTAAAGTCTGTACCTGTCAGGCGAATTCTGGCTTTTTGCATGGTATGTCTCCAAAAAAAATTATCTCATTTGTTTTGCCTTAATGGCAATACACATGCCCGCGGCAATAGTTGTTCCCATATCACGGACTGCGAACCGTCCCAGCTGGGGGAGTTCCTTGATATTTTCAATAACCATCGGCTTTGTTGGTTTGATAACAACAATTGCTGCATCGCCGCTCTTGAGGAACGTCGGGTTCTCTTCTTTGGTCTGACCGGTGCGGGGGTCAAGTTTTTTCTGGAGTTCCATGAAGGTGCAGGCAGTCTGGGTTGTGTGGCAGTGGAAGACCGGGGTGTATCCAACAGTCAGTGCACTGGGGTGCTGGAGCACGACGATTTGTGCAGTAAATTCATCTGCAACAGTTGGCGGTGCCTCTGCAGGTCCACAAACATCACCACGGCGGATATCACCTTTTGCGATACCTCGGACGTTGAATCCAATGTTGTCACCGGGTAATGCCTGTGGGATCTCTTCGTGGTGCATCTCAATGGATTTGATTTCCCCGTCTTTGTTGGCAGGCATAAAGGAAACTTTCATTCCTTTCTTCATGATACCCGTCTCAACACGACCAACCGGTACAGTGCCAATACCACTGATGCTGTAGACATCCTGAATTGGAAGACGGAACGGTTTTTCAGTTGGTTTCGCGGGTTCCTTGAACGTGTCAAGTGCCGGGATGAGTGCCAGACCCTTGTACCACGGGGTTTCAGGGCTGATAACCTTGATATTCTGGCCACCCAGTGAACTGATCGGGATGAACATAGTCTCTTCAGGTTTATACCCTACCATCTTGATAAGATCGGAGAGATCCTTCTTGACTTCGTTGAACCGCTTCTCATCGAATTTTACCATATCCATCTTGTTGATGGCGATG
Organism: Methanoregula sp.; assembly: GCA_041645435.1. Classification (NCBI taxonomy): domain Archaea; kingdom Methanobacteriati; phylum Methanobacteriota; class Methanomicrobia; order Methanomicrobiales; family Methanoregulaceae; genus Methanoregula; species Methanoregula sp. The sequence goes on from JBAZQB010000002.1 coordinate 207,315, forward strand.
ATGAGCTGCGTAATGCCGAGGGTTCGGGCAAGGAATACGTGCTCTTTCGTCTGGTCCATTACACCATCGGGAGCTGCAACCACGAGAATTGCTGCATCCGCCTGTGATGCACCGGTGATCATGTTCTTGACGAAGTCTCGGTGTCCTGGGCAGTCTACGACTGTAAAGTAGAACTTGGGTGTATCGAACCGCTTGTGGGCGATATCAATGGTGATACCTCTCTCACGTTCTTCCTTTAAGTTGTCCATAACCCATGCAAACTCAAAGGTGGCCTTACCTTTTGATGCAGCCTCCTTTCGGTAACCTTCGATAATATGTGCAGGTACTGCACCAGTTTCGAACATCATTCTTCCGACGGTTGTTGACTTTCCGTGGTCGATGTGTCCGATAACAGCCAGATTCATGTGGGGCTTGTCAGATGCCATTAATCTTCCTCCAAATAAATGTGTGGGACTGTCCGCTTACAGTCAGTTTATGCGAGTATTACTTATATGAGACCCATCTATATAAAGCATTTCGATTGACGGAGATTTTGCTTTTTTAACAGGTAAAATACACATCGGCATTATCATATCGGATGGTTGAATACCCTTTCTGTATGAAGACCTTGCCGTTCGAGCGAGATGAGAAAAAAAACCGGGTACTTGTTTCGTGTGCTGATGGAGATGTATCTGTATACAGTCATTGTGCATACTGCAGATATTGTAAAGGCGTGTGGGTGGCAAAACGACTAAATCCGACACCCCAGCAGCAGGCACTAAATGAAATCAGAAAAGGATCTGCATCCGATGATAATCTGATGAATGCTGCAATGTTATTCAACACGTTAGTCCGGGATGGCTCGGCAATCGAATGCGATGATGACGCAAATAAAGGGTTTGCAGGAATGTACTAGATCTCGTTTTTTGTAAATTATTCCGCAATCTTTTTTAATATTTTCCATGGATTTCCTGAAATGGAATTCATCAACCGGCTTACAAATAAGCCTGTCACACCTTGCGCGCCTGTACACCTAGTTCATAATATTCTCTATATCGTTTGAACTATCGGCATTTTTTTCAAATGAATTTAATAATCAATTCAAACAGAAAATAGGTTTTTGAGAGAAGTGAAAAATCAAATTATCACCAAAGCAAGAATGACACCTGCCCTTGTAATCTCATTTGTAGCACCTACAACATCGCCATTCACCCCTCCAAACAAACGGTTAGAAATTAGGAGCATTATTGTCGGGCATAATAGTGCAACTAAGATGGCACCTATCAATTTGAGAGGAGCCATGGGAATAAAGAGAAGTGGCGCACACAAAAGTGCGGCAATGAGCAGGAAGTGGGGTTGTGAGAACTGGTGGAGATAACTGTGAATACCTTGCCTGAATGGAGTGCCATATACGGTAAGAACTGTCATTGAAAATTTTGCACAGACCTCTCCTATAATTATAGCAAATACGAGTGAAGTTGAAGCCTGAAATCCAGCAAACAGGAGGAGTGTGATCACGATACCAGCAGCAACACCCCCAGCTCCTATATATCGGTCTGTAAGTGCCTTGATCCGCTTTTCCCGATCCCCGTGCGCCATTAACCCATCCCCGAAATCCAGGAGCCCGTCAAAATGATGGGCACCTGATATCAGCATGATCAGGGCAATGGCAACCGCTGCTGCAATCGTCTGGTTCGCAATAAAAAAAACCGGGAGTGCTACAAGTGCCCCTATGACGTAGCCTGCTAACGGGTAGAGATATGAATGGCGGGCAAACGGTTCGAGATCCTGCGGTTTGCCCAGCGGAAGAATGGTGGTAAACTGCAGGAGGGAAAGGAGAATTTTCATATGCATTCGCTGTAGAGTCGGGATGTGCATCCGGCGATCAGACCTGCGACCGCGTCATCGAGAAACGGTCCGAGCTTTGCGAGTATTCCCGGTTTTTTCTGGTCATACCGGGTGAATTCAAACCGTGCATAGGTACCCCCGATACATTCTGCAATCGCCATACCGAGGATCTCATCGCTCAACAGAAAGACCGGGTCATCGGCAATTTCTGAATTTTTTCGTTTATTGTAGAGTTCGTCTTCGAGAAGGATTGCCCCAAGGAGGAGCGATGCGACGTTGGGATCGGCCAGATACTTCCTGATTTTGCGCATGATCTCCTCTGCCGCCTCCTCCTCCGGCATGCCGTGGGAGACATAAAGTCCCATGGCAGCATCGACAATATCTTCAAGCGTGATGCCGTTCTCGCGCAACCGCTGTTCAATTTCAAACATATGAATAGGTGTTGTACCGAATGGACTATTATACCGTTGTGGATTTTTACCGATATCTTCAAACTGGAATGCAGAGAAATATATGAGTAGATTCTTATGGGATTCCTCTCGGAAATACCAGATGTCACGTGTAAAAAACCGCTCTTCTGCGCGATTCTGGGAAATACCCTGCTCTCCACCGTGCCGGGAGTGTCAGGTGCCGGGTCAACTCCAGATAACACCCTTCTCACCCCAATACTGGATGCGGAGCTCATTGTTCAGGGTGCAATTACGAGTTATCCTATAAAACCAAACACCCCTACGGGCTGTCCAACACCGGCATCGATTACCCGGTCAATGATGGAATTATGCGACCTGCAACCATTATTTATCAACGCCGGGCTCCGCCATACCCCTACCGTCCCCTGCCTTGACGTGTACGGGCAGATTGGCGAGGATCCCCGGTTCCGCGATGCAGTTCCGCAGGCACAGGCATTGTTCGAACAGGGAAAACGGATGGGTAAATTTCTTTCCGCATCCAGCGACCTTGTCGTGCTGGGAGAATGTGTGCCCGGAGGGACTACTACGGCGCTTTGTGTACTGCGTGCACTGGGGTACGATGCATCGGTGAGCAGCAGTTTTGTTGACAATCCGGTTACCCAGAAAGAAGAGATCTGCCGGATGGCGCTTGCACGGGTCAGGGCAGACCATATGACCGCACCACTGGATGTACTACGATATACCGGAGATCCGATGATGCCCGTTGCGGCCGGAATTTCCAGCACCTATACCGGCCACCTTCTCCTTGCCGGGGGCACCCAGATGCTGGCGGTGAGTGCAATAATCAGGGCATTGGGATTGCGTCTCCCCTCTGTAGTCACCACATCCTATGTGCGGGACGACCCGTCCGCCAATGTCGGGCAGATCGCCCGGCAGATTGGGGTAAAGATCTACTATGTTGACCCGGATTTCGGGGACATCGGGCATGCCGGCCTTGCAAGGTATTGCATAGGGGAAGTCAAGGAAGGTATGGGTGCTGGCGGGGCGATGTGTCTTGCTTATCTCCTTGGCCACTCACCTGAAGAGATCCGGGCAAAAATCCTAAAGACGGTAAGTGCCTACAGCTGAACAGAATTATAGTACATCAATACAAACCTCATCATGATGCGTCCTATCTATGTAGTCAATAACTTCGGCCAGTTTAATCACCTCATCCACCGTGCTTTGCGGGATCTGGAGATCGATGTGGAACTGGTGCCCAATACTACTTCTCAAGAACAGGTTGCGGAAGGATGCAGGGGGATCATTCTTGGAGGTGGCCCGGCCATAGAGCGTGCAGGGAACTGCAGCCAGTATCTCGACCTCGGATTACCGGTACTGGGGATCTGCCTTGGCCTTCATATCATCGCAAAAAAATTTAACGGGGACGTGCATCCCGGTCGCAGCGGAGGATACGGCCCGGTTGAAATAGAAATCTGCCAACATGATGATATTCTCGCAGGTTACCCGGACAACATGAGCGTCTGGGCATCGCATGCCGATGAAGTATCACGGTTACCGGATGGATTTACGCTGCTTGCCCGTTCATCTATCTGCAATAACGAGGCAATCGCCCTTCCGGATAAACAGATATACGGGCTCCAGTGGCACCCGGAAGTGAGTCATACGTTTCAGGGGAACCGTATTTTTGAAAATTTCAACCTGCTCACGCTTGAGAACAGGGGATGACCCGCCGGATATCAGTGCTGCCGGGAATATGAAGGGCACAGGATCCCGCGCTCGAAATCCTGCCCGATACTGATGTGCATCTCAAAGACCGGCCGCTCTTTTTCTCCGGGACCGTTTTTTTTGGGTTTGTAAATTTTATATATTAGCAGGAAAGATGGATGAATATGATAAGCAAAAACGCAAAATGCTGTGTTTTATTGATATTCGGGATCCTTTTTTTGATTAGTCCTGTGTTTGCTGCAATCAGTACAATACGTCTTGGCGAAACGGTTTTTCTTGGCGAACAGGGACTCGATATAACCCTTGCAATGGAAGGGGATACACAGATTGGATGGTGGGCATCCGCAGCATCGATTACAGACAGTGCCCCCACGGGTATTGTACCTGTTTCAAATCCTACAAGTTTCTCCGTCTCTCCAAATACATTTGGGTCTCAAACCGGTGTATGGTACCACATTAACTCCTTGGGAAAAGCAAATGGAACGGCATTCAATATAGCAGATCCACAACTGGATATTATTGTCGAGGACACTTCGGTCAATGTTGATGTGACAGATAAATGGGTACCCACAGATGACGAACTCCGTTTCAGGATTGATACAAATCTGGTGCCCATATCAGGAAGAACAGGTCAATCGTGGACCCCAATAACTATCAAAGTCCAGTCTCCTGATGGAGCGATTTTTTCATCATTGATCAGCAAAACCGGAGGTACAACATCCATCGTTGATTATCATGTTCAAACAAGCCCCCAATATACCGATTCAATCTGGGGTACCAGCAATCGAGCTATCTATCCCCCAGGAAGGTATACGATATGGGCTGAATGTAACGTCAACAGCATGAAAGACAATTATGGTGTGACGGGTAAGACTATAAGCAGAAAAATCAGTTTACTAAATCAGGATCAGAATCCTCTTATCGGTGGATATATGCCGACAACAAATCCTACCTCCCCGACAAGCACTCCTACTACAAAAGCTACAACCTTTCCAACTCCGAAACTGACGACATCTAAAAATACTCCCATGCCTTCCCTCACTCAACCCCCGATACCCTCAGCCACTCCCACAACTGCCGAAACCGTAGTTACTCTGCAACCGACACTGATCCCCACAAAAACAAAATCAGCCGGATTCGAAGCTATCCTTTCGGGTTTAGCCATAATAGCAGTACTGGTATTTGCACAAAAAAACAATAAATAACCATTTTTCCCGGTTCGCAACCTTTTATTAACTTACTTTTCCATTCCGGTGTATGAATGTAGTAACCACCGTGATAAAATCCCGTCATAGTGTACGGAAATTTAAACCTGATTCTATCAGTGCTATCATAATAAAAGACGTGCTTGAATGTGCTGCGCAGGCACCCACAGCAATGAATCTCCAGCCGTGGTTGTTTGGTGTTATTAAAAATAAAGAAGTACTTGCGAATATTGCATCAATCGCAGATCATGGAAAGTTCATTGCAGAATGCCCCTTATGCATTGCGGTTTTTGGCGAGAAGAAAGAAACCTACTATCTTGAGGATTGCTGTGCTGCAACAGAAAACATTATTCTGGCTTTGCAGGCTCACGGGGTTGCATCCTGCTGGGTTGCCGGAGAGAAAAAAGTGTATGCTGACCAGATTCGTGTCCTGCTTGATGTTCCCGATCAATATGTATTAGTCTCACTCATCGCGGCCGGTCTTCCCGCTGAGATTTCAATGACAAATAAAAAGGAAATGAAAAAAATAGTCTTCCATGAAAAATTTGAAACTGATTTATATGCGTGAATTAATTATGTGATCACCTTTTTCTTAAAAAACATTCCAATACTCAAAAACCCCGGAATTATTAAGCATCAGGCCAATAACATCATTGATCATGAATAAACCGGTTCTGCAAGTAGCACTGGATCTTCTTGAATTGAAACGGGCTTTGCAGATCGCACAGGAAGCTATTGATGGCGGTGCAGACTGGATTGAGGTTGGAACCCCCCTTATAAAAAGTGAAGGAATGTCCGCAATTCGATCGATGAGGGAACGTTTTCCTGATACGGTTATCGTTGCTGATATGAAAGTTGCCGATACTGGTACATTGGAAGTGGAGATGGCTGCAAAGGCGGGTGCGGATATTGTATGTGTGCTTGCGGATGCAGATGATGCGGTCATTGAAGAGGCAATCCGCGCAGCCCGGCTATATGGAGTTCGGATAATGGCGGATTTGATCAATGTCAAGGATCCTGTTTCCCAAGCCTGCCACCTCGAATCCCTTGGCATTGATATTATCTGTGCCCATGTCGGCATAGACCAGCAGATGACCGGAAGGGATTCGGTTGAACTCCTGACCTCTCTATCAGGAAAAATTCACGTTCCTCTCGCAGTTGCCGGCGGAATCGATTATAAGAGTGCCGGAGAAGCAGTGCAGGGTGGGGCAGATATTGTCATTGTGGGGGGAGGCATTGTCCGCTCTTCAGATGTAACCGGCTCAACAAAAAAGATCCGTGCTGCAATGGACCATCCCTCGATTAAACCGATCAAAAAAAAATCCGCGGATGAAAATATCCGATCCCTTTTAATGCAGGTTTCGACCCCCAATATCTCGGATGCAATGCACCGTAAGGGAGCGATGACGGGGATTTTTTCAATATGCGGAAATGTCAAAATGGTAGGAAGGGCAGTCACCGTCCAGACGCTTGCCGGGGATTGGGCAAAACCTGTGGAAGCCATCGATGTTGCCAGAAAAGATGAAGTGATCGTGATTAACAACGACGGATGTACACATGTAGCCCCCTGGGGAGAACTGGCTACGTTAAGTTGTGTAACAAAAGGTATCTCGGGTGTTGTTATCGACGGGGCTGTTCGGGATGTCGATGATATACGGGCAATGAAGTTTCCCCTGTTTGCAAAAGCAATCGTGCCAAATGCAGGAGAACCCAAAGGATTTGGGGAGATCAATTCGGAGATCCAGTGTGCGGGACAGTATGTCTGCCCGGGTGACTGGATTGTTGGTGATGAAAGCGGTGTCGTGGTAATTCCCGCGGGGCGAGCTTATGAAGTAGCACGCAGGGCACTGGAAGTAAGGAAAAACGAAGAACGAATACGGGAAGAGATCCGCAGAGGGAGTACACTCTCTCAAGTAGCAGAATTAATAAAATGGGAAAAACAGTGATGCAGTTCTAGTGGAACACGCTTCGTTCCAGAAGAATTGCACCAGAATTTTTAATCTTTTTTATCGCGTCTTCAACTAAATCTACACGAAGGATGAGCACTGCACCTTCTTTTCCGGAATATGCGTAGGAATACTCGATATTAATACCCGCATCTCCCAGAATTTTTGCCACTTCATAGAGACCGCCCGGCTGATCTTTCATACGAACTGCAATCACATCAGTAAATGCGATATTAAATCCCATTGATAACAGTTTGTCATGCGCTTTTTCCGGGTGATCCACCAGTGCTCTCACAACGCCAAAACCGTTTGCTTCTGCGATGCTGAAAGCAAGGATATTGATCTTCTCCTCTCCCAATGCATGAGCAATGGCTGCAAGCCTGCCCGGGCGGTTTTCAGAGAATATTGAAATCTGCCTGATTACATATTTTTGTGTGTCCATTTACATCGACCTCTTATCAATTACCCTCTTTGATTTACCTTCAAACCTTGGTAATGAGCCCGGTTCGACTAATTCGACATCTACATTAACGTTCAACGAATTCCTGAGCCGGTGTTCAACCTTCTGCCGTATCTGCATAAGATCATTGATTTTATCGCTGAATGACTCCTTGTTCAGTTCGACACGGACAAGCATGTCATCGAGAGCTCCTCTCTTCTCGACAACAATCTGGAAATGCTCCCCCACTTCAGGAATTGCCATCAGCGCATACTCGACCTGTGAGGGGAAGACGTTGATACCCCGTATGATGAGCATATCATCTACTCTTCCCTGAATACGCTGGATCCTTGGGTGAGTTCTGCCACAGGCACAGGTATCTTCCTCCATTGTGGTGATATCCCCGATGCGATACCGTATCATAGGGAGGGCTTCTTTCTGAAGGATAGTGATAGTGAGCTCGCCTTTTTCCCCAGCTTCAAGTGATTCACCGGTTTTGGGGTCTATAATCTCTACCAGTGCGATATCCGACCAGATGTGGAATCCTTTTTGTTCCGCACATTCAGTAAACATCGGGCCTGATAGTTCGCTGGTACCATAGATGTCATATGCATTGATACCAAGCCACTCCTGAATGCGGTTGCGCATCCCCTCCGTCCATGGCTCCGCACCCAGAATTCCGGTGCGCAGTTGGGTATCTTTTTTGATATTAACTCCCATCTTCTCTGCAACTTCACCTATATGGAGGAGATACGAGGGTGTGCAGGCAATAGCGGTTGCTCCCAGATCCTGCATGAGTTCTATCTGGCGTTCGGTATTTCCTACACTTGTCGGGATTACGGTTGCTCCAATCCTCTCGGCACCATAGTGCATACCAAGTCCCCCGGTAAAGAGACCGTATCCATAACTTACCTGAATTACATCGCCTCTGCCCAGTCCGATTGAGGTAAGGGCACGGGCCAGTGAGGTTGTCCAGGTGTTTATGTCGTTTTGTGTATAACCAACAACGGTTGGTTTTCCTGTGGTGCCCGATGACACATGATAGCGGACGAGCTCGTCCTGCGTTGCCGTGAAGATCTTATCCGGGTAATTGTCTCTCAGATCCCGTTTGAACATGAACGGGAGTTTATGCACATCAGAAAGTTTAGTGATGTCATCCGGGTGGACTTTCTGCTCTTTCATCCGGTCGTGGTAAAACGGAGAGAAACTGTACAATCGGTACACCAGACTCTTTAGCAGTTTGTACTGCATCCGCTGGAGATCTTCTTTGGGCATTTCCTCGATGCGTGGATCCCAACATTTCATCAAATCGCCTCCCTTCTGTCTATCACTCGCTTTGCCTTTCCTTCGAAACGCGGCAATGATCCTGGCTCAACAAGCCTGACCGTTGTTCGCAGCTCCAGGGCATCGCGGAGTTCTTTTCCTACTTTTTTCTGGATTCTTGCCAGATCCGTGAGTTCGCCACTGAAAAAGTCTCTGTTAATCTCAACTTCCACCGTCATTTCATCCAGATGATTTATTCTGTCGATATATACCATAAACTGATTGCCGACTTCAGGGATTTTCAGGAGCACGTGTTCAATCTGGGAGGGGAACACATTGATACCCCGGATGACCAGCATATCATCGCTTCTTCCCGTGATTCTGGCGATCTTCTGCGCTCTTTTACACAGGCAGCCATCTTCCATCAGCATCGTAACATCACCGGTACGATATCGCAGCAGAGGCATGGCTTCTTTGACCAGCGGGGTTACTACCAACTCCCCACGCTCTCCATCTGAGACACGGTCTCCGGAAATTGGATCAATGATCTCAACCAGATAGGAATCATGCCAGATATGGAGCCCGTCACGCTCCTCACATTCGAATGCAACACCCGGTCCAAAGAGCTCGCTCAGGCCATATGAATCGTACGCTGTTACACCAAGTCTTTTTTCAAGAGTGTGCCGTACACTTTCTGACCATGGCTCAGCCCCGAAAATTCCTGTTTTGAGACTATCGAGAGATTCACCCATCTCTTCTGCAACCTCCGAAAGATGCATTGCGTAACTGGGTGTGCAGTGAATTGTTGTCACGCCAAAATCTCTGATCATTTCGATCTGGCGTTTGGTATTCCCTGTGGCGCTGGGGATAACCGTCATCCCTATTTTTTCTGCACCATAGTGGAAACCAAGACCCCCAGTGAACATGCCATAATTGACCATATTCTGGAAGATATCATCCTTTCCAACACCGATCATGGTCATATTGCGTGCAATCAGGTCTGCCCAGACATCAAGGTCTTTTTTTGTGTATCCAACAACCGTAGGTTTTCCTGTTGTTCCCGATGTTGTATGGATGCGGACGATATCCCTTAGAGGAACTGCGAACAACCCGAAAGGATAGCCATCCCGAAGATCCTGTTTTTTGGTAAAAGGTATTTTCTGGATGTCATCCAGTGTTTTTATCGATGATGTCGTGATTCCTGCCTCGGAAAGACGCTTTTTAAAAAAACCAACTTTTTGTGCCTGGTTTATCGTTTTCTTCAAACGTTTGAGCTGAAGTGCCTGTAAATCATCAGGTTTCAGGGTTTCAATCTGCTTATCCCAGAACATCTCCGACCTCTGTTATGCTATCGCATGACAAATTATGTCTTGACTACGGTATATATCCACCGAAAATGCAGAATTTAGGTAATATTGGGAACCGGACTTTTGTAACTTACTCTCTACTTCCCTAAAAGGTACAACGATGATTTAATCTGTGGAAATGTGGTAGTAATTATCTGAATTGGGAAGGATCATACGGGGTTTATGGAAACGAATTATCCTTGGTTGTCGGTTAGCGGGTTTGGCTCTCATATCAAATCGACACAAACAAAGCTAATTGTCCAGAAAAAAAACAGCGTTGAAGAATACCCTCTTGAATCTGTAAAAAATCTTCTCATCGTTGGTGGCCATACGATAAGCTCGGGAACGATTACGCAGCTCATAAAAAAAGGTGCAATAATCTCATTTTTCGAACCAGATGGGAATCCAATTGGGATTATCAGCCCTTTCGGCTACCATAACGATCCGGAGGTGTATCATGCACAGCAAACCGGATCACGACATCGCTATGCAACGGTTATTGCTCAGGGAGCATTGAAGTCCCGCCTTGTCGCTATTAATCGCCTGCAGGAGACGCAGAATGTGGTGCTTTTTTATGAAGGTGAGTCGGATTTCCTTCATAAGTCCTTAGAGGAAATGGCATACCTGATCAAACTCGACGAGATCCGCCGTCTGCACCGCCTGACCTCTGATATGTATTATGAGATCATGTCGCGCAACACCAAGCCCGAATTTGGATTTCGGAGACGGACATTGCGTCCTCAGATAGATCCCATCAATGCCATGCTCTCATTTGGTTATGCAATGCTGTTTGGCAATTGCTGTGTTTCACTGATCGGGGCGAGGTTGGACCCTGACATTGGCCTGTTGCATGAAGGTAATGGGGGTCTGGTCAATGATATTGCTGAGTCGATGAAATCTGAAATGATTGATAAAGTAGTTTTTAGGATCGCCCGCGAATCCCTTATACCTGAAGATTATGAACTCACCAATGATCGGTGCATGCTATCAGATGAATTAATCAGAAATCTCATTAAAACATTTCATGATACAATAAACAATAACAAAATCGATGAACAGGTATCAAATCTCTCAAATGCAATACGTAATAATGGTGAATTTAAAGCCCTGTACTGATACGTCCCTCTCCTTTGATAATTGAAAAGTCGTCAAAAACCTTTAACTGAATTTCTGATTGCCGGAGATCGCGGATTACTGCACGGGGACAACCATACACCATTGATACAAATTTTTCAAGAATCATCAATTCACCGGTTACATAAATGTGGACCCTTCCGTCAGGTAAATTCATAACCGTTCCGCTAAGTTTCAAATCGGTGGCGATTCTCCGTACGCATGCCCTGAATCCGACTTTCTGGACCCTTCCCGAGATGAATATTTCTATTGTTTTCACCATCAGATCCCCTGCATAATTTTAATTGCATGTCCGAGTTCATCGAACACTTCATCACGGAGAGTTGACTGGCGAATATTTGTCGCTGCGTCAATGGCACAATCAAGGACATCCTGAGCAGCACTTTCACAACCAGCAGCATGACTCTTCATAGCAATATCACACATAACATAAGCCCTTCGGGAAAGTGGCCGGATTATCTGCGCCTCTTTTATTGCACTTTGCATCATGCGTTTTGAGAGTTTTCTATTGCCTTCTCTTCTGAATAGAATTGAAAGGTCACAGAAAAAGATCGCTTCTTTTCCGCGATCGGCAACCGAACGGATAATTCGTTCAAGTGAGGCTATCTGGTTGGGATGAGCCCCGTCATCAATAATTTTTTCCGACACTGCCCTGATCTTACTATAATGACTGGGAATCTCATGAGACTCTTTTTGCCCCAGCTGCATAAAGCGATGATGTCTCAACTCATCATCGGTAATAGTCTTTGTAGTATCAATTGCATAGCTGAAATATTTCTTATTATTCCGTGTTGTGTACAGCATCGAATATGTCTGGGCAACATTGTCGCGGATTGTGTCAGCGATATACTGGATATTGATATGTTTTGTTAATGTATCTGCCTTTTTTAGTAAAGGCAGGAATGCTTCATCTTTACTATATTGAAGTGAGAAAGGGATAATATCCAGAATTATTGATGCCCGTTCATAGGGTGAGGGTATTTTTTCTGCAGCCTCCACCATTAAAGTGAGCAATTCAACACATTGATCACTATCGTAACTTACCATTCGGAACATTGCAATAAGTGAATTGATGTAATCGACTGGTTCTTTGATTTTCGATACGATATTGAATGCGACATTAACTAATGAATTGTCGGGAGTGATTGTGTTAAGGCTGACGATTGCAAAAATAATCTGCCGGCGGGCAATCGTGCTATTGGGAAATTCTACGGATTCCAGAATTTGAATTCCCACATCAAGGCAATTCTTTGCCATTTTCTGATCGATATGGCAGAATAGTGTTGTCAGATCCGCTAAAACAATTACTTTCTGATATTCTGCCGGAAGATTTTGTAATGAATCAAAAACTTCTTTGAGAATTTCTGATGAATGTTCCGTATCCCCCGATTTAAATGCAGAATCTGCAAGGTTTAGTAACCCTGTGAGACGATTGTAGGGATCTTGTATCAAGTGAAGGACGCGATACATCAGATTGATAGTAATTGGATTTGATCGGGCTCGTTCACTTCTCTGAAGGAGGTATGCCATTATTTCATAGGGATCAGTCGAACCGTGAAGGGGAGTATCCTCGTTGAGGTTTGAGATAATCCGGGACATCATCGCATCCCGTTCTAATGCATTACTGATTTCAACAGAGTATATCGCAAGAGGGATAATAAAATCCGGATTGTCACTCGTTTTTGAATAGGAGATTATCACATCTATTAATCCAGCAATTTTAAGGGAGATCTGTTGGGGTTTTACACTTTTTTTAATTATCTCCAGAGCGCGCTCGAATGGAGGTACAGTCATTGAAACCTCTTGAGTACGTGATTGAATTAACGGTTCTTTGAGTAAAATACATCCAATTTCAATAAAACACTTAGCAATACGTTCAAGTAATTGGGTTTTTAATGCAGGTGCATCGATATCCTGTGCGATTATGTACGCCTTTTCGAGCGCCTCAGGTGATCGGTTATCAATTGAGTATTTTATTATTCCCTCAATGATGTTAGCCATTGCCAAGACTGCCAGATCTTTTTCAAGAAGGGAATTGCTCCATTCTTTCATTCTTAAAAGGAGATCAAGATCTCCCTGCTGAGCTGCCAGGATCGCTGCTTCATCGATAATCCTGCTCAATGTGGCAGATCGGGTTTTTTGTCCATTTATCTGGCAGGTCAGTCCAACAGCTCTCTGAAGGAAATCACGGTTTTTTCGCTGCACACCAATTTGGGCAATTTTTATGACAATACTTGAAATAGCTCGTTCTTTTAATGACAATTCTTTGATAGAATCCGCGAGTTTTATCAGGATATCCGGTTCATGAGTATTGAGGATACCCCGGTCCACAAGAAGGGTGATGCATTCAAGAAAGAGAGAATCCCTTCGGGGATGTAAAAGGATAAGATCTTTCATAGAATGGATATGGGGGATTATTTCATCAAAAGAAGAGTCCTTAGAAATTTTAATGACTGCCTGATATATCGCATTATAGGAAATTTCTACGGGAATCGTCTGGAGAATTGAACTGTTAATCTTTGCAATTGAATTCTTTTTTACTCCAGTGATCAGGAGATTGGTTAAGCAATCTGTGTAGGAAGAAATATTTTCGGATTCATGATTGACTTTCCCAAATATGTCGAGTGCTGATTCAAAATCTCCTGAACTGACAATAATTTGTGAAAACTGAAAATAAACCCGGGATAAATATTCAGTATTGCAGTTTTTTTCAATAATGGGTACCAGTTCAGAAAGCATGTTTATTTCATTCGAGTGACGGGAAACAGAGATTCCTGCTTTGATTATCTCCCGTATTGGGTATTTATCAGGATTTTTTTCAAGCTGTTGAAGTGTCATTGCAGATTCAAGATACCAGATATCTCCTGATTGCTCTGCCTTCCTGAGAAGATCAATGATAAGAGTTCCCGTAACAAAGGGTAGGGTCTCACAGAGGGATTGTAGTATTTTGGCGATCTTTTGTTTGTCCTTTTCGCGTTCGAGAAGCTGATCTACCTGGGCGCTGATAATCTCAAGTTGCTTATCCGAGTTACTATCTTCAAAGTTACGGATAAATTCTGTAATATCAGACAATTCTCCGGAAAACGCAGATTTAATTCCATTCTCAATGATTAAATTTACGCAGTTCTGTCTACGGATCTTCTGGTGAATATCGGATGCAATTTTGATACTCTCTATGAATAATGGACGATTCCTTTCCAGAACTGCTATAGTTGCAATTGCTTTTGCAAGTTCAGAGTGAAGGACCGCACGTTTTGAGATATCGCTGATATCCTCAATAAGACTGAGTGAACTACGGAGACGTTTTTCATCACGTGTTGTGATCGACCAGACTATCAAAAGTGGTATAATGTCGATCATGATATCAGATCGGTACTTCCTGAAGCTGATCCGTTCGAGCATGATCATACCCTGTTCGATAAACGAAGGATCAGAATGAGATACGCCGGCTTCAATGAGATCCCGTGCGATCAATGCAAATACACGTGACTGATAACTTTTTTTATCTAAGATATCTGACAGGAAAAGAAGTGATTTTAGCCATGCATCATTCTTTGTTTTAATGAACTGCCCAAGAATGCTTGAGAATAAGGCATCTAATTCGTTGCTTGGAATACTGGGGAGGGCATACAAAAGGGCAGGATTGTTTGATTTGATGGCTGTATCAACAAGGAGATGATTAAGATCAGAGACAATTGTTTTTTTTGCCTGTCGTCCCCAAGTCTGGTGTAAATCATCAATACTATCCCTTACGATCTTCCAATCATCTGGTGATAGCGCCTGTTGAATTTTATCGATTATTTCCGTGGGTTTAACCATTATTTATTTTCCCGGTTAAAGAAATTCAGGTATTTATCTCAATTTGACCCAATTAGTTAATAAAATTTACTATTTTATTTACGCTAAATTCCATATTTTTTTTGGATACTAAAGCAAATTTATCGGTTTTTTACCCGAAATCTCAATAATGAAACCCTTAATTTTAATAAACAATAAAAATTTCAATTATTCCTCGAATTCATCCCCAAAAATCCTTTTTTCCGATAATTCCAATCTGAACTAAAAAACCTATATTAGATTTAAAAGGCTTATTTTTCCTTAACTTTTTGAATTGTTTCCATAAGTTCATCCCGGAGTGCTCTGCCCTGATCCGTATTCTCCGCATCAATAATGATCCTGATCAGCGGTTCAGTCCCCGATGCTCTCACCAGTGCCCAGGAATTATCCCGATATATTTTAATCCCATCTGTTTCATCTATAATACCGTGAGAATATGCAGATTTGAGCGTTTCGAGTATGGCCGCACCCCCGACTGCTGATATCTTCTCTTTAATCATACATCGCTTGGGTAATTGTTCTAATAACAACGATAATTTCTGTCCGCGTGAAGCAAGAATTGCTACCATAGTAGCAGCGGTCATACCCCCGTCACGGCAGAACTGATGGTCGGGGAAGATGAGTCCACCATTTCCCTCACCCCCAAAAATAACATGGTGCCCCTTCTCAATGAACGATCGCATCGTGCGGGCAACATAGATGCTCCCGACGGGTGTGTAAATCACGGTACAGTTGTTCTTATTCGCGACGATCTCAACCATCTGTGACGTGCTGACCGGGGTAACAATTGCACCTTTTTTCTGGTGACATATGTGGTCTGCGATAAGTGCAAATTCCTGGTTTTCTTCTACAAATTGTCCATTTTCATCAATAAACACTGCGCGATCTGCATCACCATCGTGAGCAATACCGAATGCAGCACCGCTGCTCACAACGAGAGCTGCAAGCCCCTTCAGACCTTCCGGTGATGGTTCAGGAAGCCTTCCGGGAAATGTGCCGTCCAAAATACCATTAATCGTCAGCACCCTGCAACCCATCCGGGTGAGTATCTGCGATGTTGTGGAGCAGGCAGGGCCTGAACCCGGGTCCACAACAACAGTAATTCCCTTTCCCGGTTTGCCGGGAAAAAGATTCGCAATTGCGGTGATATAGTCTTCAATCAGGTGAGGTGCGACGGTTTCTTGTCCTACATGTTCCCAGGAATTTGCGGAATAGGAATGTGTAAATATTCTTTCTTCGAGTTTGAGGGTTTCTTCGTCCCCCATTTCTGTTCCATCAGATTCAATGATTTTAACGCCGTTATATTCTGGAGGATTATGAGATGCGGTGATCATCACCCCGCCATCAAATGTATCTTTTACCAGATACTGGAGTGCCGGCGTCGGGAGGATGCCACAATCCGTTACATCGCAACCTACAGCAAGGAGTCCTGACTTAACTGCGTTGATAAGGGTTTCACCGCTGGTTCGTGTATCTCTGCCAACCGCGATTTTTCCTTTTCTCATCGTTCCGAAAGCTTCTCCAATGGAAAGGACAAGTTCGGGTGTCAGATCTTTTCCAACAATCCCTCTTACACCATTGGTACCGAACAACCGTTTTTGGACCTTTTTTACTTTCATGTCTTCCTACTCCAGCGACTTTTTAAGGACAAAAATCTTCAAAGGCATTGAGTGATGCAAGGACCTCATCAGGACAAGGGTTGGTAAGAACACAGTGGTCTGTTTCGAGATCTCCTATTACTATTCTGGGGAATGCCTGCTGTTTGAATCCTTCGATAACGGTAAAATCTATACCTTGATCAAAAAGGAGCTTTAACGCACCCTTTAATGAGTTATTACGTATCGCAACTACGGATTTATCAGCATCGATTCCTACTGAAATATCAGCACCAACATCAAAAAAACCGGTCGTATCTTTTCCCTCTTCAAGCTCGTATAAATGGTCTCCAAGGTGCTTGATAACTGCAACATGCCCTTTGGTTTTGAGTTTTGGGATAAGCTGTTTGATAAATGTGGTTTTACCGGAATTTGATCTGCCAACAATCTGAATTATCTTCATGGGGTCTTATCTCCAGCAATTTCGAGTTCTTCTTTATTAGGGCTGACTATTCTTACCCTTTTTTCATCATTAATTGATACTGTAAGTGGAGTTGCAGGTTGATCGGAAATGTTCTCCTGCTCCTTATTGACCGTTGGTGAAGCATTTGACTGGATATGTTCGGTTGATATAATCCCCCGTATGGCAGATTTTTCCGTAACTACGGGGAAATCTTCCCTCTTTTCAAGAGGTCCCGGTCCAATGGGGGGATTATGTGAAGAAATTATTTCGGTGGTTTTCTTTCTTCTCTTTGTTTTTTGTGGGATAGAGTTATTTGTTTCCTTGGATCCCGACATTTTTTTTGGTGTATCACGTCCTCCATCATGAGGTATGTTTCCTGCTTCGGTCTCTTCTCCTCTTGTACGGAGAATTGTTTTTGCAGCTTCTCCAACACTTCGCATGACTTTGGTGATCCGATCCTCTATATCGATTTCTTCATCAATATCCAAAGTTGTCCCTTCCACTTCAAGTAAAAACCGTGCAACTTCGCTAGCTTCAAAGAGTAAATCATCCAGTTCGTCAGTGGTAAAGAACCCGCACATTGCACCATAAAAAAAAGTGGCACTTGATTTGCGCACCTTTTTTTTAAAGGAATTCCGTGCCTGGTTCACTGCCTGGGGGGTATAGGTATCCTCCATAAAAGGGACAAGATCAGGCAGATGGTTTCCAATAAAAGTCATTTCAGCACCGCCGGAGGTGCGGAAATCTGTGCACAAACGTGCAAGCGCCCATTCTCTTGCGGTGATATATGTCCTTTTGCGTAAAAACTGGTTTACTTTATGATAGGTTGCTCCATCAACTTTTTTGAATTTTTTATATTTATTGATTTCCTGCTGGATATTTGCGCTGTCCATTATCGTACACCTTTTAATAATTGGTTTATGTTTTTATTGGAACATTTTCTAAGAGATAATTGATTATTTGGCCGCTTTATATATAGCATTATATGGTTTATTATACCCTATAATTATGTCGCTGGGGATGATCTGATCAGTAAAATTTAGCGTCAAAAATCGAATATATTCAAAAAATAATCCAGATTTGGGTATATTTTTGATTACTCTCTTTATTGAGAAAATGCAGAGATTTTTCTGTTTTTCTTATGGGAGCAATTTCTTTTCTGAATCGATCCCAATAATATGCCTGCATGTAATCTTCATAGGAGCGCTCTTCATTCAATAGAGAAATTTTTGGACTGGGTTTAGGATTATGATTTTGTCATATTTCCGGTTCAACTTAAAAGATATCCATTTTTTTTGGGTAAACTGCTAGTTTAGCACCTAACTTCTCTCTCAATTTACGAAGAAAGATTGGGCAAAAATTTAGTGACCGAAATGCATCCATAAAAAGTGGATGAAGAGAAAAAAATAATCATATCACCAGTGTATGAACAGTTTTAGTTCTTATCGCTATATGGGGGAGGCCACAGCGGCGGGGGCTGAGGCAATGCCGAAGCCCCCAGGAGCGTCAAACAGGATAGTTAAGATCGAAAAATCCACGAAAAACCTGTTGATTTTAGGTGTTAAAATGGTATATTACCTTTCTTTTTTAGTATCTGATGGTGTGGTTGCATGAACCCACTCTATTATTCGATAAAAAATGAAGGTCTGGAGAAATATGCGTTTAAGGTAAAGGTTTTTGACTCCTCGTACGGCATCGATAACTGCCAGACTGGTTATACAAATTATAGTCTGCACACGGGTCATTTCTGCAACTCTTTGGGTAATAATAACTGCAGATCCTTTTTTGCCTGTGGTATAACGTCGTTTACTGTGTTGTGAAAATTTCGTTTGTAATTGGGAGAATTTTCCCCCTATCTAAAAAGAGTCTTTCATAAATTTCGGATATGTTTTCTTTACCTCAATTGTTATCTGACTTGATATTTCGGTTTTTTTCGTTCAAATTTTTTTTTAGTCAAACTTGACTTGGGGTGCTGGAAACTTGTCAAAAAAGGCTCTTTTACATATAGCATCATATGGTTTATTTGAAAATAAATACAACGATTTAATCCCCTCAAAAATGCTTAAAATGAATTCTTTTTTAGATAATACTCTTAAAATGAGGTTTTTCACTTTTATTAGAAATAATGGTATTTTCTTCGATTGCCTTGTGTATCAGGATTATTTATTGTGGTATCCCGAATTAATTTTATAGATATAACCATTTCTGCGTATATGAAAACACACTCTCATGACGCAAACGATACCAGAAGACATTGGCAGAATCATCGTAATCGAGACTCGTGTGAGGATCGATTACATTCTTCAATCGAACAATTTTCTCAACAGGCTAAACATTTTAATTATTTGCCCGACCTCTCCGAAGAACCGTTAGATTTTCCCGTTGATCTGGGGGTGGTTTACCCTGGTGAAGATGAGCTTGATGTTGTTATGATCAAGGAAATCCCTTAATTTATGTTGCGCACGTTCTCGGTCTCTGGTTAAAACGAACCGGGTATTAGGCAGGTCAGGATCTTGCGAAAAGTTCTGTATTCATGGCTCCTTCGATTCAGGACAGTAATCGTGTTTTCGGGGGTCGGAGGATCGAACACGCCATAGCAGGTAATCAACCGGGAGGAGTCATCTATGAATGCGACAAGCCATTTGTTCGATCCATCACGCTTGAATGATTTCTAGTCCCCCTGCCTCATCGACATGGAGTGAATCCGTTCATAGCAGAAATACTTTTACGGCTGCCGTTTCTTCATGTTAATCTCCATCAGGCCATGGTTCAACAATTCCTATAGTGTGCCAGTATTTCTATCCGCTTTCAAGAGCACCGATCTGGTGCTTGAAGGTGAAAGCGACAATGGAGATCAGGATCAAAGCAGTCGTATTCTATGACGAAGGGATCGGAAGTGCAAAGGAGATAGGAGAGACCAATATTATCTCCGAAAGGACGGTGAGGCGATAGACAAAAGCTCATAGTCATGACCCTGAGAAAGGATTACAGCCAAAAAGATCCGGCCGAAACGGTCTTCCCGGGTAATTTTCCCGGTTGTTGGAACAATGAATTATCCGATTCAAAAAGAAATACCCGACATGGAGCGTCTGTCGTATCACGCACCAGTTCAACCTCCCCTGTTCATGGAGAATCGTTTATCGTATCCTCAAGAAAAACAGTCTTCTTATCCGAGTCAAAGCGAAACCCCAACCAGCCGGCAAACGATTACTATGCCTTCAAGTCGATATTATGTTGGCAGGGCGATACGTTTCAGTTCTGTATACGAGGAGTCGTCAAGATATAAATCACCTGTTTTACTGATGACTGCCCATGTTATTGGGTAACGTGTAAAAATTATCTTCACAAAGATGCTGCTCCGCAGTCAATGCTCTCCGTGGGGCACTTCGCCCGTGTCGAATCCGATGAGAAATTTATGTCAATAATGGAAACAATTCGTCTTCCAATTTTTCAAAGATGAAGAATAGAAACATGGAATCAAACTCATCTTCGGCGGACCTTAGAAGATGAGCGATTGCGATAAGATTGAACACTATCACAAGATTCTTTACCTGGAATTCATCGCTCTCAAAGTGTTTTACTCCATGAGCCACTTTAACGTGAACTCTGGAACTTCGACCAGCAATACAATAACTGGCGAAAGCAAGAAATTCTTGATTGGATAACTCCAGCATCAGTTTACCATAACAAAATTATTTTCAACAAAAACAGAAAATATCTCGCAAGCTGATAAAAACTCTATCAGCAAAAAGGACATTTATTGTTGCACTCTATAATTATGATTTAATCAAAAAGATAATCCATGAGCTGCACCCTGATGAATTCCCTAAACAATATTCCTAAGTGAGATGGTTCATTCATCGACGTTAATTGTGTTTGAAAGCCAATAGCGGGCTTCCAGTCAACGATCTCATGTGTGATGGGTCATTGGACCCTCTCAATGAAAAAAAGGCCTGTTTTGGGCCTTTTGTTTTTCCCTGCTTATTGACATTTGGAGTACAGCATCTGAATTTACTGATTATAAGGCGTGGAGTAATAATAAAATTTTAAATTTTTTTCTGCCAATGATGAAATGTGTAAATTATTTTTGTGTGAAAAACTGAAAAAAACCTTCATAATTCCAAACTTCGCAGAATAGGTATTCTACGAAAACCTTTATTTATTCGAGATATGATAGAATAGAGCATGGAAAGCGGGTATTTCTCGGAGTGGCTCAAAAGTTACCGGAACTACCTCCGGATGCGCAATTATTCACCCCGCACCCTTGACAGTTATGAGCAGGTGATCAAACACTTTGCTTACTATGTCTGGCTCCGGCGGAATACTGAGAAGACCAAACTTGTCATCTACTGGAAGGATTTTGAAAATGCCCGCCTTGATACCAGTGTTGAAGTAACACCGGTTATGGTCACAGATTTCCTCTCATTTGTCTCGTCAATGCAAACGTACAAACCGAAGACATTTCATCGGATTATTTCGACAATGAGTTCTTTTTACCGGTTTCTTTACACTCAGGGTGCCGTCAGTACAAACCCTCTGACGGGTATTGAGCGTCCAAGAATTAAACAGCAGGATGTGAAATACCTCAAACATAACCAGGTGCTCAGACTGATTGATTCGATAGAAGATCCGCGTGACAAGCTCATTGTCAGGACAATATATGCCACCGGTGTTCGCGTATCAGAACTCTGTGAAATGAATGTTGAGGACATCGATTTTGATGAGCACACAATCCGAATAAGGGGTAAAGGTGACAAGATTCGTATTGTCTTTGTTGATGACGATACCCTTGCTGACATCCTAAAATTTATTGGCAACCGGATCGTTGGCCCTCTTTTTATTGGCCAACAGGGAAAGCACATTTCCTCTCGTGCTATCCAGCATATTTTCAAGCATTATGCCCCCAACGGTATCACTCCGCATAAGATTCGCCATAGTTATGCAAGTGAGTTGTATAAACGTTCAAAGAATCTTCGGGTAGTCCAGGAAAACCTTGGTCACACATCTATCAAAACCACAGAGATCTATCTGCATACTGATATTGATGAGCGCCGGCAGGTCTACCAGCAGTTTTTCCCGCTATCAACACCCAACGAGAAAATATAATTTAGGGCTCTGTTGAAATTCTCTATTTCCCATTGCTTGCCTATTATCAGCAGCTGATATGAGGATGACCCCCTCTCCCCCTGTGGGGGAAGCAGCCCAAGGAGAGTATCCCCTTGGCCCCCTTTTTAAAAAATTCTCATCAACCTTCTGCGGGTTATCGTAATTTTGGGGGATGCCCGAGCGACGGGGGTGGAAGCACGATGTGCTGTAGCCCCCAAGAGCGATTCCTCCTTTCCCTCCAGGATTTCAACAGAGCTTAATTTGGCTTATCCGTATTGAACAAATGACAAGAAATTGCCTCATCCTTTTTTCTTTTGTAATAATGTAAAATATCTCAATTTTTTGTTATTTTTTTATTTAACGTCCAAATATCGATATATTTGTTCTTATTCCTGTGGGACCATTTCTTAACATAAACCATATGATGCTATATAATATAATGTCCTTATTTCATTTAAAAAAATAGGCCAAGTATGGTGTGTTTATATTATCCTTGGGCCTCGCGTCCCTGTTTTTTTATGATAATAAAAAATCGGAAAAATTGTTCAGATTTGCTCAAAAAACATGAAATTATTATGGTGTAAATATCACGATTCAGAAGAGAGGGCGATAGATCTTTTGAATCCTGGCAACTTCTCGAATACAAACAATTTTCCGGATATCTTTTAGCTCTCCAGCGATCATCGGGTCATTGGAAAGATATGGGTTTGATGATTACATGGGGGAAATTATAGATATCCTGATTACTTCTTTTACCAGTTCGAAATAATGCAGGGAATCGGGAACTGGGATAATGGATAATCCGATACAAAAATTCTCAATTCAATACTATGTAAATCCTATTCAATTCTCGTAATTTGGCATTCATAAATTATTGTATCAAACAATTTGATTAGTTTGTTTTTACACTATAAAAATAGTATTCAAATCAAATTTTTCTCATTTATTTAGTATTCTACGATATAAAATTCAAATATTTCAATTATTTTTGAAATTCTATTTCAAGAAGTGATTATTGTAAAAATCCAATCTTTTAAATTTGTTTCATTTTTTTATTAAAAAATCGCATTAATCCAATGTTCTTGAAATCAGAAACTATGTCTGATAAGCGGTTCAAATCAATTTTTTTGGATTATCTAAAATTATATCTGAAAATCTCATCATTTCTATCTCGTTTGATATCGCAGTATCTGAAATAATATTATCATCAAATATTTCAGAATAGTTTTCAAATTTTTTTAATATTGATATTCCAATTTTTTGGATAAATCCCTCTTATAAGGACAATTCTTAATTTTATTGAAATAATTCCAATTTAAAAATTTCACCTCATGTTTTCTTGAGATTCAATACTTTAGAAAAATCTGTTCTTATGACTGAATTTTTGTATCAATTCAATATCATCAATCCGTTCAGATTTATTTTTAACATTTCATCAATTCCAATTAATTTTTAGGTTCCTTCATTGACGTGGATAGATTCAAATTCGAAAATATCCAATGTTTTACTATATGCCAAAGACTCATAAACGAAAATACGAAAAAATCGATGATGCAGAGATTGATCTCGTTATCCAGTGTGACGATAGTCATGAATTTTACGAACGGTACCGGCAAGTTTTTCCCACAAAAAAGAAAGGAATTGACAGTATCAGTAAAATCTGGAAACGCCGTAGTGAGTTTATAAAGAAACAACAGCCTGCTGAAGAATCTTCAGAATCGGTGTTGGGATCTACCCGTGAACTTGAGGTACTCATAACCGCACAAAATAAAATCCTGGCTGAATTGTCAACTGTTATGAAAGAACATCTCAAAGTCAGCAGGGAAATACTGGCACATCTTCCGAAACATATCCAGAAATATGAAGAACCCATCCCCAAACACAATGAAACAAGTACACCTGAACAAAAAGAACCCGGAAAGAAAACCAGTACGGAAAAACGCACTGATATCGTGATTGGATCCTGAATATCTTTTTTTGTAGCGCTGCCCGATAGCCATATTATTTTAAAAAAGTTCGTTTGATTGGATTCACCTTTTACTTTAATATTGCCTGAAAAAGGACTGTGGTGAAAGCTATCCTTATAGTGCTAAAATGCATAGGTATTATGACATTTCTCCAAAGGGAAAAATGTCCGATTCACGATCCAGTAAAATAAAAACCCCCGTAGTGTAGCGGTCAATCATGCAGGACTTTGGATCCGGCGACACCAGTTCGAATCTGGTCGGGGGTATTCTAGAGACGATTCTGGCAATTCTTGTTCTGTTTACCCAATTAAGGTAAAATGTCCCCTTTTTAAGATTATTGATAACACTTTTTTCGAGGCAGCGTTTGCGACATAGTTTACCTCATTTGGACCGGAAAGTGCTACCAGAACGCGAATATGAAGGTTGGTTTTACCGGTGAATTTAAAAAATCATGGTATTTGCCAATCGAATGCAGTGATGTAAAGCGAACCGGAGCATCCGGGATGACGAGTGAAAATAACCGACCGATATCCGGTGAACCGGACATTATGGCTCCTGCCATAGATGTGGTGATCCGGGAAAAGGGACTACACCGTGTTAATGGGGCATTGGGGTGAAGCTCTCAATAATACAAAAAGGTTCTTTGGCAAAGTCCCGATTATAATCCGTTGTTAACAATACCGTGATAGTAATTATTTTACAACCAAATACGAGAGAAGATATATAATTAAAACGAGAGGTAAAAATATGGCACCTGTTATCTGTCCAAATTGTGGCAGATCTACTCCAGAGGGTAAATTTTGTGAACACTGCGGGGCTTCCCTTTTTGCTCCCCCGGTCTATGTGTCCCCACCTTCTCCACCAGCCCCGGCGCCAAAAAAACAATCCGGCCTCACAACGATTCTCATAATACTTGGTGCTACGATCGGAATTATTTTGTTTATCGGGGCTATCGGATTTATAGTGGCATATGCAAACTATCAACCCTCTACTGAGGATAAAATTACTAATACAATTCAACCAACTCCGGTGCAAACATCAATAATAACGTCTGTGATAACACCAATGCCAATTAAGACGTCCCAGACATATCCTCCAACATATAGATCGACCTATACCACATCTTACAGTTCCTGGCATGCCGGCACACCCTCGACGGTACAGATCCAGAATAATTATTACTATTACTACAGGCTTGATATGCAACAGGGTGATATGAAAAAAATTTCTATCAAGACTGATGGATCTCCGATAGATCTTATGGTGATGGATTCCTCCAATTTTAAAAAATATGAAGATGCTGAGAAGAATCCACAATCAAAATACACCTGGCAATCTCGGAACCAGTTGAGCATAATCAATACTGAGTACATCCTGACTGCGCCGTTTGATGACACCTATTATTTTGTTCTCGATAATACGAATTATCCATCATTAGGAGCGTATGCAAAGAAAAATGTGAATGTCGGGGTGACGTTCAGTTCATATTATTAATGGGGAGAACGGTAGTTTCCCTCCCCGCCCATTTACCAATAAACAGGGCATGAACCCTCTTTTAGGTAATGTGGGGAGGGTTACGCGTAGGGCGTCCGGAATATTGTAACAAAGCGTGTGAAGGGCCCGGATTGCGAAACGATTCTAACCTTATGTCAGGAATCTGGTCGGGGGTATAAACCTGTATCAAGGGATTTCTTTTTTACGTATAACAAAAAGAATGTGATTGATGGAACCGATACCGCTCAGGCTCCGGATATATCTGATTGTATTTTTGATTGTTGCCCTTGGGGGTGTCATTGGCATGATGGCCATCGAACATCTCTCTCCATTAGATGCATTTTACTTCATGGTCGTTACGCTGGCTACGGTAGGATACGGGGATATCCACCCCCTTTCCCCTTTGGGCAAACTGCTTGTGATGGTGATCATTCTTGCGGGAGTAACCTGTTTTGTCGGCCTGGCCGCAGATGTTGTTGAATTCATCATTGACCAGCGTGAGCGGGAAAAACGGCTGGCTAAACTGAATATGATCATTGGGGTTTTTTATTCCGAGGTCGGTACCAGGCTGCTGAGAAAATTCAGTGTGCACGATAAAGACATTGACAAAATCCGGGATGCTCTGCTGGTTTCGAATACCTGGTCTGACGACGATTTTAAAAAAGCTCATGCCCTCCTGAAAGACCATTCATTCCAGCTTGACAGCCATTCTCTTCCGTTAGAGGAATTGCATAATTTCCTCTCGCAGCACAAGACATTCATGCTGGCCCTGCTAGAAAACCCGCAACTCTACGAACATGACCGGTTCACCGATCTCATGCAGGCAGTCTTCCATCTGGCAGAAGAGCTGATCTCCCGGGAACAACTGGTGAATCTCCCGCAAACCGATTATAGTCATTTATCCGGAGACATCACCCGGGTATACAGTCAGCTTGTGGTGGAGTGGCTGACCTATATGCAGCATCTCAAAAAGCATTACCCGTATCTTTTCTCACTCGCAATGAGAACGAACCCGTTCGATGCGCATGCAAGTGCAATCGTACGGTGATCGATTACCATTTATTCGGGACTAAATTTAAAAAATCGGCACTGATGAAACGGGCATGAACCATTATGTTCACTCCCAGACCATGAAACCGGACATGATGCCGACGGGCCACTAGCATATTGGATGAAAACGGAAGTTCTATTTTCATAGTAAATTGTCCTCTTTAAAGCGATGGGGGTTGAGACCCCCATACCCCCAGTTGCGATGAACGTCGTCGCCCCCGACGGGGCACCCCCGCGGCGATTTAGTGACTAAAAAACTAAAACCACCTTGCCCCGCCGTGCCTAAAGAGAGGCCCTGAGGCGGGGGAGAATCATAAAAAACAATTTTCATGGTTCGGGTGCGAACTCCCGTTCATTCCCGTTTCGACAAAACCAAAAATTTCAAACTCTCGTCCCCCGCATTACCCTCATAATTAAATCAAGCCCAGGCCCGGATTCATGTAAAGTGCGCTCCTTTGAACGTCAAAACCGAATATCTCCTATTGGGAATTACTCTCAGGGCTCTCTAAAAAAAATTATACCTGTTCCAGCACCGCGAGCAGGTTTTCTCTGACAGCCATATCAGCGATTACCGATATGACCGGGGCTGGGGAAAGTACAGGTTTGTGCCGGGCTTCAGTTTTTGCAATCCTGCGCATCTGTTTCTTTGATAGCAGGAATGCGTGTGTTTCTTCCTGTTCTGAAAGACTCTCCAGGCTTGCGCACCGGAGCGGTGTGGTGGCAATGTTGAATGCTGCATTCACATCAGCATGCACAACATACCCGCAATGGGGACATTCGAACCGCTTGCGCGATCTCCTGCCAAATTCCCCGCACCGGCAGCAGCGTTTGGAGGTGTAGGCCGGGTTCACGTAGATGACAGGAATTCCCCGTTTATGTGCCCGTCTTTCTACCATTTTCTGGAGCGTAAAAAACGATCCGTTGTCAAACGTGAATTCATAAGCGAACGTGTTTTGTTCGTGGGGTGT
This sequence comes from Methanoregula sp., assembly GCA_041645435.1. Classification (NCBI taxonomy): domain Archaea; kingdom Methanobacteriati; phylum Methanobacteriota; class Methanomicrobia; order Methanomicrobiales; family Methanoregulaceae; genus Methanoregula; species Methanoregula sp. The sequence continues at coordinate 235,093 of JBAZQB010000002.1, forward strand.
GTAACGGTTAGAAAAAAGCTTCTCAAATTTGATGCCGGTGCCCAGCAATTCGGCAAACGTTACGATCTGCCGGGTAATGGCGGCAAGGGCATATTTGAACGATGATCGTTCACGCGTTTTTGTTCTTTTTAATTTCCAGAGTTTGCCTTCTTTCCAGAGTTTTGTGCAGTTGTTGGTGGATTGAGTGTGGATGTGATGGATACTTTTTCCCAGTTTCAGGATTTTTCCGCTCTCGGGGTCTGCGGCAACAGCCACATGGCCCGTAGTGTTCAGGTCAACACCTATCCAGCGGATCTCATTGAGCGTGGCGAAATGAACTTCAATCACCTCTCTTTTAAGGATTCCGACTGCGATACAAACTAAAAACAAACCTTCAAGGGTCTTTTTTAAAACATCCTCCTGTGCTTACAGATTAGTAATCGACGGATTTCGGATATATCTTTCGGTCGGAGGGGCCCGGTTTAAAAAAAGAGTGATGATCCGTGCAATTTGTTGTATCCTTAAGGACCTAAGCCATCACAACATATGCAATAAGTGAGAGCAGGAACGCAAGGAGCAGCATGGCAAGAGAGAGAGGAGCGACAAATACGAGCATTGCATTGACGGTACTCGCCAGTTGGGATATCCGGTTTGACCCAAAGACCACCACATGTTCACAGTGAGCGGTGCTCGCTGCCACCTCTGCCGGGGAGAGATCTTTAACCGCGTCCCTGACACTCTGCATGACATACGGCAGAAATTCAGAAACCGGTACATGCATACCGACCGGGTTCTTTCCGGTGATGGTATTGACCACGTGTGAGTCTGTGGTCATCACTTCCGCATGATCAACCAGAGTAAAGATCTGCTCAAGCAGCACCTCACGCACACCTTTTGCCATGTTGTTGCCATCGATGAGCACGTAAGCCGTGCGCTGTCCGTCCACTTCCGTGACAAGAGTCTGGATTCCCAGATCCCCAAATCCCTGCTCGCGATGGTAGGGCACGGTCAGGTGGTTGACACCAATCTTCAATGGGTGCAGAGGTGAAATTCTGCAGGCTTCCATTGCATCCATAGCCGCACGTTCGTATTCGGTGCCGGTCAGGGTTGCAAGGAGTACCGGCGATGAAAGATCGGTCATGCAGTTGTGGGCATCGACGAGGGCGACATGGGGGAACAAGCGGTGTCCTTCTGCCATGATCGTGGAACCAATGGAGAAATCCAGATCTTCCGTTCTCCGGGGTGAGCGGGTGGTAACGAGAAGCACCGAGTCGTTGAACCGCTGGTAGAGTACCTGGACGGAACCAACGGTCAGGCGCCCGGCTCGTCCTGCCACCCCGGCATACGATAGATCGACCCGTGATTTCCTGAGTGCATCGATCACCTTGTTGATCTCGGATTCAGAAACAAGATTGAAGTCATGCGTGGCGCACCCATGGGCGACAAGGGTCTCTTCGGGAAAATTGTCGTGCAGCACCTTGGGCAGGTTACCCCCGCCAATTTCCCCCATGGGGCCCGGGTGCAGGTTCGGTACCGTAAACAGGACCGGTTTTCCGTTCTCCCGCTTGAAGAAGAAGTTGACCTGCGGGACAAAGATCTCCTCGCCGATCTCCCGGAAGAAATTCTCCATACCTTTCGACCCGTCGGTCATATGGGCAATAAAGGCGTTGATGAAGGCCAGTCCCCGTATGCCGAATGCACGCTTGAGCGGGCGCTCTATCATCCAGATAAGGATAACGAAACCCAGCCCGAATACGAGATGAAGGACCAGTGCGAAGATTGCAAACGAAGGTGAGAAGAGGAGCATTCCCACAATTACCCCGACCCCGCTCTGGGTCAGCGCTGGCAGGATCATTCTTGTCACCCGGAAATCTGCGATGGCAACAAGGATCAGGAGGCGAAGACCGAAAATGAAACCAAGGGATATTGCATAGAACAGGGGAATCAGTGTCACTGACGAAGCAAGTGAGACAAGGGTGATGATCACGCCAAAAACGGTACAGGCAAGTGCGAGCAGCCCGGACCTGTTCCAGGTCATGGTCTTGCCACTGTACTCGATCATGGGCTTTGTCAGGAGCAGGGCCGCGATTGCGGGTATGCTGAACGCAATGGTCCCGGAGAACAGGAATTTTTCAGGGAGGAAAAAGATGTTACTGCTCAGCACGGTCGGAAGGATGTACACGATATTGCCGGACGGGAGATTCAGCCAGGCACGGGCACAGGCACCATCGATGATAAGGCCGAGTATTACAATGAGGAGAAAGGATCTGAGCGCTGAGGGAGCGGTGAAAATAAACCGGGTGAGTTGTCCGAGTTTTACATCACTGTCCTGTGCCATCAGGCAAATCCTCCCAAAACGAGTTCGTGCCGGTCCGGAGTTGATCGTATCTTTTCTGTTGTGTAGGTGATGGCCCGGGAATAAAACGGTGCATTGAGGGTAAGGCTCTCGTACTCTCCGCCCTCGCCTGCAAGATTGATCCGCCGTGCAGCAGCAACCCGCTTGAGCCGGCTGATGAGATCCTGGTTAAAATGTGCCCCAAGGAAACTCTCGTCGAGTCCTTCCGCGGCAGTGACAATGATCATGGCATCCATCCGTGCTGCCACTTCCTGCAACAGGAGTTCCGTGTCCATGTGCCAGAGAGGGGTGAAGAGCTCAAGGCCGAGTTTGTCGGTTATCGTCTTAACCCGGACTGCCTGGTATTCCGATGCAACCGCCCCGGCAATCACTCCTTCAATGTCCAGCGCGGCAAGCCCGGCCTCGAGATCTGCCAGTTCTTCTTCCTTGCGCCCGTGGGTTTCAATCTCCACGTACTCCATGCCGGCAACCTTTGCAATAACGGGGACCGCATCGAGATTTGCTGAATGGAACATATAAGAGTCACGGTTTGCCGGACGGGCAGTCACCATGTACCGCACATCCCTGCCGCTGTCAATTGCTTTCTGGCACGACAGGATCGAGTCCTTTCCTCCGGAAGTGAGTGCAGCCCAGCTCATGCTCATTCTCCTGTCATTTCCGGCGTCTCAAGCGAGCCGAAATGCTGCTGGTACCGGGCCTTCATCGCATTCCAGTCCGGCAGGTGCGTCTGGCAGCCTACATGTTCGACCACATACGAGGCGGTAACCGTTCCAATCTTACAACTGGTTACCGGCGTATATCCGCGAACATATGCAGAGAGGAATCCTGCACGATATGCATCTCCGGCGCCCGTGGGATCAACCAGTTTGACCGGGACTACCGGTATGAAGTGCTCCTTACCTTGTGTATAGAGCGTACTCCCGTCGCCGCTCATGGTGAAGATTGCCGTATCCACCTGCCGGACGAGTGCCTCGCGGGTGATACCCAGCGTAGTGCACATCTGCTTTACCTCGTGCTGGTTTGCAAAGAGAATATCGGTATTTGCTATGATCGATCCGAGCTGTTCCTTTGTGTACCAGAAAACATCCTGCCCGGGATCAAACGAGGCAAATTCGCTTTGCTCTGCAACCCGGCAGTTGAAATCAGGGTCCGCAGTTGCCATGTGCACAAAGGGAAGTGAAGGTGCATCCGAATGAGCGAAGGCCTTTGAAGCCCCCCACTCAAAGAATGTCATCTGGTCGCCGCTGTCATCGGTGAACATGAACGCCGTGGGGGTATGGGTGCCCGGCACCTTGAAAAACTGCTGACCAATCCCGAGTTTTTTCATCCAGCGATCGTAGTCGCTCCCGGTAAAATCATCGCCAATACAGGAGACCAGGGTAACCTGTTCGCCCAGCATGGCGATTCCTGCCGCAATGTTTGCCGCCCCGCCACCAAAATAGATCTGACGGTCCGAGATATGGGTCGAGCAGTTCTTCTCCGGGAGATGGGCAACCCGGGATATGTGATCGATCGCCGTGTGCCCGACAATATGGATCATTGTTCCTGCACGTCCAGGAGTTTTAAGGGGATATCCCGCAGGGCTTTTCCAATGGTCTGTTTGGCGATCCGGCCGGCATGTTCCGGTGTCTCAGCACGGAATACCTTCATTTCCAGCACGAGCCCCACAAGAGCGGTATCTGCGACGACAATTGCGCTTGACAGTGTCTCTTCGCAGTAAGGGCAGGCTAAAAAACCCGCCTCGACTTCAACGTACTTTGCCTGGGGGTTCAGGCGCTTCCCCGCTTCGCTGATGGCAATCCCGATCGCATCATCCAGTGTTTTAACGTCGCGAACGAGCCAAGCGGATTCTATTGTTACAACATAATCTGGCATTTTTTCTCCATTACCACGTATTCAGGTGCACGTGCTCTCCTTCTGCCATGCGCCCGGTAAGCTGTGCCGGCGGGTGGCCTTTACCCACCGCAAGCAGGGAAACCGGACGGATGTGCGGGGGAAGGGAGAGTACTTCGCGCACGGCCTCATCGTCGAAAGCGCCGGTCCAGCAGGACTGGAGGTGGCGTGCATGGGCTGCAAGCATCATATAGGTACAGGCAATCGTTGCATCTTCAAGGCCGTACAGGATTCCGCGATCCCCGTAGCGCGACATCGAACGTACATAATTGGCACAGACGACAAAGACTGCCGGTGCCTTTTCAATATGTGCCTGATCGAGTGCAGCCTCTGCAAGTGCTGCACGGGTGTCTTCATCTGTGACAACAACGACATCCCATGACTCAAGGTTCCCGGCACTCGGCGCGGTACCTGCACACGTCACGATATAATCGATCTCGTCCTGGGACAGGGGCTCGTCATCGTACTCGCGCACCGAAGAACGACTGGTCAAGAATCCCAAAAATTCAGAGGAGTCCATGTTCCGATAGTACCTGCCATGCTTCCTGTGCGGGTGTTGTGGATGCGCTGATCGCTGCAGCGATCCTCAGTGATGCCTGCTCGGGCTGGTTGCTTTCCGTAAGCGAGATCGCTTCATTCAGGGCATTGATCGCTTTTGAGAATTCGCTCTGCCCGGTGCTCTTGAAGGCAAACTGGAGTTCGGTCCGTACTGATTCCATCACCATGAGGAGCATCCTGCGTCCGCCCGCCCGTTCCTGTTCCGGAAAGCCGGAAATCGCGAGACAGAGCTGAGACACTACGATCAGTTCGGATTTTGCCTTTTCACCAAACTGGAAACTTCTGACTGCAGTTTTGAGATCCATACTCACCATAGTTGTTGTGGATAAAAGATAGTTATCCTTGACGGAATAAATCTCTAAAAAAACCGATCAAAAAAACCAGAATGGGTGGAACTTAATCCCACCCGGCACGGGCGTATAGTGTTATTTTAACTCAGTTACCGTGCAGACTTTGCCTTTGCACCGAGCGCGGACACCTTGGGTCTGGCCATGCGTCTGCGGATCATCGGGTTTGCCGTGGACTCGTTCATACCGGAGCCGCCGGACCTGTCGCCCCTGCTGCCACCGCGCCTTCCACCCCTGCTGCCGCCACGCTTGCCTCCGCGCCCCTGCAGTGCTTCTGCAGCAGCATCGATCTGCTTGACGTTTGCGCCTGCCTTGAATCGCTGGTTCGGGCCGGGAGTCTTTGCCAGTCCTTCCTTCTTCGGGACGAGCCTGATCTTACCTTTTACTCCCTTAACCTGTGCCCATGCTGTTGTTCCTGTCTTGCCCATAATTAAACTCCTTATCTAATTCTGTCCCACCACTCATAAATGTTCGCGCCTGAATACCGGTCGGTGCGAATAAAAAGAGTATATTATCCGTTCCTGCCGGTGGTTGCCGCATCGATCTCTTTTCTTAAGATCTCGCTGACCAGCCTGCCGTCCACCGAGCCCCGCACTTCTTCCATCACGAGGCCCATGAGAGGGCCAAGCGCGGCTTTTCCCTTCTCTTGTACAAAGTCCGAGCGGGTGGCGATGATCTTTCTTACGATGGTTTCGAGGTCTGCGCGCGAGATGGCGGGAGCGAGCTGCGCAAGCGCTGCATCAACGGTACTACCCGCAGCGATACTGCGGAGGAGGTCCGGAATCGCTTCCTTTGCCGCACGCCCGTTTTCCACGGCATGCCAGATCGCGAGGTAACTCTCATCCGGTACCGCACGTATCCCGACGCCTTCGCGCCGGAGTTCGGTCGCGGTGGAGAGGATGGTGAATGCGGCAAGTTTGGGTTTGATCTTTTCGTTGACCGCTCTTTCAAACAGTGGCAGTTTATCTGATGCTGCCAGCTGGAGTGCATAATTCAGGTCGATGGCATAGTCCTTTGCGTACCGTTCAGCCTTGTGCGTGAGCAGTTCGGGTATGATGACTGCGTTCCAGCGCTCCTTGCCGATAATAACCGGCAGGACATCTGTCTCAGGATACATCCTTGCCGCGCCGGGCAGCGGGCGCATGTACGCGGTGCTGCCTTCCTCCAGCATCTTCCGCGTCTCTTCCGGTACGGGAGTATCGGAGAGTGCCATGCCTGCCCTTATGATCACCTGGCTGAGGGCACACGCCGCCTGCTTCTCGTTTGCTCCCGATACGATGATAACGCAGTCCTGCGCTTCTGCATGCATGTGGCTGCGCAGGATGGCAACTTCCTCTTCAGTCACGCCGTACGCGGGCAGCTCATCGGTATGAAAAATACCGCCTACCCCGCATTTTTTTGCGTAATCCGACATCTCGCTGCCGAGGCGGCGGCCCGGCTGGATCTCGCGTCCCACGAGCCCGGCAAATCCTTTGAGCGTGATCGCAGAGATTCGCTTTGCCTTTTTGAGAACCGCCGATTTCGTCTCTTTGAACAGGCCGGTCACGTCCTGCGCCGCTGCATGGGCAACCGATGCATTCCGCTTCTTCAGTTCATCGCGGATGGCAAGGAGTGCCTGTTGTCGCTGTACCTCGCGCTTCACGACTTCTGCTATGAGATCGAGTTCCTGCACGCCCTTGATCTCAACGCGTGCACCGCTTGCAATCGAGATATTCACATCCTGCCGGATCGTGCCGATCCCTCGCTTGACTTTTCCCGTTGAGCGCAGCACCATACCGATATACTCGGCCATCTTCTGCACTTCCTCGGGAGTGTGCATGCAGGGTGACGTGGTGATCTCGATGAGCGGAATACCGAGCCGGTCGAGCGAGAAGCAATCGTCTTTTACCCGCTGTGCCGCCTCCTCTTCAAGACAGATGGTCTCGATCTCCCCGCCGTTCGGGAGTGCTCCTTTGACCGCCACGAGCGCCGTGCGCTGGAACCCGCTCGTGTTCGAGCCGTCGATGACCAGTTTGCGCATCGTGTGGATCTGCGGGATCGGGGTCATACCGAACATTTTCCCGATCGTCAGGCAGACCGCGAGCGCTTCATCGTTGAGCGGTGCCGGGGGTTCCTCATCGTTCTCGACAAGGCAGGTGGTATCATAGGTATAATACTGGAACTTCCGGTCGCGCTTCATCTCCTCTTTCGCTGCCCGGTCGATCTCACCCATCTCGCTCTCGGTGGCCCGGAGGTACCGGAAAAATTCCCCGCTGTGCCCGCTCACTTCACGGAGGCTCGTCGGGCAGTGGCAGAACAGTTTTTCCTTCGTATCCAGCTGCTGGTGGATCTCGATGCCCGCTACCAGTCCCAGCGCCTTATAATCCATGAGCTGACCTCCGGTTCAATTCGCCTTTGAGATCGGTCTGCATCATCGCAGCCGCTTTTGCCGGGTCTTTCCCGTTGCCCAGCACCCACATCATCTTCACGAGTGCCACTTCAGGAAGCATGTCGCCCCCTTCTATGACTCCTGCGTTGAGGAGATCGCGCCCGGTATCGTATACCCGGTCGCAGACCCGCCCGTGCATGCACTGCGAGGTCATTACAACGAGTGTGCCTGCGTCAACAAGTTGTTTGATGGCCGGAATGAGCAGCGTGCTCACATGCCCGAGCCCGGTGCCCGAGAGCACGAGGCCCTTGTAGCCTTCATATGCCCTGAACAAATCCGGAGACATGCCCGGGTAGAACTGCAACAGGGCGCAGTGGGGTTCGAGGGTATCGTGAAGGGCAAGGGTATGACTTCCGCGCCGGACTGCATCCGGTGCCAGGGTGACCGTGCGGGACGGGTACGCAACCGACCCGATGGCCGGCAGCCCCACGCTCTGGAATGCATCGCGGCGTGAGGTGTGCATCTTGCGCACTCTCGTGCCCCGGTGAATTGCGCAGGTGTCGTCGTTCGTGGTTGCGTGCATGACGACGGCAACTTCGCCCAGACCGCTGGTTGCTGCGGCAGCGGCACAGATCGCGTTCATCGCGTTGTCGCTTGATGGCCGGTCGGCCGATCGCTGCGAGCCGACAAAAATAATCGGGACGGGCGTGTCGAGCATGAAACTGATCGCGGCTGCACTGTAGGCCATCGTGTCGGTGCCGTGCGTGACGATGATACCGGCTGCGCCGTTTTTTATCTCCGCATGGATTGCCCGGGCAAGTTCCTGCCAGATCGCCGGCGTCATGTTCTCGGAGAGGATGGCCGCGAGCGGGAGGGTGCGGTAATTGGCGATCTGCGCTAGCTCCGGGATCGCGGTCAGGATATCGCTCGCATCGAACTGGCTGGAGACCGAGCCGGTGCGGTAATCGATCCGGCTCGCAATAGTCCCGCCGGTGGAGATGATCGAGAGATCCGGCAGCCCCCCGGTTTTATTCACCACGCGTGATCGCGGGGGTGTCGGGACGGACCGCTCAACACAGGTGCAGGATGCCGGCGGCACCCCGATATTGTATCCGGAACTGAGTTTGACCACGGACATGCCATCCCGGCTGGTGATAAAAATTCCCTTGTGGGTCTTGCCCCCGTATTCGCATGACACCAGGTCGCCGGATTTCATCGCGGTGGTTATGCTACCAGCCTCCGTGCACCGGTGATGAGTTCATCCTTTGCTGTTGCCAGTTTTGCCAGCCGTTCGTCAACCAGTGCGGAATCCTTATCGAGCTGCTTGTGCCGTTCACCGAGTGCAATCTTTGTTGCAAACGGTGCCGGGCCCCCGGGCGCTTTCCGGAGCGCAACCGAATGCACAACATCGAGCGCCTCATCGATCTTTGCCGGGGTGAGCCCTTTTGCGCTCAGGGAGATACCGGCATTGAGCTCCAGCGCTGCTTCATCAAGGGTTGCAAGCGACAGGCTGCCTTTCTGCACGGCCCGGCCGACAATATTGTGGGCAGTGCGGAACGGCAGGCCGTAGTTCCTGACCAGTGTATCGGCAAGTTCGGTTGCCGTGGAAAATCCCTTGCCCGCCTCTTCCTTCATCCGCTCCGTATCAAAATGTGCGCTCGCGAGCATGTCGATGAGCAGGCGCAGGCTGGCCCTGGTATCGTGCATGCCCCGCCATATATTGGGCGTGAGTTCCTGGAGGTCGCGGTTGTAACTCATGGGGAGTCCCTTGACGGTCATCATCGCCGCTGAATAGGCGCCAAAGACCGAGCCGCTCTTTGCCCGCATGATCTCGGCCATATCCGGGTTCTTCTTCTGGGGCATGATGGAGGAGGTTGAACAGAAAGCATCATCGAGCGAGACAAACTTCACAAACGAGGTGCTCCAGATGATCAGTTCCTCGCAGAGCCGGCTCGTGCCGGCCATCAGGATCGAGAGATCGGCAAGCACTTCGAGAGCGAAATCGCGTCCTGCCACCGCGTCCATGGTATTGGTCACCAGCCCGTCAAACCCGAGCAGGCGTGCGGTGAGTTCGCGGCTGATGGGGTAACCGGTAGAAGCAAAGGCTGCTGCACCGAGCGGGGATAAGTTCACCCGCACGTACGCGTCCCTGAGCCGGTCGAAATCCCGCGAGTACATCTGCTCGTAAGCGAGGAGGTGGTGGGCAAGGGTGGTGGGCTGGGCATGCTGGAGGTGGGTGAACCCGGGCATGACCGTATCCCTGTGTTTCTCGGCAAGCGCAACGAGCACCTCGCGCACTTTTATGAGTGCTGCCATCTGCTTGAGAAGATCGTCGCGCAGTTTGATCCGGATGCAGGTGGCAACCTCATCGTTGCGCGACCGTCCCATGTGCATCCGTCCCCCGACATCGACCCCGACAGATTCGATCAGCATCGCTTCGATCCCGGCATGCACATCCTCGAACCGGTCATCGAATACCTCTTCGGGAATGCCGTTATCGAACAGTTCCAGCAGTGCCGGTATAAGCTGCTTCGTAATCTCGCGCTCGATGATCTTCTGCTTGTCCAGCATCAGCACATGAGCAATATCCACGAGTACATCAGCGTCAGCAATGCACCGGTCGGCATGCATCGAGGAGAGAAAGCGCATCATCTCTCCGGTCCTCTCACCTGAAAGGCGCCCCAGCCTCACAACATCGGTTCGCATTTAAGTTCACCCACAAATAGTACTGTTGTTTTTGGCGGCGGACTGATTAAATCCACGCCTTTTTTGCCGCAAGTTCGATCGCTGCCTGAACAGATTCCTTGGGAATGATCGTTGCTACGGGCACACGGATGATCTGTTCAATGACACTCGATACAATGGGTGCGCAGACGACCGCGATCGCACCCTCGCGTTCAGCCCGGACGGCTGCAACAATCGCATCTTCCATCGTATGCACGGGATACTCACGCACCCGCATACGGTGCCCGTCGATATCGGTCACCCGCTCCTCAACACTTTCAAGGACGGAACGCGCGGCAATCAGCCCGATGAACGCCTCGTCGCCCACATGGTATAACTGGCGCAGGGCATGAATGATCGCCCGCAGGGTGGAGAGGTTGGGCGATCGTTTTCCATGCATGATCTTGTAGAGAGAACTTTGTGCGATCCCGCTCTTTTCCGAAAGTTCCCGCACGCTGATACGCAGATCGTGTTTGAGGAGATCATTGAGCGTGGCCACGAACTCCTCATCCGAGACCAGTGCTGCGCGCATGAGCCGGTCGATTGGGTCCACCTGTGCCATATAACAGGTACAATAAGGTTAATTATTGATTAATTTTTTCTGTATTGTACCAAAATTGAACATTTTTAATTTTCCGATTCTGGACAGTTATGGCAATTTTATGATACTAAAGTAAAAATTACATGATTAAATTAATACAAAAAGGAAGATATCATGTCCTTATAGAGCACTTTTAAATTACTGACAGAACAACTCTCATCTATGAAAACGATGAGAATAACTGCAATTGCACTCATTGCCATTGCCCTTCTACTGATCACTGCCGGCTGCACGCAGCCTGCAGGTACTACTCCCACGACAGCCCCGATCAAGGAACTCCGTATAGGGTACCAGCCCAGCACCCACCAGATGGCCCACACCACCGCCATGGATAAGGGCTGGTGGCAGCAGGATCTTGGACCTCTCGGCGTCCAGAACGTTTCCGATAAGGTATTTCCCACCGGCGCTCCCGAGATGCAGGCCATGCTTGCCGGTGACCTTGATGTTGCCTATGTAGGAGCAGCCCCGGTCCTGAGTGCCATCAGCACCGGGCTCGATGCCAAGATCGTTGGCGGTGTCAACACGCAGGGCTCGGATCTGGTTATCCGGTCTGACCTCAACTACACCGGTCCGCAAAGTCTCAAGGGTCTTACTATTGCAACCTTCCAGGCCGGCACTATCCAGGACACCGTCCTTCGCAACTGGCTTGCCAGGAACAATATCTCTGTTGGAACCGGGGCAACGGATGTCAAGATCACCGGCATGGGTCCCGGGGATGCGGTTACGGCAATTACTGCCGGCAAGGTCGATGCAGTCTTCCTCCCGCACCCGTCCCCCGCAGTGATTGAGGCGCAGGGCAAGGGCAAAATCGTGGTCCACTCCGGCGAGATGTACCCGGGCCACACCTGCTGTGTTCTCGTTGTCAGCGGCAAGCTGATCCGCGAGCACCCGGAGATCGTCTCCCAGATCCTCAAGACCAATGAGAAAGCGGTTGCCTTCAACCTCCAGAACTCAGATGAGGCAGCGGCAATCTATGCTAAGAAGACCGGTGCAAAAGTCGAGGATGTCAAGGCTTCCTTAAAGGAATGGGATGGCAACTGGGCAACGGATCCGAACCCGATCGTTGCTCCGGTTCTTGACTACGCGAAGATCCAGTACGATCTCGGGTATATCAAGACACTCCTGACCAAGGACCAGCTCTTCGACCTGACTTTCTACAAGAAGAACTGATCGGGCATTCCCAACCCTTTTTTTCCTTGAAGTTCTTTATTATACAAAAATATCCGCAGGTGACACCAGAACGGTCCGCTGCGGGCAGAAGGTGAAGTCCCGTGGGCACACAGATTCAGAAGAAGGAAAAGAACTGGTGGCTCGGTGCACTTGCCATCGTGCTCGCGCTCATTATCTGGGAAATTGTGGCGGCAGTGATTATCCGCTACCCGTTTATCCTCCCCACCCCCACGGATGTCCTGGCTGCATTCATCGGTTTTCTCGATGATGGCACTCTCTTACTGGATCTTGAGACCAGTCTCATTCACTTTGCCATCGGTCTTGGCGCGGCACTCCTCATTGGCATCCCTCTTGGGATCATGATGGGCTGGAACCGCCGGCTCGATGCCTTTTTTGATCCGCTCATCGAACTCCTGCGCCCCATCCCCCCGCTGGCATGGATTCCCTTTGCCATTATCTGGTTCGGGCTGACGTCATGGTCGGCCGGGTTCGTCATCTTCATGGGGGCGGTGTTTCCCATCATCCTCAATACCTACCACGGGTTTCGCAGTGTCCCCCGGATCTTTGTTGAAGCGGCAAAGATGCTCGGGTGCACAAAGAGCAGGGATCTCATACGATACATCGCCTTTCCCGCGGCATTACCTTCCGTAGTGGCCGGGATCCGTATCGCCTCCGGTGTAGGCTGGATGTGCCTTGTCGCAGCCGAGCTCTTCGGGGTATCGAATTACGGGCTCGGTTCACGGCTCTGGTTCTCCTACAACCTCCACCAGATGGACGGGGTGGTTGTGTACATGATCATCCTCGGGCTCATCGGTCTTGCGTTTGACATGGTGTTCCGGTATTTCATTGACCGGCACTTCCTGAAGTGGCAGACCGGGGTGGTGGCATAATATGGGCAAGCTTGAGATCCGTGATTTAAACCAGTCTTTCCCCCGCGATGACGGTTCCCGCCTCATTGTCCTGGACCACCTCAATTTTGAGGTTCAGGACAAGGAGTTCGTCTGTATCCTCGGGTCATCCGGCTGCGGCAAGACCACGCTGCTCCGCCTGATCGCCGGGCTCGATGAGGCACAGGCCGGCTCAATCTTTCTTGATGGCGAGGAGATGAAAGGCCAGAACCCCAAGGTCGGGATGGTCTTCCAGGAATATTCCCTCTTCCCGTGGCGGACGGTCATAGACAATATCGCCTTTGGCCTTGAGATGAAGGGAATACCCAAAGAAGAGCGTTACCGTATTGCCATGCAGTACCTCGAACTGGTCAACCTCTCGCAGTTCAGGGACAGTTTTCCCTCGGAATTATCCGGGGGTATGCGCCAGCGGGTTGCTGTTGCGCGGGCGCTTGCGCTGGACCCGGTGCTGCTGCTGATGGATGAGCCGTTTGGCGCACTCGACGCGCAGACCCGCAACATGCTCCAGTTCGAGCTGCTCGAGATCTGGGAAAAGACGAAGAAGACGATCATTTTTATCACCCACAGCGTAGATGAAGCGGTCTTCCTTTCAGACCGGATTATTGTGCTCACCCCCCGGCCCGGCATGATATGCCATTTTGTCACGATCGATCTGCCCCGTCCCCGGGACCGCACCAGTGTGGAATTCGCCCAGGTCCGGCGGCATGTGCTGGATCTTATAAACCAGAAATGTTCAATCCAGTAAGGTTTATTACGCCATATCTCCATTTTATAAAAGCAGTTTGTGAAGCGTAATGGCATGGTCATCTGATCATTTATGGATGATTATGCCCGCTTTTTGCATTATAATTCAGGAGTAGGACGCGATGGTTAGAAAACCGGCAAAGATGTACAGGAACATTTCCAAGAAGGCCTATACACGGCGCGAATATATGGGCGGTGTTCCGGGAAGCAAGATTGTTCAGTTCGAGATGGGAAACCTCTCGCAGGAATTCCCGACCGAAGTTGACCTCATTGTCGAAGAGTCATGCCAGATCCGGCACAGCGCTCTTGAGGCAGCCCGTATCACGACCAACCGGCGCCTGATGAAGGATGTCGGCCGGTCGAACTTCCACTTCAAGGTACGGGTTTTCCCCCACCATGTCCTGCGCGAGAACAAGCAGGCTACCGGTGCCGGTGCGGACCGTGTGTCTGAAGGCATGCGTCTTGCCTTTGGCAAAGCAGTCGGGACTGCAGCCCGGGTAAGTTCCGGCCAGAAGCTCCTGACGGTATATTCTACTCCCCAATACCTCGAAAAGATCAAGGATGCACTCCGCCACGCGGGTTACAAGCTTCCGACTCCTGTTCACCTCAAGGTGAGCGAGATCAAGGTCAGCGGCAGGATCATCGCAGCCCCCAAGCTTGTGGGTGAGAAGGTTGTTGCAGCACCGGTTGTTGTCGAAGAGGCAGCAGCAGCTGAGCCCGCCAAGGGTGGCAAGGATGCCGCCAAGGCAGCAGCACCGGCAGCAAAGGGTGGCAAGGAAGCAGCACCGGCAAAGGGCGGTAAGGACGCAGCACCCGCCAAGGCCGATGATAAGAAAGGCGGCGCCCACGCAAAGGGCGGCAAGAAATAACTTTTTATTTTTCCTGTCTTTTTTTTCGGATTTGTTCTTTTTTGCACCGCAGGGTGTGTTTATTGGATGTAATGGCTCGTATTCGCAGATCAATCCGGTCAGGATTGTAAAGAAGTATAACCTGTTTAAAAAAAATGTTCTGAAAACGAATTTTTTTGGAGAGCAGGGGTCCCGGTGCCGGAATCTGACAGGGTGTGCTAATCTCTCTCAAGTCCGACAGTGCCCGCGTCGTGAAAATATTACACCTGCTTATTTTCAGAATAAAAATGCCGGGTCGTTTTACAGAATTGCATTTCGATAATTTATTAGGGTTTTACTAATGAATGTGTTAATATTCAAAGAAAAAATTGAGAGATATCAATGCTGAAATCAAGTCCTCGGAATTGGGTTCTGGCAGGAATTTTTCTCCTGTCTTTGTGTATGGTAACTAGTCCGGTATGCGCTGCAGGAACCGTTATCGAACAGGGTGAGACGATATTTATCGGGCAGTCTGGGTTGGACGTAACCCATGCCCTGAACAGTGCACAGGGCACTCCGATCGATGGGATCCCTCCGTCTGCCACTATCGGCTGGTGGCCATCAGCAGCACTAGTCAGTCTCACCATGCCGACTAAAACCATTTATCTGGGTGCAAATTACCAGAACTTCTTTGTCAGTCCGGTAGATTTTACCGGATACGAGGGTGAGTGGTACGTTATATCCGAATCCACCGGGCAGGCTTTAGGCACGCCGGCATTTACCGTCAGGGCTCCGGCTCCTGTTGTCCTCTCTGCTAAGGTACGGGTTGTGCCAAATACTCTTAATCTCGCGAGCAAGGGGAAGTTTGTGGCATTCATCACCTTGCCGGATGCATACCGTGTTACTGATGTGGACGCAAAATCCGTTGTCTGCGAAGGTGCCCCGGCACTCAGGCTCTTGAGAACCAAGGCATCCTCCCCTACATTCGCAGCAGTATTCAGTCGCGATAACCTCGTGAATGTGAACCCCGGAAATAATGTGAAATTCACCGTATCCGGGACATTAGACAACAACGGTCAGGACGTTAACTTCCGCGGCAGCGACACCATAAGGGTGATCAGCAAGGCAACAAAAGCAAAAGAATTAATCGATGACGTGGAATCCATGACTTCTGACATGGTGTTTAACCAGTTCAACCACGGATAACATTTTTTCAAATCCCTTTTTTTTAATAACCGGCTGAAAAGCCAGGGCATTGCGACATCCTGGGTTGTGGGTGAGAAGGTTGTTGCAGCACCGGGTTTTATCGAAGTGGTAGCAGCAGCTGAGCCAGCCAAGGGGGGAGTCCACGCAAAGGGCGGCAGGAAATAAATCTTTTTTAACCGTTTTTTCTTTGTTCAACCAGTACGGGTTTTTGTTCAGTACAGGCACATTACCGGTACTGCATGAATCTGATAATCCCTTTCCGGGCAGGTTCCATTTTCTTCCGGCAGGACATCATGCCTGCATCAAAACAATAAAAAAAAGCGGGGGTACCAGCATCACTGGACCGCATGGTTATTTTCAGACTACGGGATTGCTATATGAAAGTCGGGATCGAACGTATCGAGCATTCCGACAAATTTGCTGAACACTACAGGATCTCCGGATGTCACGACCACTCCTGATGGAGTGGCAGAGGGGTTGAGAGCCAGCGTTTCGAGTGTTTTTCTCGGCATCTCAACGGATATGTCCGCTGCCGGTAAAGACTCATTCACCCAATATACGATCACGCTGTTTTTCACCTGGACGAGCGCTGTGTCCCCGGTATCGGTAATCCTGAGACTGATGCGGTAATTTTCGCCGTCTGCTTTCGTTGCATTAACCCTCACTGACAGGTAGTCGAGGAGCTGGCTGGTCGTCAGTGCGGACATGATATCTGAAGATATCATGCTGCGACCCCTGGCCGGCAGGGTTCCCCGGAGTTCCGATGCTGCAGTCAGGTACGCGTTCCTTGCAGAGCCCGATTCTTCCTGGTATCCGAGCTGTTCGAGAGCATCTGCTTCGATCTTCCTTGCCCCGGTGTTCGCGGGATTGGCATACACGAGATAATTCGCGATCGAGGCAACGAGTTCGTAGTTTCCGGCATCATAGTCCTGAGAGAGACGCTGCATGACGGCATCTTCTCCACCCATGTATTCGGTCATGCTCTTTGCGTATTCCACGGGTGTAAGCCTTTTCAGGTTGACCGGATTCCCGTCGTAAAAACCAAGATACCGCTGGTACGTGGCCTTCACGCCCATGGAGACCTGGCCGTAGAAGCCATGGGTGTACCAGTGCTGCTCCAGCGACGGGGGAAGCTCGACCATGTCTGCGATCTCGTCCATGGTATAGCCCTTGTTGGCAAGGTTCAGCGTCTGGTCGTTGATGTACTTGTACATGTCCCGCTCGTTTTCGAGGATCTCAATGACCCGGTCATTTCCGAACCGGGGCCAGTTATGGGCGGAGAACATGATCTCTGCCTTGTTCCCGTACAACCGGCGGGTCTCGTCCAGGCTCGCCGACCACGCGAGCGGGTCCCGCACCTGTGCCCCCCTCGGCGTCAGGATGTTATGGAGCGTTCCCGCGCAGTTCTCCGCAACGAACAGGGCATTGTACTGCGGGAACCAGATATTCATCTCAACCGGGGCCTCGGTATCCTCAGCCAACTGGAACTCCATGCGGACGCCGTCAATGGTGACTTCCTGCCCGGTATGGGTAATGTCCATGGTGGGCGGGATTAAGGAGGCAGTACCGGTCGAGATGGTTTTGCCGATTCCGTTGTCGACCAGTCCCTTCTCATCCCGCGGGAGGAAGAGGCCCAACTGGTAAACCGCCCTCCGCTGCATCGCGTTACCCGCATACACGTTCTCGCTGATGGCATACTCCATGAAGTGCTCGGGAGCGATGATCATTACCTTACCGGATTTGACCGCATCGCTCGTCGTAACTCCCTTGACTCCCTGGTAATGATCGGCATGGGGGTGGGAGTAGATGACGGCTTTTACCGGATAGGAGCCAAGGCTTTTGTTGACGAGTGCCATTGCTGCCCGGGCCGGCTCGACCGATGACAGGGGGTCGATGATGATCCAGCCGGTGTCGCCTTTGACCAGCGTCATTGACGACATATCGAAGCCCCTGATCTGGTAGATCCCCGGGCTGACCATGAAGAGGCCGTGGATGTTGTTCAGCTGCGCCTGCCGGTAGAGGAGCGGGTTGATGGTATCCGAACGGGACCCGTTCTCGAAACGCCGGAACGCCTCTGCGTTCCATGCGGTGATGTTGGGGATGTCGGCCGGGATGATCAGGGGGTCGTAGGTCGCGATGAGTCCCCGGCTCGCAAAATCGAAGTCCTCGTTGTTGTTCCACGCGGGAGTATTGTTCGCGTTCAGGTTGGCGGTAACCGTGAACGCTGTGGCATTGTTCCGAAGGTCCTTTGCAGCAGATGCACCGGCAATGATGCAAAGGCAGCATAAAACGACCAGCAGGAGAGTGAAAACCGGGGATCTCATGGGTACTAGGTTGTCAACCTGTCCTTTGGTATAACGATATCGAAATGATGCAGGGGGGCCGTGCCTGTTTTTAAAAAGGTCCAAAACCGCTCAGACCGGGAACGTAACGCATGGGAACGGCATCAAGAGCATTTAAGAAAATTCGTAATGCCGGCCTGCAACTTTCTCTCAGTGGCAGACGCCCTGGTCTTTAAAGATCCCCCGGGACGAGCAGGAGGGCCGGCATCAGACGGCATCCATGTTCCAGTAATTGAAGTCCGGTCGCTTGCGGCCGCAGTTGGGGCAGGCTCTCCGGGCGAGGCGCTCTCGCTCTTCGGGAGTGTTGGAGTACCGGCGGGGTTCCCGGGAGATCATCGTTGCCGGGAGATGTTGGGGGCGGTCGGGATAATGCCGGGGCTCGTGGGGTGAAAGTGAGGGCGGGTGAAAAATGCCTTTGTGAAAAAAGACTACGAATAAAAATGTGAGAAATGAAAAATAGGATTATCCTCGCTTTGGGCTGCCTTTCTTGGCTCCGGCTACGGTCTTTCCTGCTACGGGAGCGGTCTTTGCTGCGGGGGCAACTACTTTCTTTGCTTTATTTGACGTGGTTATCACTTCCTTTTTCAGTTGTTCTTCGTTGATGGTGGTATTTACCACGTATTCATGTTCTTCCGGTGCCGGGATATACGCTTTCTCCCTGTTCAGGAATTTAAACGATGTAATTGGTATTTTTTTGGACCGGGGACGGGAAATGTGCCGGGGAATTTGAGGGTGGGGAGCTTTGTAGGTCTACGCAAAACCCCGTCGGCTCCCTCAAAACCTGCATTCTTTCATTTCCCACGTACCCCCGCAAACCCGGAAAACGATCCGCCCCTCAATTGATGCTATTAGCGGATATTTCAGGCTGCATTTTACCCGTATTTAGCCGGAACTGAGGAAAAATTGGCGGAATCTAAAAACAATAGTGTCGTTTTTACGGGAATTCATGTCAGAAAACATCCCGGAACCGGCAAACGGAGCCTGTAGAGGGGAGATCTGGTCTCATGTCATCAGGGGTATTCCCGGCTGCCGGGAAGATCTTCCGGCCCCCTTAAAAACCCGTATTCTTTCATTTCTCACATATCCCTACAGACCCGGAAAACGATCCGAATCCCAATTGATGCTATTAGCGGATATTTCAGGCCGCAGTTTGCCAGTATTCAGCCGGAACGGAGGAAGAATTGACGGAATTTTAAAAACAATAGTGTCGTTTTTCTACGAATTCATGTCAGAAAACCTCCCGGAACGGGCAAACGAAACCCTTACAGGGGAGATCTGGTCTCATATCTTCCATGCTCTTTTGCTCCTCAAAAGAGGGGGTGACCGGTTAATCCCGTACCGGGACTACCCCGGCCGCATCAGACCCCCCTCCCGGTTTTGCCGGCTCTTTCGCTGCTACAGTCACCGGCAACCCCTGCGGGCCGATCTCGGTTATGCCTGTGTCCCCGATCCTGAAGTACCGCCAGTTCCCGTGCCGGGAATAGCACCAGAGTTCCCGGAGGATCGTGCCGGAACCGGGAAGCGACCGGAGCCGGCTGACCGGTTCCCGGCACTCGGCTTCCATCTCCATGAGAGTCCCGTACAGCCGCTGGGCATTCCGGATCCGGACAAACACGAGAAGCCCGCCCCCGTTGATTACAAAGTTACTCACGCTGTCGCCATCCGGCAGGAATCTCATCATCGAGCCCCGCGTTCGGGCTATCCGAATCGCATCCACCATCCCTTTTACCGGCCTGCGTCCCCGTGTCATGCAACACACCCGGGTCTGTTGCTCCCTGAAAAATCCCGGGGATTATCCGGTACCCTGCATGCCGGTACCGGGACGCAGTTTTTGTGCCGGAGTTCCCGGTACACGGCCCCGGTCCTTACCGCCACACCATAGGAATGGCGGGGCGATGAACGTGCGTGGACATGACGGGTATCCCTATAACGTATCCACCAGGCCGGCGTTGCCCCGGCCTGCGGGATCAGCAGGGCCGGCAGTGCGATTGTTGCGGGTATCCGGAATGCGTTCATTCCGATCGTCCCGCTTCAAGGTCGTCAAGTCTGTACTGCATATCGGTAATCAACAGCAGCACCCCTTCGATCGCCCGGTCCTGCCGCTCGATTAGCGAACAGATCAGGTCCCTGCCTGCCTTCTCGGCCGCAGCATACGGGACATCAGAGTCATTCTCCATAAGTTCCCGGGAGACGATCTTCCTCCGGCTTTTCGGGTTTCTCACAGGTGCAATGGCTTGTCCCCGTAACCCGGTCTTCCTCTCTGCCGGTTTTACCGGCTTTTTCATATCCGTGGCCGGTCCGTGGGATGCATGGTGTCCCGGCACAGCCCCATTTTTCCTGGAACAAACTGTCTCCCGTCCTCCGGCATCCTGCCGATCCTTCAGTTCAGGCGGAAGGGGTGTCTGGTGCCTCTTTGCCCATTCCAGTTCGCTGATCTCCGTGTCTTCCACTGCACCGGACCCGTCTGGTCCGGGTACCTCCCGCTGAATTTCCAAACAAATTCCCATAATCCACCACCTTTTTCCTTTTTTGTTCATCAACTCCTGTTCATGCACTACCTGTGCAGTGCAGCCACTACAGCGCCGGTTCCGGCCAGAGCCGCAGCTCTTTGCAGCGACTGTAAATTCCTGTCACGATTGTATACGGCAGGCTAACCGTACGGGTG
Organism: Methanoregula sp.; assembly: GCA_041645435.1. Taxonomy (NCBI): domain Archaea; kingdom Methanobacteriati; phylum Methanobacteriota; class Methanomicrobia; order Methanomicrobiales; family Methanoregulaceae; genus Methanoregula; species Methanoregula sp. Next base: position 255,781 of record JBAZQB010000002.1, read on the forward strand.
TTTCAGGAGCTTAACGACCGGAACCGGCGGTCAATTACGACGTATACGAGAAGAGGCGGGCACGATGTCTTCGGCTTCGGGTCCCGCGATGATGTACCCGGCGCCGGTATTCCTGCTGGGCAATGCGATGAGGCCGGCGAGCGTGTGCAGGAGCGGGCGGGGTGTTTCTTCACCGATGATCTTCACTCCTTTCCTGCGGCGCAGACCGGTGATGATGATTCCGCTCACAGACAGCATCGAGAGGTAGAAGAACCGGGAGTAGAAGGTCGCAACCTTTGGGGCGGCTCCGAGCTTCCGGATTTTCCTCGCTGTTTGTGTGCAGAATCTGTTTGACATGCTATATTCTCCTGTTTTGGAAATGGGGTTAAAAAGGTTTTTTATTGCTGGGTAAATTTTCGCAGTTATCGCGGAGTTTTTGGGGAATCCGGGCGTGGATTGCGGTTGGTTTTGTGCGGTTAGTTTGGCTGGGAATTTTGGGAGACTGAGCGCGGCACACGGCGTAGATCGGTGGATGTTTTTGCGGGGAATTTTCCGGGATTTTTGCGGGATTTGGGGGATGGTGCCGCATCAATCAGCTAACCGGGCGGTTGTGTGCCTGGGGTCTGACGCTCAATAGGGGCTCTGCCCCACGGCCAGCGTGGGCAAATCCCCGGCATTGGGAGCAGTCTTAGAGTATAATCTCTTTCAACCGTGTCGTATCCGGTAATTGTTCCCTGAATTGTGGGGGAAGTGCAGGCCCGACATGATAGGTAGAGATGGCCATCGGCTTTGACATGTCCCGCAGAGAATATTCTGCAATCACCCGGTTCTTTTCCCGGCACAAGAGAATCCCAATACATGGCTTATCTATCGAAGGATCGCGGAGCAGATCATCTGCTGCTGACAGGTAGAAATTCAGTTTGCCGGCAAACTCCGGCACAAATGTGCCAACCTTCAGCTCGATGATGATATAGCAATGCAGCCGGGTATGGTAGAACAACAAGTCCAGATAAAAATCCTGGTCTCCGATTTCAAGGTGATATTCACTGCCGAGGAACGCGAATCCGATTCCGAGTTCGACTAAGAAATCCCTGAGCTTTTCGAGAAGTGATTGGTGAAGTTCCCGCTCGGAAATTTCCCGGCTGCGGCCCAGAAAATCAAAAATATAGGGGTCTTTGATAATCCCGAGGGCAAGTTCTGACTGTGGTACCGGAAGAGTAGTGGGGAAGTTGGTGACAGAAGTCCCGGTCCGGTTCACCAGTCCGCTCTCAATCTGGTGAACGAGTACATTCCGGCTCCAGCCATGCCGGATAGTTTCACGGATGTACCATTCCCGCTCTGCAGGGCCCTTCACTTTATCCAGAAGGGCAATATGATGATACCAGGTAATTTGTGCAAGCAGCTCTTGCACAATTGCTAAGTCACGCCATGCCCCGGCAAATTTCTGCATATATTTCAGGTTCCTGACCGAGAATCCCTTCATATCGGGAAATTCATGGAGCAGGTCCGAGGATAAACGATCGATGACCTTTGCACCCCAGCCTTCCCGTTCCTGCCGGGTCAGGATATCGTCTCCTATCTGCCAGTAGAGCAGGACCAGTTCGCGGTTTACGGATAACGCAGCTTTAACTTGTGCTGACCGGATCCGGTTTTTTAACGAGACGATAAATTCCGGGTAGCCGTCAGGGGTATCCGGAGCTGGTGACGTGATTGCGGTTCTGGGTTTCATGAATGAATCGCGTTCCTTATCCAATGTTTCGGTACTTGTGAGGATAAGGAACCCGGTTGGCGGGGTGAAAGTGTGGGAAAATGGCAGGTCCTTGAAGGTTCATTCTCTGTCAGCGTCGGGGTTGGTGGAAGTGAGGGTGTTCAGGTCGAAGGAGGGGGATTTTTGTGGAGAAGTGAAATTAATAGAGAATAGTTATATCACTCTCATCGAGGATTCATTCATATCCCGTAGTATTTCTCCGGAAGGATCCCACGATTTTTGCAAAAAGATTCCCGCAGCGCAAACCACCAGCATCTCCGGCCCGGGCGCATCCCCGGGGGCAAGCCCACGCAGCGAGAGGCGAAGCCCCGTTGAGCGTAAAATCCCCCCTCCAAAATCCAAAAAATTTACCCTTTCTTCCCCTTCTTCTTCCCCGGCACCACAGCCCCGTCTGAAAAGAACCCGGATGCTGCGAAATCCCCGACATCCATTACGTGAGATTTCTCACCGGAAGAGACAGCAGGGGCAATGAACCGGAAGAATTCCTTGGAGTACTGCTCGTAGCTGAACCCTTCCGCCTCGATCACCCGTTTCCACTTGTCTTCCATGGACAAAATGCCCATAAAGGAGATCATCAGGTACATCGAGATCAGGAACGGGTCGAGATCGGCCCGGATCGTACCGTCATCGATGCCCTCCCGGACAGCATCCTGCAGGATCATCCGGCACGTGCCATACCCTTTTCCGATATCCGCTGTATATGGGTTCTCTTGGGAAAAACGTTCAGACCCGTAAAAGTGGATAAGTCGCAGGTAATCCGGGTGCTCCTGGGAAAAGCGGTAATAGGCCTGGCCCATCAGGGCTACCTTGACAATGCCCGGGACCTCTGTCTCCATGCATTCCCGGTATTTTTCCTCCAGGATCGAGACGCCACGGAGCACAATGGCCGCAAAGAGCGCCTCCTTATTTTTAAAATAGAGATAGAGAGTGGCCTTGTTCAGCTCGACCTCATGTGCGATCCCGTCCATGGAGACATCATCATATCCGCGGGAAAAGAAGAGGCGCTCGGCTGTATCAAGGATCTCTTTTCTTCGCTGCTCCTTTTCCCGTTTTTTTCGTTCGGTGATACCCATTCTTCCACACCTTCTGACATTTACCCATTATAAAGAGTATTCCGGCTCCTTTCGCTCTTTGTATAAAGTATACAAACGCAACGAAGCGTCCCTGACCATGCCGGGTTTTATCGTTCTTACGTGTTTGGGGCAGTGTTTGATGCAGGCACAGCACGTGATGCATTTTTCCGTGTCGATCTGCCTGCTGTTCCCCGGATCGACCGCCCCGACCGGGCATCCCTCTGCACAAGTCCCGCACTGGGTACATGCATCGCCGACTGCAATAAAATCAACATTCCAGAACGGGGTATCTCTCCGGTAAGGATGACACGGCTCTCCCCGGTAAGGATGACAGCCGGGGATTTTTACTTCAGAAATCGTGTCGGCAGATGTTACCGACCGGAGTTTTTCTTGTATTTTTTGCCCGAACAATTCTGCAATTTTCAGGTCACCTGTATCAGGACGACCCACGGCAGTTGGTATTTCAGCAGTGGAAAAGGAGTGTTCCCCGATGAACGCTGCACCGGCAACCGGTTTACATCCACATTCAGTCAGGATATCATTCAGCTCGAGCAGGGCATCGTCATACGCGCGATTGCCATACACGACAACGCTGACAGCGGGCGTATGATGCGCCTCGAGCGTATGCAGCCATTCGGTCACCAGTGCCGGCACTCTTGCCATATACACCGGCACACCAACAATGAGTAATTCTTTTTCTGATGTTCGTAACGGTTGTTCTCTCGCGTCCGGCCTCGTGATATCCAGTTCTTCCACGGTGCCGGGATGTATTCCGCGTGCTATTCCCCGGACTGCCGCTTGCGTTGTTCCCGTGGGTGAAAAATAAACGAGTTTCACTGTTTGTATTTTCATCTGATTCTCCCTGAAGTGGTTGACGTTGTCCTGATAATATCCATGATTTTAATTCCCGTTTTCCGCTGTCAGCAGACAATTCTCCACAGGCGCTGCAAGACCTTCGTTTTCCCGCCAGCCTGCAAGCTTTGTTTCAATGCTGCGGAACATCCGGGTCCGCTCCTCCTCAGGCAATGCTGCGATCTGTGCAGCAACCGGTAATGCCGAGAAATATGCGGGAAGGAGCTCGGCAAGTGACGGGTGACGGGCGATTTTCACTTTGGACCGGATGCGTATGTTGGAAAACCCGGCATCACTGACCAGGTTGTGCAGCACCTTATGATTGGAAAGTGAACTGGCAACCTTGAAAATCGTTGTCGAATCCTCGCCGAAATATTCCGAAAAAACATCGCATATGACCATCACGTGCGGACACATTTCGGGACGGCCCCATACACTCAGGGCAAGCGTTCCCTGTGGTGCAAGGACTCTTTTCATCTCCCGCAGTGCCGCTGCCTTGTCCGGGAAAAACTGGAGCCCCTGCTGGCAGAGGACCGTGTCAAATTCCCCGGAGGAAAACGGCATCCGGGATACGTCGCTGTGATACCACTCGATGCCAGTCGCACCCTCTAATCCTGCACACCTGCCGGCAACCCGGAGCATTCCTTCGTTGAAGTCAAGCCCGGCGATCCTGCCACCCGGTTCGACAAGACCTGCCGCCTTCCGCGCAACGATCCCGGTGCCGCAGGCAACATCCAGTACTCGTTTTTTTGGGCCGACACGTCCGGCATCGATGAGGCTTGGTGTCCAGTCAGCCATCCATGTCGGGACGATAACCCGTTCGTAGGTTTCAGGACCATCGGTATTCATCTGCCATCTGAAGGTGGTGCGGTTGTCCTGCAATTTTTTGCTGGTCTCATGAATGATATTGCTCTCCATCGAACTCACACTACAGTTATCACTTTTGGTTAAATTATAACTATCGGTTATTTTGTAACCACTAGTGTGAGTTATGGACAATCCGGGTAACCGGATTGTTGTGGGGCCGCCGTCAATTGCCGGAACCGGGGCACTGAAAAAGCGTATGGAGAATAAAACAAAAAGAGTAGGAATATCTTAATCCCGCCCGATTATCTATAACGGTGAATCATGCGCACACTCTATCTCTATATCCTCGATACCTTAGCTGACTGGGAGCCGGGCCATGTCCTGGCCGAGCTCCGCTCCGGACGGTACCTGAAAGATCCGTCACTCCGGTATTCCGTTGTACTATGCGGCAGTAACCTGGATCCCGTCACCACCATGGGCGGGCTGCATCTGACGCCGGAAGTCCTCATAACAGATATCCACCCCATCCCCGGCGACGTACTCGTGCTACCGGGAGCAGATACCTGGCTTGATCCAGCACAGGAACCCGCCCTCAAGGTGGCAGGACAGTTGCCTGATGAAGGAATACTTGTTGCCGCTATCTGCGGTGCGACGCTGGGCCTTGCAAACGCCGGCCTGCTGGACAAACGCCCGCACACCAGCAACGATCCTGCTGCCCTGAAAATGTTCTGCCCGAACTACCGGGGCGAGAATCATTATGTGAACGAACCCGCAGTGACTGACGGCAATCTCATCACCGCAAGCGGACTTGCACCGGCAGAGTTCGCGTACCATGTCTTCCGGAGCCTGGATGTCATAGCACCTGCAACGCTCGAAGCCTGGCATGGGCTTTTCACCACCCGGCAGCCTGAATATTTCTATGCCCTGATGGGCTCCCTGCCGCAACGGTAGGGATTCCTGAGCGTGCGTGTGGGGCGGACCCGGGACCGGATCCAGTACATGACCTGTCGTTGATCTCCGGAACCGGGGTTACTGAGGAGCGCCGGTAATGACGGGTCGACGTGCAAGCGTGTTGGGCGGCCTTCCCGTTTAGATCCTGCCGTACTTTTTATGCGCCTGTTCCGTGGTCATGATCTCGTTGATGATGATCTCCTCGCCATCAGGATAAAAGAAGATAGTGTACCGGTATGACACGTGCATCCGGTACCGCTCTTTTTTCATAGTGAGCCGCTTGATATCGCCTGTCGCATGCGGATGGTAAGCAAGACGATCGATATGTTCACCTACGATACGAAGATCCTTGTCGGGAATATCTTCGAGAAACTTAATCGCCCTTTCTGTGATCCGTATCTTCACTTTTATCACGTCTTTGAAAGGCCGAGACCCTTCTTCGCCTTGTCCCACGTTACGGTCTTTTCGGTCGCATCGATCTCATCGAGATCTGCGATGAGCTGCTTGCGCTGGTGCTCGGATATGAGCTCGGCGATTGTATCGTCGAATGTCTGGCCCGGTTTCCGGAGGTTTGAGAGGGTTGCCCAGGTGCCCGGCGTCAGGGCGACTCTTTTATTCGCGATTTCTCCTTCTGCTGATGACATGGTACGTGCTCCCTGGCGATCGGTAAAACCGTATCGCGAAAAAGTTCATGATTGGCATGCTGGTACAGCATGGTGATATTGACAAGATTGACAGGATTTCCTATTAAATGTATGGCACGATGCAATTATCCCGGCAGGTTGCTGAGGGGACTGAAGGGCGCAGGTAAGGGGGGGTCGGGACGCATGCGTGGCTGGGCGGACCCGTCTTCTCAGCGATTGACGGACCCGGAACCGGATTGGTACCGGACTTCTCGATAATCTCCGGAACCCCGGGGCACTGAAAAGTAATGGTATTGAACGGCAAAACAACACACGTTCATGCCGGAAAAAATGTTGAACTCCGATCAGGTTTGCCAGATTATCTTTCAGGAATAGCGTATCAGGTTTTCTTCACTGAATAACGGAGCCATAGAATACCCGTCCCCAGTACCTCACTTTTAAGAAGTTGCAGGGGAACCTGAAGATCCATAAAACCGGCTTTATGGGGATCGAACATAGTTGGATCCGGTGCACCACCTGCAAGATACGGATGGATAAGGACACTCACTTCATCAACAACCCCTGCCTGCAGGAGCACACTGTTGAGGGTCCCCCCGCTGTCAGCCCTGATCGTGTTAATACCGTAATCCCGGTTCAGCATATCCAGAGCGGTACGCATATCGATATGGTCATCTCCGGTTACAATAGCTGCGATCTTTTCATCCCGGAGAAAATCCAGATATTCTTGTGGGGTTGAGGATGAACACAGAGCTAAAACGTCCCGCATGTAGGGCCATTTCCGTATTGCATCCCAGCAACGCACCCTTCCCCGGCTGTCAGCGATGACCAGTAACGGGCGGGGATCAGGGAGTCCATGGGGAGGTCTGAACATCTCCTCATGCTCCGGGGGGATATCCAGCGCAGGATTGTCCCGGGCTGCTGCAAGCACCGTTTCACTACCGAAAAGAATAGCATCGGGGTTCCATTGTGCAGCAAGCGCATAATAGAGTTCAAGATCCGCCGGAAATCCGGTTATACGACCATCGAGACTTGTAGCGGTATGGAGAATGACTTTTGGCAGCATAGAAAATTCCTTAGAGGTATTTCTCCAGCCAGGGAATTATAAAAACGTGGTGTGCGGAGTGAAACTAACATTCTGCTTTTACCTGCGAAACCAGATTTTTTTTTTAGTGGAGGCTGGTCACCCTCTCCCATTATAGCCGAGGGTGGTGGTGCGGACCCATCCTCTCTTTGATTGACGGACCCGGAACCGGATGGTACCGTGGCCGTCGCCAGTCTCCGGTACTGACAGCGGGCCTGATACCAGGAAAACGAGAATGAAGAGATTAGTTTCATGGGGTTTAACCGCCCTATACTAAAAAATACAAAAATTACCGGTGGGATCTATGGCAGACGGACAAGATTATTTTATCATCCTGCTCGTCCTGTCGGTTTTGCTGCATTTCGTATTCCCTGTTCTGGTGTTCCTTTCCCCTCCCTTGACGTATTCCGGGTTTCTCATCATCGGCTTTGGTCTTGTTCTGGCTTTTTGCAGCCGTTCATTATTCCTGAAAAATGCAACAACCCTGCAGCCGTCTGAAGAACCCACGTCGCTTGTGACCTCCGGCCCGTTTCGTATCAGCCGTAATCCGATATACCTGGGAATGGCATCAATCCTCTTAGGTGTCGCAGTATTGTTGGGAACACTGGTCACCCTTGTATTTCCCGTCATTTTCGTTATATTGATCGAATTTTTCATTATTCCGGGCGAAGAGCGGAAGCTGGAAAAAATATTTGGGGAACCGTACCGGGAGTATAAAAAAAGTGTCCGGAGGTGGATATAACACCGTATGCTTTCCGGTGGGGTATAACGTATGGTGTGCGGGTGGAATGAAGTAGAGACGAACAGTGTCGACTGTCATCAACGTTCAGGTCAGTTATTTATCCGCGGAGCGGAGGCCTCCACCGAACGCAGTTAGGGCGGTAGTAACTAAAAAAAAAGATCTTCACGATTCTTTTATATATTTTTAATATAAATTCCCGTTTTGTTTCTCATCAAAATCCGGATGTGAACAGATGGCGTTCCCGAATTCAATTCGAAATAGTAAGGAAAAGATAAAAACCGGGGCCTCTCTAGGGGAAAAACTAAAAAGGGCACACAACTCCTCAGCCATCATGCAACAGACCCGGCACGGGAATTTCGCGAAATGAACCCGGGAAGATGAAGGATAAAAAGGGAAATTTCACGACCATGGCCGACAAACTACGGCAGCCTTCCGCTACCGCTGCTACCAAAGAGATTTGGTACGGACTACGCAGCGATGAGGCCGCAAAAAAACTTGGAACAACCCTGGAAAAAGGGCTCAGTGCCGCTGAAGCCGCCCGCCGGCTTGAGTTGTATGGCAGAAACATTCTTGAAGAGGAGAAAGAAAAATCTGCCTGGCTTCGTTTCCTGGAGCAGTATACGTCGTACATGCAGATCGTCCTGGTCATCGCGGCGATCGTGAGCCTGTTTATTCGCCAATATCACACTTTTTTACTGCTTTTCCTCCTGACCGTCTTCAACGCAAATCTCGGCTATCGCCAGGAGGCGAAGGCAGCGGCCAGTGTCGCGGCACTCAACAAGATGATGAAGATTGTTGCCAAAGTGCGGCGGGATGGCGGGGTTGTGCAGGTTGAAGCCGATCAGGTTGTTCCCGGCGATATCGTGATCGTAGATGCCGGTGACCGCATCCCGGCCGACGGTCGTGTCATCGTTTCGGCAACGCTCCAGATAGAAGAATCTGCCCTTACCGGAGAGAGCATCGCTGTGGAGAAGAACACGGACCCTCTGGCAAAAACGGACGTCTCTCTCGGTGACCAGCTGAACATGGCGTTCATGAACACGAACGTGACGCGGGGGCATGGGGAGATCCTGGTCACCACCACGGGAATGGGCTCCGAAGTGGGCCATATCGCCACCATGCTCCGGGAACAGAAGGCGGAAAAGAGTCCCCTTACCCGGCAGATCAATAACGTCACCCTCATTATTATCGGCCTGGCAGGGTTCGCGTTTATCAGTATTGTCGTACTCGGGCTCTCCCAGGGTGTGTCTTTCACGACGTTATTCACCATTGGGATATCACTCGCCATCGGTTCGATTCCTGATGCCCTGCCGGCAGTCGTCACCACAATTCTCGCCATGGGCACGGTCGCAATGGCAAAGAAGAATGCCATCATCAAAAACCTGCCCGCTGTCGAGACCCTGGGTTCCACTTCAGCGATCAACTCGGACAAGACCGGGACTCTGACGATGAACCAGATGACGGTCCGGACGATATCAACGGTGAAACATCGCTACATGGTTACCGGGGAAGGCTACAGTTTTACGGGAAAGATACAGAGGACGCAGGGGGAATGTGAAGAAAATCTCGATTTCATTCTCTTTCCCTGTGCGCTCTGCATTGATACCGAGATCAGGGACGGCCAGGTAATCGGGGACCCGACGGAAGGGGCACTCTATGTCCTCGCAGAGAAAGGTGGGGTTGATGTCAGGCAGTTCCGTGAAAACTATCCCCGGATAGCCAGTATTCCCTTCGATTCCGACTATAAATTCATGGCCACCTTCCATGTCATGAAGGATGCAACAGGAAGAGAGGTCATCCGTGCCTACGTGAAAGGGGCACCGGACGTGATCCTGACCCGCTCATCGTACAGCCTGTGGCCGGACGGAACGGCGCAGGAACTGACGGAGGCGCACAGGAAAACGTTCCTTGAGGAAAACGAGCGTATTGCCCGTGGAGGATTGCGTGTGCTCGCGTTTGCCCAGCGTGATTTCGACCCGGCAACTTTCGATCCGAAGGCCGATCTCATCCCTCTGATACAGGACCTTGTGGTAACTGCACTTATCGGGGAGGTCGATCCTCCGCGGGCGGAAGCAAAGGATTCCATTGCAAAGGCGAAAAAGGCGGGGATCCGGGTCAGGATGATCACCGGGGACCATGCAGTGACCGCAGAGGCCATCGGTCGGGAACTGGGAATAGAAGGGCGGGCGGTCACCGGTGCCGAATTTGCAGCACTGAGCGATGCAGAAGCGGAACGACAGGTCGATGAGATAGGGGTTATCGCACGGGTCGCACCGGAACATAAGGTCCGGCTGGTGAATGTCCTGAAAAAGAAAGGCAATATCGTGGCGATGACCGGCGACGGTGTGAATGACGCTCCTGCAATCAAGGCGGCAGATATCGGCATCGCGATGGGGATGACAGGGACCGATGTTGCAAAGGGAGCGGCCAAGATGATCCTCACCGACGATAACTTTGCGACAATTGTGGCCGCCATCGAAGAAGGCCGGAAGGTGTACGACAACCTGCAGAAATTCCTGCGGATCCAGATCGCCAACCTGTTTATGTTTATCCTGGCATTCCTGGGTTCCTCGCTCTTTGCAATAGCCGGAACTGCCCTCTTCAGCCCCGGCCAGGTGCTCTGGATTCACATGCTCGTTGTCGCACCCATCGGCATTATGTTCGGCCTCGACATGGCGTCACCCGGGATCATGAACCGGGCCCCCCGGAAAGTCCATGAGCCGCTGATCAGTACAAGGATGTTTATCCGGCTGTTCGTCGTGGGTTTGCTCATGGCCGCGATGGCGCTGTATCTCTTCCATATGGGCAAGGTCACTTTCGGCTCTGTACAAACCGGGCAGACCATGGCGCTGGTTTCTCTTTCGCTGATGAATATCTTCCTTGCATGGAACCTGCGATTCCCGAAAGATACCGCCTTCCAGACCGCGACATTTTCGAACGCCCGGCTCGTTTACATCTATCTCTGGGTTGTCTTTGGGGCTTTCCTGATGACAGAAAGCCGCCTCTTCCAGGATATCTTCGGGACCACCTCACTTACCCCGTACCAGTGGGTGCTCTGTCTCATCCCCGGCCTGATCATTTTAGCCGTTGGCGAGATCTTCAAAGCCGTGCTCCGTTCTAAAGACAGGAATTCTCCCGTTGCCCTGTGAGAGACGAAATAATCCCAAAACCGGAGCTAATCTTTTTTTTGGTATAGTATCATTCCAGCCACTAAACTTCGTTATATCTCCATGAATGCAGTGCGAGGAACTGTGGAGAGTACACATCGGGCATTTTGTTTTGTTGTACGAGATTGATGCGAAGGAACCGGCTGTTGTTTTGCTAAAGATATGTCCATCACTCTGAAGCGTACGGCTAATTTTTACTTATTTGCTTTTCCTCAGTCAGTCCGCGTGCGGTGGTGCGGACCCGTCCTATCAGTGATTGACGGACCCGGAACCGGATTGGAACCGGACCCGTCGTCAATTGCTGGTTCTGACCCCCGCTCCCCATGAACCTTGCATGAAATCGTCCCCTCCACCCGTTCCCCCGGGTAATTCCGCCATGCTTATCATCTTTCTCGTTATATTGTCGGGTGTATGAGAACTGCATTCACGATCCTTGTACTTATCCTTGCCGTGCTTGCCTGCGGGTGCACGGCAACAGCGCCGGCAGCAGCCCCCGCGGCAGCACCGGCAGCCACGCCGGCCGTAACAGCGACCACCCCTATTCCCGGGGTAACCGGCATCTGGACCGGGACCTCCGTAGGGCACAGCCAGCTCGAAGGGTTCCGCGAACACACCTCAGCGGTGTACAACATCTCGGTACAGAAAGGCCACGCGTTCACCGGTACCAAGGAGTACGTGAGGGCTGACGGCAAGAAGTATACCGAAAATTTCTCCGGGACCGTCTCGTCCCGCGGGGAGATCTTCATGGGTGACACCGAGGGAGGCATTGCGGACGGCATGCTGACCGGGCCGGACGCCATGGAACTCGGGTATGCCGAAGACGGGCCGGATGCCAAGGCCTTCCTCCTGATACTCAACCGGCAGAAGTGATGAGATCCACCTCCCCTTTTTTCCCGTAGCATTCATCTTATGACAGGGTAGCCGGTCCTTTGTAGTCGTATGGGACGGCTGCATGGATGCTGTACGCGGTGGAGCGGACCCGGACTATTTTTTATTGACGGACCCGGGGCCGGATGGTACCGAGGCCGTCGTTGCTTCTCAGGAACCGAGGGCAATGAGGCTTGGCCGGTGCCGGATTGATCGTTATCACAAACCAATCTAAAAAAGTATCAGCAGCTGCCGGCAGATCCGGCAACGTATTTCCGGACATCCACGACCGCACCGCTCTTTGCCATGCGTTCTGCTATTCCAAGAATTTCATGAGCAACGTGCTCGTCAACGTAGTCCTCACCGCAGTTTGTGCAGACCTGGGCGGGAACTTCCTTGACAACCAGGGTAAGACCGTCGCGATCGAAGGTGACGGTCGTCAAGCCTTCTTTCGTTTGCCCGTGTTTACAGATTACGCATTTCATGATTTCCTCCTTATTGAGAAATTTTCTGACCACACGTCAGGATCAGGTTCGTATGCCGTGATAACAATTGCTTCACGTCTACGGTCCTATGTCTTCTGGTTGACTGCCGTAATTATCTACATTGCGGTTCGGATGCCGGAACATTTCGACTTGCTAAACCCCTCTTCCTTTACTCGCAGCGTGCGTGGGCGGGGCCGGGCTTTGTGGTGATGGGGCGGACCCGGGGATTTAGTACCGGACCCGTCGTAAACTGCCGGAACCGAAGGGCACTAAGGAGCGCCGGTACTGATGTATTACGACGAAACGTGGGTTAAAGAACGAATACGATTTGAGCACATTTTCCTTCAATCCGGAAAAAAGGAGTATATACGACGAGTCAAAAGCGAGTATTCATTTTAGGGGCTGTACCAGATTAGAGTTTTATATATCCCCCCACAGCCTCAACGTTCCCGGGTTGTTGCATGGGTGTTCCGTAATTAAACATGAACTCACATTTTGACGAGCCGCCGGGTGTAGCTCAGCTGCCCCAGCCGTTGACAATCCGCCAAAATATCCCCGCTGCCTCACATCACCGCGCCATCAGCGCGAATACACCCCATCCAAGATATTCACGCGTGTACGCGGCGTAGCGTTTTGGTTCCACAGTCAGTCTGGCCCTGACCTCTTTTACGAAGTCGTCGTGGGGATTCGCTTCGAGCCATCGGCGCATGGTGAGCCACTTGGCCGCTTCGTACCTGTCCCAGCCTTCCTGGTCTGCCAGAACCATTTCCACAACATCGTAGTCGAGGTCGCTAAAAGACGCGAGAAGTTCCGGAAGTATGAGAAAGTCGGAGACAGAACTGGCATCGCATCCCCTGGCAACGTCTTCCGTCGGCGGTAACCTCACCCAGTAGGGCTCGCCGATGAGGATGATTCCTCCGGGGCGGAGACTCTTTGCCAGAAGCCCGATGGTGCCGGCGACTCCCCCACCGATCCACGTGGCACCGAGACAGGCTGCCACACCGACCTTTTCGTCGGCAACGTAGCCGGCAGCGTCGCCATGGATGAACCCGACTTGATCGGCAACTCCGAGTTCTTCAGCGCGGAGTTTCGCCTGTTCGGTGAACAACCGGCTCATGTCGATGCCGACGCCGATGATTCCGTAATCGCGTGCCCAGGTGCACAGCATCTCGCCCGAACCGCTGCCGAGGTCGAGCACACGAGTCCCCGGTTCCAGGCGCAATGCTGCGCCGAGAGTGGCGAGATTTTCTGGTGTGAACGGGTTATGGATGCGGTGAGTACTTTCGGTAATGGTGAAGATACGTGGGATGTCCAATGCACAACCTCCTTTTACTAAGTTGGGTAATAACCGGAATATACTTTTAGTGACTGTTGTGGATAAGGGTTTTAACTATCACACAACAGCCTCAACGTTCCCTGGTTGTTGCTCTGGTGTAAACCGGCGCGAGCGAGCTTTGGCCCGGGAAATTTTCTGCTACAACCGGAACCCGGGCAAAAATGTTTTCGGCTCGTACCGGTTCCGGCCGGAAAAAATCCGGAGCGATTGCATCCGGAGTCCCGGGAAATTTTCCGGCTGCCGGAAAATAATCCGCTGAATTGCCGGGTCGGGTTCTGCGGAGGATGGTCGCGATTGCTCCGGCTACGGCTGCGTGCGGTGGGGCGGGGCCGGACTTTTTTTGATTTACGGACCCGTAACCGGTTGGTACCGAGGCCGCCGTCTATTGCCGGAACCGGCGGCACTGATCAACGCTGGTACGGACGGGTCAGGGGCCGCAGGATGAAACAATATATTCATCTTACAACATACGCAAAGATACAGAACGGCAAGAGGTTTTTCAAAAAAATGACTCCCGATTCCGGCGAATGGTTCCGACAGGCACAGTATGATCTCGGTACTGCCGAAACCCTCGTCTCCGCCGGGCGTTATCCTCCGGTGATATTCTTCTGTCACCTCGCACTCGAAAAAGCCCTGAAGGCTCTTTACGTTGAGAAATTCAACGACAATCCGGATAAGACCCACAGCCTGATCTTTCTTGTTGAAGTTCTCGAACTGGAAGTACCTCAGGAGTATATGGAATCCCTGTTCGTTATCAATCGTATCGGCATTACCGGACGATATCCGCATAACCTTGATGTGGTTCTTGAACAATATACCAAAGGAAAGACGGAAAAGATCTTACACGAGACAAAGGAGATACTTACATGGTTGACGCACAAGTCCTCGAAGCGGTAAATTTTTTCAGAGCTCTGGTGAGGGAAAACGGCGTCCATATTAACGATCTTATCCTGTTCGGGTCTTTTAGTACGGGAACCGCAACTCCTGAAAGTGACATCGACATCGCGATTATTTCCAAAGATTTTACCGGCCGCGATATTTTTGAGCGGGCCCTCATGACGAAAGATGCGGAAATAAAGACCGTCAGGAAATTCAAAGTAGCCCTCGATGTACTTACCTTGACTCCGGAAGAATACCGGGATCCGATGTCCCTTATTGCAGGCACGCTCAGAAAAGGAATTGTTGTGCCGACGGTTTCATCCGCTTGAAATTAAAGGGAGGGATTTTCCCGGGACTCGTTTTTCGTGCTCACCATTGGTGCGGCCCCGTCCTCTCTTTCGCTTGCCGGACCCGGAACCGGATCCGGTTCCGGACCCGTCGTCAGGTGCCGGAACCGTGGGCACTGAGCAGCGCCGGTATAGACAGACCGGGAAATGAAGATGAAACAATTTATTCCTCTGAAAACATATGGGAAGATAGAGAGCGTCAAAGGTTTCCCAGATGGCACCAAATTCCAACGAATGGTTACGGCAGGTGCAATACGATATTAATACTTCCGAATCCTGGTCCTACCGATGGGGTAAGACCAGGGCCGCAGGTCAGGAAAGGCAATGCCTGTAAGCAGAAGAAAAATACCAAGGGTCATCCGGAATAGTATCCAAACAGAGTGGGGCACCCATGAGTTGGAATGATTTTGTTTTTTTCCCCGGAATAATCATTGAATTCCTGGGAGTTGTCATCCTCGTTGCCGGAGGTATTACCGGTAGGCCCGTGCTCCTTATCGCCGGGGTGGTAATCATCTGTATCGGCTCTGCATTAACAATCATGCGGATCATACGGCGGGCTCGCAAAGGGGCCGGTTCACCGGATCCGGGTATACGGGCACCGGCAGATGCGTTATCAGAAAAACCGGTGGATTCAACGGTCCTCTACCAGGACCCTCTGGTAAGCATCTCCGGGAACTCGATCACGTTCCACCATTATTCGTTTCCCCTTTTTTTGTCAGACCGGCAGGTTTATTTCCGGGATATTGTCCGCATCGATGTAAAAAAAACGGCTCTCGGGACCGGGAAATGGCGGATCGCGGGGTCTGGTGATTTCCGGACTTGGTTCCCGATGGACTGGGACCGTCCTTCCCGCGACAGGACATTTTTTGCCACGCTGAAAGCAGGGTGGTGGACGATCGGTTTCACGGTGGAGAACTCCTCACGGGTGCTGTCCATCCTGAAAGAACAAGGCCTGCCCATTGTTGAATCGGGAGAATAAAATTCCTCTCTCTCTTCGGTGATTCTCCGCTTTACTCGCGCTGAATTGTTCCCTCCGGGATCCCCTGGCGGCCGCATGCGGTGGGGCGGGGCCGGGCTGGTACTGATTGGGCGGACCTGGAACCGAGTCTAGTACTGGACCCGTCGTCAATTGCCGGGACCGGGGGCACTGAGAAGTGCTAAGTATGCGGGTCGTGCCAAAGATTGGTAATGCAGTTCCCAGGCAAAAGGGAGTTTATATGTTGATTTATTTTATCTGGTATTTTTGTTCTTATTGTTGATATTAATGATAACATTTCCTTTTGGTCCGGTTCGTCTGGTTCTAACACTATTACTTTTAGGACATTTATGATTGCGATCTTTCCCCCACCCCTCACATACGGGACATGTTTTTACACGAATGTCAAGACCAACAATTTCTCGAATTTTCCCAGACCCTTCACAACGAGCGCATGTGATATCCGTATTGCATTTGCCACATACTACCATACTTTCTCAAGGATTTTGTTTAGTATCCTTATATATTAAATATGTGTTTTGCTCACGAATCGGCAAAAAAAATTCGCTATCTTAACAAAATAACAATATCCAATCGATAATGATTTTTAGTGAATAAATCCACACTACCTCAATGCAACAGCAAACCGCACCTGCGATGGGGGAGCGACGTGCAATAAGCGGTTACAAAGCTCAATATGAGATTGAAGCAGTAAAAATACATCACGCAATTAAACAAAAAACCCTTCAATTTATTCGAATTGCAGATCCAAATGCGGGCAGAGTTGACGATTTTCAACTTCAAACTTCTTCCCAAATAGATGCGTTCCAGATTAAATGGAGTACATATCCGGGATTGCTAACTTTCAATTATCTAGTAACTTCTCAAAAAAATGGAAGTCCATGTCTAATTAACCAACTATCAGATGGCTGGAAAAAACTGAAAGCAAGATATCCAGATAAAAAAATTATTGTCCATCTCGTCACTCGTGATCGTCCATCGCCAAAAGGAAAAATAATTGAAAAAATTGACTCCTCAGAGACAAATCATTTTGCTGGATTTATAGCGCATATTTGGAAAAATGTACATGATTCCACGTTCAAGACAAAATCTGATATTCCCCCCAACTGGAAACCTGTGTGGGAAAAACTTCAACGAGCGTCAGAGTTAACTGACGATGAATTTTTTGAATTCGTCCGAAATTGTGAATTAGATTTTGGATATAAAATTCCAGAATTTGAAGAATATAACGATCTTGAAAGACAAGCGATAAAAAATGAAATCTCCCAGATTTTACACTTTCTTTTTTTATCAGTTGCTGATCCGATGATGATTGTTGAACTAAGTGTTGGAGAACTTCTTAGAAAATTGGGATGGGCGGAAAGATACGATTTAATTAATGCTCAAAATTTTCGAGTTGACGATGCTCAATACCGTCCGATCGAAGGATTAGACAATAATCTCGAGTTCCTAATCAGCAAAACCACTAAAGGATATATTGCAGTAATTGGAACCCCAGGATCTGGAAAATCGACTTTCTTGACGCAAGTGCTAAAAAACCGCGAAGAACGTGTTATCAAATATTATTCATTTATCCCCGACTCCATCGAACCAATAAATCTTCGCGGAGAATCGAAAAATTTCCTACATGACATTACACTTCAATTGGAGAAAGAAGGCTTTTCGCCGGGTGGAAGTATCAGTTCATTAGACAGAGAAGTACTCTTGAGAAGATTCTTCGATCAGATGAGAATTCTTAATGAAGATTGGAAAAAAACCGGTCGAAAAACTCTCTTTCTTGTTGATGGTTTAGATCACATTACTCGGGAACAGCGTCCTGTCCATTCTCTACTTATTGATTTGCCAATTCCTGAGTCGATTCCCGACGGGATAATTTTTATCTTGGGAAGCCAGACCGAAACAATTTTCAGTTCCAGAATTCGTGCCGACATAAGAAATCGTAAAATTGAGATGAAACCTCTTAGTCATCAAGCGACCTATGAGATAATAACAAATTCTCATCTTCGATACTCTCCAAATGAGGACCAGATCACAAAAATCTTTTCCCTCTCGTCAGGTCATCCCTTGGCTTTGAAATATATCCTGAACAAGATAACCGAAGTGAAAAGTACTGCTGAAATTGCCTTAGTCTTAGATGATACGAAGGCTTACGAAGGTAATATTGAACTACAATACCAGTCCTACTTCGATGATATTTATGACGATTCAAAATTATTCGAGTTGCTGGGTTTAATATCGCGGTGTAAGGGAGATATCGATCTTCAATGGGTTGAAACCTGGTATGACGGTTTATCAATAGTAAATTTAAGAAATAAATTTTCTCATTATTTCAAAAAGGAAGATAATAACACGTGGTCATTTTTTCATAATAGTTTTAAGCGATTTGTTTTTGAGCGAACGAGCGAATCTGATCCGGGAAATGTCAATCCCTCAATGTCAATTAAGTTTTATAAAAAATTAGCCGAAAAGTCTTCCGATTCGCCGTGTAATTCAATTCATTCATGGGATGAAGTCTTTTACAGAAGTCGTGCTCAACAATATCAAAAAATTATTGAGATTGCTACAAGGATCCGTTTTGAAGAACAAATGCGTAGTTTCCGTCCAATCTACGAAATACGTGAGGATATTGACTTAGCATTGAATGCAGCTAGAGAACAGAAAGATATTGTTGCATTTATACGATTTATTTTCCTCGGATCCGAATTTGAGCAGAGGGATGGATACATCAAAGAAGTCTTATATTTCAGGCTTCTTTACTCGTTATTAGAAGCTGACGAAAGAATTCCATTAAAGCATATACTTTCTGGCAACCAACTGAAAATAAAAAATGAAATTGCTCTCAAATTGTCAAGAGAACTAAAAATTAAAGGACGTTCTGCGCAGGCTAAAAAAATATTTGAATTGTCTGAACCAATCGAAATTTTAAACGCTGCCGAACCAATAGAAAATCCTCAAAAATATGAGAACCCCTCAATTTTAATTGAGTGGGCAAGATCCGCCAGCTATTTTAGAGATTTAGATAGAACGGTTGAATTGATTAAAAAGTGTCAGCAAAAGGCAAATTTCACTGATAGAGATTATGATAGTTCTGTAAAATCACTTCAAAAAAGTCTTCTGCATGCCCTTGGTATCTCACTTGTCAAACAAAAAAGATGGGATGATGTTTTACGAATACAAACTGAATTAAATAACCATTTTTTTGCTGATTCCTTGAAATTTAGTTTAGTCTGGAATTCATGGGAGATATGTTTCAGAGATGATGACTTCGATAGAGCAAAAGAATTTTTAGAATGGGGGAAAGCTGACATAGGTTTCGATTATCTTTATCCAAATTCCGACACTTTTAATCCCGGGAAAATAACCCGTGTTGCTCTGGGAATTTGCGAGATTGATAAAGATTTGAAAACTGCAAGAAAATTTCTGAAAAATGTTCCTCTACCAGAAATCAATAATTCAATCTTTTCAACTAAAGCTGGTTTATCTCCATTCTTGGATTTGATTTATTATCTTAGAGTAAATTTTTATTTAAATGAGCAATACTCTCCTGAAAAAATATTACAATTGGTGGGGGATGAGAAATCGGAAATCTCTGATGAATTTAAAAGACATCTTTACGCGATTACCTATATCTCGACAATGGGAGACAAGGAAAAATTTTTGCCTGCTTCGCGAATTACGGAATTAGTATCTCCAATATTGAAATTTTTTTACAAAAGTTATTTTCCGCGTTTCCAAGATCAAGATTCGGGTTTTGTTATCGCATACTCAAAACTCGAATTCTACGATTTCCTGGTCAATGCTGTAAGTAAACATGGGCCTGAGGCTATTCACTCCTTGTGCAGATTACTTGATGAGGAGTGGGATAATTTAGAAAACGAAAAATATTGGCCTTCTGATATTTGGAGAAAAGTTATTAATGTCCTCAATTATCGACATGCCGAAAAAGAATGGTGCGAGAATAAACTTTTACTGTTGCAAATGGCGTTATTGAAACGTCCGAATGAGTATGCAGATACATATGCCAGAGTTCATGAATTTTTGAACCAGGCCACCTCATGGAATAATCTAAAAAAGTTTGATTTGTCGAAAGAATGTTTGTCAAAGATGTTTCAGACTTCTTTAAGCATAGGTTTTCATAAAGACTACCAATTAAATTCATGGATTGAATGGTTGGATACCATAAACAATCTCGAAACAGATAAAAGAATTGAACGAACCTTGGAATTTGTAAATTATATTCAAGTTTTACATGGTTATGTTGAAGAAAGAGCAGATGAATACGCCGCTGAGGAATTAATAAAAATTACTTTTAATTGGAGTCCAAGACATAGCCTAATTCTAACAAATTGGTTCCTTGAAAAAGATATCATCTCACAACGAAGAGCAAGATACAATTATCTTTTACAAATATTGAAAAGTCAAGAAGATATCCCACTTGAATCTGTTAATCCGTACGTGGACTCCTTCTTATTTTGTCAAGATGAAATAGAAGGAGTTTATCGAGAGATAATAGAGGTGATAATCACCAGAGCTTTTCAACAAGATGTCAAATTGGGACGTAAAATTACTCGTCATTTTATCCATTCGATTGAAATGTCAATATTTGAAAAAAATAAACCTCAATGGAAACTCATAATCGCGGATCAACTTAAAAATTTGGGAATAAATCCTCAGTTTTCCAAATTAAGTATAAAAAATCTGGAAACAGAAATCAAATCAACTAATACCAATAGTGTTCAGATTGATGACTCAATTCCTAAGAAATTGCTTAAATATCCGATTACTCCAGAACTTTTAATCGCAAAAATACCGGAACTAAAATATCGACGAAAATGGGAGCCCATAATTCTAAAACATCTTAATTCATTCACAAAAAAAGATATCAATAAAATTCTATCAACCACGGAAAATCCTGATCTGACTGTTTTATTGGCTCAACGGCTATTCGAATTGAATGATTTAAAAAATGCGCAAAATGCTTGTCTGAAAACGATACGTAATTGTCCCTTTGGGGGATATGGGCTTCCCCTTGATTATGGTGCTAAAGTAAATTCGATGAAAATAATTTCAAAAATTGATGCGGAAAAAGCGAAAGAGATCTTCTACGAAACTGTTTATTCGGATTTAACATCGAATTATCCATACTATTTGATGGTAGCAATGCGAATTAACGAGGTTATTTCTCAATTATTTGAAAAGAATCAAATAATAGGGATTTGGATAGAAATTCAAGAGTATCTAAATTCATTGTTTTCAGAATATTCGATGCCAAATGAAATCCCGGCGCATTTCTATGATCGAATAAAAGATAATTCAGCGGTTGTTGCATTTGACCAATTTCAAAAGAATTTTTGATTATGTTTGAATATTTACCGAATCTTTGATCTATGTATTGCCATTTGGTACCAACAAGAATTTTTTTACATCCCCATCTCAATCACACTCGTTACCCCCTTTCACTTTCTTACCCCATCCCGCACCTCTTTAATACCCCATGCCAATTTGTACCGCACCAAAATGAAAGACATCGTCATCAAGGGTGCCCGCCAGCACAGTATTTATCACTCCCCGATCATCAGTATAATTGAATGAAGTCTACGGACCAGACCCGTATTCACGAAGCCCTCGCCGACGCCACCTTCCGGGCGTACCGCGAAGCCGTCATCCGGCTGCCCCCGGACGTACTCCGGGTGATCGAGCAGGCCGCTGCCACCGAGACATCCCTGGTAGCCCGCGGAGAGTTTGCCAATATTTTACAAAACATCAGCATGGCCGAAAAACTCGGCGTCCCGATGTGCCAGGATACCGGCGTCCCGGTAATTTACCTCACCATCCCCCCGGATGTCCCTCTCACGCAGGATCTGTACAATGCAATAGCAGAGGGAGTCCGGAAAGCAACGAAAGAAGTACCGCTACGGCCAAACGTGGTGGATCCCATCACCCGTCACAATACCAACGACAACACCGGCGCCGGCATGCCGGCAATTCACGTCAAACCCGGGGAAAAGTTCACCGTCACCGTACTCCCCAAGGGAGCGGGTGCAGAAAACATGTCACGGATCGGGATGCTCCTCCCCTCGCAGGTGGGCCAGATCGAGAAATTCGTTGTCGAGACGGTCTACCTCGCGGGTTCCCGGCCCTGCCCGCCCATCGTAATCGGTGTCGGTATCGGCGGGACCTTTGACGGGGCAGCCGCGATGGCAAAGGAAGCGCTCCTCCAACCTCTCGACCAGATGACGGAGTACGAACGCGGGATTCTTGCGGCAGTGAACCGGCTCGGCATCGGTGCGATGGGCCTGGGCGGCGACTTCACGGCACTGGCAGTCAAGGTCAAGACCGCCGGGTGTCACACGGCTTCGCTGCCGGTTGCGGTGAACATCCAGTGCTGGGCGAACCGGCATGCAACGGTGGAGGTGCTGCTATGAGCGCGAAGACTGCAAAACCCGTGCAGCTTCGCACGCCGCTTGGAGAGGAAGTGCTCGCCCTCCACGCGGGGGATCATGTCGAACTCTCGGGTGTCGTGTATACGGCCCGTGACGAGGCGCACCTCCGCATGCAGAAAGAGGGTATCCCGTTCGATCCGCAGGGTGCGGTGATCTACCATTGCGGCCCGGTGATACAGGACAAGCGGGTGGTAGCTGCCGGGCCTACGACCTCCGCCCGGATGAACGAACTTTCGGGTTTCTTATTCGACAAGGGAGTGCGGGCGCTCATCGGGAAAGGCGGCATGGGAACGCGCGTGCGGGAGCAGCTGAAAGGCAGGGGGGTGTACCTCGCGTTCACCGGCGGGTGTGCAGCCCTTGCAGCGGATCGCATGACCCTCAAAGAAGTCTTTTTCGAAGATCTCGGGATGGCGGAAGCCGTGTGGGTGATCGAACTCGACCGGCTGCCGCTCGTGGTGGGGATCGATGCGCAGGGCAACGACATCTTCGGGGATGTCAGCAAACACGCGGAAGCAGAATATGCCCGGTACCGGAAGTCATGAACGCTTCCGGCAGGACAGGTATAAAGAACAGGTTTTTTCCATTCCAGCGGTCACATAATACCTTAGGATATTTTCCATGAAACTCGCCATTGACGAGACCCGGTGTAAGGGCTGCAATCTCTGTACAAAGGTCTGCCCGTACAAGATCTTCCGGGAAGGCAAACGGCTCAACCGCAAAGGGGTAGCCATACCGGAACTTGACCGTCCCGAGCGCTGCGCTAACTGCCGGCTGCAGAAACTCTATGGCCGGCAGCTCTGCGGGGTCTGCCAGCTCACCTGCCCGGACCAGGCGATTCACTGGATCGAGGAAGAACCGTACGAACCCCATAAGGTGGCGATTGAATATTGACACGGACTGAATTCTGGCAGGGAAATACTGCCTGTGCAGAGGGCGCACTGGCAGCAGGATGCAATTTCTTTGGCGGGTACCCGATCACCCCCTCCACGGAAGTTGCCGAACACATGGCAGCCAAGCTCCCGAAGAAAGGCGGGGTCTTTATCCAGATGGAAGACGAGATCGCCTCGATGGCCTCGATCATCGGCGCTGCCTGGACCGGCGCCCGTGCCATGACCGCAACGAGCGGCCCCGGCTTCTCCCTGATGATGGAGAACATCGGGTATGCCGTCATGACCGAGACTCCCTGCGTGGTCATCAACGTCCAGCGGGGCGGTCCCTCCACCGGCCAGCCCACGATGTCGGCCCAGGGCGACATGATGCAGGTGCGGTTCGGCTCCCACGGCGATATAGCGATCATTGCTCTCTGCCCGGCAACCGTGCAGGAGATGTACGAGCTGACGGTGAAGGCCTTCAACCTCGCTGACAGGTACCGCGTGCCGGTCTTTCTCATGGCAGACGAGACGGTCGGGCACATGCGGGAGAAGATCATTATCCCCGACACGGTTGAGCGGGTTGAGCGAAAACCCCTCGTTCCCGGTACCCTGCCGTTTAAAGCAGATGCGGATCTCGTCCCCGGCTTTCCCCAGTTCGGCAGGGGCCACCATGTCCATGTCACCGGGCTCACCCACGATGAGCGGGGTTACCCGGCGGCAACGAACCCGAAGCTGCACGCGAACCTGGTGCAGCGCCTCGTTGACAAGATCGAGAACGCCCGTGACGATATGGCGGACTACGATATCATCAACCCTGACGCCCGCCGGGTCTTCATCGCCTACGGCGGACCGGTGCGGACCGTCCAGCAGGTGATGCATGACCTCAAGGACAAGGACATCGGGTTCTTAAGGATCCGCACGGTCTGGCCATTCCCGGAGAAGGCCCTTGCGGAGTTCAAGAACGCAAAGGCGTTTTTTATCCCGGAGATGAACCTCGGCCAGATGGCTCGCGAGATCGAGCGGCACGTGAAGGTGCCGGTCGTCAGCATCCCCAAGATCGGCGGCGAACTGCATACTCCCGCAGAACTCATTGCAGTCCTGGAGGCGCACCCATGAGCTACGAGGACTGGTACCGGCAGGACCGGCTCCCGCATATCTTCTGTGCCGGCTGCGGCAATGGTACGATCATCAACTGCACGCTCGCAGCGATCGAGCAGATGGACTGGAAGAAGGAAGAGACCGTCTTTGTTTCCGGCATCGGTTGCTCCTCGCGGGCCCCCGGTTACATCCTCACCGACTCGCTCCACACCACCCATGGGCGGGCGATCGCCTTTGCCACCGGTGTCAAGATGGCAAACCCGGACCTGCACGTGGTCGTCTTTACCGGCGATGGCGACATGGCTGCCATAGGCGGCAACCACTTCATCCATGCCTGCCGGCGCAACATCGACCTCACGGTCATCTGCATGAACAACCAGATCTACGGTATGACCGGCGGGCAGGGCAGCCCGACCACGCCCAAAGGCTGCCTCTCGTCCACAACCCCCTACGGGTGTGCCGAGACCCCGTTCGATCTCTGCGAACTCGCAACGGCTGCGGGAGCCAACTATGTCTCCCGCTGGACCTCGTACCACGTCAAGGAACTGGAGAAGGCGGTCAAGGCCGGTCTCGAGACTCCGGGCTTCTCGTTCATCGAGGCGCTGGTCCAGTGCCCCACCGCATTCGGGCGCCGGAACAAGTTCCGGCAGGTGGCAGACCATGTCGAGTACCTCCGTTCGCACTCGCTCCTGAAAGCAAAACGCGACCGGATGCTGGAGAATCACGAGCATATCCCCGAAGATATGTACATTGTCGGGGAGATCACCCGGCGGAAGCGGCCGGCCATGGGGGTAAAGCCATGAGGCACGAAGTGCGGTTCTCCGGGTTTGGCGGCCAGGGGATCATCCTCTCGGCAGTGATTATCGGGAGGGCTGCTGTCATGTACGACAACAAGTATGCCGTCCAGACGCAGGTCTATGGGCCGGAAGCCCGGGGCGGGGCCTCGATGAGCCAGGTGATCATTGACGATGATCCCATCCTCTACCCTAAGGTAGCCACCCCCGACATCTACCTGATCATGTCGCAGGAAGGCTTCGAGAAGTACGGGGCCGTGGCCGAAGACCCCTCGATCATGCTGGTCGATTCCACCCTCGTCCACTCCCGGCCGAAGTGCCGGTGCATCGAGATCCCGGCCACCCGGGAAGCTAAACTGACGCTCAAAAAAGACATTGTGGCAAACATCGTGATGCTCGGGGCCCTCGTTGCCGCAACCCATGTCGTGAGCGAGGAATCACTTAAAAAAGCCATCCTCGATTCCGTGCCCAAGGGAACCGAGGATCTCAACCTGAAAGCCATGCAGCTCGGCCTGCAGCTGGGAAAGCAACCATGAAGTTACGTGAGCATGAGGCAAAGAACGTCATTAAGGAGTTCGGGATCCCCGTCCCGGCAGGATTCCTGATCCGTACAGCAGCAGAATTACCGGCACATCTCGATGCGCTCGGCGATAAGATTGTCCTGAAAGCACAGGTGGATGTCGGCGGCCGGGGCAAGGCCGGTGGTATCCTGATGGCGGATAAGAAGACCGCTGTCGCTACCGCAGAAGCGCTGTTCAAAAGAGAGATCAAGGGGCTCCCGGTCAAAGAGATCCTTGCCGAGCAGCGGCTCGATATCCAGCACGAGTACTATCTCTCGATCACGGTTGACCGCTCCAGCAAGCAGCCGCTCATTCTTTTCACGGAAGCCGGTGGCGTGGATATCGAGATCACCGCAAAGGAAAATCCCGGTGCAATAAAAAAAGTGATCGCGAACCCCCTCATGCGGGATCTCCCGCCCTTCATGCTCCGGGAGCTCGCAGGAAAAGCCCCAAAAGAGATCATGCCCATCATCAACAAGCTCTACCGGGTCTTCCTGGAAAAGGACGCTTTGCTCGCCGAGATCAACCCGCTCGTCACCACCCCGCAGGGAGTCTTTGCGGCCGATGCGAAGATCATTGTTGACGACAATGCGCTCGGACGGCAGGGTTTCACGGTCAACCGGGATCTCACCGACCGCGAACGAGAAGCCGAGAAGCACGGGTTCTCGTACGTGGAACTCAACGGGGCAATCGGTGTGATCGGTAACGGTGCCGGGCTCACGATGTCCACCCTTGACCTGATCGAGTTCTATGGCGGAAAAGCCGCAAACTTCCTCGATGTAGGTGGCGGTGCCGAGAGCGAGCGGGTCATGCACGCGGTGCGACTCGTTGCGAGTGTTCCGACCGTCAAAGTCATTGTCGTGAACCTGCTGGGCGGGATCACCAAGTGCGACGAGGTGGCAAAGGGCATCATCGCGGCCGGCATCTCCCAGAAAGTGATCGTCCGGCTCGCGGGCACCAACGAAGCAGAGGGCCGGCGTCTCCTGACCGAAAAAGGCTACGAGATGCTCCCGACCATGGACCTTGTGGTCAAGAAGGCAGTCGAGGTGACCGCATGATCTACGGCGATAAGAAAACGGGGATTCTCGTGCAGGGAGCCACCGGCAAACAGGGCGAGTTCCACATCGGGCTCA
The DNA here is from genome assembly GCA_041645435.1 of Methanoregula sp. Taxonomy (NCBI): domain Archaea; kingdom Methanobacteriati; phylum Methanobacteriota; class Methanomicrobia; order Methanomicrobiales; family Methanoregulaceae; genus Methanoregula; species Methanoregula sp. Next base: position 282,656 of record JBAZQB010000002.1, read on the forward strand.
TGAATGCCTATGCCCGCGAAGTCGGCGGCAGGGGTGTTGTTGCGGGAGTCACTCCCGGCAAGGGTGGCCAGCAGGTGCACGGTGTCCCCGTCTACAATACGGTCAGGCAAGCGATGGGCGAGCACGATATCGGTGCCAGCGTCATCTTTGTGCCCGCCGGTGCAGCAGCCGATGCCATCATGGAGGAGGCAAATGCCGGTATCGAGACGATCGTCTGCATCACCGAGCACATTCCCGTGCACGACACGATGAAGGCAGTCGCGTACGCAACCATGCAGGGTTCTTCGGTCATCGGCCCCAACTGTCCCGGGCTCCTCTCTCCCGGAGAAGTCAAGATGGGCATCATGCCCTCGGGATTATTCTCACGCGGGAATGTCGGTGTCATCTCCCGGAGCGGCACTCTCACGTATGAAGTCGTGGACGAACTCACCCGGGCCGGTATCGGCCAGAGCACGGTGGTCGGGATCGGCGGCGACCCGGTGATCGGCCAGACTTTCGTGGACGTGCTCAAACAGTTCGAGCACGATCCGCAGACCAAGGCGGTCGTGCTGATCGGCGAAGTGGGTGGCAACCTCGAAGAGGAAGGGGCGAAATGCACAGACCTCCCGATCGTTGCCTACATCGCCGGCATATCAGCACCGCCCGACAAGCGGATGGGGCACGCGGGTGCGATCGTGGAGGGTGGCGAAGGCGATGCCCGCTCCAAGATCGCCCGGCTCAAGAAGAACGGCGTGCCGGTTGCATCCCGCCCCTCGGAGATTCCGGATATGGTCCGGAAGCTCTTCTGCGGGTGCTGATTTTTTTAAATTTCTTTTTTCCCCGGTTATTTTCCGGTGGCAGTATCGAAGGACACCCGGATATCCGATAAAACCGGAACTTCAGATCTTCACGGGCGGCAGAGAGCAGAGTCATGACGGTGCACCCGGATTAATAATAGAAATGGGTAAATAATGACTCGTCTTATATGAATTTGAGTTTTTCCCGGCTTAAAAAATAATACCGTCGCAAAGCCTGGCAGGAAAAAGAATAAAGGAATCCCGACATGTCTTCCCGGCGCATATATGTGGCAGGAATCATTTTTTTATTACTCCTTTGCTGTATCGTCGTGGTTTCCTTTGTCCTGCCCCTGCTGGCTGCTCCCGTCCCTGTTCCACCGGATGACAAGCTCGCCGAAATAATGGCCCGCGGCAAGCTGGTTATCGCTACGGATTCGGATTATCCTCCCAATTCAGAATTAATACCCGGGAGTATCCGCACTGCGGGCACAAAATGCACCCGGAACGAATATACCGCAGATGAATTCACCGGCTACAATATCGCCGTCGCGGTGGAGATCGCCCGGAGGCTCGGTGTTGAACCCTGTTTTGTCACGCCGACAAGAACCGAGATCATCAGCGGCAGCTGGTCCGACCGGTGGGACATCCACATCGGGTCGCTGGCTATTACGCCGGAACGCATGAAGGTGATGTACTTCACGCAGCCGTATTATGCCGGTCCGGTGAGCATTTTTGTGAATAAGAACAATACCGCCTATTCAAACCCCGGCGATCTGTCAGGAAAGAAGGTCGGAGTATGCGCCGGCTGCATTCTTGAACGTTACCTGGAAGGCACGCTCGACCTGCCCGGCCAGAAGATTGACTTCGCGATCAAAAATGCCACTATTGTGGCCTACGAGAATGAAGCCGTTGCCCTGGGAGACCTTGCTCTCGGGGATGGTGTGAAGCTGGATGGTGTTCTCACCAACCAGCCCCTTGGTGAGGACGCGATGAAAAATGGTATGCCCCTCAGGCAGTTGGGCAGGCCCGTTTTTTATGACTACGACGGTGCAGCAGTGGACAAAAAGAGCGGCAGGGACCCGCTCTCGTTTGTCAGGAAAGTAACCGGTATTATCCGGGAGATGAATCAGGACGGCACGCTGCTTAAGTTCTCACAGCAATACTATGGGCAGGATCTCGTGACAGAAACAACCCGGTTTAATACCAGTGCCCTCGGGTATATCCCCGTTTAGGAAGGGACATGAAGAGCACCTGGTTCTGGCGCCGGAATCTGACAGCACGGCTGATCTGCTCGTTTCTCATCTTATCCCTGCTGATCGTATGTCTCGTGGGAATTATCGTCTATTTCCAGGCCACCCAGTCCCTTACCCGTTCGGTTGATGACAGGCTCAATGCGGTGGCCACCTTAAAAGAAGACGTGCTGAACAACTGGGTTGATGACCAGACGCAGGATGTGGTCATGATAGCGGGGATCCCGGAAATCCGCAAACAGTCCGGCATCCTCTTCTCATTGCCGGACACTTCCCCGGAAAGAAAACAGGCATATGCCGAGCTCTCCGGTTTCCTTCCCCAGGTGATTTCCCGGACAACATACACGGATGAAATATTCATTATTGACCTGAATGGCACGATAGCTGTCTCAAGCGACAGGACTCATGAAGGGCGGTCGGTTGCCACGGATCCGTATTTCCCGCAAGGCCGATCCAGGACGCTTGCAACAACGGTCTATTCTTCAACTCCTGATGAAAAACCGGCCATCATCATTGTATCCCCGTTATTCGATATGGAGGGAAAGCGCACCGGTGTACTGGCCTCACGCATTTCCCTTGCCCATATAGATCGCATTATTCTCGAACGTTCCGGCCTTGGAAGGAGCGGGGAAACCTATCTTGTTGACCAGTCCCACTGGATTGTCTCAGAAACTCCTCTCATGATGAATGGGACCTATTTGCAGTTCGTCCAGTCTGAAGGGATCGATGCTGCACTCCGGGGCAAAGATGGTTCCGGCTTTTACCGGAATTATGCAGGGATTCCCGTTGTCGGGGTCTACCGCTGGCTGGATAACCAGGACGTGGCCCTCCTTGCCGAGATAAGCCAGGACGAGGCATTTGCGCCGGCACGAGATCTTGCCCTGACCATATTGTATACCGGGATAATCCTGTCCCTTATCCTTGCAGCAGGCATGTACCTGCTGGCCCACCAGATAACCCGGCCTGTCCTGGAAATTGCCGATACTGCAGCCCGGGTCACTGCAGGAGACCTCAGCCGGCAGGCCCCGGTCCTGACCGACGATGAAGTCGGCCTCCTTGCAGTTGCCTTTAATGACATGACCAGAAAACTGCGGCAGACCCTGGAAGGTCTTGAAACGAACCTCAGTGAACTTAAGGAACGGGATGAAGCCTTACAGAAATCGGAACACAAATACCGGACCCTTGTGGAGAATATTCCGCAGAATATCTTCCTAAAAGATCTCAATTCCGTGTATGTTTCCTGTAATGAGAACTATGCATCTACCTTGAACATCAGGCCCGAGGAAATTACCGGAAAGACCGACTATGATTTTTTCCCCGGAGAATGTGCAGAAAAATACCGGGCCGACGATAAGCGGCTGATGTCTGCCGGGCAGACCGAAGAGATTGTCGAGCAGTTCCTGCTCAACGGGAAGATGCGCTGGATCAATACCATCAAGACCCCGGTAAAAGATATCGACGGGAGCATCACCGGCATCCAGGGAATATTCTGGGATATCACCGACAAGAAACGGGCGGACGAAGATCTCAGGAAACTATATTCCGAGCTGGAACACCGGGTAGCCGAACGGACTGCGGATCTCAGGCTGGCGCAGGGGGCGTTGTATCAGGCAAATAAAAAACTCAATCTTCTCTCAGGCATAACCCGGCACGATATCACGAACCAGCTCCATGCTCTGTCAGGATATCTTGAAATCTCCAAGATATCTGTCGGTGATCCGGTCGTCACACTGGAGTATATTGCAAAGGAGGAGAAGATCGCAGATACCCTTGCCCACCAGATCAGTTTCACCAAGGAATATGAGGATCTGGGTGTGAATGCCCCCATGTGGCAGAATGTAAACCTGATAGTCAAAAGCATCATCACCCGGCTTCCCATGCGGAATATCAGCGTTGATGCCGGAGATCCTGACCTGGAAGTGTTTGCAGATCCGCTCCTGGAAAAAGTGTTCTACAATCTCATCGATAATGCCCTGCGGTACGGGGGAGAGCAGATGACTACCCTCCGTGTAAAGAACCGTGATGACAACGGCGATCTGGTTATCATTGTTGAAGATGATGGCAACGGCATCAGCGCCGGGGATAAAAGGAAGTTGTTCACGAAAGGATTTGGCAAGCAAACCGGTCTTGGCCTCTTCCTCTCCCGCGAGATCCTTTCGATTACCGGCATCACGATTACTGAAACCGGCGAACCCGGGAAAGGCGCCCGGTTCGAGATGCTGGTACCGAAAGGGGCGTACCGGTTTTGAGGGCGGCCTTAATCTGCACGTAAAGAAAAGTGATGTACTATGACCGTTGTGCAGGATAAGCTAGAATCTTCTTTGGCACCCGGTTTGTGCAACCCGCCGTCTGTGAAAGCAACAGATCCGGATCCCGAAGGCCACCGGGTGGATCTCTACCTGGATCTCGGGCGAACCCTCTACGATGCCGGGGCATCGGTCCAGCGCATCAGTGATTCGGTCCGGTACTGTGCCCATACCCTGGGCGATGACGATGTCCATGCGTTCGTGGGCAATGAAGCGATCGAGGTCGGGCGCCGCACCGGCGACCGGACCCAGATCCGGATGCACGCGTTCCGGGAACCGGTGCGGGTCAATGCCACCATCCTGCAGGGTGTCAGCCGGATGCTCGCTTCCTTTAAGAGCGGCTGTACAAATCCTGCTGCTGTCAGGAGCAGGCTGCTGGCGTTACGGGGCCTGCCCCCGGTCTTTCCTGCATGGGCTGTCATTATTGCAGTCGGTGCGGCCTGTGCTGCGTTTGCGTGGCTGAACCATGCCGACCTGCTCTCCCTCTGGGTGGTCTTCATCGCTGCCTCGGCAGGTTTTGCCGCAAAGCTCTATGCCTCTCCCCGGGCCGGCAACCTGTACCTCACCGTGCTGCTGTCCGCTCTCGTTGCATCGGCCGTTGCGCTGGTCCTGCTGCCGTTCTCCCATACGGCAACTTCGGAGACGGCGCTCATCTCATCGCTCCTGTTTCTTGTGCCCGGTACCATTCTCATCAATGGCGGGCTCGATATCATACGGGACCATACCGGCTGCGGGATCGCCCGGCTCACCTCCGTTATGGCACAGCTGCTGGTCATCACCGGCGTACTGCTGATCCCGCTCTCCCTGATTGCCCCGGAAACGGGCGGGTTAACCCTTATCCCCCCTGGCCTGGCCGGCATCCTGGTCAGTACTGTCGCTGCCGGTATCGCGGCATTCGGTTTTTCGCTCATGATGAATATGCCCCTTGCCGCACTTCCGGGATGCGTGATCTGCGGTGGTGCTGCACGGATTATCCGGGAAGTGGCGATCCTTGCCGGTCTCGATCCCATCATGAGTGTCTTCATCGCGATGGCGTCGGCCACGCTCCTCGCATTCGTGATCGGCCGGTTCACCCATGTCACCGAAGTGGTGATCGCGGTGGCGGCTGGTCTCCCGATGATTCCCGGACTTGCTGCAATCGTGGGGCTCAACGGCCTCTTCCAGCTCGCTCACCCGGCGACAGTATTCCAGTCCGCACTTATCCAGACTACCCTGCAGAGCTCGCTCTATGCAGCGGGTGTCTCTCTCGCGCTGGTTGCGGGGATCATATTCCCGCTCATCATCATCACCCGGGGAAAGCCCCGGATATAACGAGGGGCTGATTTTTGTACGTCCGGGATGCGACTGTTAGTTTCTCTACTTCAGATATGATGATGGGGGTTGAGACCCCCATACCCCCGGATTCGATGAACCCCGCCGCCCCCAAAGGGGCGCCCCCGCGGCGGATCAAGGACGGATCAAGACTGAAAAAAATATTTGCAAAAAAAAACTCCTTGCCCCGCCGTGCCTGAAGAGAGGCCCTGAGGCGGGGGAGCCTCACAGAACATTTCCAGTATGCCGGTGAACCAGATCGGTTCATGCACATTTTATCTGAGCCTGAAACGCTTTGCTACAGAAAAACACAGCTTCTTGTATTACCCGCTCTTTTTCCCCGGCCTGTCCCGCGTGATGATGCTTAATCCCTGCCCGTGCAGGCAAAGTCGACATACCCGTTCATCGGATCTGTCTGGAGCAGCCGGACCCGGACTTTCTGGCCAACCCGGAGACCCTGCTGGCCCTGCATCACCCGGCCTTCCGCAGGGGGGTTGATGAGCCGGACATACGTCCCCTTCTCTGAAGCACCGGTTACCAGTGCATCAAACGTGGTGCCGATCCTGTCCTGGAGCAACACGGCAGCCGCGGCTTTGCGCATGAACCGTTCGACTTTCTTTGATCCTTTCTCCTTCTCGGTCAGCCACGCCGACTGGTCTACAAGTTCTTCGATCGTGTAGGGGCTCTCTTTTTTGTCGAGCACGGTCTTTACCAGCCGCTGGATGATGAGATCGACATAGCGCCGGTTCGGGGCCGTGCCGTGCGTGTAGTCGGTGACTGCAAGAGCGAAGTGACCTATGGGTTCTTCACCGGGATCGAGCGGAACGTATTCGCCGGCCCCCATCAGTTTTACAATCGTGAGTGACAGGTCCGGGAAGCGAACCGGATCGGCTTCTTTCTGGCGGCTTAAAAATTCCGTGAGTGCCTTTGCATCCGGCTGGTCGGGAAGTGTCTCTCCATAGGTAGCAGCCGTCAGCACGATCCCGTCCCAGTGTTTCGGGATGCGGACGATGCGCTGGATCATCGGAATCCCCGCATTTCCGAGAAATGCCACGGTAGTACCATTCGCCGCCACCATGAACTCCTCGATCAGGTTCCGCGCCATATTCTTCTTCTGGACAACAAGTGCTTTTACGGTGTTGCCCTCAACAACCGGCTCGGGTTCTATCGTCTCGAGTTCGAGCGCACCCTGTTCCGTGCGGAATTTTTTTAACCGGAGGGCGGCCTCGTGCTGCAACCGCACCTGTGCTTCAAGCCCCTCAACATCCCGCACCGTGGGGGGAATGGGACCGTCACCTTCCAGCCAGTCCCCGACTTCTTCATAGATGAGCTTGGCCTTGTTGGCAACGATCGCCCGGTAGAGGTTGCCGTGGCGGACACTTCCGTCCGGGAGCACGGTGTATTCAATGATCACCGCCCTGCAATCCTGGCCCGGCAGGAGCGAGGAGATGCCTTTTGAGAGCCGGTCCGGCAGCAGGGGATAGGTGACGATTCCTGTATAGACTGAAGTGCCGTTGTAGGATGCGTACTGGTCGGCCTGCGAGTGCTTGGGAACATAGTGATCGACATCGGCAATGGCAACCCTGACATGGATCTCATCATCCATGCCGCGTTCGCAATATTCCATCTGGTCGAGATCCTGGGAGTCGACATTATCGATCGAGGACCACAGGAGGGCCCGGAGATCCTGCCCGTCCTTTCCGACAGCATTCGATGCATCCGGGTGTATCGCGTTCACTTCCCGGATAACGGCCTTCGGGTACTCGGGTTTGAAGCCGTACTTCTGCATGGCAAAAAAAGAGATGGCCTTAAGGTCAACGGGGCGGCGGTGTTTCATAGGCAACTGTGTGGGGTTTGATGGCAGGGATGATAAAATAGTGCGTGCACCGGTGGAAACGAATCGCGGGCAGGCATTATCAGCCATCAGCTCCCGATCAGTACAGGGAGCCCCGGCACGAGCCTGACCTTCACATCATGAACGAAAAAATACTCAGACAGGGCGTTCTGTATTTCCTCCTTCTCACTCTTGTTCTCATTCTGGGCAGTGGGATCGTCTTTTTCGCATCTGCGGCAACCCATCCCGGTCTGGTCCGGAACAATGCCGGTGAACTGCAGGCCAATTACCTGTATCATGTGTCGGTCATCACCCCCCATATGTCCACCCTGTTCCTGCAACTTTTTGTATCCAATGCCGGTGTTGCCCTGATCATCCTGCTCGTTCCCCTGTACTGGGTAGGGATCTGGTGGCTGAACCCCGACCATCTCAATACCATAATCCGGCTGATGAAAGGAACGGTAGTTCTCCTGGTCCTCGCGCTTGGCTATAATTCCTTCAGCTACGCATATATCACGTCGAAACTCTACCCGCTGCCGGTCTTTCTTGTCATGTATTTCCCTCATGGATGGCTTGAGATGCTCGCTTTTGTCCTGGCCGGGACCTTCTCGCTGCTCTGCACGGATGCCCTGCGCGAGTATCTGTGTACTCCTCGCGATCAGTCTGCACTGCATCCCGGCGGGATCGCCCTTTTTATTTTCAACCGGGTATGGCGGGTGTTCCTCGTGATTGCCTTCCTTCTTGCCGTTGCTGCTGCCATTGAATGCTGGATCACCCCTCCTCTGGTCACTTCAGTATGGGAACAGGTCCTGTTGTAGTACAGGCTATAAAGGGATGACTCGCTTTTTCGTCTGGACGCATTCTACGTAAAACAGGAAGGGGCAGTGTCCCGTCTCATTTTTATATCCCCTGCGCTGAACAATCATTATGTCACCAAGACAATCCACGCCCAAAGACCAGCGCGATGTGAAAGTCCCGGTCAAGAGAGGACCCAGCCAGGACAGGGATCGCCAGCTGGAAGATGCACGCCATCATCCAACAACCCGCCCGCTGCCGCATCCTGAACACAAACCCATCAAAAAGCCCGTTCTTCCAAAAGTACATACGCCCCATTCCCATCCCCATGGTGACGAGTTGCCCGCCCATACGAATCCCCCCAGCCCCATCAAGCCCGCCAAGAAGATAACAAAGACCGGCGCAAAAAAGTGATGATCCCATATTTCCCTTTTTTCAGATAATTATATTACCCGCGTTTGCAGATTTGTGTGCATGGCACTCAAGGAAAAGATCCTGGATGTGGTTGAAGGCCCGCACCCGGCCGCAGTCGCGACGGTTGCCGGAGGGCTGCCCGCGGTACGGTTCATGGTACTGGCAGGATTTCCCGATATGACCTTTGTGGGCGCGACAATGAAGAACACCCACAAAGTTGCAGAACTTAAAAAAAATCCCCATGCTGCCATCTCCATCTGGTCCGGTAAGGAATTTACCGATCCCTATGTCGAGATCAAGGCAAAAGGGGAAGTGCACGAGGACCTGGCAACAAAAAAGCGTTACTGGAACCCGATGTTTGAACAGTATTTCAAATCCGTTGACAACCCGGATTTTGTCGTCCTGATATTCTCCGCAGATGAGATCACGTATCACGAACCAAAGATGATGGGACAGGAAATCTGGAAGCGGTAATTGTCGTTCTCCGCTCCTACTTTTTTTACCGTTATGGTTGATGCGCTCATTCCTGTTTTGAATGGGTAAAGCATATTTTGAGGTGATTACAAAGATGGGGGCTGATACCCTTATGCCCCCAACTACGATGAACGCCGCCTCCGAAGGGCACCCCGCAGCGGTTTTAATGACTAAATGCTGAAATCCTCTTTGATACAAACGGCCGCTCTTGGGGGCTCCAGCACCAAGTGCCTCCGCCCCCGCCGCTCGGGCATCCCCCAATTGCGATATTCCCTCAGACGGTTGAAGAAGAACTCCGATAAGGGGGGGTCAAGGGGTGCTCCCCTTGAGCTGCTTCCCCCTCTGGGGGAGAGAGGGGGTCACAATCCTAACTGTCACAGAGGACCCGGTGAATGAAGGAAATGAGAATTTCCCATGAAAATTATCCTCTTCAGGAATTATAATGGGGGGTTGAGACGCCCATACCTCCAGATACGATAAACTCCTCCGACCTCAAAGGGCGCCCCCGCGGCGGATCAATAACAAAAATACTAAAACCTCATTGTCCCGCCGTGCCTGAAGAGATGCTCTGAGGCGGGGGAAGATCACAACCTCTTTTTTAATAACCTGCTTTACCCCCATGAAACAGCGAAGAACCGTTTAATGAGTATAATCTCCCTCTCCCTCCTTCCATACGATCGTTTATCCCGTCAGCGTGACAATCGATACGAACAGCGAGCAACACGTATGTCAGCCACCCAGTTTTTCCCCATTACTCCCGAACTCCTCACCCTTGCCTGCGAAACGGTGAACCGGCGCGTTGGCCGGTTACCCTTCATGCAGGACGGTGTATCCGTCACCCGGGATCTTATCGGCGTCACCATGGAATGCCTCAACGCGGAATTTTCCAAGACTCTTGCGATTCATACAAAACAGACCCCGGAAAAACAGGCCCCGGAAGGACTTGACCAGTGTCTTTCCCAGCGCCTGAACCTGTCAGAAGACCTGTCCTGCACTGTCGTGATCACGGACGTGCTCTGCCGTGCGGGAATCGCTGAGAAAACCGAGGTTGTCGACCGCACATCCCACGCGCGGATCAGGGGAGTCCGGTTGCTTTCTCCCTGGACATGGCATACTGCATCGGCCCCGGTACCTTCTCTCACTCCAACCGGTACGGAAACGGAAAGCGGGACTCCCCCGACGCCCTGGATGAGTCTCTGCCCCATCTGTAAGACCGGTATCTTAAACCGGGTGTTCGGCAAGCAGTTGTATGGCATTCCCCACACAGATTATTACGTTGAATGCACCCATTGCGGGGCAAAATTCATCCCGGAAAAAGATCAGTTCTGCCTCGTCTCCATCGCCACGATCCGCGATCCCGGCTGGAAACGCTACCTGAACAAGTCCTATGCTCCTGAATCGTGGATGGAGATCGCGCGCGCCAGCAGCCCGGGCATCGTAAAGCGGGCAACCATGCCTTCTACTCACCGCCGCTCTCCTGCCATCCCGTTCAGTGCCCCCCAGGGTCCCACGACCCGCACTCCCACGGTATCCGTTGTACTGAAAACCGGCGCACTTCTCCCCATGAAAGACGGTTCCTTAGGAGTCCCTGTGCTGGATAAGATCCTCTATTTCAAACCGTTAAAGTTGATCTTTTCCGGGGGATTGAAAGAGGATGTCTTTGAAAAAGAACAGAGGCTCTTAAAAGATGTCATCAGCACTCCTGTCTATTCCCACCTTAAAACAAAAGTTGAAGAGAAGTATGCAAACTATCTTCCGCTCCGCCTCGGGCTCTTTTTATGGGAGAGGAAGGAGAAACACGATCCTTTCTATCGGGAATTCCTCAACCCGTGGGGCGATGAAAAGTTCGGGACATTCATGGTGGAAGACAGTGACCTGTCCGGCAGGAAAGGAGTATACCTCGTTGTTGCAGAAGGGAAAGCCTGCCACGCCGGCTACAGTCATGAATCGTTTAAAAAGACCCTGACCGGTGAGTTCAGCCGTATCACTGCGGGTGATTGTTTCCTGGACCAGGATGGCACCCGCTGCCGGATCAATGCACTCCTCTGCCTCCAGAAAAAAACTGCCTCGGTGTATCTCCATGTGGTCGATAAGGAAGAAGAACGGGTTCAGATTGCTGATGCCCTGATGAACCGTACCCCGGTTCAGACTCCATAATCCTGATCCATGAACCACGCGATACCGATCACAGAATTTTTCATATGCAATGTAAACATTATAGTTATCTACTCTGGATACCGATCAAGGAGATCATAAATGAAGTGCCCTCACTGTGGGATGAATATACGCGACAATATTGTGGAGTGTGGCTATTGCGGCGGCCAGATATCACCCACCTCCGGGAAATCTTCCGCAGCAGGCAGGACATCACCCAAAGAGAGTCCTGTAAAAAAAGGGACAAAACCTGCAAAACCCCAGGATAAAGAGATAGAAACAGAAGAAGATGAAGAAGAAGGAGGACTCTCGCCCTATCTTCAGCCGGGTGAACAGGTCCAGATCGGATCTCTTAACGTATCGGTGAAAAAATTCTTTTTCCATGCATATCTCACCGACAGGCGCATTTTTTTAATTGATACGCAGGAAAAGAAACTCAAGGTAACCGCAAAAGATGTTGCCCGGGACACTATCGCGGGATGCATCAGCGAGTTTTCCGAGAATTCAGATCCTGTCCTTGTAGTGTCAATACGGTCTCCTGACGATGAGATTAAGACGATGAAAATTGTCTTTGTCCAGAATGGCATGGACCGGTCAACCGAGATTGACGAATGGCTTTCGCTCCTCCAGGAAGAAAAACCTCCGAAAAAGGCCTCAAAGAAGAAGGCTGAAGAACCCGTCCGGGAGGAAGAAGATGCAGCAGTTGCTGCACCCGCAGAGAAACCCACACAGAGAGGGGGACTGCACCCGACAAAGAAGCCGGCCAAGGAGCATGAGAAACAACCTCCGGTAAAGCGGCTTCTTTCGATCTATAAGGTGCCCGAGAAAGAGCCGGAGCCCGAACCTAAGGAAGAAGAACCCCCCCGGCGTTCCCCCGTCCGGCAGCAGGAACCGGTGAAAAAACCGATCTCGATCAAGGAATATGATCAGGAGATCCCTTTCACCCCGAATGAAAATATCAGACTTACGAAGAAACCTGAAGTGCAGTCGGCAATGAAAGTTGCCATGAAGAGTGCGATGGAGCCGCTCAGACAGCCCTCCTCGCACCCGGTGAGAAAAGTAACTGCAGAACCCATGCGTCGCCCTCCGGTTGCGGAACCCGAACACCCTCCGTTTGTGGAAATTCTTCCTGAAGATAAGCCGGAAACCCATGAAAAAGCGGTGGAGGAAGATGAAGCGGGCAGTCCCCAGTTCTGTCATAACTGCGGCAAGAAACTCCCCCACAGCGCAAATTTCTGCCCGGGGTGTGGAACCAAACTATCTGCTCACAAAGCAGGGCATGCTAAAGAAGAAACTCACGGTTCAGGAAAGACGCATGTGCACACCCCGTCAGCCCCGCAGAGGAAAGTGCCAAAAATCACTGTATCTGCTGCAGATGAGGATGAAGAGGATGAGCATGATGCTGCACCTGCGCCGGTAAAACCCCCGGTTAAAAAGACCCCCCCGGGCAGCGAGATGACTATCCTCCACAAATTCCTGAGACGGTAAAACGTTTCTCTAAATAATCCAATCCACTCTTCTTTTTTCCCTGTCCTTCTAAAAGTATGCTCAATAAGTAATCTCTCCGGGTAATCCCTGAGAAAAACCCCTGACGTTTACCTGCACAAATCCCTTGCGCTTCTCGTAAATAGTGGTATTTCTTTACGGGATGGCATATTTTCTCCATCCAACAAAAACAGCTCGACCGGATTCCATTCCCGGTGAAAATACGCTCTGAAAGCGTGTTTTTTCATTACTACCGGTCATTTTTGGCCATCAGAAGAAAACGGTTATATCACTACCAGTCCCTTTTATTATTACGAAGTCTCACGAGGAACGGGAATGAAGAGAAATATCCAGATTGAAGCATTAGACCAGATCCCCCTTGAAAAGCAGCGGATTGAACTTGTTGAACGCAAATGCCTTGGCCACCCGGACAGCCTTGCAGATGGTATCGCTGAGTCGATCAGCCAGGCACTCTGCAAAACATATCTCGATGAGTTCGGGTTTGTTCTCCATCACAACACCGATCAGGGTGAAGTAGTTGCCGGGGAATCCCGCCCGAAATTCGGCGGCGGTAAGATGGTCCGCCCGATCTATGTCCTGATTGACGGGCGTGCAACCAAGCAGTTCAATGGCATCACGATCCCCGCCGATTCTGTAGCGGTGGAAGCAGCACACACCTATCTCCACAAGATTCTTCCCGAACTCAACCTCAACCGTGACCTGATGATTGACTGCCGTCTTGGAACCGGATCAACGGACCTGAGGGATGTTTTCAAGCCCTTACAGGGAAAAACACCACGCTCAAACGACACCTCATTCGGTGTCGGACACGCCCCCTTCTCAGAAGTTGAGAACATCATCAGGAACTCAGCAGAATATATCGATGTAAAACTCCGGAAAAAGTATCCTGCAATCGGACAGGACATCAAGATCATGGGTCTGCGCGATGGCAACACGATAACCTTGACAATTGCCTGCGCTATTGTCGACAAATACTGTGCAGATATCAAGGAATACCAGGAATACATGGTCCTTTTAAACGAAGAAATTGTCAAGATCGCAAAGAAGAGCACCAAGCGCAAAGTTGTCGTCCATGTCAACACCGCCGATGACATCAAGAAGGAGAGCGTCTTTTTGACCGTGACCGGTACTTCTGCCGAGATGGGCGATGACGGGTCTGTTGGTCGCGGCAACCGCTGCAATGGCCTGATCACCCCCAACCGCCCGATGAGCATGGAAGCAACCAGCGGTAAGAACCCGATCAACCATATCGGCAAGATCTACAACCTCCTCTCTACCCAGATTGCGCAGGACTGTGTCAAAAAGGTAGATGGGATTGACGAGATGTATGTCCGGCTCCTCTCACAGATCGGAAAGCCCATCGATCAGCCCCTTGTTGCCAGCGTGCAGGTGCTGCCCCAGTGTGGCATTAAATTAAAGGACATCAACGGCGAGATTCTCTCGATTGTGGATGAAAAACTCGCAACGGTTACCCATGTGACAGAAGCAGTCATCCGTGGTGAACTCAAGACGTTCTGATCGCAGACAGGAAAGACCGTGAAAGCTGTTAAACCAAAAAAAACAATAAAAGAAGCAAAAAAAACTGCTTCCCCCACCCCTTTTTCAGATATTGTGCGTCTTGCAATTCCCAATAAGGGCAGGATTGCAGAACCGATCATGGAACTGGTGGAAAAGAGCGGGCTCCATCTCGCAGAGACCGGTGAACGGCGCCTCATCACCCGTACCCTCGATCCTCATGTGGAGATCCTGTTCGCCCGTCCCATTGATATTCCGGAATATGTTGCCACGGGTGCAGCCGATCTCGGTATCACCGGTCATGACATGGTCATCGAGCGGGAGTCCGATGTGGAAGAGCTGCTCGATCTCCAGTCCGGGAAGGGAAAACTGGTGCTTGCGGTGCACGAGGATTCCCCGATCACGTCGGCAAAACAGCTGGCAGGAAAGAAGATCGCCACAGAATTTCCGGTCATCACCCGCACGTACTTTGAGCAGCAGAAGGTCAGGGTCAATGTGGTGCTGGTAGGGGGCGCCTGCGAAGCGACACCGCACCTCGGGATCGCGGATGCGATCATCGACCTGTCGAGCTCGGGCACGACCCTCAAGACCAACCGGCTCCGGGTGATCGACGAAGTGCTCCAGACGTCAACTATCCTGATCGCAAACAAGGAATCGCTCCGTACCAAGAAAGAGAAGATCGACGAGATCCATCTTGCGCTGGAGAGCGTGATCCGGGCACGCGGCCAATGCTACCTGATGATGAACGTGAAACGTGCCTCCCTGGATGCAGTGAAACGCGTGCTTCCCGGTCTTTCAGGGCCGACGGTTATGGACGTTGCATCGAGTGAAGATCTGGTCGCCGTGCATGCCGTAGTGAATGAGGAACGGGTCTATTCCCTTATCAACGCGCTGAGGCGGGCCGGTGCAAAAGATATCCTCGTGATGGCAATCCAACGGATGATTCGCTGATCCTGTATGAAGATCTTTCCTGCTGTTGATATCCTCGGGGGGAAATGTGTCCAGCTGGTGCAGGGCAGGCGGGAGAGTGCAACTGCGTATGGCGATCCTCTTGCCTGTGCCACCCGCTGGCTGGATGAAGGAGCCGATGCCCTCCATGTGGTGAATCTTGACGGGGCATTCGGCAGTTCCCAAAAAAATGCCGACCTGATTGCGGAACTTGTCAGGAAGACGGGTGTCGAGATCGAGCTGGGCGGCGGGATCCGGTCGGTGGAGGATGCAGCCCACTGGCTGAATACCGGTGTGTCGCGGGTGATCATCTCAACGCTCGCCACCCAGAAACCGGAATGTATCCGGCAACTTGCCAGCGAGTTCGGCAGCGAACGGGTGATGGCCGGCGTGGATGCCAAGGGCAACCAGATTGCCGTGCACGGCTGGCAGGAGACCGCCGGCAACTACCTGGACTGGACCACCCGGTTCGAGGAACTCGGGGCAGGTTCCCTGCTCTACACCAACGTGGATGTGGAAGGACTTCAGCAGGGAGTCCGGTTCGAGCCGGTGAAACGGCTGATCGATCACACCCGCCTGCCCGTGGTCGTTGCCGGCGGCGTGTCCGCACGATCCGATGTTGCAGGACTCAGGGAGATCGGGGCATTCGGGGCGGTGCTCGGCTCTGCCCTGTACAGCGGGAAGATTGGACTGAAAGAAGCACTGGAGGAGAGCCAATGAGAGTTGTGGAAGTGAAGCGGGAAACAAAAGAGACGAAGATCGTAATCAGGCTGAACCCCGAGGGCACCGGGAAGATAACGGTGGACAGCGGTGTCCCTTTTTTTGATCATATGCTCAACGCGATGGCACGGCACGGGGGATTTGATCTCACCTGCACAGCCAAGGGGGATCTCGGGGTGGACTGCCATCACACGATCGAGGATATCGGGATCGTGCTCGGGGATGCGGTAAAGCAGGTGATGGGTGACGGAAGGGGGATAAAGCGTTTCGCCCACGCGATCATCCCCATGGACGAGTCAATATCGACCGTCGTTCTCGACTGCGGGGGCAGGGGATACCTTGTCTTTACCGGCACGTTTGGCAGCAAAACCGTAGGCAATATTCCCGCAGATATTTTCGAGCATTTCTTCTACAGCGTGTGCAACCGGGCCGGCATCACCGCCCACATCGCATTTGCCGGCAAGAACGATCACCACCAGTGCGAGGCGATGTTCAAGGCATTCGGGATTGCGCTCGGTGAGGCGCTGTCCATGAGCGGGGACAAGAAGGTTGTGCGGAGTACTAAGGGGAAGTTCTGAACTGTCCGGAATGAACGGATGATGCGAACAATCTTCGTCACAAGTGCGTGAAAATATTTTTTGTTTTTGTCCACTCGTTATCGGTGGAAAACTGTTTTATCCGGGTACTACTGAGATACGGGAAAATACGCCCAATTCGGGCTCCGTTTTCCATACTCCCTTTCAGAAAACCCCGTAAACCTGCCCGTTTCAGTTCGCGTGGAAAATCTGCTTAAATTCCGCCCTGTTTGCCAAAATACGGGCGGAAACCCCCTCGCCCAATGGCTGCCAAAGGCCCGGGAATCGGGGCTTTTTCCGCCACCTGGTTTAGCCTATTCTATGCCCGGAAAGGCTGCCGGAATGCGGATATGAGGGTCATTTTTTCACGACGGAAGTTTTTAAAAATCATGTAAGTGAAGAATTGCTCTCCCTCATTAGGGATCCCTTACCGCTGGTACTTAACATTCCAGGGTTTGGACCCTGAGATAAAATACGCCCGTAGCGGGCTCCTTTTACCAAATTCCTGTCCGGAAAACCCCGTAAACCGGCCCGTTTCAGTTCGCGTGGAAAATCTGCTTAAATTTCACTCTGTTTGCCAAAATACGGGCGGAAACGCCCTCTCCCAACGCCTGCCATGTGCCCTGAAATCGAGGCCTTTTTCGCCACGTAGTTTATCCCATCAGCCCCTCCAAAACCCTGCCGGAATGCGGATATGAGGGTCATTTTTCCGGGAATGTCTAAAAAACAGGATTTTAACCTGAAATATGGCGAGCCGGTTGGGGTGCGGGGGTGAGCGCGGTGGCAATGTACGAAGCGTGCGAAGTTGGTGGCGGTTCAAGTATGATTGTATGCCAATCCTCTGCTCTTTTTCGTGGTTGTTGATTTTCAGATTTTGAGACAAAAATCGGAAATAACACGTTCATTTATCGAAATGAAATCTCATGTAAAACAAAGAAGGAGTCAATCTTCCTTAAAGCCGGTTTGCTATGATCTCTGTTCTCTGTGTAGATGATGATGCGGTACATCTCTCCCTTGAGAAAAGATGCCTTGAAGAGCCCGGTGCAATGACTATCACAACAGTGTTTTCATCACGAGAAGCACTTCGGGTGATGGAAACGAGCAGGTTCGACGTTGTTGTTGCTGACTACCAGATGCCCGGCATGGATGGAATTGAGTTACTCAAAGCGGTTCGTGCAGCAAACCCCGGTCTCCCGTTTATCTTATTCACCGGCAAGGGACGGGAAGAGGTAGTTATTGAGGCGTTCAACGATGGCGTGGATTTTTATCTCCAGAAAAACGGTGACCCCAAAATTCTGTTCCCCCATCTGAAAGATACGATCATAAAGGCAGTGAAGCTTGCAGCCGTGTGGAAAGCGTTTCATGATTCAGAGATCCGGTATCGCCGCCTCTTTGAGACAGCGCAGGACGGCATCCTGATCCTCGATGCAGAATACGGGAAGATAACTGATGCAAACCCGTTCCTCTTAACACTGCTGGGATATCCCCGGGAGCAGATACTGGGAAAAAAACTCTGGGAGATCGGGTTTATCCGGGACAAGGCGCTGGCAGAGAAGGCTGCTGCCCATTTAATAAGGACCGGATATATCCGGTATGAAGATCTGCCGCTGGAGACAAAAGACGGACGGGTAATTGATGTAGAGTTCGTCAGCAATGTCTACGTTGTGGATAATGAGAAGGTTATCCAGTGCAGTATCCGCGATATTACCGCTCACAAACTGGCAGAAGAGGAACGGGTACGTCTCGCTGCCATTGTGGAGAATGCGGATGAGGCAATCATTGGAAAAACGCTGGACGGAATAATCACCAGCTGGAACACCGGTGCCGAACGAATCTATGGGTATTCTGCACAGGAAGTTATCGGCAGGAATATCTCGCTGCTTATACCGCCGGATCTCCCGGATGACACACAGGCAAGTCTTGATCAGATCAGGAACGGCACGCCGGTTATCCGTTACGAAACCCTGCGCAGGAAAAAAGATGGCGGGCTGATCAACATTGCCCTGACAGTGTCACCGGTCAAAGATACACAGAAACGTCTGATCGGTGCATCCACCATTGCCTACGACATAACCGAGCGCAAGCGGGCTGAGGTGGCGCTGCGGGAGAGTGAGAAACGGTACCGGAATCTCTTTGATAATATGCTGGAGGGTTTTGCGTACTGCAGGGTGCTGTATGACAAGGAAAAACACCCCACCGACTTTATCTTTTTGAATGTTAATCTGGCGTTTAACCGGATTTTCGACACAACAACGGTCCTGGGAAAGCCGGTCACTGAAAATTTTCCCGGAATAAGGGAAGCATTCCCTGACCTGTTGGAGATCTATGGGCGGGTTGCATTGACCGGTGAACCGGAATCATTTGATCTCGATTTCAAACCTACAGAAAAGTGGTTGCATATCTCTGTCTATTCCCCGTCAAAAGAATATTTTGTTGCATTTTTTGAAGACATCACGGAACGCAAAGCAGCGAATGAAGCCCTGCGAACATTCGGGGAGCATCTTGAACGCAAAGTTATTGAACGAACCTCCGATCTCACGGATATTAACCTGAAACTGATGACGGAAATAGAGATCCGTGTCGATGCTGAAAAGCAGCTCTCGAAATCCGTGGGTGAAAAAGAAGTCCTGCTCAGGGAAGTCCACCACCGGGTGAAAAACAACCTCCAGATTATCATCTCCCTCTTAAACCTCCAGTCCCGTTTCATAACGGATCCGGTGACTCTTTCTGCATTTAAGGAAAGCCAGAACCGGGTCCGGGCGATGGCATTGGTCCATGAAAAACTCTACCAGTCAACTGATCTTGCAAAACTGGATCTTGGCAATTATCTCAAATTCCTCGGGGACAACATGCTCCATTTCTTTGGTATGAAAGGAAAGGGTATCATGCTCACCATGGATATCCGGGATATTTCCCTCGCCATCGACTCCGCTATTCCCCTCGGGCTGATGTTCAATGAACTCATTTCAAATGCTTTAAAATATGCATTTCCCAAGGGAAGACAGGGGGAGATTTACGTTACGATTCACCAGCAGGATCACACGCTCACCATCCAGTTCAAGGATAACGGCGTCGGTATCCCGGAGGATTTTGACTGGCGCAATGCCAATTCGCTGGGCCTCCGTCTCATCTGCTCGCTCGTGGAACAACTGGACGGGACTATCGAACTGGACCGGAGTTCAGGGACGACTTTTACGATTGTCGTCAACGAGAAAGTGTGATTGGTACTCAATCATTGCTCTGCCAGTCCACAGTAACCGTCATCAGAAAATCGCCAGGTTAATTCCAATTATTGTCTTGTATTTTGGAAGTTTGCTCAATCTATAAATCGTCACCAAAAATATAGGCTGCACATATGATCTCCAGATGTTATGAAAAGGCAAAAGCGTTCCTCATGACCCCGGTCGAGGAACTCCAGAAATCGCGGGATGACCCGACCGGGTTCACCCTCCAGTACTACATTTTCATCGTCCTGTTCAATGCGATCCTTACTGCACTCATCGCTCTCCTTCTCGGGGGACATGGGACACTCAATACCATGTCCCGGATGATGTCACAACTTGGCTGGGCACTGCCGTTTGTCGGGGCTGTTGGTGCAATCCTCATGGTTGTTGTCGTCGCTATCCTTGCGGTGATCTTTTTGTTCGTTTTTGCAATCTGGCTCCATATCTGGGTCTACCTGGCCGGCGGGCGAAAAGGATACATGGATACCGTAAAAGCCCTTGCTTATGGTTCAACGCCGGGCATGATCATCGGCTGGATCCCCATTATCGGACCGTTTATCGGCGGCATCTGGACATTGGTGCTTGAAGTGCTGAGCGTCCGGGAAATTCACCAGATATCGACCGAACGTGCAGTCATTGCCGTCATCCTTGCTGTAATTATCCCGATCATTATCATGCTGCTTTTCCTTGCAGCAGTCCTTTCGACAATGATGAGCGGAGCCACAATGATGCCGGGAAAGTACTAATTCTTCATCTTTTTTTAATCGACATTTCATTATTCAGCCTGATGCTCACATTATGTGAGGTTTTTATTTTCCCAATCTATTCTAAAAAAAGGGTGTCTTGTCTTGCAACTGCTTACCTGAGTTGTTTACTTTCCCAAGCATAAACGCACTCATCTGTTGCAAGTGCTTCCTGGTACTCTTCTCCGTTTACAGGTTCATAAAGAGCGGGATATCGTGTATGGACTGCATATTCTGTCAGATCCACGGTTGATTTCAAACGTCCGGCACAGGTTTTTCTTACATGAATAGTAATCGTACTTGTGTGTACCGATTCTTGTGCGTACCGATAAAAACAAACCTTTCTTTTTTAGGAACGTGGGGAAATATTTATTATATCATATACTGTTAAAAGAAATATACTAGTTACATCTTATCATCGAATATAATATCTAGTACAAATCCTGCACGGACAGCAGGTTACCCGGAGCAAAAAGTCTCCCCATGCATCATCGCAGACGTTTATGCAGCACGCTGTATCTTTTTAGAAAGGAGCGGAAAAGAAGTGCAGGAAATAAACACGGATGGGAAGATGAGCGGTACCGGAATAGTACACGAAATGTTACGGGTCTGATGAGCGCATTATGACAAGAAAACTGATGCTGATACCGATCGTTCACAGCGAGAAAGAGATGGGGTCATTAAAGAGCGACATCTCTGAGATGATCGACCGGAAATTCGGGAAAGAGAGACGGGATCAACACCGCAAGGATGTAGCGCTTTTCTGGGAAAACCTCCGCACGATCATAAATGCCGTTGTCGCCAATCTCGATGGCACTGCCATCAGGATATACCAGGATGGTATCCCCATCGGGGGTGAGATCGGCGCAAAACTCGTTGCTATGGGCGCAAAGGACGGCGTTCCCAACCACCAGATCGTCCTCTCCATCATCGAGCATGGCGGAGTGCTGGAGAAGACCGAGAGTCCGGCTCTCTTAAAAGAAGAGTATGAGATCATCAAAGCGATCGTGAACGCAAAGACGGACCCGGAACGGGAAGCACTGAGTGAGAAGCATAAGCACCGGCTCTATGATCTAACCCTCGAACGGGACAAGTACATCGCACAGCGGATCGAAGAATCCTTAAAGGACGGGCAGTACGGGCTGCTCTTTATCGGGGCAACGCACGATGTCGCACCGAACATAAACCCGGATATCGACCTGTTCATCTGTAACTTTGTTCTGGATGATATCCTGGCATGGCTGAAAAGAGGCAGTGCGGACAGGGTTGTTGCGCAGGGAAAAAAAGTCCCGTGAGATGGAATCCTTATGTCATGGTTACAGCGGATAATCGATCGCGATCCAAATGATGCAGTTACTGTTCCGGATGATCCGGAAATGACAGGAGGGATCGATCCCGGCCTGGAATCCCCCCTCTTTTCAGAAGTGTCCGTTTCCCCTGTATCACCCCCGGATACTGATGCAGTCCCCTGTCCTGATATCCATACCCGTACGGGTAAATCAATTTTTATCGTGGAAGATGAAGTGATTGTAGCCAATGATATAAAGGAGACATTAACAAACCTGGGATATGATGTTACGGGCATTGCGAAATCCGGAGAGGACGCGCTGGAAAAAGTTGAAGAACTCAGGCCCGATCTCGTGCTCATGGATATTCACCTTGCCACCGCAATGGACGGGATCGAGGCTGCAGGAATAATCCATACGCGCTTTGATATCCCGGTCATCTATCTCACCGCTTATGCCGATAAGGCGCTTCTTGACCGGGCAAAAGTCACCGAGCCGTTCGGGTATGTCATCAAACCCTTCGATGAGCGGGAACTCCAGTCAACAATCGAGATCGCATTCTATAAGCATAAACACGATCTGCAGATCCGTGAAGCATACGGGGAACTGGAACTGCGTATTGCCGAACGGACTAAAGAACTGGACCAGATCAACCGGGCAATGGCGGAAAGCGAACAGCAATACCGCAGCTTGTTTGACGAAGTCCCGATAGGCCTTTACCGCACTACCCCGTTGGGGCGGTTCCTGGATATTAACCCGGCTCTGGTATCTCTGCTGGGTTATCCGAATCGGGAAATGCTGATGAATGTCAGCGGATCTGATATATACGTGGACCCCCGGGATCGAAACCGGTGGTTGGATCTGATTAAGCGCGAAGGAATAGTGCGCGATTTCACAGTCCGGTTCCGCAAGTACGATGGAACGATTATCTGGGTACGGGATACCGGAAAAGCCGTCTATGATGACAGCGGTCATATCCTCTATTATAACGGAAATGTCGAGGACATCACCGAACGCAAGCAGGCAGAAGAAGCACTAAAACAATCCGAACGTCGGCTTATCGATATTGTCGAACACCTGCCCGATGCTACCTTCGCGATCGACAGGAACGGAACGGTCATCGCATGGAACCGGGTGATCGAGGAAATGACCGGCGTGAACAAAGAGGCGATAATCGGAAAAGGCAATTATGAGTATGCCCTCCCCTTTTACGGTGCTAAAAGACCTATACTCATCGACTGGATCCTCAACACTGGCAATAAAATCGACCCACGTGAGTACCAGAACATCAAAAAAATCGGACAGAACATTTATGCTGAGACGAAGACTGTCCTGTCAAACGGGAAGTCAGTTGCATTATGGGGTAATGCGAGCCCACTCTGCGATATAAATGGAAACCTGATTGGGGCAATCGAATCGATCCGTGACGTGACCGAACAAAAGCAGGTGGAGGAAGCGCTCCAGGCGAGCGAACAACGGTACCGGGATGTCGTCGAGGACCAGACCGAATTCATCTGCCGGTTTTTACCGGATGGAAGACTTACGTTCATCAATGAAGCCTATTGCAGTTATTTCCGGTTGAACCGGGAAGAAATTATCGGGAAACCGCATTTTGTTGTTCTTCTGCCGGATGATGCCCGACTGATGAAAACCCATCTTGCAGCACTCACGCCGGAAAATCCGGTTGCAGTGATCTCGCACAGGATTGTGATGCCATCCGGTGAAGTCTGCTGGCAGCGCTGGAGCGACCGGGCGATTTTTGACAATGAGGGTGATGTGATTGAATACCAGTCTGTCGGAAGGGATATCACCAGCCAGAAAGAGGCAGAGATCCAACTGAAAAATTACAAGGAAACCCTTGAGCAACAGGTACGTGACCGCACTTCTGAATTATCCAGAACAAACCTGAAACTGAAAAAAGAGATTGAAGACCGCAAAATAATCCAGAAAAAGTTAACCCAGTCATCCAATGAAAAAGATCTTCTGATCAGGGAGATTCATCACCGGGTCAAGAACAACCTGCAACTGATAATCGGGCTTATCGATATGACAAAGACGAGAGCGCATGAACCGATAGTCGTCTCTACGCTGACCGATATCATGACAAAAGTGCAGACCATGGGATCCATCCACACGCGATTATATGAGAGTAAACGATTCGATAAAATCAATATGAGAAAGCAGGTTCACGACCTTGTCGAAATGATATCAGGATTCTACGATCATGATCACCTCGATATCATGACAAACATCGATTGCGCAGAAATTTATCTTCCTGTTGACCAGGCAATTCCCTGTGCACTGGCGTTAAACGAGATCATCTCCAACATCCACAAACATGCATTCAAGGGGAGGAGAAATGGACTTATAGAGATCTCGTCATCCATCAAAGAGGATTTGCTCCGGTTTGTCATCCAGGACAATGGTGTCGGGGTGCCATCCGGGTTTGATATCGAAAAGAGTAATCGGCTTGGGCTCAGGCTGATGAGGACACTCGTTGAGCAGCAGTTGCACGGCAACGTTCAGATCACAGGTAAGAACGGAACTGAAGTGGTGATAGAATTTTGTATACGGCAGGAGGAGTATGGCCCGGGTACTGGTAGTTGATGACGAAGCGATCATCACGATGCAGCTCGAGGAGAAGATCAGCTCCATGGGGCATAAGGTAGTCGGCATGACATCATCCGGTGAGGATGCAATTGAAAAGGCACGGGTGACAAAACCCGACATTGTGCTGATGGATATCGTCATGCCGGGAAAGAAAAACGGCATCGATGCAGCAAAGGTGATCCACAAAGAACTGGGGATACCCGTCATCTTCATCACGTCGTATGCGGATGACAAGATCTTAGAGGAGGTAAAAAAGGTCAACCCCTACGGGTATATCGTTAAACCCTTCAACGAACTGGAACTCAAAGCAACGATCCAACTGGCGCTCTCACGGAAGAAGAGCGAGGAGAATGAACCGGGAAAGCGGGGACCCCGGAAGGAGCGGGGAGTGGATAAAGCCAGAGATGAGAGCGGTGACACCACTGAAACGGACAGTGCTATTGCACCGGAAAGTAAGACCGTGCTCCTGAACAATTTTTACCAGGGGCTGATCCTCGTCCTGTATACTCCCCCGCAGACAAACGAGGCGATTTATAAAACGTCTATTGAATATGGACTGAAAAATGGTCACCGGATATTCTTTGCCTATCACCAGTCGCGTATCCCGAAGTATTTCTATAAGGAGATCCAGACTGGCGAGATTGTCCCGCACCGGTTGAAACAAGGGAAACTCGATACAGTCATCCCCGCTATTGGGACCCTCTTTGAAGCATCGCAGGAAACCGAAAAAGCCAGGGGTTGGCAGATCCTTATGGACTTCTCAGATGTTGAGGATATTGGGGAGATCTGTGCGATCAAAGAGTATATACTCAAAATGATACCGGAAGACTCACCCGTATCGGGGATTATCGCCTTGAACATCGAGCAGTTGAGTCGTGAACAGATCGAGTCGGTATCTGCCGGCATCACAAAGGTGATTGTCTCAACTGGTGACGAAATTTCGGTTTCGATAGCGAATCATTCCTATCCCCTCGAAACCCTCTCCATCGTACCACAGGCGATGATCGATGAGATCGTGCGCAAATCATTAGAACCGCTCGTCCTCTCGATCTTAAACAGGCCCTTGTCTGGTTATGACATCGTCCACGAGATCCATAGCCGGCACAACGTGCTCATCCCGCAGTCCCGGATCTACACGATCCTGTACGAACTCGAAAGGCAGGGGATTTTAGAAGTAAAAACATCCGGCAAGTCAAAGATGTATGTCCCGACAGAGCGGGGGGGCGCGTATATCCGGCAGAAAGTGAACGAGTTCAAATTTACATTCCAGCATATCTTCGGAGGTGTGGCACATGAAGGTGAAAGTATCCGCAGCGCGAAATAAGGACATCGGACGGGGGATTGGCAGGATCGATCCAAAGACCATGGAAGAACTGGGCGCAGGTGTCGGGGACATCATGGAGATCTCCGGAAAACGGACTACCTGTGTAAAGGTGATGCCATCTTTTCCGGAAGACCGTGGGAAAGGGACGATACAGATCGACGGAATTGTGAGGAAAAATGCAACCGTAGGCATCAATGAGACCTTAGAGATCAAAGCGATCACCATCCCACCGGTGAGTCATGTCGTGCTCCAGCCGCTCGACCGGTTCTTGCAAAAAGAAATTGACAGCCGCCTGTTTGAAGGAATACCGGTAACAAAGGGCGACCAGATCCGCCTCTCCATGTTCGGGAAGAAGTTTGATTTTCTTATCTGTGATGCCACACCGGAGATTGGGCTGATCACCCGGACTACATCTGTCAAAATCTATGGGAAGAAGACACAGGAAAAAGAGACAAAGAAGAGTCTCATCTCGTACGAGGATATCGGCGGATTAAAAGGACAGGTCGACAAGATCCGGGAAATGATCGAGCTCCCCTTAAAATATCCCGAACTTTTTGAACGCATGGGCATTGACCCGCCACGGGGCGTCCTCCTCTACGGTCCTCCGGGCACGGGTAAAACGCTCATCGCAAAGGCAGCAGCACAGGAAACCGATGCCTACCTGATCTTTATCTCAGGTCCCGAGATCGTAGGGAAATATTACGGGGAATCGGAAGCCCGGTTACGGGAAATCTTTGCAGAAGCCCAGAAGAATGCCCCTGCCATTGTCTTTATCGATGAGATTGACGCGATTGCCCCCAAGCGCGAGGATGTGGGCGGCGACAAGCAGGTGGAACGGCGTATCGTTGCCCAACTCCTCTCGATTATGGACGGTCTGAAGGACCGGGGACAGGTGATCGTGATCGCAACGACCAATATCCCCAACTCGCTCGATCCTGCACTCCGGAGACCCGGCCGGTTTGACCGGGAGATCATGATCCCGATCCCGGACCGGGACGGGCGACGGGAGATCATCGAGATCCACACGCGGGGCATGCCGCTTGCTGCGGATGTAGACTTCGATGAACTGGCAAATATCACGCACGGGTATGTCGGCGCTGACCTTGCAGCACTCTCCCGTGAGAGTGCGATGCATGCACTCCGGAAGATATTGCCGGATATTGACTTTACTAAGCACGAAGTCCCGTACGAGTTGATCGCCGATCTTACGGTAAAAAAAGAGGATTTTATGAATGCGTTCCGGGAGATCGAACCATCCGCCCTGCGTGAGGTCTTTGTTGAGATCCCCGATGTCGGTTGGGATGATGTGGGGGGCCTGTCTGAAATCAAGGAAGAGATCCGGGAGGCGGTCGAACTCCCGCTGAAATGTGCGGATCTGTATACCTATGCAGCGGTCACTCCCCCGAAAGGGATACTGCTGTACGGTCCTCCGGGCACGGGTAAGACGCTCATAGCAAAGGCGATCGCCCACGAGACACAGTCGAATTTTATTTCGATCAAGGGGCCGGAGCTGCTCTCGCGGTTCGTGGGTGAGTCTGAGCGTGGCATTCGTGAGATCTTCAAAAAAGCCCGACAGGCAGTCCCCTGCATCATCTTCTTTGACGAGATCGATGCGATCGCCCCGACCAGGGGCGGCAGGAATGACAACGGCGTTACCGAACGGGTCATCGCACAACTCTTAACTGAGATGGACGGTCTTGAGGAGTTAAAAGGCGTTACCGTCCTTGCCGCGAGCAACCGTATCGACATGATCGATCCTGCACTCCTCCGGGCAGGACGCATGGATCTCCAGATCGAGCTGCCTAAGCCTGACGAGACGGGACGTCTTGAGATCTTCAAGGTGCATACACGAAAACGACCTATCGTAAAAGGGGTGAAACTTGCCGATTACATCAAAGAGACAGAAGGGTTCACCGGTGCAGAGATAGAGGCAGTCTGCAACCGCGCCGCCATTCTTGCCATCCGGGAGTTCTCAAAAACCGAAAAGGACCCGTCCGCATTTGTGATCAAATCGTTGCATTTCACCCGAGCGATTGAGGATGTGCGAGCCAATACTTCCAATACTTGAAACAATATTCGGAAATTCCGGGAACCTATATACTCTTCCCCATTGAGTAGGTTGTGGGCAAAAATGCCCAGAACATAAAGGAGGAGAAAAACATGGTAGAAAAAATGAACTCATCTTCGAGCCTCGTGGAGGTTATTGACCGTATTCTGGACAAGGGCATTGTTGTTGACGCATGGGCACGCGTCTCACTTGTCGGTATTGAGATACTCTCTATCGAAGCCCGCGTCGTGATCGCATCGGTTGAGACGTTCCTGAAGTACGCAGAAGCTGTCGGGCTTACGGAACACGCAGAAATTGCTGCATAATCATATATCCTTCTCTGGGATGAATTCAAATGTATCCACATGTATGGAGATGCAATCCAATCATTCTTTTGAATTCAATCCTTAAATTTTGCACCAGATATTCACAACCACATTTTCCCAAGGTACGATTCGTTCACGTCATTACAATGCACGTCCCTCATGCTGCATAGTATGACCATAATATCGATATCTTTTTCGTTTTTAAAATTTTTCGTTAGTTAAGATTGTATCTGAATAACCTATGACCGGAACATGAGCATTTACCGGTAAATAGCGAGGAAGACTGGATACAGATACAATAAAAATCCGTACAATATTACCCTGGAGATCATCGGGAGTTGCGCATATCGGTGATTGTCATCAGAACGATCAATCTGATATGCCTGTATTCCGGTATACCCCGTCACTCATCAGATCTGGTATTCCCGTTATACCCGTTGCAGTATTATGTGTCCGATTCCGTGTTACGGGGTACTCACTCCTCATGATGTACCTGTCCCCAACAATGTACCGTGCACCGGGTTACCCTTGCTACACCGGGTGTCCCTGTTCCTTTGATGTAACTGATTCTTCGGCATACCTTCTTCCACGTGACCAGCAGCGCCCGTGCCCCCCATAGTCTCTGTTGACCGGAGTGACTTGCAGGAAAAGGACCGGGGAACGCGAGGGAACAGATAAGATATGGGGATCCTGGCACCCCGCACTTGTCACGGCGCATACCCAGAACCCGATCCGGGCGTAGCTGTGTTCGTTTTGCCCTGTCTTTTGCACCTGCATCGTATCCTCAAATTTCGAAACAAAATTCGGAAATTCCGGGCACGTATTTATCAGATCCGTTCAGAATGGAAGAGTGTCAAAACAAAGACAGATGTGAGGTGGGAAAAATGACAATAGCAGATGGAATGCACCAGATCGTTGACAACATCAACGAAGCCAGATCGGCCAGGACATCGGACATTGCAGGATTGGTACGAGAAGTCGGGGCGATCCGTGCCGGCGCACAGAAGGACCTGAAACTGATCAGCCGCGTCCGGAGGCACAATGCCACCGCCCAGAAAAAGACACTCCACAAGTATGTAAAGAACCTGAAACATGACTCGCTGGATATGCTGGGCGGTTTTTCCGCAAGCCGGATAGCGATGGGACAGGAATGCCGGGAAGAGCTCGGGGACTTTACGGACCAGTTAAAAAAGGACGTCACCGACATCCGGCTCGATGCGGTACACATGATTCACGGCTTTGCAGATGAACGGGTGAGCCGGGGCATTGAACTCTCCCGGATGCTCAGGTCCTACAATGATGGAATCGTAGACGATGTACAGCAGTTAATGGGCATGTTCAAACAGGAGCGCATCCCGTTCCAGGAAGACCTGGCAGAAGCACACGGGATCTGGCAGAACGAGCGTTCGGGCGGACATGTACACACAAAAGTCCCAAAACGAACCGAGGCAAAGGCAGCAAAAGAGACAAAGACTCCCGAAGAGAAGGAAGGAGCCGTACTCAAGCAAAAGATCCTCAAAGCGATAAAAGCCTCTCCGGATGGAATCACCCTTGCAAAAGCAGGCAAGAAGGTAGGGATTGAATGGAGAAAACTTGTCAGACCTGCAAAAGAACTCGTTGAAGCGGGCTTAGTCGCAAAGAAGGAAACCCAGTACTTCCCGAACTAAAAACCAGAATTCCGGGAGAACTCTTTTTTGGTTTGACAAAAGCCCAAAAATAATGGTTCAACCGGCATGTCACACCGCTGGGAGAGCACACTATGGATCTTGTAACCGTAATAAACCCAAAACCCCAGAACGAATTTGTTGAGACCCCCTATATCACGAGCATCGCGGATCGGGGTCTGCGCTATATTAAAAAAGGGTTCCCCATTCATTTATCCGGACCCACTGGCTGCGGAAAGACCACCCTTGCTTTGCATATTGCATACCTGCTGGGGAGACCCGTGGTGCTGATCAACGGCGACGAGGAGTTCAGTACGTCGTCTCTTGTCGGCAGTCAGTCCGGGTACCGGAAACGCAAGGTGATCGACCGGTTCGTCTCCAGGGTTTACAAATCCGATGAGTCCATGACGAAGACCTGGTTGGATGACCGGCTTACGACTGCCTGCAAGCACGGGTTTACCCTGATCTATAACGAGTTCACCCGGTCACGCCCCGAAGCAAACAATATCTTTTTAGGGGTACTCGAAGAGCGGATGCTCGAACTGCCGAGCGCGTCTGAAGACGGCAACTACATCAAGGTCCACCCGGACTTCTCTGCAATCTTCACGAGCAACCCGGAGGAGTATGCCGGAGTATTCCGGTCTCAGGACGCACTGATGGACAGGATGATCACCCTGCCGATGACCCATTATGATGAGGAGACTGAGATCGCTATCACGCAGGCAAAGGCGGGGGTATCTCATTCTGTGGCAAAGAAGATTGTAAAGTTCGTACGAAAACTCCGGGCGGCAGATGTCTGTGAGTTCAGTCCTACGATCAGGGCTTCGGTCGCAATCGCCCGCGTCTATGACGAAGGGGACAAAGAATGGTTCGAACAGACCTGCATCGATATCCTCTCGCCTAAGATCGGAAAGGGTGACAAGGGAGATGTCGATCCTGCCGGAATCATCCGTGACCTGATAGCGAGTTAGGACCCTGTCATCCGGGTTATGTGCTGCCACCGGCATCCTAGTGCCTGGAAAGCATAAAACATCGCATGCAAAGAAACGAACCATCGATGGAGAGAACGAGATGAAGACCGCACGAGATATCCGATCCGGACTTGACCTGTCACGGGATAAGAAGGTCCCCTGCCGGACGATCCAGATCGAGGACGAGATCAAAAAGAGGCTTGCAGAAACCGAGGGAGCCCTGCTTACCGAGGACGAACGGAACGCGATTATTAAAAAAGAGGAAAAAAGGATACAGGTCCATAACCGGGCACTCACGAAGGCACGCCGTAAGATACTGAAGAGGAAAGAAGCAACTTCACTCGTCCAGGCAGTCCGCCGTGGCGAAAAGGTAAAAAATACTGCTGAAGTGACCGTCATCCCAAATAAAAAAGCATCCCCGAAAAAGAAGGCGTACCATGAAATCGATGTTGCGTACTGAGACCCAGTCGAAACTCCGGTGGCGGTACGTGTATGCCATCATCCCCTCGCGAAAGGAGCACACCTTTGGGCCTATCGGTCTCGATGGCGAGAACGTGTACACGATTCACTACCGGGAGATTGCAGCAGTCGTCTCCGATTCCCCGACAAAGACCTTCGAGGTGCTCGATTACGGGATCGTCCACCAGCAGGCGCTCGAGAAGATCATGAAGGAGTACTGTGTTATCCCGATGAGCTTCGGGCAGTCAACATCTGAGGGGGATATCAAAACATTCCTCTCACGTAACTATCCGAAATTGAGGATGTACTTCACCAAACTTATCGGAAAGACCGAACTCGGGCTGAAAGTAACCTGGAAGATCGACACGACGATAAAAGAGATCGCTG
Organism: Methanoregula sp.; assembly: GCA_041645435.1. Lineage (NCBI taxonomy): Archaea > Methanobacteriati > Methanobacteriota > Methanomicrobia > Methanomicrobiales > Methanoregulaceae > Methanoregula > Methanoregula sp. Next base: position 314,275 of record JBAZQB010000002.1, read on the forward strand.
CATCCAATGTCAAGATCCGTGCAATGAAGCACCAGATCGCGGGCAAACCTCTCGAAAAGACCTACCGTCAGCGCCTCACGCTCGGGACGAAGGTCGCCGAAGAACTGACCAAACGGGAGGAGAAGATCGCCCATGACATCTTTAACCGGCTGGGCGGGATTTCGGCGGATGCGAAGATGAACAAGAACCTCTCGGACGAGATGGTCTTAAACGCTGCCTTCCTTGTTGACAAAACCAAAGAGCGGGACTTCGACATGCTCGTCAACACGCTCGAACAGGAGTACGGGGAGAAACTACTGATGAAGTATGTGGTCGCACCGCCGTATAACTTTGTGAACGTGCGGATACGGAGCTGAATTATGGTCCTCATCGTCGATGACCTGCTCAAACTGCCGTTCGATCTCGGCATGAAGGTGCTCCAGGGGATTGCAGATGATGCAGATGCAATGACCTTAAGCACGGAGCGGTCAGTCCGGGAACAGGTGCTCAGGACTCAGATGCAGTTCGAGCGGGGTGACCTGCCCGAAGAGGAGTACCGGGCTGCGATGATCCAGCTCCGGAAACGTCTGAATGAAGTAAAAGGTGTATAACATGGCAAAACAGGTGCAGGTGCAGGCAAAACCCAAAGGGCAGAACATGAAGCAGTTACTGGATTCCGTCAAAAAGGAGATGGTGGAACTCACATCACTGCCGTTCAACATGATCGCCGGCGTGGCACTCGACGAAGAGACGCACATGCCTATCGTGACAATCGAACTCGTAGAGAGGAAAGCGATTCCCGACTCCATGGATCTCTTGGGAATATACGAAGTCATCATGAATGACGAGGGCGGGGTTGCCACGTTCAAGCGGGTCAGTATGCGAAAACGCGGGGACGTGGTCTCAGCAACGGAATATTAACATCCGGTCATTTTCGGGGGTATGGAAAATGGAGAAAAAAAAGGTAAAAAACAATGAACCCATCCTGGATTTCGGCTTGAAATTCGGGGGGATACTGACCGAACTGGGAAACTTCACCCAGGACATAACAAAGATGGTCGAGGAGGGAAAAACCGAGATGAACAGGACCGGTGAAATCTCTTTTGACAAGTCCCAAAAACGAAAAGGGATGTACGGGATCTCTGTCCGGATGGGCGGGGATGGTATGCCCCGTGTCGACACCTTCGGCAGGAGGCCTGAGTCGGAGACCCGCGAACCGATTGTTGACGTCTTTGATGAAGCCGACCGGTTACAGGTAATTGTCGAGCTTCCCGGAGTTGAAGAAAAGGACATTTCCCTTGAATTGAAAGACCGCACCCTTATTCTTACCGCAGGGAAGGGTGAACGGAAGTACAGAAAAGAGATCGATCTCGGGGCTACGGTCAAAGGTGAGCCAAAGAAGCAGTACAAGAACGGGATACTTGAGATCAATCTCAAGAAGGCGTGAAAGTATGCAGTCTGGCACATTATCCGGAGTCGACATTTTCGATGAAACTGACCGGTTGCAGGTGATAGTGGAACTGCCCGGAGTAAGTAAAGAGGATATCTCTGTAAACGTGAAGGCAAATGCCTTAAAAATTGTTGCCATGGCAGGTGCCCGGCAATATCACAGGCACATCGATCTGGGGGTTCCGGTCAAGGGTGAACCTGAAATTCACTACAACAATGGCGTCCTTGAGATCATGCTGGGAAAGGCTTAGGAGATTATGAGAACCGTTCAGCTATATCAGCGTTCTTTGAAAAGTTGTTTCTCAGAACGTAAAAGACGGATTATAGATTTCACAGGTACAGGCACTGCTGGCATTTACCCCAGAGTACGGGATGAATAATGGCGATACAGGCATTGCGGGACGATTCGGCAAGTTCCCTTGTCGATGTGATCGAGCGGGTGCTGGACAAGGGAGTGATCATCAACGCTGATATCTGCGTCTCGGTTGCCGGCGTTGAACTACTCGGTATCAAGATACGTGCAGCGGTTGCTTCGTTTGAGACTGCCGCGAAGTACGGGCTGGAGTTCCCTTCGGGCACAAACCTGAATACAGCAGTCTGGGACCGGGTAAAAGAGGACCAGGAACGATGCCCCCAGTGCGGGAAATCGGTTCCTATCCATGTGCTGCTCAACGAAAGTTGTCCCTGGTGCGGCTGGTCGAGCGCGAAAGCCTTAATGAATGCCCCGTCACTAAAACGGATTTCCCATCACAGGTGAGAGGAGATGGAAGCGACTCGTGAACGGAAAACGACCCTTATCGACCTGCTTGACCGGATACTTGATAAAGGGGCAGTCATTGATGCAGATGTGATCATCACGGTCTCGGGAGTTCCCCTCATCGGGCTCAAATTGCGGGCGATGTTAGCGAGCATCGAGACGATGATCGAGTACGGAATGTGGGCGGACTGGGACAAAGCGATCCGTGCTGCTGCAAGCGAAGAAGAGAAGAAAAAACTCGCACAGGAAATCGCCCTGCTGCAAGGCGAAACGCCCTTGTTCCAATGCGCTGTTTCATACTGGCAGTCTGCCGGTGCCTGCCCGGCATGGACTTACGGCACCCTCACCCTCACTGATGCTGCGATCCGAATCCACCAGAGAGAGCCGTTAGCATGCCTTGTTGCCGTCCGGTTCGAAGATCTTGCCGGGTATTCGCTCGAATACGGCGCGATATCGACAGCCGCTGAACCCACCGGGTATCTCCACCTCGTTCAAACGGATGGCTCGGTCAGTGTGCTGCACCCGGATACCCCGGAGCAGGTGATCTCCTGTATCAGTGCAGAGATGAACCGGAGAAAACTCCGGTGGGCCCCCGTGGAGTGTCGTGCCCGGATGCCGGAGAATTACCGGAAATGTGTAGCAAAAGAGACTTGAACCGGAATCCATCATACCCGACAAGCAGGTGTAAGTCACATGAACTCACAGGTGCAATCTCCAAAAAGACCCGGGGAAAAAACCCGCCCCTCTCGTGTGAGTGCCACGCATGCATCGATAATATCGGGGGCATCTGCTAAAACATCTGCCAATACTACCATGGATTCCCCTGCCCCTCCTGCAACACCGACAACAAAGATCATCCTCTTTGGTGGAAAGGGTGGCGTTGGAAAGACGTCAGCTGCCGCCGCTACTGCACTCTCACTAACCGAATCAGGTGAGCGGGTGCTGATAATCTCTAGCGATCCTGCACCATCCCTGTCGGATATATTTGAATGTCCCATTGGGGGAACCGTCACCCATATCAGTAAGGGACTATCTGCCATCGAGATCAATGCCGAGACAGTCGTTGAAAAATACAAGAAGATCTACGGCAGTGCCATCATTGACGCCCTTGCTACGGTTATTCCCATAAAAGAAGATGTGCTCGATGACATCCCCAATACGATCATACCGGGCTTTGATGAACTCTTCGCACTGGAAGAAGTGCTCACATTCTTACCGGAAGGGTATGATTACATCATCTGGGACACCGCTCCCACCGGGCATACCCTGCGCCTGTTAAATCTCCCGGACAGTATTGTTGGCTATACAACGGGTATGCAGAAGATCCAGGAGCGGCTGGCTGGGGTGATTGGTACGATCAGGGTCATGTTTGACAAGGAATCGTCAAAAGACACGCTGGCTCTTGCGTTACAAAGAATCCAGAAGATGGCACAGCACGCCCTGTCGGTGCTCACCGATCACAAGCGAACAGAGTTCGTCCTCATAATTATCCCGGAGGCACTGGCACTGTACCAGACAGAACGGATGCAGCAGGTGCTCGATCACCTCAATATTCTCACCGCAAGGATTATCGTGAATGGTATCATTCCAAAAAATACCTGCCCGTTCTGCACCTCCCGCCGGACCGTGCAGGAGCGCTATCTCGCAAAGATCCACAAACGCTACGATGACCAGTTGACCGTCATTGAGGTGCCGCTCTTTCCCGGTGAATTGAAAGGACGGGAGCACCTGATGGAGTATGCCCGGTACCTTGGATGGGAAGCAGGTGCCGGACTAAAAAAGGATACTGGGGTAGTATCATGAAAAATGTACATGATTCTTTCCGAAAAAAAGGCACACCGCCGATTGAAAACGACACCGTTCGTTTGCCAATGGAAACGAAAGGGCGAAAGGGAAAGAAAAAGAAAAAAGGGAAATCCATTCTTGAAACGGTCAAAAACGTAAAGATCGAGGTTGTTGAACCCCGTACGATCAGCCCGGTCCGCCCCATCTCCATGACGGTGCCCGGTTTCTCTACGGAGACAACAGAGATTGGCGTGGCGGAGATCAATAATAACAAGGCAATTTACCTGCGACTCACTTTGCGGAGTGATGGCTGATGACACCGCGGCAACGCAGCAGGATGGTCCCGATCATTGCCGTATTAGCCAGTACCCTCCAGGAGATCCTCGGAACACTCTACCGGAAACATCCTGATGAAGTCAGGTCAGCCTGCACCGGCAAAGGTGCACACTCATCCCGCAATCCTGCCGATCTTGAGGATCTCATCTTACTGCATTCCGGCGATGAAGAGATACAGGAGATCCTTGCTCGCAGGTTTAAAGAATGCGAGTCGATTATCGATTCAATCTCAGGTTCGACCTCGCTGGTGGCAAAGCAGCGCTATGATCTCTCCAGTGATCTTGATGAAGGGAGCAGTTCCATCCTCCGCATCCTGTATGAGCAGCGACACGCCACCCTTGACGAACTGAGCGACTGTTCAGGGCTTAACCATTACGAGGTGTTGTACCGGTTACGGGAGATCATCATCCCGAGGTCAGTGAAGCGTCGGGGCATACCGATCGCGGTCTTCCGGGAATCCGCAACAGACCTCGCCACTGGCAGGCAGATCGCGTTCTCGTGGTGGTTGAATGACGATCTCCTGCATAAGACCGATACAGTTGAGGTGGTTGAGACGAGCGACTCTTTGGTAATCACGCTCGACCGTACTGGCTGTGACCTGCCAAAGACCCTGCATGTGTCAGCCAGCTGTAAGCATGGTTTATTGGAGATCCGGGTAGAGAAAGGAAATACCGGGAGGAGAACATGAAGAAGGATGACCGAAAAACGAATGAGACTGAAGATGACGACAGTGTTGTAGAGAGTGTAGTAAATGATATCCTGCCCGGCATGGGGGGTCTGGTAAAGAACCTGCGCAAACGATCCCCGGAGCTGGACCAGAAGATCAAAGAGAAAGACCGCGAGATTAAAAAGAGATTAGAAGAGGGATACTCTCCGGAACCAACGGTCACCCACAGGGTAAAGATCCGTTCACTGGTCCCGTCCGGTCCAAAGAAAGCAGAAGAACGTGAAGAGAACAAGACGATTGACCCTATCACGGACATCTTCAATGAGGGTGACCTCCTGCGGATCGTGATCGAGATGCCGGGCGTTACCCTGGAGAAGATACATATCGCAGTCAAAGGCCGCTCACTCGAAGTCTCTGCAAAAGAGGGTGGGAAGCGGTACAAAAAAGAGATCCCCCTGCCCTGGCATGGAAAGGTTGCAAAAGAACGGTACCAGAACGGGATCCTGGAGCTGGTCCTGGAGCAGAATGACGATTGAGATCGATGAGAACAACCTGAAAGAGGGCGTACTCGGACTTGTTATCGCAGTTGTCGAGATCCTTGAAGAGGCGCTCAAGATCCAGGCATTGAAGCGGATGGACTCGGGGGTATTATCGGAAGCAGAGATCGAACGCCTCGGTAAATCGCTCATGGACCTTCATGTGGCGATCGAGCAGATCAAAACCGATCAGGGACTGACAAAGACCGTCGGGGAGATCCGTGCCGAACTGGATGATATTGTCGATGATGTAGTCGAGAAGATGGTTAACCCGATCGACACCCATGATCTATCAGGACAGGATACAGCCGGGAATATGGGTGAGTTGTGGAAACGGGAGAGCGAGATATGTTAAGGGAAGTCTCTACGGGTTTGCCGCACGGAGATCCACCTATCACGGTAAGAGTGCCGGGAGGAAAACAATCATCTTTCCCTGCCTACAGAAGGGAAGTAATGGTATGACGGGAACGGAAAATGACGGGTTGTACCTGTATGCTCTCGTGGAGCACAGGGAGGAGATCCCCATGGGAATCACCGGTGTTGACGGACAGCAGGTCTTTTCCCTCCAGTACAAGGACATGTCTGCCATTGTCCATGCCTGCCCCCTCACACCCTATGCGAGTGAGGATCAGAGCGTCGTGACCGGGTGGGTACTGAGTCATGAACAGGTACTGGAACGGCTCATCGGGGCGGGGATGAACACCATCCCCTTTACATTTGACACGATCATCAAACCGGAAACAGAGCGGGATGCCAGGACGGTGCTTACCGGGTGGTTATCAAAAGAGTATGAAAATTTTTTGCAGAAATTTGAAAAGATCCGGGGTAAAAAAGAGTACGGCATCCAGATATTTACCAACCGGCAGAAGATTCGGGAAACGATATCTGCAACAAACGATTTTATAAAGCGACTCGAAGGGCTGGCAAAGACCAGCGCTCCTGGGAAAAAATACTTGATTCAGCAAAAGCTGGAAAAGGAAGTAAATGTTGCCATGGATGCAGAGATTGCCGGTATAATTTCAGAGACCAAAACAAAAATCCAGGGATATTGCGATGAGATTTCCTTGGGTAAACTAAAAAAAGGGCAAGTGCCGGAACGAGATATGATTCTGAACTGCTCGTGTCTTGTTTCAGATGAGAACTATGCAAAGCTTGGTGCTGTGTTAGAAGATATCGAGCGGGAGGGAGACCATTTAGTGAGATTCACCGGGCCGTGGGCGGTGTACTCGTTTGTATGAGAAGACGGGCTCCTGTTATGATTTATTGTTTTTCAGGGGTGCCGATTTTTATAAAAAAAACAGGCCTGAAGCCAAAGGCTTCGCACCAGCGCAATGAAAAATTTGCACTTCAAACTCAATTTCCATTTGTCTCTGCTATCGTCAGCAGATATTAAAATTTGATACTCCAGACTTTCACAGGGAAAACGCTACTAATAAAATTACGAAAAGATTACAAACAAATCTGCGAGAAAAAGAGAGTTAATCTAGGACTTTGCAGCCAGATCAACGTCTTCTTTCTTGATCGTCTTTCTTCCTGCGTGCTCGGCAAGCTTGTTGGCTTCCTTGGTGAGCCCGGCGATGTACTTCTCAGCCTTGATAACAAGTGCTTCTGCTGCATCGCTTCCCACGCGTTCGGCTCCGTTCTTCTTTGCAATCCTTACAACTGCTGCGATTGGTAAATCTGCCATGTTTCTTACCTCTAAAAGAAATCCAATTGATATATATAAAAACTTTCTGGGGAAATGGCTCAAATTACCCTGCAATATGATTTCTGGGGGCATCCCATTTAGCAAGGATAAATCGGGGCTCAAAATTTCGCAGAATATTTTTTATTTCCCTTAAAATGGTTTTTTTGGGAAAAAAAGAGGAATTTACGGTTTAAAATTATTCCAACAAAGATGCAGCGAGCAATAGCGCATTGGCATAATTTGGTGAGGCGCGCGAACTATCCACGAAAATTCTGCTGATATTTACTACGGGCGCGCCATGGCCGTGCCCGCCTCCCAGAAAGACAAGAGTCCTGAACACCAGGTTACCGGAAATACCGTCAGGTGCAATGATAAGCCCGCAGGTTTCAACCGCATCTTCGATCAGGATCTCGCAGTGCGTGGCATCACCCAGCCGGGCAACCCGTTCGGCATCGGCCATGCTTGCATCCACCTGCGGGTGCCTTCCGATATCGCCCAGCCGGCCCCCCGACAGGACGCCGACTTTTTCCGGCAGGCCGAATCTCTTTGCAATATTCCGGCCTTTTTTGATCAGCTCGAGTTTCTCTTCAACCGTCCACCCTTCATCCACGCCAACCGGGGTGAGCAGGAATTTTTTCCCCGAAACTGTCTCCAGCAGCGCAATGCGCTCGAGATGATCGACACCCGCCGCTTTCTTCAGTGCTTTTAAGGTGGCATTGGCAGGCAGGGTGCCCCGCACGGCAGCATCAATCCTGCCGGACATCAGGTCGTCGACCAGTGCCTGTTCCGGGTGAAGATGCTCTGCAATACTTACCCCGGTTCCTGCTGATTTTTTATCCACAACTCCGGATCTGCAATAACAGATGATTTCAAATTTCCCGCTAACGTGGTTTACACTCGTAAGGACCTTTTCTGGATCTTCAGCGATCCCGATACCGATACGCCTTACCGGCCCTGGCATGCCACATCCTCTTCGGACAGGTGCATAATACCGTTATTGATGAAATCAAAGACCTGCGTGTCCTTGCCCTCGTAGCGTACCCGCAGTTCCCGGGTAGCATTCACTGTGCCAATCTCGTGTGCCGTCATTCCCACACCTGCAAAGAGACGGATAAGTTCCTGCACATGGGCCTTGTTCGCCGTCAGGATAAAGCCCATGCCGGGGTACATTCTCACCCATTGCTCGAACGTCAGGTTATTTGACGACAGGTTCGGCTTGGGAATCAGGCCGAGATCGATCTCGGCGCCCTTTCCGCTCACTTCGAGCAGCATCCCCAGCGTCCCGATGATACCCGGATTGCTGATGTCCTTGCCTGCCGTCACCAGGTGTCTGGTGCCGATCTGCTCCATTAAGGAGATCTGGGCCCGGACTTCCGCAGCGGATTTCATGGTGACCGAGTCCCAGTTGAGCGCACAGGACGGGTGGACCCGGCCCGTGATATCGATAGCCGCAACAACACAGTCACCTACCTGCGCAGTGTGGCTGTAGATGACCGAATCCAGCCGGGCTGATCCGAGGATCGAGACATCGATGACGCTGTATGGGGCATCCGGGTGGAGGTGTCCGCCAACAATCGGGACCCCGAACTGTGCTGAGGCATCGTGCATTCCCTTTACCACCTGTTCCTGCACGGTGGTCTTGGCTATCGAGAAAATATCTACCATCGCAATCGGGTGACCGCCCATTGCTGCGATATCGTGGATATTGACCAGTACCGAGCAGTATCCCGCCCAGTAAGGATCGGCTTCCATGAGCCTGCTCCAGATACCATCGGCGGCAAGCAGCAGCGCTTCTCCGTTGTGCTCGATCACGGCTGCATCCTCACCGAATGAGGCAACCACATGCGGGGCATCGATCCTCAATGCCCTGACCATCTCACCGATGGTATGTTTGCGCCGGACACCCTCATATTCCCGGACTACTTTTGCAATTGTCTCTGTTGAGCAGTTGTGGGTCACGGCATCACCTGAAATCGACTAAAAAATATTGTGTGTATCCTAGTTTCATTTCATCAGAGATAATTTATTTGATATACGGTCAACGTGTCTGTATGGACTGGGCAGAGAAATACCGCCCCGCACGGCTACAGGATATTGTCGGGAATTCGACGGCCGTCAGGCAGATTGCGGAGTGGGCGAAGAACTGGACGAGGAAATCAAAACCTCTCCTGATCTACGGAAAGCCCGGTATCGGTAAGACGTCAAGTGCGTACGCGCTCGCACATGACATGAACTGGGAGGCAATCGAGCTCAACGCGAGTGATACCCGGACCGCCGGTGTAATAGAACGTATCGCCGGTGCAGGAAGCCAGACCGCAAGCCTGATGGGGGCCTCGCGGAAGCTGATCGTGCTCGACGAAGCAGACAACCTGCAGGGGACCGCAGATCGGGGGGGTGCCAAAGCGATCATCGATTGTATCAAGCATGCCCAGCAGCCGATCATCCTGATTGCCAACGATTTATACGGCCTTTCTCCTGAACTCCGGTCCCGGTGCGAACCGGTCCAGTTCAAGGCGGTTCCTGCGCGGTCAATTGCCCCCCGGCTCAAATATCTCTGCTCTGCTGAGAAGATCACCTGCAGCGAATCCGCGATTCATGCAATTGCCGAAAGTGCGGAGGGTGATATCCGGTCTGCGGTAAACATGCTCTATGCCTCGGCGATCGGGCGGGATACGATTGATGATGCGCAGGTGCATACCTCGCAGAAAGACGAACGGGTATCCATCTTCTCGCTGATCTCTGCCCTGTTTTCAAACACTCCCGATGAGGAGCTGCTGCGCCTCTCTTACGATGTAGACGATACCCCTGAGACCATAGAACAGTGGGTGGAAGGAAACATTGGCAATATCTCTGACCCGACAGCGGTCGCACGGGCCTACCAGCACCTGTCACGGGCGGATGAGTATCTTGGTAATACCTATCGCCGGCAGTACCATACACTTTGGCGCTATGCAACCGCGGTGATGCTGCTGGGAGTTGCGGATGCTGCCGGAGGAAAAGGTATCCATGCAAGGATTATGCCCCCGGAGCGGTGGCAGAAGATGTCGACTGCCAAAAAACAGAAGGCGATCCGGATTGCCCTGCTCAACAAAATTGCCGGTACTATGCACATCCCGCAGAGCACCCTGCGCGAAGAGTACCTGAGCACCTTTTCACTGCTCGTGGATCATGACCCGGAGGGATATACCCGGGACATGATGCTGGATGCAGACCAGCTCAATTTCTTCTTAAATGACCGGGCACGTGCATCAGAGATAATCAAGGCACTTGAAAAAGAAGAGAAGCAAAAAGCAAAAGAGCAGGAAAAGGTCAAAGAACCGCAGAAAAAGTCAAAAAAGGAATCCCTCCCAAAACCCGGAACCCTGCCCGAGGCAGAACCAGCCAAAGAACCGGAACCCGCGACCGTTATCCCCCCGGAGCCGGCAGAGAAAAAGGCCCCGTCCCGGACTCAGTCAACCCTGTTTGACGGTTTCTGACCGGACGTGATACCGGTGGAGGAGCACCCCGCAGTCGATGATCTCCCCGCCCTTTTCATAGGATTCAAAACCGAGATGGTACACGATCAGGTCAGCGTTGATCCGTCCTGCCAGTTCGATCAGGGGCGGGATCATCTCTATTGCAGGGCGAATTGCGTAAATGACCTCTGCGCCTGTGTACAGGGAGATATCGGGTGAAAAAATATCGTCCTGTGAAAAGGGCAGATTGTCCGTAATATCCAGCGGTTTTACGTCTGTGCAGCGGATCAGGGCCCCGGCATTTCTGATGATGCGGGCGGCCTCTTCATTCCTGCCAACGCCGACTTCGATGGCACGGGAATAATGTTTTACAATATAGGTCCCGACGCGTGTTTCAATATGTTTATAGTCGCCCATTCCAACAGAATATAGCGATGCATGTCCATATTTTTTGGGATGCCCAGTCCCCGGCCGGGCTCCAGGTGCCCGTTTCCCGGAAAATTTCTGCGATTCTTGGCGTGCCCACCACGGTTTCTGAAAACCATGTACGCATGATGGGATATGTGACCGAGCGCAGGCAGATCGATGCAGCTGCACTTCTGGACAGCATCCAGACCTACAAGCACCGCCACGGGATCGAGGACCCGGTCCTTGTGGTGGTTCACCAGGACCTGTTTAAAAACGGCAGCAGTTTTGTCTTCGGGCTTGCCCGGGAATCTGTTGGTGCGGCAGTGGTCTCATCGGCTCGCCTGGGAAATGAGTACTACGGGCTCTCCGGCAGTGACGATGACCTGATGGACCGGATTGTCAAAGAGGGCGCACACGAGATTGGGCACCTGCTGGGTCTCGGGCACTGTTCCAACCGGGAATGCGTGATGTTCAAACCCGATACTCTTGACGAACTGGATCGCAAGAAAAAACAGCTCTGTTCTTCCTGTTATGAACAGATGGCTGCACTGCGATAATACAGTATACAACCAGTCCCGGAAAAGGGCGTGTCGTTATATTTTTCCCGTCCGTTCTTCCCGGATCTTGTTTTAATCCTCATCCTGTCTGTTCATAGCAAAACGGATATTCCGGAAACGTTGATAGTCAATAAACCCGTCCAGGTACGTGGATGGAGAACTGAAATGACGCGTTCTTCTGCAATCACCGATTCACGCGCTGTCTGGCACGATGCCCCGGGCCACCCGGAATGCCAGGGTCGGCTTGAGGCTGTCCTGTCAGGGCTCCCTCCCGATCTCCCCCTCTATTCTGCAACACCTGCTGCCCGTCAGGATGTGGAACGAATTCATGATCCGTATTTTCTCCGCTGGCTTGAGCTGCGATGTGAAGCTACCCCTTCAGTGAGCTACCTTGACCGGGATACCTATGTCTCCCCGCACTCGTTTGATGTGGCACTCCATGCCGCCGGTGCGGCTATTGCAGCATCTGAACGGGCGATAGATGGCGAACACTGTTTCTCGCTTATGCGTCCCCCGGGTCACCATGCGGAACGTGACCGTGCGATGGGCTTCTGCCTGCTCAACAACGCCGCAATTGCCGCGAAACATGCACTTGAGTCTGTTGACCGGGTTGCGATTGTTGACTGGGATGTCCATCACGGAAACGGCACGCAGCACGCATTTTACACCAGTAACCGGGTGCTCTACTGCTCGGTCCACCAGGAGGGAATATTTCCGTATACCGGGGATGTCCATGAGACCGGGATGGGAGACGGAACCGGGTACACCATCAACGCGCCACTCGCAGCGGGTGCAGACATCGGCGATTACCATCTGGTGTTTTCTGAAATATTCTGCCCGGCACTACAGCGCTTCCGCCCGGATCTGGTCATCATTTCCGCAGGACAGGATATCCTTGCTGACGACCCGCTCGGCTGGATGCAGATCCAGCCAAAGGATTTCGAGGTCCTCACCCGGCTTATCCAGGTTGCAGCTGAACGATCACTCGCACTCATACTCGAGGGTGGATATGGTCCATCGCATGGAGAGGCGATACGGCATATTATCTCTACCCTGAAGCGGGAACAGGAAATTACCGTTCCTGATATCCCGCCAGCATCACCGGCAACGCGGGCACTGGTAGCGCAGCTCAAAAAAATACATGGATTATCCTGATTCATCAGGAGATAGGAACGATATCGATATCCATCCCGCTGATCTTCTGGTACACCTTTTTCATCTGGAGTATCGGCCAGAGTTCGTAGAGGAGTACTGTGATCGGCTCCCACATGGCAGCCCACCCGAAGATCAGGAGAGCGTCAGCAAAAATTTGTGCTGCCAGATAGTTCATATGAGAAACCATCTGCCGTGTGAAAAGGGCAATGGTCAGAAATGAAAGCCCGATCAGCATGGTAGTCCTGCCATACCGGAAATGCGACCGGAATTTGCGGTCTGCACCCATCGCCCGGTACTCGAAGTGATACTGGATAGCGGGTTTGATCTTCCTTGCCTGCTCGCTTTCTGCAAGTTCTTTTGGCAGGTAGATTACCATTTTGAACTTCGTTTTTACCGGGAAGTCCTTGACCGTATCGATAATATAGTGCTCTGCGGCTGAATCGAGTTCTTTTTCATGGAATGGGGCAGGATCAAACGAGTTGAAGAGCTGCATGATCGACGAGAGTTTGATCTCGATCAGGATCATGCCATCCACTTTTTTGTAGAGTGATTCGATATCAGCCATGCACACGTGCCTGTGTTTTGGTGGTGTTTTGGAACCAATAAACCTGTCTTTACCGGTCAAATTATTTCATTGGGGGGGTCTGGAAACTGAAACAATTGTGAAAAAAAAGATTTACCCTCATGAACAGGGGCAAAGGGAAAATAGCCATCTACTGCCGATAAAAATTATTCTTTTTCCTTTACGTACAGGATACCGTCAGGTTCCTTGTAGTCGGTCTTGATCACGATGGTATTGGATATCCGGTTGAAAACCCGCAGTTTTGTATTGGGCATTCCAAGCCATCCGATCAGGCAGTCAAGCGGCAGTAAGAAGGCTTTTCCGATACTCTCAACAGCGGCGGTCTTATAATGTATTTTTGTTCCATCGCGGTTGACCACTTTTAGGTTCATCACCATCTTGCCGATGGACTGTCCCCGGAAACCCTCCATCACGGTCCAGTACAAAAAGAAGAAGATCGTTTCGAAACCTATTGCAAAGATCTCCCAGTGCCCGTAATCCCAGAGCAGGGGAAGTTTCCAGAATGGATCAAAGATGCCGCGAACGATGTTTAAGAAGAGGATAATAAGAATGACATCAACGAGCCAGGCCCAGAACCGGGCGCTCCACTTTGCGAGATGAAGAGTCCTTTCAGGAACCGGTTTGATGCATATCGGTTCCGATGTCATATTCTCATCAGACATTTCATTGAACTATTTGCAACACGAATGAATGAAGTTTACTCTCTTATCCGGCAGACCGGGACACGACCCCTGCCAGAGAAGAAACTATTTCTGTCCCCGGAAAAGAATCAGATCAAGGAAATTTTTACGGAGTGAATGCGCGCTATGACCGATGCAGTCATCACTGAGTATGCAGGAACCCGCAGGAATGGTACGATATCCCGTTACTACCAGTATGGCAGTGGGGGTGTACGGGTACTTGACGGGAGAAAGAACTTAAAAAGACTCTACCGCTTTGATCCGTCATCGGATATGATGACCGAATGCGATCCTGAAAGGCCCGACCGGATTCTCCGGCGATTTGTCTTCGATCGGATGGGCATGCTGGAAGAAACCTTTTCGCCCGGGATCAGGCCGCGAACATTCCGTTACGAGCAGGGCTGCCAGCTGATTGCCGTCCGCGAAGGGGGCGAATACGGGCAGGTGGGAAAGTCCTTCACATTCGAGGAAAACGGCATAGCCGAGACCGGATGGGGGCGTAATGGCGAGATTGAGCGGGTTTTTATCTTTGAACCCGGTAACGATACGATCACGGAAAGGACTGGTGGATGGTTCGGAAATGTTGAACGGACCATCATGGTTAATGGCATCCGTGCGTCACTCTTCCGTGAACCCGAGGCGTTCCTCCAGTTCCTGGTATTCACCGAATGGAGCGCCAATGACCGGGAGGACCATATCCAGGAGCAGGTAACCAGGATCCGGGGCGGAGAATCTGCATCATCCGGCCGGAGCCCGTATGCCTACACCGGCCCGCGACGTTCTTCAGCTGACTCAGGTCAGGTAGCCGGGAGGGGACCGGCCCCGCGTACTCCGTCGGTGCAGCAGGATATCCGGACGAGCCGGTCAAACAGTCCCGGGGATGCGGGTATCGATTTCATACCGGAAGAGGGCAGTTCGCAGGATATCTCCCGCGGGCTCGTGCCACCATCCCGCCCAAGCCGTAATCTCTCTTTTGAGGAACGCCTGAACCGGGAGCCGGGTGACCGGGGATTTTCTGCGGGGAGAAGTGCCGAAATTCCTCTCCAAGAACGTTTCGAGAGCTCACGCGCTGAACGTGAACCTCTCTCAAGGGGAAGGAGTGTCGATATATCCGTTGCCGAACGTTTCGAGAATGCACGCAGCGAGCGTGAACCGCTCTCCAAGGGAAGGAGTGTTGAGATCCCGCTTGAGGAACGGTTTGAGAGTGCACGTGGTGAACGCGAACCTCTCTCCAAGGGAAGGAGTGTTGAGATCCCGCTTGAGGAACGGTTTGAGAGTGCACGTGGTGAACGCGAACCTCTCTCCAAGGGAAGGAGTGTTGAGATCCCGCTTGAGGAACGGTTTGAGAGCGCACGTAGTGAACGGGAAAAGTTATCCAAAGGGAAAAGCGCCGAGATCCCATACAGTGAACGCCGGGGCAACCGGGATCGCTGATTTTTTATTGAGAGAAGCAAGACCGGTCAGAGGAAGAATCGTTGCTGCTGTTTTTAGTGCCGGTGCGTATGAGAAAGGTTATACTGCATTTTAACACTTGCACACTCGTCGAAACGGGCATGAACGATTAAGTTCACTCCCAAACCATAAAAATCGTTTTTATGATTCTCCCCCGCCTCAGGGCCTCTATGAGGTACGGCGGGGCAATGAGGTTTTAGTATTTTTAGTCATTGAGCCGCCGCGGGGCGCCCTTTGAGGTCGGCGGAGTTTATCGTATCTGGGGGTATGGGGGTCTCAACCCCCATTATAATTCCTGAAGAGAATAATTTTTCACTCATATTGCCCGGAGCTTGTCCCCGAACCACGGGATAAGATCCTTTTTCCGGGACATCATATTTGCCAAGTGAACGGGTTGGTCCTTCAGTCCCAGTTTCGTTATAAGTCCGCTTTCCGCAGAGGCAAAGAGCTCGCTCCCGTTTTCTGTGACACTGGTAAACAGTCCCAGGTAGATGTCGGTACCCTGCTGCTTACGCAGACGTGCGAGTTCCTGCTGGATCTCACCAGTATGTGCCTGTGGGTAGACAAATGATGGTACCATGACCTGGGAAATGATCACCTTCTTTCCGAAAAGCTCGTACCGTTTCGTGTCCCGCACCAGAAGATCTTCCATTGTTGCCCCTTCAATATTCATCCCGCGCTCCAGCAGTTTTGTGCCGAATGTGACCGGGTCAAGTCCGGTAATATCCGAAAGATACGCCACCATTTTGTGATCTTCGGGTGTGGTTGTGGACATTTTCAGGATCAGGGTATCGGAGAGAATGCCGGCAAGGAGGATTCCGGCTATTGCCGGTGTGGGTGTGATGCCACTTTCCACATATTTCTGTGTGATGATCGTTGAGGTGGAACCAACCGGGTCATTGAGGAATTTTACCGGTTTTAATGTCGATATCGCGCCAAGCCGGTGGTGATCAATGATCTCGATAATATCTGCGGTATCAATCCCTTCCACGGCCTGGGCAAATTCATTGTGGTCCAGGAGAATGACCGGCCTGTGCACATCGTCGATAAGGGTCGTGCGGGTTACGATGCCCCGGAGGGTCCCGTCTTTTTCCACTACGCACGCGGAACGGAACTTGGAGGAGTACACGACCTGTTTTGCATGTGCCAGCGAATCGTCCAGTTCGAGACGGGGGATATCGGTTTCCATCACCATCCGGGCCGGGAGAGAGAGGTTGATCATCGTGCCTACGCCAAAAGCATCGAGATCGGTTGCCAGTACCGAGACTCCTTTTGATCCTGCTTCGCGAATCACCTGCTCGCTGACGGGTGCCTTGTCGACAATGATGAGCGCTGCGACACCCGCCGCTATCAGCGAACGCTGGACGGGTTCGTTATCTCCTGCGATTGCGATGTTTTTGTCCGTCTGGTTCTTTGAGCTGACCGAGGGCGCATCGATAGCAATAGAAACCCTGCCCTCGAGGGTATCTGCAGCTCTTACCACCACACGGGCGCTGAGTATCCTTGCCAGGGTATCGAGGGGAAGTGGCAGTATTGCGAGCTCGCCGATCTTTCGCCTTTTAACATATGCCTGGGCGAGCCCATGCTCACCGACAATACCGACAAGCCTTCCCTCTGTATCGGTGATAGGCACGTTGCGGATATCATGTGTATCCATAAGCGCTGCGACATCGACGGTTGGCACATCCTGCGTCACACTGATGCGGTGGATAGCTAGATCGGATACCCGGGGCTCGATGCTGTCGATAAGAACCGGGGGTTTGAGGCTTAATGTTTCAAGTGCAAAACACGTCTCTGCATTCAGTTCCCCGCACCGGGCCGGGATGTATCTCCCCGGTTCAGCAAGGTTCAGGAATGCTGCATATCCCATCACGCTTGCGACAGAGTCCGTATCCGGCTGACGGTGGCCGATGATCACCACTTTTTTGCCCACGTATTGTTCCTTCCTTTCACTAGTATTGCGGGATGGTGAATAATTAATGTCGCTTAAAAAATGTCTTTTTAAAAATTTTTGCATTGGAGAAAACCTTTTTTCACGTAATATACTGCCCCCCTCTTGCGCCACCAGTCCCCCGTTGGGAGACGGGCGCAGTGCGATAGCCCGAGTAAGGTTACAGGTAATACGTTGTCATCGCAATGGGGGGTGCCCCAGTGGTGGGGGCGAAGCCCCCGAGAGCGTGAGAGTTTTCTCAATGATTTCCCATGAAAATCATATTATTCGGAAAAAATGGAGATATATCCTTTCTACAACTGCGATGAACGCCGCCGCCCCCGAAGGGACGCCCCCGCGGCGGTTTTGATGAATAATCTGTTGAAACCTCATTACCCCGCCGTGCCTCGGAGAGGCCCTGATGCGGGGGAGAATCATAAAAATGATTTTCATGATTTGGGAGTGAACTTAATGGTTCATGCCCGTTTCAACAGAGCCAAAACCCTGTAAAAAACGATCTGCCAGAACTATTTTGGTGGACTTTTTATTGGCTGTGGTCATGATGTTAAGGGGTGGTTAAAAACCCGTTATGCAGGGGGGACTTTTTTACTCTTCCTTACCTGTAACACTTTCATGCCCCAACCCTCATTCCTATAAACTCCTGTGCCGATTCGTACAGCATACAAATGAAAAATATCATCATCAAAGGTGCCCGCCAGCACAACCTGAAAAATGTGAACGTGGAGATTCCCCGCGATAAACTTGTGGTTATTACAGGTGTTTCCGGTTCCGGGAAATCCACGCTTGCATTCGATACCCTCTACGCGGAGGGACAACGGCGCTATGTTGAGTCGCTCTCCACGTACGCCCGCCAGTTTCTCGGTATGATGCACAAGCCGGATGTGGACAGCATCGAAGGTCTGTCACCCGCGATCTCGATCGAACAGAAGACGACAAGCAAAAATCCCCGCAGCACAGTCGGGACAACTACCGAGATCTATGATTATCTCCGCCTGCTGTTTGCCCGCATCGGAACTCCCTATTGTCCCGAGCATAATATCCCGATTGCCTCGCAGACCCCCGACCGGATTGCTGACCAGATCGCAGCCGAACACCCGGGCATGGTGACCATCCTGTCTCCCGTTGTCCGGCAGAAGAAGGGCACTTACCAGCAGCTCTTGAAAGACCTGAACAAGGAGGGTTACGCGCGGGTGCGGGTAAACGGGACGATCATCCGTACCGATGAGGAGATTACCCTCGACCGGTACAAGAAGCAGGATATCGAGATCGTCATCGACCGGCTCGCATCATCCGATCGCTCCCGGCTGACCGAAGCGGTTGAGAATGCCCTCAAAAAATCCGAAGGTCTGGTGCTGGTCACCGGTGAGGATGAAAAGGAGTCCACCTATTCATCGCTCATGGCCTGCCCGGTCTGCGGGCTTGCCTTTGAAGAGCTCCAGCCCCGCATGTTCTCGTTCAACAGCCCGTTCGGGGCCTGCGAGGACTGCCATGGCCTCGGCGTGAAGATGGAGTTCGATCCTGACCTGATCATCCCCGACAAGTCCCGCTGCATTGCGGATGGTGCCGTTGCCCCCTACCGGAACCCGATGGACGGGTTCCGGGGGCAGTACCTTGCCACCGTGGCAAAACACTTTGGTTTCGATGTAATGACCCCGATGAAGGATCTCACCGAGAAGCAGTACAATGCCCTGATGTTTGGCTCTACCGAGCGGATGCATTTCTCGATGAGCATGAAGAGCGGGGATGCCCAGTGGTCCCATAACGGGGAGTGGGAAGGACTCCTTCCCCAGACGGCCCGATTGTACTCCCAGACCCAGTCCGAGTGGCGGAAACGGGAACTGGAAAACTATATGCGGATCTTTGACTGCCCTGCCTGTAAGGGCCGTCGCCTCAAGGACAAAGTACTTGCGGTCCGGATAAACGGGAAATCGATCATCGATGTGACGGATCTTTCCATCAACAGCAGCATTGCGTTCTTCAACGAGCTGAAATTTACCGATAAACAAGTCGAGATCGCCCGCCAGATCATCAAGGAGATCCGTTCCCGCATTGAATTCCTGGAAAAGGTAGGACTGGGGTATCTCACGCTCTCGCGCAATGCCGGTACCCTTTCCGGCGGGGAAGCCCAGCGTATACGGCTTGCCACCCAGATCGGCTCGAACCTGATGGGGGTGCTGTACGTGCTCGATGAACCTTCCATCGGGTTGCACCAGCGGGATAACCGGAAACTGATCGAGACGCTGCGGACTCTCCGCGATCTCGGTAACACCCTGATCGTCGTTGAGCATGATGAGGATATGATCCGCTCTGCCGATCACTTAATCGACATGGGGCCCGGGGCCGGTCTTCACGGGGGGGCAATCGTTGCGGAAGGAACACCCCTCCAGATCCAGAAGAACAAAAAATCCCTGACCGGCCAGTACATGGCCGGTACAAAAAAGATCGATATACCGGTAAAACGCCGCACATCCCAGAAATTCATCACGGTAAAAGGCTGCCGGGAGAACAATTTGAAGAAGATCGACGCGAAGTTCCCGATCGGTCTTCTCACCGTCATCACCGGGGTCTCGGGCAGCGGGAAATCCACGCTCGTATACGAGACGCTCTACAAGGGCATGATGCAGATCCTCAACCAGTCCCGGGATCAGCCGGGTGCCCACGACCGGATCCTCTTCGATGCCGAGATCGACAAGG
Organism: Methanoregula sp.; assembly: GCA_041645435.1. Classification (NCBI taxonomy): domain Archaea; kingdom Methanobacteriati; phylum Methanobacteriota; class Methanomicrobia; order Methanomicrobiales; family Methanoregulaceae; genus Methanoregula; species Methanoregula sp. The sequence continues at coordinate 334,406 of JBAZQB010000002.1, forward strand.
TGATCGTGATCGACCAGTCCCCTATTGGGAAAACCCCCCGGTCCAACCCGGCTACCTACACCAAGGTCTTTGACGAGATCCGGACGGTTTTTGCCGAGACAAAAGAGGCAAAGATGCGGGGATACAAACCCGGCAGGTTCTCGTTCAATATCCGTGGCGGGCGGTGCGAGGCCTGCGAGGGTGACGGGCTGATCCGGATCGAGATGAATTTCCTGCCCGATGTCTATATCGAGTGCGAGGAGTGTAAAGGCAAGCGGTATAACCGCGAGACCCTTGAGGTGAAGTACAAGGGCAAATCGATTGCTGACGTGCTGGATATGAGCGTGGAAGAAGCCCTCACCCTGTTTACCAATATTCCGTCGATCCGGACCAAGCTCGAGACACTCTCCCGCGTAGGACTCGATTACATCAAGCTCGGGCAGAGTTCCACGACCCTTTCCGGCGGGGAGGCCCAGCGGATCAAGCTCACCCGCGAGCTTGCAAAGAGGGCAACCGGAAAGACGCTCTACCTGCTCGATGAACCCACCACCGGGCTCCATTTTGATGATACGAAAAAACTGATCAAGGTGCTTGACGATCTGGTGGAGAAGGGCAACACGGTCGTGGTGATAGAGCACAACCTCGATGTGATCAAGTCCGCCGATCATATCATTGATATCGGCCCCGAAGGCGGCGATGGTGGCGGAAAGATCATCGCAACGGGAACACCGGAGCAGGTCGTAAAAGTGAAGGGGAGTTATACAGGGGAGTTCTTAAAACCCATACTCATGTCCGTATGATCGATCTCACCCGTCTGCCCCACGCCCCCGGCTGCTATCTCTTTTCCGATCAAGCCGGCACCATCATCTACGTGGGCAAGGCAAAAGACCTCAAAAAGCGGGTGACGAGTTACTTCCAGAAGACCGATCACGATGCCAAGACGGAGAAACTGGTTGAACGGATCGTATCGCTCGATTTTGTGGTGACTACCACGGAAACGGAAGCATTTCTGTTGGAAAATAACCTGATAAAAAAACACCAGCCGAAATACAATATTGACTTAAAGGATGCAAAGCGGTTTGCCTACATCGAGATCAGCAATGATCCATTCCCGCGAATCGGGATTGCCCGGCAGAGGATCAAAAGTGCCGTTTATTACGGGCCATTTGTTTCGGCTGCCGAACGCGATGCGGTGCTCCGTGCAATAAAACGCACGTTTACTCTTCGTTCGTGCCGGAAACTTCCCAAACGTGCATGCCTCCGGTATCACATGCATTCGTGCAGTGCGCCCTGCATCGGTGCGATCAGCCCGGAAGAGTACCGTGTACAGGTTGACCGGGCTGCCGCCCTGCTCAAAGGAAAGGGGGGGGAACTGGTAAAACAGCTCCGCGAAGAGATGGCAGCGTACTCAACGGCACAGGAATACGAAAAGGCCCTGTCTCTCCGCAACCAGATCGATGCCATCGAGCGTCTCTCGGAACGACAGTCTGTCGAACGGCCAAAAGAGAGCGACCAGGACGTGATCGCGTATACCGTTGCTGACGGGATTGTCTCTTTAATGGTCTTTGCGGTCCGGAAAGGCTCGCTTACCCAGAAGCAGGAGTACTCCTTTAAAGCGGTAGAAGATTTTTTCGAGGAATTCCTGGTCCAGTATTATGCGGATCATCCGCCTCCCACTGAGTTGATCGTTCCCCAGACTGTCGATGCAGCACTCAGTGAATATCTTACCGAACGCAGGGGCAGGTGTGTACAGGTCACCGTGCCGAAGATTGGCGAGAAGAAAAATCTTCTCGATCTGGTATATACTAACATCGAGCTCAGTTTCCGGCGGGGCGCCCTGAAGACAGGCGACCTCCAGGCCGCTCTTGATCTTCCCGATACACCTCACGTGATCGAATGTTTCGACATCTCGCATCTCTCCGGCACCTCTATGGTAGGTTCGATGGTCCAGTTCCGGGATGGGTCACCGGACAAGAAAAATTACCGCAGGTTCAAAATCAGGACTGTTGAAGGGATCGATGATTTTGCATCCATCGCAGAAGTTGTGAAGAGGCGCTACCAGAGACTCTCCGGGGAAGGGGCAGATATGCCCGATCTCATCGTAATCGATGGGGGCAAGGGACAACTGTCGGCAGCTCTGGAAATCCTGAGTGGTCTCAATGTGGAGATTCCGGTCATTGCACTTGCCAAGCGGGATGAGGAAGTGTACCTGCCCGGAGAGATGCTTCCCCGTAATCTCGATCCCAAAGGAATGGCACTGCGGTACCTGCAGGAGATCCGCGATGAGGCGCACCGGTTTGCCGTGGCCTATCACCGGCTGCTGCGGGGTAAAAAGATGAAGGGAGAAAAATAACAACCTTTCTCCTCCTGCTGATATGACCCCTCTCCCTTACCCTTAAAACTGTTTTTCCGGTTTGGGCTGTTTATTATCGACACACCTTTATAATCGGACACGCACGATTAACTCACTGGAGCAGACATCGTGAGTTCGGGTGATGGGGATCTTAAAAAACCTGTAAAAGTCTTAATTGTCGAGGACAGCCGCACCCAGGCAGAGATACTCAGGCACACTCTTGAAAAACACGGTTATGTCCCCTCTCTTGCGGAAAACGGGAAGGAAGCCCTGGAGATGATCGGCAACGTAAATCCTGATGTGATTATCAGTGATGTGATCATGCCGGTAATGGACGGTTATGAATTTTGCCGTACGATTAAAAATGATACGCGGTATCAGCATATCCCGGTTATTCTCTTAACCATGCTGACGGACAGCAGGGATATCATGTATGCAATGATATCGGGTGCTGACAATTTTATCACAAAACCCTACCAGGCCGAATACATTGTTTCACGGCTTAAAAAGATCCTCTCACAAAAAGAAGCCCCGCTCCCACCAGATTCTCTGGAATCCCCGATTGAGGTGATGTTATCCGGCAAAAAATTTGCCATCTCCCACAACCGTCACCAGATCATTGATTTTCTGACATCTGCGTATGAGGCGGCGGTCATCCAGCACAAAGAGATGCTCAACGCCCAGCACAGTCTTGCCGAGGCAAATAATGAAGTGAACCTGTATCTCGATATTATTACCCATGATATCAATAACGTAAATACGGGTGCTCTTGCCCTCACGGAACTGCTTTTAATGAGAGCTGCCGGGGAATCCGAAAAAGCACTTGCCTCACGGCTTGCCACCTCAGTCAACCAGAGTATTGAGATCATTGGCAACGTTTCCACAATCCGAAGACTGCATGAACGCAGGGAAGCGCTGAAATCTATCCCGCTTGATGATGTCATCCAAAATGAGATCCGTCGTTTCTCCAATGCAAAAATCAATTTTTCCGGAACCAATGCCCGCGTCTATGCAGATTCCCTGCTGGAACAGGTTTTTATGAACCTGATCGGTAACAGTATAAAATTTTCCGGCATAAAAGTGGTCATTGATATATCGGTACTGGACAGGGGGGAGATAATCGAGGTTGTCGTTTCCGACAATGGTCCCGGAATTTCTGATGAGGTAAAACCCCTTATCTTTGATCGCTTCAAGAGGGGTAAAACCTCCAAGAGCGGCAAAGGGCTCGGACTCTTCATTGCCCGTGCGCTTGTCGACAGTTATGAGGGTAAAATATGGGCTACGGATAACCTGCAGGGGAAACAGGAATCAGGAACCGCGATCCATTTTACCCTGAAAAAATCTCTTTGATCCGGGTTTGTTGATATCCATGATCCTGAAAAGAGCAGGAAAGACCATTCGAGTCCCGGTTTAATAAAATTGCATTGAAACCAGGATTTCTTATAAACCCATTTATAGCAATTACCGGCAAAATCCCTTTTTTGTATTCAGTCAATGTGGACGATGCCAAAAACCCCGGGAAAAATTTTCTATAAATAGTAAGAAGGTAAACACCCTCAGTACTATTGTGAGTACAATCCCTCGTGGGATTCTCACTTAAAAGAAAAGAGGGGATCCAGTACCTTGATGCAGATTTTTAAGACCCGGAAGGAATCCGAACCCGCTGTTACCGATAAGACCGAGGTGATTGAGGCGGGCTGCTGGATACAATTGTTCAACCCTACTGAAGAGGAACTGTTTGCTGTTACCCAGAAATGCACCATTCCTCCGGATTTTCTCAAGGCTGCACTGGATGACGAAGAACGCCCCCGCATTGACTATGAGGAAGGAGTAGCACTCGTTGTTATGGATATTCCGGTCACCAATGTGAACGCGGAGATCAATAACTTAACCACTCATCCGCTGGGGGTGATCATGACCAATGATCATATCATCACGGTGTGCAGCCGGCAAACCCAGCTTCTCGATGACTTTGTCTCTGGTAAAGTGCGTCACTTCAATACGATTAAAAAAACCCGGTTCCTGTTCCAGATCTTTTACCGGAATGCATCCAATTATCTCCACCACCTCCGCCAGATCGAGAAATCGATATCACGCATCGAAGTCGAACTCCACCGCTCCATGAAGAACGAGGACCTTTTCCAGATGATGGAAATCGAAAAGAGTCTCGTTTACTTCTCAACATCCTTAAAAAGCAACGAGGCGGTTCTCGAACGGATTCTCCGGACAAAACCATTAAAGATGTATGAAGAGGATGCCGAACTCCTCGAAGACGTCATCATAGAGAACAAGCAGGCAATGGAGATGTCCCAGATCTATTCCCACATCTTAAACAGTATGACGGAGACTTTTGCTACCATCATCTCCAATAATCTCAACATCGTCATGAAATTCCTCGCCTCGGTGACGATCATCCTTGCCGTGCCGACCATGATTGCCAGTTTTTATGGGATGAACGTGCAGGATATTCCGCTATCACAAACACCATTAGCCTTTGAGATCATTTTCGGTATATCATTCATGATCTCGCTCTGCCTCGGTGTATGGATGTGGACAAAGAAGATGTTCTGATCTTTTTTGTTCTTTTTTTATTCCTGATTTTTGCCTGAAAAATGAATTGTGCAGATCTTTTTTCTGCAACAATAATGGTTATCCCTTTTCCTGACACTATTCTTTAGCAACAAAGGAATCGCTTATGGAAAAAGCAGACACATCAGAACCTTCTGCACAGGGCGGAAAAGCTCTTGCCGACCAGCATATTGTTGAGAATATTTTTGAACGGTCTCTCTGGAGTGTACGGTTTATCGTACTTCTCGGCGTAATCTTTGGTGCGCTCTCCGCAATTGTCCTGTTCCTCGCCGGCTCAACTGAGATATATCATATTCTTGTGGGATATATTCAGGTGGGAGCACACCCGCTCACCCACGAACAGATCCTGATTGGTATCATCGGGGCCGTGGACTTTTACCTGATAGGTCTTGTCCTCATCATCTTCAGTTTCGGTATCTACGAACTTTTCATCTCCGATATCGATATCGCGCGGATTGAGGGAGGATTCGGGAGCATTCTGGATATCGAAAACCTTGACGATCTCAAGAACAAGATCATCAAAGTCATCATCATGGTGCTGATAGTGACATTTTTCCAGCGGATTCTTTCCATGGAGTTTACCACATCGATCGATATGCTAGCTATGGCCGTGTCGATCTGTCTGATCTGCGTTGGGGTATATTTCCTCGGCAGGCACGGCCACTGATTTTTCTGGAATCTTTTTTTTAAAAGATCCCCTTATATTCTAAAAGCGGGTATTTCCGTATATGGATATCGAACTGCGGGATCGTTTCATTACCCTGTGGCAGACCTATTTTCCCGGCACCGAACTTCCGATCACGTTCGGGTTCAGAAAAGACGCCGGGACCGTGCAGAACGTTCCGGCACCTGACGGGTGGCGATGCATCATCTGCCAGATTGGCCGGGTCCGGAACGGGACTTCTCTTGCGCTGGATGCGCAGTCTGTAACCTGTCGCGGGGGTCTGTTTTATTCCGGTTATTCAACGGAACGACCGCCGGATTTCCGCTATTTCCTGTCAAAGGGCAAACCCGGCGGTGTAGAGGGAGAGCGCTACAAACAGACGCCGGAACTGGTCGATGAATGGCAGAAGAACACAGAATTCCTTCCTTCCGCGGGAAAGAAGATCGTTTTCATCCGCTGGGATAACCTGATTGCCAGTGACACTCCTGAAGTGGTGATCTTCTTTGCCCGTCCCGAGGTGCTTTCCGGGCTTTTTACGCTGGCAAATTTCGACCAGTCCGATCCTTATGGTGTGATCTGCCCGATGGGGGCAGGGTGCAGTTCCATCATCCATTACCCGTGGCTGGAGCAGCAGAAGGAAAACCCCAAAGCGGTACTGGGCATGTTCGATCCATCCGCCCGCCCCTGCGTTCCGTCCGATATGCTTACCCTGGCATTTCCGATGAAGAAATTTTCCCGGGTGGTAGGATTTATGGAGGAGAGTTTCCTGATTACGAAAACATGGGGTACGGTAAAAAAGAAGATCGAACTGAGTGCCTCACTCTACCAGAAGATCTAAACGCTTTATTCCCAGCATTTCAGGCTGGCACAATACCCCCTCCCGCTTTTTTCAAAGTACTGCTGGTGATATTCCTCCGCTTTCCAGAATTTCTGTGCAGGAACAATCTCGGTTGCGATAGTTTTTCTCTGGTATGGTGCGGATGCTGCAAGCCGGGCTTTTGATGCCTCTGCCAGTTCCTGCTGTTTAAGCGAATGGTAAAAGATGGCGGACCGGTAACTGGTGCCGACATCCGGCCCCTGGCGGTTCACCTGCGTTGGGTCGTGGATGCTCCAGAACACATCCAGCAGTTTTTCATAGCTTATAACTGCAGGATCAAAGATGATGCCGACGGCTTCGGCATGCCCGGTCCGTCCCGAGCAAACTTTCTGGTAAGTAGGATCGGCAGTGGTCCCTCCCGTATACCCGACCGCTGTATCCGTTACTCCTTTAACCCGCCGGAATGCCGCTTCAACACCCCAGAAACAACCGGCAGCAAAAGTAGCCCTTTCCTGTTGTGTCTCTTCATCCATACAATGGAGTAATCCGTGCCGGATAAAGGACGTTGCGGTGCGGGCAGCTCTATACAGCCCTTTTAACAAAACCCGGGTGAGATCGAACCGGGGGTAAAACAGACAGAATCCTGACGATTCTTCTTTATAGTTCACAGAAATGATGGTTCGCAGGATTTGTGTAACAATATGCAGAGATGATCGTTACCGGTCCATGAGATTTCCTGTAAAAAGGAATTACCCGTATTATTCTGCCGGGTAGCCGGCCGAGACCCATGACTCGTAGTTTCCTTTCAGCCGGTATACCGGAGAAAACCCGGCATTTACCAGCTTCGTGGCACCGGCTATACTGGTGTTATCAGAGTGGCAGTAGACAAGGTATGGTTTTGATCTGTCGAGGGTCGGGATCTTTTCATCCAGAGTGTCGAGCGGAATACTGATCGCCATTGGCAGGTGGCCTTCTGCATAATCCGGGGAGAGATCGATGATGACCATTTTTCCCTGGCTAGCGTGCTTCAATGACCGTGCCTCCTGTGCCGTGACATCGCTGTACCCTGAAGAGGTCTTCGTACCGGACTGCGCAGGCTGCACACACCCGGTACAGATGACCGCGAGAATCATGAGGAGTATCAAAGTTCTGAATTTTGGCGGGAAGATCATCGTTACCAGATAAATGATCTATACAGGAAAGTGATTAATATGTTGTGATGCGGGATTGAGAGTATCTTCTTGCAATGATAGCATGTTTTACGTATGCCCCCACCGCATCCGCGGTACTGATTTTCACTGATGTTATCGTGTTCATTTATGTTGATCTTTTCCCCTGTGGTAATGGGGGATCTTTGCCAAATTCCCTCCTGACTTTTCATGACAGGTGTTTTTCCATCCGTCATGCCTTCTTTTTTCCGAGAGCAGAACGGAGATAGGAAAAATCTTCCTCGTCCGCAATTATCTTGTAAAGCATCGTGCCGTAGCAGGGTTTTGTAAACGGCATCAGGATTATGCAGGATTCCGGAACAAGCCCGATAAGCATGGGGGATTTGAGCTGAATGGCGATTCCCCGGAATTCAAAACCGGGGGGCATCAGGTAATACTCATCGCAGTGTTTCCGGATATAATTGTTCACTTTTCGCCCGGTAACCTCTTTCAGTACGGTTTCTAAGTCCAGGTACCTGATACAGCGGGCCGGTTGATCCATACCAGATGTGATAGAACTTCCATGAAAAAAAGATTATGACTGATCATTTCCCGGTCATCCGGAAAAAAATGATCTTTTGAAATGCGTTTTATTCTTTTTTTTCTTTATCAGTGTTTTCAGCTGCCGAGCAGGCACGGGCCGTCCGGAAAATTCCAATCAAAATCGATGCAACGGCAAAGAGCGAGAGTGCGATGATGGCATAGATTATGTAATTAAAGTTCTGCTGGACGATGGGCATGCTGCCGAAAAAATACCCGGCAAGGGTAAAACCGAGTATCCAGAGGGCTGCGCCGATTACGTTGTAGGTTAAAAACCAGCGGTAGCTCATCTTTCCCACGCCGGCAAGGAACGGGGCGAAGGTCCGTATAAAGGGAATGAACCGGGCGATTACAATCGTAATGCCCCCATAGCGGGTAAAATATTCCTGGGTCTTTTCCAGGTGATCCCGGCGGACGAGTGAGTAGTTCTTCTCCAGCACTTTCATGCCCGCAGTTTTCCCGATCCAGTAATTGACGGTATCGCCGATCACCGCAGCGGCAAAGAGCGAGATAAGCAGGATCTCGATGTTGAGATACCCGCTCCCTGCCATTGCCCCGGCGACAAAGAGGAGCGAGTCCCCGGGAAGGTAGGGCATTACAACAAGACCCGTCTCACAGAAAATGATCACAAAAAGGATCAGATACGTCCACAGGCCGTAGGTATCGATGATGCCCGGGAGGTACTTATCGAAGTGGATGACAAGGTCAATGAGGGAAAAGAATGGATCCATTTCCGGTAGTATTGGTGGCGTAGTCACATAAACACAACTGCGTGCTTAGGGTATTCCTCCAAAGCATCATGAAAGAAAACGATGGGATTTCATCCCGTTGAATGCATCCGTTCGTCAAAAAAAGTGAGATTATCCGGGCAGGGATTTTTTGCCTGTATGGACTGCGTGGTATACAGTCCTTAACAGAAGCCCGATGACCAGTACGGATGCCGTTGCCACGACAATCGTTATCCACTGGTTGAGGGACAGGGGTACCGTGCCAAATACTGCACCGCCGTACTGGATGATCAGGATCTGGGCGAGGACGACTGCCCCCATCACGGCAAAAAATGTCGGGTTGCCTTTAAAAAACGATGGCATCTTCCCGTCAAGTGCCCGGCAGTTGATGCCATTCCAGACAGCAGCGATGATGAATGCCGCGAAAAAGACAGTATTAATCTCTGCCGGGGTCGTTCCTCCCAGGAATCCCGTCGCGATCTGGAGCATGCCCCCGAAGATAAAAAATGCCCCTGTGACAATGATAGATATCCACATGAACGGCGTGATGATCTTTGCGTCATGCGGTATCGGCCGGTGTTTCATGAGACCGGCATGGGGGGCTTCCGAGCAGAGGGCGAACGCGGCAAGGGTGTCCATGATGATATTGATCCAGAGGATCTGGATAATGGTAAACGGTTCAGGGTAGCCCATCACCGATGCGATGAATACAAGGATACAGGCGGAAAAGTTAATCGTGAGCTGGAAGAGTAAGAACCGCTGGATATTCTCGTAGAGCGAGCGTCCCCACAGGACTGCATTGGTGATCGAGCCGAACGAATCGTCGAGCAGGATGATGTCGCTCGCCTCCCGTGCAACTTCGGTTCCGGCTATCCCCATGGCAAGGCCAACATCGGCATGCTTGAGAGCGGGAGCATCATTGGTCCCGTCACCGGTTACCGCTACAACTGCCCCGGTCTTCTGGAGTGCGTTGACGAGCAGCAGTTTGTCCATCGGTTCTGCCCGTGCCATAATGTCGAGTCCCTGTGCAGCCGTGACCTGCTGGTCTTCGGTGAGTGAGCGGAACTCTGATCCGGTAACGACCGTACCCTGTTGCAGGATTCCTGCATCACGGGCAATGGCCCGTGCGGTTTCCGGGTTGTCCCCGGTTACCATGCGGATCTTTATTCCTGCACTCTGGCAACGGGCAACGGATGCGGCGATATCATCCCGGAGTGGATCGCGTATGCCGACATACCCGTCCCAGATCAGTCCGGTCTCCGTTTCGTCGCCGTTGATGATCTCTTTGTGTGCAAAGGCAAGGGTCCGCATGGCCCGCGATGCGAGTTCGCTCACGCCGGAGAGGTCGGGTGTAGCCTTACAGAGCCCGCTGATGATCTCCGGTGCACCTTTGACGAGCAGGTACGGTGTTCCTTTCATGTGGACAACGGTGGACATCCGCTTGCGGTTCCCGTCAAAGAGATACTGCTTCGCAACAGTAGTCTCGGCACGCAGCTGCTGGTAGTCCAGTGTATGTTCCCGCAGCCAGCGGTTCAGGGCACCTTCGGTTGAATTGCCGATCACGATCACCCTGCCCTCGCGCTCTTCGAGATGTGCGGTGCCGTTCACTGCCGCGTTTAAGGTGATCCATTCCACAGGTGAACCCGGGAGATCCCCCGGGTGGACGGGGTTTCCAACCGAGGATGCCACCACTTCCATCTGGTTTTTGGTAAGCGTGCCCGTCTTGTCGGTGCAGACCGTTGTGGCTGAGCCGATGGTTTCACAGGCAATCAGGCGCCGGACAAGGCAGTTGGCCCGGGTCATCTTGCGCATTGCAAGCGAGAGAGAGAGGGCAACGCTCATCGGGAGACCTTCCGGGACCGCAGCAACGACAATGACCACGGCGAGCATGATGTAGTGCAGGAGATGGTTGGCAGTATCGATGGTAAACCCGGTGATTTCCCCGAACATGAGACCCCGGATAAACAGGGTGCCGAAGATGAGTATTGCCATTGCGTAACCGAACTTGCTGATGATCCCTGCGAGATCTTCGAGCTTGTGCTCGAGAGGTGTCTGGGTGGCGTGATCAATGCCGAGGGATGCAGCGATAAGTCCCATCTGGGCCGAGTCGCCTACTGCGGCTGCGATCATGCGTCCTTTTCCTGCGGTTACAAACGCACCTTTTAAGACCCGGGCCTGTATCTCTTTCTGGACCGGTTCGCTCTCCCCGGTGAATGCGGATTCATCGCTGAACAGGGCATCAGAGACCGAAAGATAACCGTCTGCCGGGACGGCATCGCCGGCTTCGAGTATGATGAGATCGCCGACTACGATATCGCGGGCAGGAACCGAGGTGGGGTGTCCGTCCCGTATTGCCTTGACCCCCATGTCATCCCGGTGGGCATTAAGAATATCGAACTCTTTGCTGCTCCGGTATTCATTGAAAAACGCAATACCGGTTGCGAGCAGGATCGCAATGATGATCCCGATTGTATCTAAAAAACCGCTTCCCTGCATAAGAGAGACAATCAGAGAGATCGTAACTGCGAGGAGCAGGATCTTGATGATCGGATCGTCAAAATTCTGTAAGTATTGTTTCCAGAGAGGCTCCCGGACCGGGGGCGTCATCGCATTGGCGCCGTATTTCTTCCGGAATTCTTCTACCCGGGAGGACTCAAGTCCTGAATCCCCTGCCAGCTTGATAATCTCGTCAAATGTCAGCATTGTTGATGTCCTTTCTGATGATGGGTTGAATAAATAAATGCAGTATATTGTAGTCTCTTCCAGACTATAATCCCGTTTATGCAAGTACTCTTCTGGCTACTGAATTCTCACTGGTGCTATCCTAAAAAAAATTCTTTCCAGTTCATTGATTACTGGTAATTTAAAAAAAAAAAAAGATCAGATGGTGGTATCGATGATCGTTTTTTGTGAGCCGTCAGAGAAGTAACCGGTCACATACACCCGGTCTTTCCCGTCAAAGGATCCGGTTATCTGGTATGAACTCCCGTACTGAATGGGTGTAGTTGCCAGCCGTGAACCCATGGACTTGGTTGTCACCTTCCCATTGCTGTCAGTTATGGAGATCTCCAGTTCCACGAGTTTGTCTGTCTGGGGACTTCCCGGGTACGTGATGAGGATATGTGTGGAATCGGGCTGTGTAACGGTTACTACTGGTGTTGGCTGGGAACCCGCAGGCAGCTGCGTGCATCCGCAGGATACGAGCAGTAGCGATAGTACGGCAAAAAAACAGAGAACCTGCATTCCTTTTCTGTGAGTGAATAATCCGTCCTTCATAAGGAATCATTCAGTTCTGGTTTTTATTAAGATTGCTTATGATGATAAATATTGGAAAGAGTGTCTGGTGAACGGTCAAAACACTTTCCTGTGATAATCCTGTTAATTTGTGTATGGGGAGTATGGCCTTTTTCTGTGCCGGGAAATTTGCGCAGTTGTATTTCTTTTCGTTAGTCATATGAACAGGTTTACCGGAAAAAACTTATAAGTGTATAAGCAAACACTTATACAGAATCCATGGACCCGTGCAACAAGTGTAAAGAATGTACCAAGCTCTGCGAGATCGTCCCCGTTATGGCCGGGACGTTCAAGGCGCTTGGCGATCTCACCCGCCTCCAGATCATCTACCTGCTCGCAACCGACACGAGCGGGACGCTCGGTGTGGGGGAACTCGCAACCCGGCTCGGCATTTCGCAACCGGCGGTCTCCCAGCACTTAAAGACGCTGAAAGGCGAGGGGCTTGTCGATTCGCGGCGGGAGGGATTCTATGTCTACTACACGATCAACCGCGATCGCATTGTGCAGTTCCGGGAACACTTCGAGCTGATGTACGCAAGTGTCATGGAAAACTGCAGCCGGGAACTGGTCCGGAAAACGACCCGCAACCGGGTCTTAAAGGCATGCGTGATCTTCTACTCACTTACCGGTGTTACGCGGGGGATAGCAGAAGGAATCCGGCATTCCAGCGGGTGCGAACTTATCGAAGTAAAGACCCGGACCGAGTATTCGACTTTCACCGCGTACACGACCGGTGTCCTGCGATCCCGCAAGGGAGCCTGCGATGCGATTGTTCCCGATGAGATCGATGTCTCGCCGTACGACCTGCTCATCATCGGCACACCTGTATGGGCATGGAAGCCGGCACCTGCCATCAATGCCGCAGTCCGGGCGCTCCGTGGCTGTGAAGGAAAAATGGCCGTCGTCTTCGTGACCTGTCATGACCAGCCGGGCGAAGCCCTCCCGCTCCTGAACAGGGCACTGGCAGAACGGGGTGTTGAAGTCATGGCAGAGATCTGCCTCACCAAAGAGGACACGAAAAACCCGACTGTGGGAAATGAACTTCTCGGCCGGATTGCTGCAGCATTGCCGGTCCTGCCTGCTGCGGAACAAAAAACGAATCCCGGTCAAAAACCAGAAGGTATGAAACCATGAAGACCTGCATCATTTACAATTCCTGGTCCGGGAACACCCACAGCGTGGCAGAGCGCGTTCAGGCTGCCTGCGGGGACGGTACCGGCACCCGGATCTGAAGGTTGAGGACATGAAAGCCCAGCGGGGATGTCGTAACGGTGGGACAGGGTAATTAAAAAGAGGTGAAAAAAATGGAATCGAATGGGACAGAACACAAGGATTCGTTGCCGATAAAATCTCTCGTGGTCGTGTTTTCGTATCATCACAAAAATACTGAGAAGATCGCTCACGTCATTGCAAACGTGCTTGATGCACCGGTAAAAACGCCACAGCAGGTCAGGCCCGAAGAGATCGCGGAATATGATCTGGTTGGCTTTGGCTCCGGGATCTATAGCGCGACATTCGACACATCCCTCCTCAGCCTTGCCGACCGGCTGCCGCAGGTGAACAACAAAAAAGTATTCCTCTTCTCGACCTATGGAGCTCCGGCTTTCATTGCCAACAAGGAATTCGTGGAGAAAAATCACGAGCAGTTCCGGGAAAAATTAAAAGCGAAAGGGTACACGGTCATCGGGGAATTCGGGTGTGCGGGGTGGAACACGAACAGTTTCTTAAAATATTTCGGGGGTCTTAACAAGGGGAAGCCTGATGCCGAAGACTTCAGGAATGCGGAAGCATTTGCCCGGAACCTGATGTTGCTCACCGGTATCGGGAAAACAGACACAACAAGGAAATTACCATGACAGAAACTGAAACAAACAAAACCGAATCATCACGCCAGCAAATCCGGAAATGGCTCCTCATCCTCTCTTTCATCCTCCTTCCTGTCACGCTCGTCTACATCTCCCCCATCATCATCCTTATGGGAGCAGCCGAAGGTATTGCCACCGGCAGCATGATCCTCTTTATTGCAATTTTCATCCTTTCGCTCTTTGTCGCCCGGCTCTGGTGCGGCTGGCTATGCCCTATGGGAGCATGGCAGGAGATCTGTTCACCGGTCATGAAGCATACCGTGCAGGACGGCTGGCGCAACCGGGTCAAGTATGGCGTCACAGTGCTCTGGCTTGCCATGCTTGCGTACCTCTTCATCAGCGCCGGGGGAATCCGTGCAATTGATCCCTTCTACAGCACGGACCACGGCCTGTCGATCACGTCCCTTGAACCCCTTATAGTCGTGATCATCATCTTTTCGATTATATTCGCCGTAGTGTATCTCGCCGGCCGGCGCGGGTTTTGCTATATCCTCTGCCCTGTCGCGGCCCTGATGATAGTCGGCCGGAAGATCCGGAACCTCATCGGCTGGCCTGCCCTGCAGCTGGGTGCCGATGCCTCCCGCTGTATCGACTGCAACAAGTGTTCAAAGGAATGCCCGATGGGCCTCGATGTGAATAGCATGGTCCGGAAGGGTGAGATGGAGAATCCCGACTGCATCCTTTGCGCAAACTGTGCCGATACGTGCCCGAAGGGTGCGATCACGTATGCATGGAAAAGGAAATGACCATGGAGCAAATGAAAAAAATTCTTGTTATCATGGGGAGCCCACGGAAAGGAAATACGTTCCGGGCATGCGAAGAGCTCCGCGGGATCCTGGAACAGGATCTCCCGGTGGAATTTGAGTACCTTTGGCTGAAAGACGCCAACCTGCTGCCCTGCAAAGGATGCCTTGCCTGTTTCTTCCATGGTGAAGAAAAATGTCCCAATCACGATGACGCCCTCCTGATCGAGCAGAAGATACGAGAGGCCGATGGCGTGATCTTTGCGTCCCCCGTCTATGGTATGAGCGTCACTGGCCAGATGAAGATATTCATCGACCGATTCTGCTACAACTTCCACCGGCCGCAGTTCTTTGACAAGAAAGCCCTCCTGCTGACAACAACCGGTGCACTCGGTCATAAAGATGTTCTGAATTACTTAGATACGGTTGCCCGGGTATGGGGATTCGAAATAGCGGGAAAGATCGGGCTGGTAACCCCTATTCCCCTACCGAGCCATCGGATCGAGGGGAACCGGAGGGCGATTGCGAAAGCCGCAGGGGAATTTACGATGGCACTCCGACGCCAGGTACGAAAGAGCCCGGGTCTTATGGACATACTAATTTTCCACGGTCAGCGGGCAGCATTCTCCCAGCTGGAGAGACTGTCACCTGCTGATTACCAGTACTGGAAAGAGAAGGGCTGGTTTGACAGGAGCGTGCAATTTTTCGTCGATGTTCCGGTTAATCCTGTGTATCATGCAATCGGGATGGTTGTTGAATGGATTGCAGCAAGGCAGATACGAAACGATCTGATACAGAATCCGGGAGAGATACCATGAAAACCATCATTTATTACTTCACCGGTACCGGCAACACGCTTGCCGTTGCCCGGCACCTTGCAACAGAACTCGGAGAAACGGAACTCATCCCCCTGTTGAAGTTGATGAAACAGCCGGAGGTTGTAGCAGATACCGATGCCGTGGGGATCGCGTTTCCGGTCTATTATCTTACTTTGCCCGGCCTTGTCAGGGAGTTTGTAAAAAAACTCCGGTTCACCGGCAGCCCGTACATCTTCGGCATCGCGACCTGCGGGGAACGGCCCGGCCATGCCCTCTTCAACCTGAAGTCCCTCCTCGAAGAGAAGGGAACAACGCTTTCAGCCGGGTTTGTCTTTGTCATGCCGGAGAACTATATCGGTCCCGTTGACCTGATGGGGGATGCGGATCACCGGCAGGAAAAATATGCCAGGGCAAAAAGCCGTATCCCGGTGATTGCAGCAGCGATCCGGGAACGGAAGACTTCCGTGCCGGAAGGATCCAACTCGATCATCCTGCACATCGGGGGATGCATCACGAGCACCCTTATGACTTCTGTCTATAACACACCGCGTCGTCTCCACGCAACGGCAGCGTGCAACCATTGCGGGACATGCGGGCGGA
This sequence comes from Methanoregula sp., assembly GCA_041645435.1. Classification (NCBI taxonomy): domain Archaea; kingdom Methanobacteriati; phylum Methanobacteriota; class Methanomicrobia; order Methanomicrobiales; family Methanoregulaceae; genus Methanoregula; species Methanoregula sp. The sequence goes on from JBAZQB010000002.1 coordinate 350,604, forward strand.
TATGCCCCACGAATAATATCACGGTAATGGATGATGCCGTGAGCTGGGGGAAGAACTGCACCCAGTGCTATGCCTGTATCCACTGGTGCCCGCAGAAAGCAATCGAGATCGGCGGCAGGACTGCCGGGAAACCGCGCTACCACCACCCAGATGTTACCCTCAACGATATGATACTGCGGTAGATTGCATGAGCCTGAAAACGATCATGAATATTTCTGACATGAGTAATGAGCAGCCGGTCCCGGATCCCCGCCGGCTGTTTGATGCCACTGTGACGGATGTGATCCGGCAGGGGATGCGGATTATCCAGAGCGATAGCAGCCTGTTCCTTGCTGGATCCCGGATCGCTTTATACCAGTCACGGGCTGCCATGGTCAGGAAGGAGCACGAAGACAACGGGCTGCTTGTCCCTCCCGTGATGATCACGAGTATCACTTCGCGGTGTAATCTTGCGTGCGCCGGTTGCTACATGCACGGACGGGGAGAGAAGGCCCGGGCGGAGATGAGTCCGGCAACCCTGGCATCGATTGTTGATCAGGCTGCGGAACTCGGGGTTTCGATCATTGTCATTGCGGGCGGCGAACCACTTGTCCGGCAGGAGGAGATCTTCAGCCTGGGTGCGGCTTACCCGGAGATCCTCTTCCCGCTTTTTACCAACGGGCTGCTGATCGACGACATGATGGCCGCTGCAATTGCAGAATGCCGGAACATCGTGCCGGTCATCAGTTTCGAAGGCTTCCGGCAGGACACCGATCAGCGGAGGGGCAGCGGGGTCTATGACCGGCTGCTCGAAACCTGTGCCCGGCTCAGGAGCCGGAACACCTTTTTTGGCTGTTCGGTTACGACCTCGCGGGAGAACTTTGATCGGGTCACGGGCGAGGAATTCATCCGGCGGATGCTTGCGACAGGGGCCCGGGTGTTCACCTTTGTCGAGTACGTGCCCATGGAACCCGGCACGGAAACCCTTGTCCTGACCCCGGCACAGAAGACAATGCTGAATACGGTCCTGTCAGACTTCAACCGGAAGTTTCCCGCACTATTCATCGGCTTTCCCGGTGATGAGGTTGCGTACGGGGGGTGTCTTGCAGCGGGCCGGGGCTTCGTGCATGTGAGCCCGTCCGGCGATCTCGAACCCTGCCCCGCTGCCCCGTACTCGGATGCAAACCTTTCAGCCGTGCCGCTCAAAATCGCTCTTAAGTCCCGGCTGCTCGCACGGATCCGCAACGAGCACGGGCTGCTCACGGAAAGTTCCGGAGGTTGCGCCCTCCGGGCGAACCGGGCGTGGGTGCAGGAACTGATAACAAAACCGTGATCTGAAACCGGTGCCAGGGTAATTCCGGCCCCCCCCTCTTTTGGTGGGGCGAGAGGCCCTGCTCAATATGCCGATAGGATACCCCCTCTGCCTTATCCTTTTTCTCTTACCCCTCACTTTCCTGCCGCATCCCGATCCCTTTTAATATCACAACCCGAGATCCTAAGCACCGTGACTGAGTTCGATCTCGTCTCAACATTCGCACCGGCAGGCTCCCAGCCGGAAGCCATAAAAGAGTTAACCGAAGGTCTGGAAAAGGGCGAGCGGCTCCAGACGCTGCTGGGCGTGACCGGCTCCGGCAAAACCTATACGATGGCAAATGTGATTGCGTCTGCCGGCCGCCCCACGCTCGTCCTTGCCCACAATAAGACACTCGCTGCCCAGCTCTATGCCGAGTTCTGCGACTTCTTCCCGAAAAACCGGGTCGAGTACTTTGTCTCTTATTACGACTACTACCAGCCCGAGTCGTACATCCCGTCAAAGGACCAGTATATCGAGAAGGACTCGGCCATCAACCCCAAGATCGAGATGATGCGGCTCTCTGCCACTGCCTCCCTCTCGTTCCGGCGCGACGTGATCGTGGTTGCATCAGTCTCCTGTATCTTCGGTCTCGGAAATCCCGAGAACTTCCGGAACATGGGATTCGAGCTGTCGGTGGGCCAGAAAATTTCCCGCACCGGGATCATGAGCAAACTGCTCGATATCCTCTTTGAGCGAAATGATCTCGAGCTGATGCCCGGCAGGTTCCGGGTCAAGGGAGACACCATCGATATTATTCCCGGGTACTTCAACGATATCATCCGGATCGAGATGTTCGGAGATGAGATCGAAAGGATCAGCGAGGTGGACAAGAACACCGGCGCCCGTAAGGAACAGCTCAGATATTTCTATGTCTATCCCGCACGCCATTTCGTTACTCCTGAGGGCGCACGGAAGACGGCAGCAGCATCCATACGGAAGGAGTTGGATGAAGTGCTGCCTACGCTGGGCATGATCGAGGCGCACCGTCTCGAACAGCGGACCAACTATGATCTCGAGATGATCGAAGAGACGGGATCCTGCAAGGGCATTGAGAATTATTCCCGGCACTTTGACGGGCGCTCGGCCGGTGAAAAACCGTACTGTCTGCTCGATTATTTTCCCGACGACTTCTTACTGATCATCGATGAGAGCCACCAGACCATTCCGCAGCTCCACGGCATGTATAACGGGGATCGTTCCCGCAAGAAAGCCCTGATCGATTACGGGTTCCGGCTGCCGAGTGCGTACGATAACCGGCCTCTCCGGTTCCACGAGTTCGAGCAATACATGACGAGCACGATCTTCGTTTCCGCAACACCGGGCGATTACGAGCTGAAGCACTCTGCCCGGCTTGTAGAGCAGATCATCCGGCCAACGGGTTTGGTTGATCCCAACGTCGAGGTACGCCCAATCAGGGGGCAGACCGACGATGTGATCCGCGAAGTGCAGGCAACCCTTGCACGCGGTGACCGGGCACTGATCACGACGCTCACCAAAAAGCTCGCCGAAGAACTATCAGAGTTCCTGGCAGACCGTGGGATAAAAACCCGCTATCTCCACTCCGATATCAAGACGCTGGAACGCACCGAGATCATCCGCCAGCTCCGGCTGGGCAAGTTCGATGTGCTTGTTGGAATCAACCTGTTACGGGAAGGTCTCGACATTCCCGAAGTAGGGTTCATTGGTATTCTCGATGCCGACAAGGAAGGGTTCCTCCGCGATGCCCGGAGCCTGATCCAGATCATCGGGCGGGCAGCCCGCAATGTCAACAGCAGGGTCGTGTTGTACGGCGATAACATGACCGACTCCATGAAACGGGCAATCGCCGAGACGAAACGGCGGCGGGAGATGCAGGTCCGCTACAATACCGAGCATGATATCGTGCCGCTGACAATCATCAAGCCCGTCAAGGAAAAAGAAGTAGAGATCACCGATACGAAACATGTGCCTAAAAAGGAGATCCCCAACGTGATCATCGATATTGAGAAACAGATGCGGGATGCGGCAGAAAATCTCGACTTCGAGCGGGCGATCGCATTACGCGACCAGATCAAGAAACTCAACGAGCGGCTGAAAGAGGCCGGAAAAAACCCGCATTCGTAACGAACCTTCATAAAAGAAGGAAATTATTGGTAAATTACGGGCGTGGGTATTTCTTCTTCCGTTCTCCTTCAGAATGTTCCAATCCTGCAGTGCCCACCCCGTAATAGCGTTTGACGAAATCACGCACTTTCTCAGACTCGATCCAGCCCATATCCAGTTTCGTGATGATCCGGTCAATCTCCCGTGCCTGCAGGATAATCTTTTCGGAGATATCCCCGGGTGCAAGGCTCGAAAGGCCCATGATGACTGCCAGCGGGTTCCTTATATGGTCGCCAAGGATGGCAAACTGTTCTATGTTCTGCTCGATCTGCTCGAGTGCTTCCCGCTTCACTATTTCCATCTGTTTGCGATCGGTAATATCGATGAACGATGCCATGATACAGATCGGTTTACCGGTCTCATCTTTGACCATATTTATCCAGATAAGTACAAAAAAGGGTGATTTGTAATTCTTTATCAGGGATATCTCACCAAACCAGCTGCCTTTTGTCGGCAGCATCTTACGGATATCGTCAAAAACCTGCTCTGAACCAAAGAACTGGCCGGAGTGTTTCCCAATAAAATCCTGCTCATTATTATACTCCATCATTATGAGGAGCGATTGGTTCACATACTGGATATTGAAATCAAGATCAAAGATCGCAATCGCGTTGATCGATGAACTGATTGCATGATCTTTGATAAGCAGTGCCTTTTCAGCTTTCTTGCGGTCGGTGATATCAACAATAGTACAGACAAACTGGTTATCCGGCAGTTTCCCTGCAGACATCAGCACCCACCGCTCTTTACCAAGCGGTGACCTGAACCGTGTCTCAAAATTTTCTATGCTGTCATGCAGTGCAAGCTGGTTGAAAAACGTATCTTTTACCTCTGGTTCCAGCCAGAGATCATTAAACGAGATTTTTGGGAGTTCTTCCCGGGTATACCCGAGTAATTCTGCAAACCGCTTGTTCACTTCTGCAATCGAGAGATCTTTGGTGTTGACAAGGCCGATGCCCGCTTCCGAGTTGTTGAAGATACTGCGATACTTCACCTCGTTTTTCCGCATATGGGTTGCCAGGCTCGATACAACAGCAGATACACCGATGAGGACAAAACACCTGATGGACGAAGCGATCAGCTCCCCCATTACGCCATGGGTAAAAAAGTATACTATCCCCAGATACATCAGGGAGATTATCACCGCAAAAATGGGGCCCCGGTTAGGATACCAGTATGCAGCAATGACTACCGGGATATAGAGCAGGTGGGGTGCGACATCATTAGCACCTTTGTTAAGACTTAAGATATTGATAAGAAGTGCGAGGATGGTCGTAAGGATTACAATAAAAAGCCAGAAATTGACGAAACTCTCTTCCCGCTCGACAAAAACATTCCCGCCAGTCATCTGTTGCCTAATCCCTGCGTTCTCTTCATGCTGTGCCATCTGTAGATGGATTGTCTTGTTCACGAGTGATATTACACCTAATTGCACAAACCGTTATTAATATATTCTGTTTTCGTCTGATATTTTCGGCTCTGGAGAAATCCAATTTTCACGTATTATATTGCCCCCCTCTTGCGCCCCCAGTCCCCCGTTGAGGGACGGGCGCAGTGCGAAATTCATAGCAGGTATTTACCTGATCGTGACACTATGGATCCGGCATGGATTGTGGAGCATGAATACACGAACGGGGTTCATCGGCTACGGGAGCATGGGCAGCATGATCGTTCAAGGGTTGCTGGACTGCAAGTGCCTGCAACCAGAAAATGTGCTTATCAGCACCCGTCATCCGGCAGACTTGGCCGCACTTCTTAAAAAATATCCGTCTGTGCAGGTTGAAGGGAGCAACAGGGTTCTTGTTAGGGAATGCAACCGAGTACTGATTTGCACCAAACCCCTTGATGCCGTTCATGTCCTGTCAGAAATTTCTGACGACCTGCAACCGGATACCCATCTTGTATCCATCGCAGCCTGCCTGCCGATAGAGCAGATTGACCGCTTCTTTACCGGCCCGATCACCCGGGTTGTCCCGAGTCTTACTGCCGAAATGAATTCGGGAGTTACCCTGCTCTGTCATAATGCCCGGGTCAGCCGGAAGGCTGCACAGGAGATGGAAGCGCTCTTCTCCGCACTCGGGACCGTGGTGGTGATCGATGAGGAGAATGTTGATGTTGCAACGGATCTCACCAGCTGCGGCCCGGCCCTGATCGCAGTCCTGATCGAGGAGTTTGCCCGCGCCGCAGCACGACACAGCACCCTTTCTCCGGAGCAGGCCCGGGCGCTCGCGGTCTCTACGCTCTCCGGCACCGCCCGGCTTCTCGATGAACAGGGATCTCCCACAGAGACGATCCTGCGCCGGGTGGCAACCCCCGGTGGGATTACGGAAGAAGGAGTCCAGCAGCTCCGGTCCGATATGCCCCGGGTCTACGATACGCTCATTCAGCGGACCCTTGCGAAATACGCAATGAGAAAAACGGATGTTAGTACTGAAGCCGACCGGTTGCTGGATCCGGGAACCTGATCCGGCATCAATATTTTGTTTTATAGCAGTTACAATAATTGATGTCTCAGGAAAAATTGATCTAGGAAAAATTAAGCGAGAATATTGGGGGAAAAACTAATTAATTACAGTCAACAGTTTATATGCTGTTAACTGTGAAAAAATGAAATAAGAATTCTTTTAGGATATTTTTTAATTCTCGATTTTATTCTTGGTTGATTCCAAAGCCAAACAAAGTGATCCATTAGTTTTTGTGTGCCCTCTAAAAGAGTACGTTGTTGAATTTTAAAATTTTCTGCGGTTAATTGAGAACTTTTCGAATTCAGTAAATCATAAGAATTTTTATTATATTGTAATTTGGCTAAAACCATTTTAATTTGAATCAAGTACGTAGAATCCATTTCAGAGAAAAATTGAAAATAACCCTTTGAAATAATAAAATCCAATGAATCAAGTTTAAAATCCGGAAAATCGAATATCCGAATATCTTTCCTATCAGGAGGAAGAGCATCCAATGTTTTTAAATTTTCTTCAATGGAATCTATCTTCGGGGATATAATCGAACTTAAATAATCCCCCTCAGTTATGAACCAATTCATGGTAGATTCAAATTCACTTTTTTTAGTCAGGTATTGAGTAATCAAGAGTATACATAGAGCAATAACAAAACTTCCTAGCAACTGAATTGTTAAGGAAATATTGTTCCACCAATTAGATGAATCTGAAAATTGAGATGTAACAAATTGACATGTAATATTTTCAAGCATAGGAACATTCCTGAAATAAACAATAATGAATTTCGAAAATAATTAAATTCCATCAAAAAAAATTATCAGCCGAGGCCCCACTGGGCGAGGGTAGTGCGCGAGGGATCGACATCGTCCCAGCTCCAGCCGAGTGCTTCAATAATGCGGGAGATAGGCTGCTTGATGGTCTTGTCCAGCATCAGTTCAAGGTCAACGACAAACTCGGGTGGCACCTGATCGCCATACTCGAAGCAGAGCACATCCGTTTTCGGGTATTTCGCAGTCACGGTCCGGATATAGATCCGCTTGGGCTTGCTCCCCTTGCCAAACTCAGTGTGAAGATACTGGTTGGCATATTTTGCACCCCGCACCTGCGCATCGTCGTTGTCGTAATCATCAAGCGATTTGCCGATCCCGCCGGGAATACCAATCTCGTCAAGGGTATATTTTCCCGACCGGTACTTTTTGATCACGTCCGAGAGGAATGCTTTGATCCCGCCATATTCTTCGCCGGCAAGGATCATCTCCATCACCCGCTGCTGCACAACCTTGGTGATCTGCGGGGTATCGCTGCGCCGGATCTCAAAACCCACAATGTCCACCTCATCGACATCCTTTCCCTCTTTCCAGACAAGGTGCCCCGCGTACCGCTTCTTTTTACCGGCCTGGAAGAAGCGGGCATAGATCTTCTCGAACTTGATCGAGAAGTAGTGGACATCGGCATTCAGTTCCTTTTCGGCAAATTCCTGGTAACTCTCATTGAGACGTTTCTCGATTGCCCGGGCCGCTGCAATGGTTGCTTCCCGGTTAAGATCCGGGGGCAGGTGCACCATGCACGAATCGGTGTCCCCATAGATGACCGTATATCCCTGCTGTTCGATCACGCGCCGGGTGTGCTCAATGATCGCCCTGCCGACGGATGTGACTGCCGAACCGATCTCCCGGTCAAAGAGCCGGAAGCGGGTATAGCCCGAGACGCCGTAGTACGTGTTCATGATCACCTTGAGCACGTTCTGTTGCATATCATAGAGCACGTAATTCGGGGACCCGAATTCGTATTTATTGCGCAGCGCCTTTTTATCATCCCGTTCTTTTAACAGTTCGGATATGATGCTCCGCGTCAGCCCGTCGGGATGCTTTTTAAATCGGATCCCGTTAGGTGCTACCAGTTCACCGGCAGGATCCTTGGTCTCCATCGATGCATTGATGGTCATCATTGCCATCGGGTAGAGCGATTTTAAGTCAAGCACGACTACGTTCTCCCGCACGCCCCTGCTCGGTTCGAACACGGTCGCCCCCTCGAACTCATCAGCGTTGGCAAACCCCTTGGAGGGCAGGACGTATTTCCCGAAAGCCTTGCGCAGGATGTAGACATCGATCACGCTCGATGAGTTCAGGGTCTTGTCGAGCGGGCATCCGACATAGCGGGCGATCTCGCGGTAAAACTCGATGATATTGTCCTTTTTATTTATCTTGACACAGAGTTCAACGTCTTTGAAGTTGTATTCGACAAGGAGTGCCGGCTGGTTTCTCCAGAGATCAGAGATTGTGCCGGTGTATCGCACTTTTTGCTCGCCAACCTCCTCAAGAGCGACCGCATCGAGACGGTACGACTCTTTCTGGGTTAGGTGCATCTTCTTGTATCCCGTCAGGAGATCGAAGAGCGCCCGCCCTCTCAGGGCATTGCGTTCGGTCTGGCCCGGGAGGCGGGCAAGATGGGTGGCCGAAAGCCCGAGCCGTTCCATCCTGCCGGCAATATACGGCATATCAAACTCCACAAAGTTCCAGCCGGAGAGCACATCCGGGTCCCGCGCGACAATATACGCAGAAAACGCACGGAGCATTGCGACTTCGTCAGTATAGGTGCAGATCGTATGCGTATCTTTCCGGAAACACCCGTTGGCAAGCCCGCCCTCTTTCTCTTTCTCGGTAATCTCCCCGGGCATGCCCCCGCTCATGAACAGGAACGTGGTATAGTCATTGTCGAATGAGTCGTAGCAGGTGATGCAGATGATCGCGTCCCGCTGGGGATCGGGAAAGCCCCGCTCATCCTCGCACTCGATGTCGATGATGCAGGAGCGGGCCGGTGCGTCTACCTGTGAGGGAGAAAGGTCATGGTAATCGGCAGTTGTTGCGGGAGCGGATACTCCTCCCGTCAACCCGCAGTCGATCATGAACCGGGTGGCAAACGGGATATCGGCTTCAAAGTGGCGGTAACGTTCGCGGACTTCCCGCACATCGCCCGGCTGCTGGACATACATCCGGCGCAGGGGTTCGGAGCGGATCGAGCGGTATTCTGCCCCCTCTTCTACCGTGATCTGCTGGGGATGAGCAGTCCCTGCTGCCTGATCTGCTGGTACATAAAAATACGGCCTGAACCCGGTCACATCCAGCCGGATTGCTTTACCCTGTGCATTACGGCCAAAGATATGAATGACAGGGCCATCCGGTGCCCGGCTGTACTCCACCTGGTTAATGGCAAGGGAGATGCTGCCGGAAAACTGGTCGAGCGTACAGGGAGCGTTCAGGCATGCATCCGTGCGCCGGGACTGGGATGCCATATCAGGAAATCGCCCTCCGGCAGAGGTCCCCAACAAATGTTCCCGCCTGCTCCATCTTCTCCTGCTCCCAGTCATCAAGTTGCCATTCCTCAATTGCTTCTATCCCTTTTTTGCCGATCCTGACCGGGACCCCCAGCGAACAGCCGGAAATGCCATATTCTCCTTCCAGTACCGATGAGCAGATCACCAGTTCGCGGGCATCCGAGAGCACCATGCGGGTGAGGTGTGCGATATGCAGGGCCGGGCCAAAGACGGTCCCGCCCTTGCCTTTGATCACATCCATGCTTGAACCCCTCAGTTCCGTGAGGATCTCTTCCCGCATGGGTACAGGAACCGGGCGGGATAGCGTGGAAAAGACAGGCACCTGGTGCTCGCCGTGCTCTCCAAGAACAAAAGAAAATCCGGTGATTCCCCGTAGGCGCAGGGAGAGTGCGAACCGGGCACTGTCAAGCTGGCCGCCAAATCCAATGCACCGTTCCCGGGGTATGCCCGTCCGTTTGCAGAGCAGGTAGTTGTTGGCATCCATAGGGTTGGTCACCGTGATCACAATCCCATTGAATCCTTTGAGCAGGGCAGCGCATTCGTTGACCGCAACAGAATTTGCTTCGAGAAGGTCAGCGCGGGTTTTTACCGAAGGATTGCGGGGAAGTCCTGCAGAAAAGACACAGACATCCGCGTCACGGATTGCATGTTTATCCGTGGAAATCTCAGTGGTAAGTCCCGTATGTTGCAGATCCAGTACCTGCGCCTTGAGCAGTTCAGGAGCGCTGTCATACAGGACCAGTTCATCGGTAATCCCCATGGAGGAAGCGAGGTATGCGACTTCGCCACCAATCCTGCCAACTCCCACAACTGCAAGGCGCGCCATCTGGTACCAATATGGGTTATGCTAATAATAAATAACGACCATTTCCTGATGGATGGTATTGATCAAACCAGGGCCGGTGAATGTGGGAGGCGTAGCGCTCAACAATCACCTCCTGCTCGCAGCCGGTGTGCTGGGAACGACCGGCACATCGCTTGCACGGATGCTCTCGCTTGGGGCAGGGGGTGTCGTGACCAAATCAATAGGTCCTGTACCTAAAGAAGGACATGCCGGCCCCTGTCTTGTAGTACTGGATGACGGGCTGATGAACGCCATGGGGCTGCCCAACCCCTCAAAGGATTTTGTTGAAGAACTCGGGCCCCTTGCAAAACAACCCGTTATTGTAAGCATTTTTGGGGGAAACCCCGAGGAATTTTCAACCGTTGCCGGCTGGTTCAAAGGAAAAGTTTCCGGGTTTGAGCTGAATCTTTCCTGCCCGCATGCCGAAGGATATGGTGCTGCGATTGGCAGCGACCCGGCGCTGGTGGAGGCCTGTACCCGTGCAGTAAGCCGGACAGGTGTCCCCACGTGGGTGAAACTTACGCCGAACGTGACCGATATCACGGCAATAGGGAAGGCTGCGGAGCGGGGCGGGGCGCACGCGATCGTTGCGATCAATACGGTAAAGGCGATGCGCATCTCGACTGCAATCCGGCGCCCGGTGCTCGGCAACCGGTTCGGCGGGCTGTCCGGTGGTGCAATCTTTCCGGTTGCTGTCCGGTGCGTGTACGAACTCTATGCGTCGTGTAAAATCCCGATCATCGGGTGCGGGGGAATTTCCACCGCGGACAACGTGATCGAGATGATGATGGCAGGAGCCCGTGCCGTGGAGATCGGCAGTGCGGTTCACGGCGATGTGCACGTCTTTGAGACGATTGCAAAGGAGCTGTATTCCAGGAACGGAATTGATCTTGAAGAGATCGTGGGGTGTGCCCATGAGTGAAAAAGATAAGATGGGACTTGTACCGGTCACGATAGCCCGGGTGAAATCAGAAACCCCTGCAATCCGATCCTTTATCTTCGAGGAATATATTCCTCATGTCCCCGGACAGTTCGTGATGGTCTGGGTGCCGGGCGTGGATGAGATCCCGATGGCACTGTCATCAGAGAATAGTATAACGGTCCAGAAAGTCGGTGATGCAACGAGCGCGCTATTCAATCTCGCTCCAGGAGCAAAACTGGGGATACGCGGCCCGTACGGAAACGGGTTTACCAAGGGAGAGAAGATGCTGGCGATTGCCGGAGGAGTCGGCGCTGCCCCGCTCCTGCCCCTTGCACGGTCTGATTGTGTCATGACGATGCTTCTGGGTGCACGAAACGAATCCGAGCTGCTCTTTGTCGACCAGCTGGATGAATGCACGGATGTGCTGATCGCAACCGATGACGGATCGCTCGGGCAGAAAGGGTTTGTGACCACCCTCATGGACGATCTCAATCTGGGTGCATACGACCGGATTGCTGTCTGTGGACCGGAAGTGATGATGCGCTCGGTGCTCTCGAAAGTCGATGAGAAGGGTATTGCCCACAAGACCGAGTTCTCCCTGCACAGGTACATGAAATGCGGCGTTGGTGTCTGCGGTTCGTGCTGTGTGGATCCCTCCGGGCTCAGGGTATGCCGGGACGGCCCGGTTTTTTCCGGGGACAAACTTTTAAAAAGCGAGTTTGGGAATTATATGCGGGATGCAAGCGGCAGGAAAAAGAAGATTTGAGTACTGCCGTAGTTCATAATCCCGACATGCATATTCGTTTTTCAAATAAATTACACTGCCAACGGTGAAACCTTCCTCTTGTTCGATTGCCTGTGGGGATAGTCGGATAGGAGTTATTGCAATTTAGGCTCTCTGTTGAAATCCTTGTGGAGCACCAAAGAATCGCTCTTGGGGGCTACAGCACATCGTGCTTCCGCCACCGCCGCTTGGGCATCCCCCAATATTGCGATAGCCATCAGAAGGTTGATAAGGAAACTCGCAGGGGGTCAAGGGGATACTCCCCCTGGGCTGCCTCCCCCTTTGGGGGAGAGAGGGGGTCACCCTCCTGTCTTTCGTAGATGACAGACAAGCAACGGAAAATAGGATTTCAACAGAGCCGCAATTGAACAAAAGACTCAACTTTACCGGGGCTGATGCGATAAACCGTGAAGCAGGTAACCATATTTCAGGTATCCAACAAGTAAGAATGTTTCTGAAAACCTGACGGAGTTACATCGTATTATCGGGAGTTGCGAACCGGTATTCGTTCCTGGGTATGTAAATTTCAAACCGTGCCCCTTTCCCCGGCTCACCCGTTTCTTTGATGGTGAGCCCGGTGATACTCAATATCTCTCCGGCAAGGAACAGGCCATAGCCGGTATTACGGTAATACTCCCGTTTGAAGATCCGATCCTTTGCGTTTATGGGGATCCCGACGCCATCATCTTCACAATAGATGGTAATCCCTTCGGGTGTTTCTTTAAAGGAGAACCGGATCACGGTAACCTTCTCGCCGTGGCGCAACGAGTTTTCAATAAGATTGTAGAACACTTTTTCGAGCAGGAAATCTGTATAAATCTCAAGACCATTGAGGGCCGTCTCTATGGTGATACCGCCAAGATCGAGATCCGTGATTGCATCTTTAACAGTTCCGGCAACGTTCTGCCATTGGGGGGAACTTGAACCGATATTCTGGTAATCGCGGGTGAACCGTATCTGTTTCTGGATCAACTGGGTAACCTGGTCAATTTTCCGGAGATGCTCCAGCGTGATGGGATCAGTGACTTCTTCTTCAGCTAGCGAGAGGTACATGACAATTGCCGTGATCTGGTTGAGAATATCGTGCCGGGTGATGGATGAAAGCGTATTGAGTTTCCGGTTTGCCAGCTGGATGGCAGATTCAAACTGCTTGCGTTCCTGGATCTCAGCTTTGAGCTCATCGTTTGCCTGCAAAAGTTCGTCTGTCCGCTCCCGTACACGCTGATCCAGATCCTCCCGGGCTTTCTGGATCACCTGTTCTGCCAGTTTACGCTCGGTGATATCGATTGCAGAACAGATCACGATATCATTCTGGCCTCGTGACGCAGAAACAAGGAACTGCCGTACTGCGCCGTCACGGGTGTGGAAGAATAGTTCAATATCCCCGGTATTTGTATGGGTCCTGATCAGGTGAATGAACGAATCACGACTGGCCGAATCGACAAGAACTGTGGACAGATCCCTGTCGATGAGATCAGTCCGGTTGTATCTCAGCATCCGTTCGCATTTCCCATTCATCTCCCGGATGCGCAGTGATATAAGATCAAAGATGAATATCCCGGCTTGTGAATTTTCAAAAATCCCGCGATATTTCTGTTCTTCTTCCCTGAGCCCCTCAGCAAAGGATGAGGTGACCACCCCTATTGTTACAAATATGACAAACCAGGCTGTTGATACAGCTACCAGATTCGGATTAAAATTGCCATAGTAATAGACCAGCAGCAGGTATACCGTACTGATGATCAGGGAAAAGATGATGCCCCGGTGCGGGTAGAAATAGACAAAGAGTATAATGGGCAGGAAGTAGAGGAAGGGGAATACGTCATGGATCCCATGGGTGAGCGAATAAACGGTAAAATAGACTGAAATGAGGATCGTAATACCGATGGTAACCGCCCAGTAGATCTGGCTTTTTTTTTCAGCGGCAACGGTCATTTATCTTCCTCTTCGTCTTCACTACAATTCCCAGACAGGATCTTACTCCCAAAGCGCCGGTGTTCAAGGATTTCAGCCCGTAACTCTTCATTCATCTGTTCGAGATGTGCGGTGCGATGCCGGACCTGATTTTCGAGATCCTCTAATGTTTTTCGTATCTCTTCATCGACAATTTTGTTGCCGGTGATATCAATCACCGAACAGAGCATCTGGTTATTTGTGGTAAGTATTGCAGACAGGACAAATCGCAGAAGGGTTCCGTCCTGCGCAACAAAAACCGCTTCAGTCTCTGAGTTGCATAATCCCTTTTTTGCATGGGAAACGAACTGCTCCTGTTCATTTTCATCAGTCCAGATCCGGGAGATCTCTTTTCCGATGAGATCCTTACGGTCATACCGGAGCCACCGGGCGCATTTTACATTAATTTCACGGATCCGTTTGGTACGGAGATCGAGGCAGAAGATACCATCCTGTGAATTTTCGAGGATATTTTGTATCCTGCTGCGTTCTTCCTGTAATCTGTTGGCATATGACGATGCCACGACAGCAATTGCAATAAAGATTGCAAACCATGCTGTAGATGTTGCCATCACCGTCGGATTAGAAAAGCCATAGATGTAAATGAGCGTGATATACAGGAGACTGATACCGAGAGTGATGAGAACAGACCGTTTGGGATAAAAGTACACTGCGAGGATGATCGGCAGAATATACAGGAAGGGATAGACTTCAAAAATACCATGGGTGAGGGAAAATATCGTGGTGAGTACTGCACTGATACATGCCGCAGCGATGATAAAAAAGTGCAGGACCTTTTCATTCTGGCTGGAAAGATGCTCCCTTTTGTAATCCACGGAAAAATCCCCGGTGCTCTGTCTGGAAATGCTCTAATAAAACGATGATCTCATTGCTTATATTCTTGCAGGACGAAAAGCGGGCTCTTTTGCTTTCCAAAGCAGGAGCTGGGTGCGGTAACTGCACCAATCTTATTTCCGGACGCTGTTAATCCGTTCCAGGTCTTCAATCTTGTTGATATTGGTAAATGTGGTCAGTTCATGATCGATGGCCCGGATTTCATCGATTGGCACGTAATTGGAATTCAGTCCCTTCACCATAGTTCGCAGGGAGAATGATTCGTGATCTTCAAGATACGTTACCAGTGCGGATCTCCTGTAGACTGCATGCAATGGTTCGAGCATATCCGGGTTCCAGCAGGGAATTGCAGCATCAAAGCCGTCAATACGGTCGAATAAAAGAGTGACTATGCGGGGATCGACACACGGCATATCGCAGGCAGACACAAAAATTTTCTCGCCGCGCGCTGCGAGGGTTCCGGCATGGAGCCCGCCAATGGGCCCGGTACCGGTTCGGATATCGGTGATGCACCGTACCCCTTCAATCCCGTTGAATCGTTTGCATTGCTCGGGATCCCGTGCAACAAGGATGATCTCGTCTACAACCTGCGAGAGAGTGTCGATCAGCCGTTCGATAAACGTCTTTCCCATGTACATGAAGAAATATTTCTCCTGGCCATTTGCACGTCGTGCTTCTCCTCCAACAAGAATCACTGCTGATCTCAAATCCGGCTCTCCATTGTAAGGTAATTGCCTCTCCTTAATTATCTTGGCTTTTTACCCAGTAGTATTTTACGCTGAGTTTTTGTTTCCATTGCAAGCAACGCTTCCTTGATCTCTACTGACGGGGAAAATCCTCCGATGCCATGTACTGCAACAATGCGGTGGCAGGGGATGATCAACGGTGTGGGATTACGGGCCATAGCCTGCCCGACCACTCTCGGCGCTGTGCCTACGTTTTCTGCTATTTCCCCGTACGTTTTAGTCTTTCCATAGGGAACCTCCCGCACTTCCTTGTATATCCGGCTGTATACGGTATCATTGTGGAGAGCAACGCTGTCAAGGACCGAACAATCAACTCTTTGTCCCCCGCAGTATTTCCTGATAAGTGGAGGGACATCCCCTTCAAGTGCGGTTGTGGAAAAACGTACGCGGTGCACCGCAGTATCGTTCCACCAGACCTGGACATACCACAACCCGAAACGGCACGAACCGCTTACGACTTCCATGTTCCCATCAACTCACGGAACCGCACAACATCGCATTCGATCATCTCTTCCTGTAACCAGCCGGGAAGTGCGTGGCGCACCCGTCGTTCAAGGAAACGTTTCTCCCCCAGCACCAGCACACCGCGATCTTCCGGCGTGCGTAACACCCGGCCAAGTGCCTGCAGGGAGCGGTTGACTGCCGGCAGGGTGTAGCAGAGGAACTCTCCTTCATCGCCAAATTTGTGCCGGAAGTATTCTATGGTCATCTTCCTGACCCGGTTGAACGGGGCAAGGGGGAGGCCGATCACCATCGCACCGTTCAGCATCTCGCCCCGGTAATCAAGTCCCTCGCTCCATTTTCCACCGCAGACGGCAAACATGATACCGGATTGTCCCCGTGCAGGCAGCGAGAGGAATTCTGTGAGGGCAGCGGCCGCGTTGGCTGCATCGCGGGGTTCGATATAGATCTTTTTTCCCCGGAGGTGCGGGACAGCGAGGCTTGCAAATGATTCGAGGATCTGGTAACTGGGAAAATAACAGGCCCGGTTTCCTTTGAGTGCACTGAATGCTTTGATATAGTCACTTACGCGGGAGGTATTGTCCTTGTTCTGCCGCATGGAGAACGCCGTTGTGATGTCGCTGGCACAGGCAATCAGCCGGTTCTCTTTGGGGAACGCATTGGGCAGCGAGAGCGTGGTCACCTTTGCATCGCCGAAATAGTAACGGCGGAAACTGTTGACAGGGGAGAGAGTGCCGGAGATCAGGATACAGCAGGAGTGGGAACCGCAGACTTCAGAGAGCGAGGCGGCCGGATCGATGTTGCGCACTTCGAGAGTGATTCCCACTTCCGTTTTCCGGTATACCGTGAGGTAGGCCGGGTCTGTTGAGGAATGGGAGAGCCGGACCATAAATTCAGTCAGCCGTTCGATAGCGGTTTCCCTGAATTCCCCGGCCTGCTGGTTCTTCTCCCGCATGGTTTCGGATAAACCCATCAGGTCATCGACGATCTCATCCATCTCTTTATAGAGGGATTCCCGGACAATCATCCGGTCGAAGATCGATGGATCAAACCAGTCTTCGGCTTCCACAGAATTGGCAAGACCCCGTATGAATTCGGTAAGCCGGGGCAGTACATGCTGAACCGCCTCAGCTCCCTTGTGTCGCTTGCGCATACCGGAGAGTTCGCGGGACGCCTGTTCGAGATCGTGCTCCTCTAAGGTCACGCTCTCGATACCGGTGATCACATCCCCGCAGTTGTGCGCCTCATCGATGAGGAGCAGGACATCCTGCGGTTCCACCCCGAGGTTCGCGTAGAGCTGCTCGCGGATGTCCCGGTCAAAGAGGTGGTGATAGTTGAGGATGACCACATCGGTGTTACGGGCTGCCTGCATCATCAGCTCGTACGGGCAGCAGGCTCCGGAAAATTCACCAAGTTCCCGCGGGGGCACCGGGTGCGAGATAACCCGGTCGGCCTTGGCCCGGAGTTCGGTTGAGGCCACCATCTTGACCCCCATGGTCTCTGCTGGTACAAACTGCTTGCTCGCGATATAATACGGGCAGAGGAGCGGGTGCTCTTTGTCCATTTTGCGGATCTGCTGGATGATGAACGGGTCTTTGGCGGGGACAAGCGCCCCCTTGTCTGCACGGTCCCGCATGAGCGAGGAGGAGAAGGCCTTGACTCCTTCGCATTTGCGATAGATGTCCCCCTCGCCTCCGAGCGGGCACATGCTCTTCTTGCCGACAAGGTACACTGTTTTTAAGTGTGGCGCTTTTTTTCGCACCAGTTCGAGTTCGCGGATGAACGTGGTGAGCTGGCTGACGGTCCGCACCGCGATCACGATCTTCTTCTTGTTCCGCTCGGCAAGGAGAGAAGCAACGACACTCGATTTCCCGCTGCCGGTGGGGGCATCGATCATGGCGATCCCGCCCTCCCGGGCAACCTGCGCTGCGATTTCGAGCATGTGGCGCTGGCCCGGGCGGTATTCGCTGTACGGGAAGTAGGTGTCGATGCTGTCCATTGGGATCAGTGTTGGCGCTGAAGGGTTTTATGGGTGTGGGGATGCGGGGCGAAGGTGAAGAAATGAGGATGCTGTCGATTCAGATCCCAAAGATGACCATCCAGATCGTATCGAGCCATGCCTGAACCGGGATGGTCAGCCAAATTCCCATCGCAACCGGTACAATTGTTACCGCCGCTGCTTTCCGGATCGTGAATGCGTGTGTGTGCCTGACTGCAAGAATCCAGAGATACCATTCCCAGAAAAAAACAACAAGACCAATGAGAGCGGCTATCCAGAATAATACCATCGCCGCTTCCGGTGAATTGGGGGGGCCAGGCCATGCGTGAAAGACAAGAAAAATAATACTACTGAAAACCAGCGAACCGAGAATGTAAAATGTCCATGGTATCATGCCGTACCCAATATTCTGGATGTTTGCGGTCAGCGATCCTTTTCCGTTAAGTCCGCGGGATATGACAAATGTGCCCAGAGAAATGATACCTAATACGACAATGGGAGAGAGAGCGTGGCATAATATCAAACTCCCAAATATCTCAGCAAAGCTGTGATTTTGCAGAAATGATGAATTGAGCGAGATCCAGACAACCGGGATTGTCTTTCCAATTATTAATAATAAAATCCCCGTCCCAACTATTAGGAGGGGTGGGATCAGGTTGATTTCCTCCTTTGAAATTCGCTCGAAAAATGCATCCGGGTGAACTACCAGTTCGATGAGATTTGCAAGCATCCTTCTGTAACTATTGTCCGTGTAAATTATATAATGCAATTTTTTTTGATATCGTGGTTTTAATTTTGATAACGAAAGAGATACGCTCACTTCACCACCCACCCCCTCTCCGTCGGCACCTGACAAGGCCTCACGGGCCCTGAGCTGAGCGATGTCACATCATTACTGTTTCCGCTCGTGTGAGGCAGCCCTGATCCGCCGCGGGGGCGCCCCATCGGGGGCGGCGGCATTCATCCTTAATGGGGTATGGGGGTCTCAACCCCCATCATTGTGTTTGAAGAGCACGATTTTTAGGCTCATGCAGTGTCTGTCAAGCGACACTTGGAATAAGGAGGTCAGAACCCTGAGCGCAAATAAGTCCGTTTCAGGCTCCGTTTATACATTACTGCACGTTAATCAATCCCGGAAAACTCCGATAATCCCGCCGTTTCGGTTCCTGTGGAAAATACGTCTGTTTCACGCCATGTTTGCCAAACTAACGGCGGAAACGCCCTCTTCCAACGCCCGCCAGGTGCCCTGAAATCGAGGCCTTTTTCGCCACGTGGTTTCCCCCATCCGACCCTCCGAAACCCTGCCGGAATGCGAATATGCGGGTCTTTTTTTCCGGGGGAAGATCTTGGGTTTTGGATAAGACGAGGGTTGTGCTGGAAGGATGGGAAGGGTGAGTCATGTATCTTCTCTCCCCCCAACCACTATATCCCAAAACATCCCATTTCTACCCATGGCAGTCCACCCCATCGAGGAGCGCTACGGCACAAAAGAGATGCGTGCCATCTGGAGTGAGAAGAACCGTTTTTCCTGCATTGTCAGCGCTGAAGTTGCGCTTGCAAAGGCTGAAGCACACCACGGCATGATCCCGGCAGCAGCAGCAGTCGAGATCAGCGAGAAAGCGCACAATGCCTCGCTCGAACGGGCAAAGGCAATCGAGCTGGAGATCAGCCACGACATGATGGCAATCGTCAAAGCAATATCAGAAGTATCGGGAGAGTCCGGGCGCTGGGTGCACTACGGTGCCACAAGCAATGACCTCCTTGACACTGCAACCGGGCTCCAGCTTGGCCAGACACTTGACCTGATCGACAAGAAACTCCGCCAGCTGTTAGGAGTGCTCCTCAGGCGATCGGCTGAGACAAAGTCTTTGGTCTGCATCGGCAGGACCCACGGGCAGCACGGAGTGCCGACAACCTATGGCCTCCGGTTTGCCATCTGGGCAAGTGAGGTCGGACGGCATATCGAGCGCCTCGAACAGATGCGTCCCCGGGTCGTGGTCGGGCAGATGACCGGTGCGGTAGGCACGCAGGCAGCGCTCGGGCCGAAAGGGATGGAAGTGCAGGCAAGCATGATGGAGTATCTCGGTATGAGTTCGGTGGACGTCTCAAGCCAGGTGATCTCCCGCGACCGGTATGCAGAGTACTTCATGTTCTGTGCAGGTGTCGCAACAACGCTCGACAAAATTGGTGTAGAGGTCCGCTCGCTCCAGCGGACCGAGATCGGCGAGGTCGAGGAAGCGTTCGGGGCAAAACAGGTTGGCTCCTCCACGATGCCGCACAAGCGCAACCCCATCAAGAGCGAACAGGTCTGCGGTCTTGCCAGAATCATCAGGTCAGCTGTTGAACCCGCCCTCCAGAACAACACCCTCTGGGACGAGCGCGATCTCACGAATTCATCCTGCGAGCGGGTGCTCTTTCCCGAGGCATCAATCCTCACCGACCACTGCCTGAGGCTCATGATTGTTGTTCTTGATGGCCTGGTGATCAACCGGGCGGGAATCCGCAGGAACTTAGGGTTCCTCCACGGGATCAACATGGCCGAGTCGGTCATGATCGAACTGACGAAGAAGGGTATGAACCGCCAGGATTCCCACGAACGGATCCGGATGGCAAGCATGCAGGCGCTTGCCGAGAACCGGCCCCTTGCTGATGTGCTGGGAGCTGACCCTGAAATCGTGCGTTACTGTTCGAAAAGTGATATCACTGCGCTCCTCAACCCGGACACATACATCGGCACATCTGTACAGCAGGTGGAACGCGTGATTGAAAAACTCTCCCCGCTCTGCATATAAGAACAACTGCACATTTTTTCTTTATCCCCCTGTTTTCGATGGGGAAAATCATCTACGGATAATTTGTTAATAGCTGATTGAAAATCGATTAGCACCGGCAGGGTATTTTCCGGCTACGGGGGATATTTTCCCACAAACGTGGTACCTTTATCTTCTCATACAATCAAGATCGAAAATATCCATGGTTCAGTATGCTCCTGTTTCCCGTATCAACATTTCACATACTGACCTAGTGCGCCTGATTGTCATCTTATCCTTAACCATCAGCTGTATTGTAATCACTGCGGTATCCCTCCGGGCAAACATCGGAACCATCTACGCACAGCTGTTTTACTTCCCTATTCTCTATGCCACCTATTTCTATCAAAAACGGGGATTAATCCTTGCAGGAATTTGTGCTGTTGCGTACGAGGTACTGGCCTATGATTACCTTTTCCCCGATACTGGTCTTTTAATCTACACCACCGGACAGGCCGTTCTTTTTATTTGTATTGCGGCTGTGGTTGCACATTTTACCGAAAAAGTTAACCGGAGCGAAGCACGCTACCGGAGCATCTTTGATACTTCACTTCTGGGAATTGTCCTGTTTGACCAGAACAGCTTTGCAATCCGTATGACCAACAATTACCTGTCGCAGATGCTGGGCTACACTCATGAAGAATTTGCAGGCATGACGCTCCCCCAGTTATTTATTTCCAAAGAAGAACAGCGCAAATTCTTTGAGTACTTAGGTTCGAGCGAAGATGTGGATAATTTCGAAACCCAGTTTCTTTCCAAAAATCAGGATCCGCTCTGGGTAAATCTCTCATGGCGACGGGTCAGCGACAACCAGGTGAGCTGCTCGGTGATCGATATCAACAAGCGCAAGTTGGCTGAGCAGGTTGCTGCAGAAAACTATACCCGTTACCAGCAGGCAACCGAACTCTCTGTACTTGATGCAGGAAAGATCCCGTTGAAGTACTCGGTTTTTTCTCCCGATGAGATGATCCAGTCGATCATCGATGCGGGAGGATATGCAACAAAAGCCGAAATAACGGTAGATATCCCCCACAATCTCACGTTCGAAGCGGATGCCGGTAAAATATCGACCGTGATCGATTCCATGCTCTCGAATGCAGTGAATTATTCAAAACCTCCAAGAAAGATCCGTATATCGTACCTGTCAAATCCTTCCGACAAGATGCACCGGGTAGCGATCCAGGACAATGGCATTGGTATCACCAATACCCAGCTCGATGAGATCTTTGAACCGTTCCATCTTCCGGATCCCGGCACGATCAGCAGGAAAAACGATCGGATCGGACTCTCGTTATCCATTGCAAAAAAATACGTCCAGATGCATGGCGGTTACATCAGTGTGGACAGTATCGTGAACCTGGGGAGCACCTTTACCATCCATCTCCCAAAAAGCCGTAATGTTGCGGTAAAAGCACACGACGCGTAAAAAAGGTTTCAGATATACCGCGCTTTCTTGGAAAGTCTGCGCGGGGTGTAGAGCGGGCGGAACGGCATGCCCTCGGTATCCTTGTGCACTGCTGCGATGAGTGCGTCTACGGAAAGCTGCTCCTTGAACGGCTTGTTGGGCTGTGACTTCTTCCGTACCGTGACGGTTAAGTTATGGCTTGCGACTTCTTCGTCGCCGACAACAATCACGTAGGGGACCCAGTCCATGCCGGCTTCGCGGACTTTCTTTCCTACGCTCTCTTCCCGGTCATCCATATCGCACCGGACCTGTGCGGCATTGATAGCAGTACAGACTTCCTCTGCAAATGCTGTGTGACGTTCGGTAACCGGTATCACCCGCACCTGTGCAGGTGAGAGCCAGGTAGGTAATGTGGGAACCTGCTGGGTGGAGATGTTTTCAAGGATCGCACAGATGACGCGCTCGACACTGCCCGTTGGCGAGCAGTGGAGGATGGGGGGGTGGACAACGGTGCCGTCTTCTTTGTGGTACTTGATGTTGAACCGGGTCGAGCTCTCGACATCGATCTGGACGGTCGGGTTCTCGATCGGGCGCATCTGGCCGTCGATAGCAGCGAGATCGATCTTTGCAACCCAGTAATGGACCCGGTCTGATAGGATCTCGATAAGCATCGGGCAGTCCGATTCTTTGACGATCTTCTTGACCCATGCCTCGTGCTGGGCGTAGAAGTCCTTCGTGCACCGGAATGCGGCAACGAGTTTTGTCTCGAAATCGCGACCGGTCTGCCATCCCATGGCAAGCTGCTCTTCAAAGCACTTCAGTGCCTCGGGCATATCCGTGCAGAGCGAGTGCATGTCGGGCATGGTAAATGCCCGCAGGCGTTTAAGCCCGATTACTTCGCCCTTCTGCTCGTGCCGGAACGAGTAGGTGGAGAGCTCGTACATCTTCATGGGCAGGTTGTGGGGCGAGATGTGCATGTCGCGCATGATCGAGAACATGCCAAAGCAGGCCGCAAACCGCAGCATCATGTTCCGGTTGTTTGACTTGAACCGGTACTGGCGCTCGCCGAACTTCTCGGCATGCTCATAGATCGCCCGGTCCCCGAGATCGTACATAACCGGGGTCTCAACGGGCGTGCCGCCGTATTCGAGAACAAGCCTGAGCACGTAGTCAGCGATCAGGTCGCGGACGATCTTGCCTTTTGGCATCCAGCGCAGGCACCCGACATCGCTGGCGGGCTCGTAGTCCACGAGCTCCTTGGAACGCATCAGGTCAACGTGAGCAGGTTCGCCGCCGGTTGGCACTGCAACACCGAGCTCCTTTTTTACGAGGCAGCCGAACGCTGAGTTGTCGAGGAACTCCTTATAGTCGTGCTGCTTCCCGTCAGGAGTCAGCACAAACCAGTCGTGGGTGACTTCCTTCTTTTCCTTCTTAACAGCACCCTCTTCACCGGGCACGATCGTTTTGGAGAGCTCGGAGAGCGGGTGTCCCTTGCAGGAAAGCTTGAACGATTTGTACCAGCCGAAGGGTGCACGCTTGACGGCAAATCCTTCCGCTTCAAGTCCCGTCTTGAGGGCATTCAGCGTTGCAACCGCTGTGTCCGGTGATGCAAGGTCGCTTGAAAGGTGGGCGTACGGGTACACTACGATCTTGTTGACGTTGACCTGCCCGGCAGTCTTTTTCACTTCTGCGATTGCCTGCAGGATCACGCCTTCAAGGTCTTCCTCATCGATCGATTCCACGGCGCAGAAAACGGTGAGTGCCTCTTCTTCCCTGTCTGAAAGAACCGTGCACTCTTCCGCCATCTTTGTCTTCTTTTTAGCTTCGTATTCGATATAGTCAGAATGAATGAGAAGAAGTCGCATTAATTCATCTCCGATCTGGTATGATCATCCGTATAAAATGGGTTTTTATGGTATTTATAGTGCTTAACCCTGCACCGTTTTACCGGGATGAAAAAACCGGTGACGATTCAGGATCAATTCTGGAAGGGAACTGTCCCAGTCCATTCCCCTGCCCTGTCAATCCAATAACCTGATCATTTTTTCCGGTTCTCATGGTACCGCGAGAGGGTTGCCTGTCGCTGGTCGAGATATTTCGCATCGCCCTTTTTGAAGTACGGGTTGGTTGCCCGCTCCGTGGTGTAAAAGACGAGCTGCCCGATGGGCATACCAGCATACACTTTCACCGGGCGGGCATTCACGTTTGCCATCTCAAGCGTGATGGTGCCCCGGAACCCGGCATCAATCCAGCCGCCGGTCTGGTGGAGGGTTACGCCAAGCCGGGCGATGCTTGATTTTCCTTCAATCGTTGCTACGATGTTATCGGGAAGTTCGATAGTCTCCAGCGTCTCGGCGAGAATGAACTGCCCGGGATTGAGGATGAACGAGTCTGCGTGCACCTCTTCCACATCGGACGTGACACTGTCCTGGTTATACGGGTCAATCACTGCTGTGCCCGGCTTGTACCAGACAAAATGGTTACCGAGCCGGATATCAACCGAGTTGGGCTGTACGAGGGAAGGATCGTACGGTTCAATCCGGATAAAGCCCCTGCTTATGCGGTCAAGAAGCTGCCAGTCCACAAGGATCATAGTGGTGATATGATGGGAGTTGATCGGTCATAAGGGGTTCTGCGCTGGATGTTACGTGTATTAAAATCGTTAGTAACGGTGATTTTTTCCGTTTTTGGTGAATTCAGCAGTGAGCATTATTTGCAGGTGTCCTGTTCCATTCTAAAACCGTATAGGGAAATCGAAGGATGCATACGCCTCCTACTCATCATCCTCAAGATTCTGCCTTCCCGTCTTATCCCGGTCCAGTAGTGACGGATCGATATGCCATTCGCTCCTGCGGAGCAGCCCGTGCAGGGTGCTTGCTTCGCGAATCGTCAGGTTCGTCCGCCCGAGAATCCGCCGGATAAGGATCATAGTGTTCTCCCGCTTGAACTCGGGATGATGAATTTCGTCTAAATACCGGTCAATGTGCTGGTACAGGTGCGCCATGTCGTTTGCTGGACAAAGAGTTATGCTGGGCAGCGGCATGTTTGCAAGCTCATAGCAGACAACGCCGACGGCATGCGAGAGATTGAGGATCGGGTACTCCTCAGCAGTCGGGATTGTGCAGATCATATCGCTGCGTTTCACCTCTTCGTTATTGAGCCCCCAGTTCTCCCGCCCGAAGAGGATCGAGATGCGCCCGTCAGTATCCTTTATTCGTTCACGGATCTCTTTGGGTGAATAAAACGGCATCCGCATGGCGCGGCAGACCGATTTGCTCACGGTGCCGGTAGCAGCGATAACGATGTTGCTCCGGGCAAACACGTCTTCGATCGTGCAGACTTCTGCGCTGTGAAGCACGTCCCAGGCATGGGATGCCCGGGCATCTGCTTCGTTCCCCAGTTTGCAGGGATTGATGAGTACAAGCCGGTGAAACCCGAAATTCTTCATCACCCGTGCAGCAAATCCCACATTGCCTTCGTAGATGGGCTCGACAAGGACGATATCAATTTCGGGCATAAAAAAAATTACTGGATTGCATCAACGGTTGCTTTCAAAACCGCTGCACCCTGATCGTAGACTGCATTGCCGACAACAATTGTATCTGCATATTTGCTCATCTGTGCAGCCTTATCAGCAGAGTTGATCCCTCCCCCATAGTAAAGGAGGGATTTGTCAAGAGATTCTGATACCGCCTTAACAACAGCCGGATCACCATACATCCCGCTGTATTCGATATAGATAATCGGGAAATGGAAGTAGTGATCGGCGACAGCAGCGTAGGCAGCGACTTCTTCTGCATTCAGATCGCAGACCGCTTTAGTGACCTTCCCTACCGATGAGTTCGGGTTAAGTACAATATACGCTTCAGGAACAACCGCATCCCACGGGATATGACTTTTCTGCTGCTGTACCCATGCACGATGTTTACCTACAATCCACTGTACATCCATTGAGTTAAGGACGCTGGGAACAAAAACATAGTCGACCCCCTGCACGAGTACCGCCTCCGGTCCCGCCGGCTCCATCACGAGAGGGAG
The DNA here is from genome assembly GCA_041645435.1 of Methanoregula sp. NCBI lineage: Archaea > Methanobacteriati > Methanobacteriota > Methanomicrobia > Methanomicrobiales > Methanoregulaceae > Methanoregula > Methanoregula sp. Next base: position 376,690 of record JBAZQB010000002.1, read on the forward strand.
GTCATATGCCTTTACCTGTTTTTGTAACGCAGCAAGGTTCTCCTTTGTTACATTGAGGGTGCCCGAGAGCATGAGGGCATCGGTACCGCTTGCAGCGATGGCTTCTATGTCGCCCGGCTTTAGCTGTTTGTCAGGATCCAGTTTGGTCACATGCACCCAGTCTTTCCACTTCATCATAAACCAGACACTATTGGTTCTGCTTCCCCATAAACAGAATGGAATTCTTTTGATGGCGAATATAAGGTAATCAGCACGCGCACGTTCTTTGCACCGGTTTTACCCCCTTCGTAATAGCATAATATTTAACTGTTCAGCAGAAAGGAGGAACATACCAAGCGATCCTTATGAAACTCCAGCAAAAAACCGCGCTTATTTTTATTGCATTACTGATTATCCTCATGACGCTGGTCTGTGTTTTCTCCTCTATCGTAATATTATCCAGTTACGCCGATCTCGAACAGCAGTACACAGCAAAAGATCTTCAGCAGGCTGTAACGAGAATTGATGATGAAACCAATTCCCTGTCTACAATAGTTTCTGACTGGGGGCCGTGGGATGACTCTTATAACTTTGTAAAAGGAACGAAACCCGATTTCATTATTACCAACCTTGCTCCTGACACCTTCAATAATCTCCGGGTAAATGTTATCATTATTACAAACCGGAATGGTGATATCCTCTATTCCGGTGCATATAATTTCAGTAGCCGGATGATGGTAACGGTTCCGGATGATCTTGTGGATCAGCTTGGCCCGAAAAAACCTCTTTTAGATCTTTCAGATCCCCGGGGAGCGACCCAGGGTCTTATACTACTCGCCGATCACCCGATGATCATCGTATCCCGCCCGATAGTCAGAACTGATTTTTCCGGAGAACCCCAGGGTGTGGTGATTATGGGACGCTATATTGACAGCGAAGAAGTGAACCGGTTGGCCCGGCTTACCCGTCCCTCGCTCACGTTTTTCCGGGTGGATGACCCGGCACTCCCCCCTGACTTGTTGCACAATCTTCAGGAGCAAAAATCTGGAGATAAGGGGATAATCCAGCTGATTGACCGGAACACCATCGTAGGTTACGCGCTCCTTAAGGATATTTATGGCAGGGATGCCCTTATCCTCGGGATCAGCGATCCCCGCAGTATCTACCAGCAGGGTTTGTTGACTACGTTTCGGTTCATCGGGATTATCCTCATCGCCGGCCTGGTGTTTGGTCTGTTTGTCATGTTCCTGCTTGACAAGCTGGTACTCTGCCGGCTGAATAGACTGGTCATGCAAGTGCATGACATCGGCAACAGAACCCGAAAATCAGATCGGGTGGAAATCGGAGGTGAGGATGAGTTCTCTGGTCTTGCCTGGGAAATTAACCGGATGCTGGATACCATCGATACCGTTCGTCATAAGGTACAGGTCAGTGAAACACGGTTCCGTGAACTTGCTGAACTTCTCCCCCAGATCATTTTTGAGATAGATACAGAAGGAAATCTCCTTTATATCAATAAAGCGGGTGCCGAACAATTCAGGATTACCGAGAAGATGATCGAACAGGGAATCAATATCAGCGGTTTTTTATCTCATGAAAATATTGAACAGATGAAACGCGAACTTGAAGCAGTTACGGCGGGCTCACCTTCCCTTGGAGAAGTCTACACTATACAACGACCCGATGGGACCTTCCTGGAAGAAATCATCTCGACGTCACCTATTAAAAAGGAAGGAAAGGTTACCGGTTTCCGTGGAATTGTTGTCGATGTCACCGAACTAACAAGGCTTGGGGAACAACTTGAGGAAAGCACAAAACTGCTTACCTGTATCCTGCAGGCATCTCCGGTGGGTGTGTTCCGGCTGAACTCTTCCGGGCATGTCACCTTTGTCAACGAGACATTCTCGAAAATCACCGGAATCACGTTTGAAAAGATCCGGGGAACGAACTGGGTAGACATACTTCCGCAGGAAGAGCGCATTCGCGTGCTTGAGGAGATTGGCGAATCGATCAGAGAACAAAAAACGAGCAGAGTTGAAACCCGGTATATACACCCGGATGGAACTACCTACTGGCTTTTTGGCCAGACCGTCCCCCTCATCGATAAGGAAGGCAAATTTCACGGGTGGGTTGGCACGATCACGGATGTTACCGAGCAAAATAAGACCAGAGATGCACTTAAAGAGAATGAGGAGAAATACCGGGCGCTCACGGAAAATACCTCTGACATCCTCTTTTCCACAGATATGGACGGGATTATTACCTTTGTCTCACCGCAGGTCAATAAATATGGTTTCCTTGTAGAAGAGGTGATCGGGAAATCGCTTCGTATTCTTATCCATCCCGCGGATATCAACCGGGTAGAAAACAATATGTCCCGTGATCTGGAAAAGAATGCCCAGTTCGTTTCCCAGTTCAGGCTCGTGGACAAATGGGGCACAACTTACTGGTTCGAGGAAAAAAGTACCCTTCGGCTTGATATATCAGGAAAGCCGGTTGGGATTTATGGGATCCTGCGTGATGTTACGGAACGCAAGCGTGTTGAAGATGCGATCGATATCGCCAATAAAAAGCTGAACCTGATGAACCAGATCACCCGGCATGATATCCTCAACACGATTACCGGATTACTCGGGTGCGTGGATATGGCAAAAGCAACGAATTCTCTTGAAGAACGGGAGCAGCTGCTCAATGATATCAGGGATCTTACCCGGGTTATCCAGCGCCATATTACGTTTACCAGGGAGTACCAGGAAGTCGGTGTTCACCTGCCCCAATGGCAGAACGTTGATGTCATTCTCAACAAGGTATTGCAGAATTTTCAAAAATCCGGGATTGTCTTTTCCGTAGAATTCGAAAAGATAGAGATCTATGCGGATCCGTTACTGGAAAAAGTGTTTTATAACCTTGTGGAGAATGCGGTAAGGTATGGAATAAATCTCACTACGATCTCGATATATCCTCATATTTCCGATAAGGGTCTCTCGCTTGTTTTTGAGGATGATGGTGTGGGCGTTGAAGCAGGGCAGAAAAGCGAGATCTTTAAACGGGGTGTGGGAAAGAATACCGGCATGGGTCTGTTCCTGACCGCAGAAATTTTAGCAATAACCGGAATAACCATTGAAGAGAACGGGATTTTTAAGAAAGGAGCCCGGTTTGAGATCCGTATCCCGAACGGTACCTGGCGGTTTACCCGCGATTAAACAGGCGGTAAGCATATCAGGCAGATGCTCTCTTCATTATATATTGGAAGTGGGATTTCATGTCAGGTGAAAAAATCCTTATTGTTGAAGATGATGATATCATTGCCAAAGTGGCAGACTGGCGGTTAAAGAATCTTGGTTATACCGTCTGCGGTCGGGCCACCTATGCAGGGGAAGCCCTGGAACTCGTGGCGAAACACAAGCCGGATCTCGTCCTAATGGACATCAACATCCAGGGAAATATTGACGGTATCGAAACGGCAATGATGATAAAAAAAGGATCCAACATACCCATTGTCTATGTTACTTCCCATTCGGATGGGGCTACGCTTGAGCGGGCCAAAGCGACAAAACCCGATGGATTCATTATCAAACCTTTCGATGATAATGATCTTCGCGTAGCCATCGAACTTGCCTTAAAAAAATAGGTTAATAATCAGATCTGGATAATCGCTGTATCCTTCCTTTTCTGGATTGCAGCCTGAAAATCCTTTATTTTCTGAACCGTTATGCCAGTAGCAGCCGCAATGGTACCGGCATCTGCTGAAAGCAGGGTTGCAGTATTCGTGATTCCTGCCATCAGGAGTTTTTCAACAACGGAATCGGTGATCCCCCGGATCGCAAGCAGCTCTTTTTTCCCTTTTTCTATCTTGAGTTTCGGTATCTTTTTGGGCTGTGGTTTGTTTAAGAATGTGCAGACCAGATCCACATGTCGTTGCACGGTAGCGGGTGACACCCCTGCGAGTTTACTCAGGGCTTCAGGAGTGCGTTCACAGAACATCTCCGGCGTTATTATTCCCGCTGAAAGGTATTTTTTTAAGCTGACTGCGGGGATGCCAATGTCTTTGAGCACCTGCCCGTAATACATGAGCTTTGCTTCGGTGAGGATCTGTTCAGATTCTGCTTCACTCACCCCGGCTTTCTTTAATGTTGCAGCATCGGTGTGGGCAAGGCCGAACAGCTCGGTGATTCCGAGATCTTTTAATGCCGTGAGGATCTTTGCCGAGCTGCGTCCTTTCCTGGGTATAATGCGCTCACGCAGGAATTTTCGGCATTCGGACCGTCGGCGCAGTTTTTCAAGTACGGATCCGGCATCGCTGATGAGTTGTTGTGCTGCATCCATTGATATGTCGAGCCTTTTTGCCATCTGCTCGGGAGTACTGCGTGCTATCTCAGCTACCGTGTAGACGTGCTTTGCCTGGATCTTCGATGCAAGCACATCAGTCATGGATGGGATCTCGGCCAGTGATTCCTTGTTGGAGGTGATCTGGTGGCAGAGCGGGCAGCCGATATCCCACGGGCGGGCACCCTTTCGGACGAGCCGGACGAAGTTGAGCATGTGCTTTTCGCATATCTCATCAGTGCGTACTGCAAAGCCCCACTGCGCATTGGGAAGACCGATATTGAAGGTACAATCAGGATACCGGGAACAGCCGATGAACTGCGAATTGCCCCGCATGTGCTTGATCGCAATAGTGCCCCCGCAGACCGGACATTTTCCCAGGTTCATCTCTTCTGCTGTCCTTCCCCGGATATCATCACCAATCACCTGCTCATTTGCCTCCAGCTGATCAAATGCCCGGTGGAGCATCATCTGGGATTCCTTGATCACATCTTCCCGCGTCCGGGTGCTCTCTTTTATCTGCTGCATGTGGGATTCGAGCGTCTGGGTCATGTCGGGTTTTATGATCATATCCGCATGCTGTTCCAGGGATTCGATGACAGCCCGGCCTACAAGCGTGGGACGCAGGGGAGTGCCTTCCACGTACTTGCGCGACACGAGTTTTGCAATCACTTCGTGGCGGGTACTCTTGGTGCCAAGGCCAAGTTCTTCCATCATCTGGATAAGCTTGCTCTGCGTGAACCGTGCGGGAGGCTGTGTCTCTTTCTCATCAAGTGCAACTTTTTTGATCGGGAGATGCTCTCCGGTCACAAACGCCGGAAGGATCATCTCTTTTGCCTCGCTGAACGGGTAGACGGTATGCCAGCCGGGTTCGAGGAGTTGCCCCCCGGTTGCCGTGTACTCTTCCCCACCAGCGGCAAAGAGGATCTTTAACGTCTTCCACTGCGCATCGGGCGAGAGTGTTGCAAGGAAGCGGCGGAGCACCAGTTCGTAGATCCGGAATGCGTCGTCGCCTATCGCTTCGCGGGTGGCCGGGCCGGCCGGGTGGATCGGGGGGTGATCAGTGGAGGATTTCTTCCCCCGTGTCGGGACAGCCCGGCGGTTTGCCATGGTCCATTCCACCTCTTTTCTGAACGGGGAGTTCCGGATATCCTTTAATATTCCATCCAGGTCCAGGGACGGGGGATAGACCGTATTGTCCGTCCTCGGGTAGGAGATGTACCCGTTCATATACAGGTCTTCGGCGATCCGCATTGCATTGGCTGCGGAAAACCCAAGGCGTGCCGCTGCTACGATGTAACTGGTGGTATCAAATGGCGAAGGTGCCCGGTCCTGCTTGGTACCGGTTTTTATATCAGTGACCACGAGGGGTGCTTTTGTCCGGTCATGGGCGAGTTGCGCTTCGGCTTTTTCATGGAACCGCCCGTGGGTATGCCGGGTTTCAACGACCTCACCGCTCTTTTCTGTCAGGAGCGAGATCTGCCAGTACTTCTCAGGGACAAATGCTTCTATCTCTTTTTCCCTGTCCACGATCATGGTCAATGTCGGGCTCTGCACCCGGCCCACTGACAGAATGTTCTGCCCTCCACGTCGTGCAGCGAGCGAGATGAACCGGGTTAACGCTGCGCCCCACATGAGATCAATGGACTGTCGTGCTTCTCCTGCCGCGGCAAGGGCAAAATCGAGTTCCGTGGTGTGGGAGAAGGCATGCGAAAGTTCCTGCGATGTGATCGCGGAGAAACGAGCCCGGTCTACGATTACCTTTGGGTTGACCGCCCGGACCAGTTCGAATGCTTCCTTCCCAATCAGCTCCCCTTCGGTATCAAAATCCGTTGCAATGGTGACGCGATCTGCTTTTCTTGCCAGTTTCTGGAGGAGCGAGACGATCTTTCGTTCGGTGGGGATCTTGATGGTTTTTGCATCGATCAGGCTTCGGGGTTTATATTCTTCACTCCGCCAGTTGCTGTATCCCGGTACGAAGTCGATCTCGACCACATGTCCCCGCAACCCTACCGTCGTCGTATCGCCAAAACTGTAGGTCGACACACCGGCATCCTTGTTTTCGGCAATCTTTTTTCCATGCCCGAGGATCTCTGCAATACGGCGTGCGGATATGTTCTTTTCAGCAACGATCAGGTGCACGGTGATTACGCCTCCCGCTTGGCTAAGGCTTCAGTGAGGAGCCGGTTCAATTCGCCGGGATCTGCTTTGCCTCTTGTCTTTTTCATGACCTGCCCGACAAGGAAGTTGAGCGCCCCGTTTTTTCCTGCCCGGTAATCCTCAAGTGCCCTGGGATTTTCTGTTATTGCTTCTTCAATTGCATTGGTAATTGCACTGTTATCACCAGTTGTTTTTGTCAGGTTCAGGCGCGAGATGATTGCAGCAGGAGTCTCCATCGGTTCGTTTTTCAGGTATTGGTCGAGCATAACCCGGAGGACCTCAATACCGCTCTTGTCCGTGATGGTGCCCCTCTTCAGGATTCCCATAAATTCAGAAAATCCAGTAGCATCCACGCGGTCAAGGGTCATGCTGCGGTAATTCAACTCACCGATCAGGGTGTCAGCAATCCATGTGGCGGCAAGGGTTGAGAGCCCTTTTGGATCTGCGGCCACGACTTTTTCAAAGAAGTTTGCAAGTTTGAGTTCACCGGTCAGGGTGCGGGCGTGGTTCAATGAACAGCCATACTGTGCAATGAACCGTTCCCGGCGGGCATCGGGAAGTTCCGGCAGCACAATACCTGCCACCCATGACTGTACATGCAGGGGGCGAAGGTCAGGTTCCGGGAAATAGCGGTAGTCGTGTTCCTGTTCTTTTGATCGCGACGATTGTGTGATCCCGGTTGATTCGATAAAGTGCCGGGTCTCGCGTTCGATCCGCTGGCCCCGCCGTATCAGGTTCTTCTGCCGGGTGACTTCATAGGTAAGGGCCTTTTCTACCCCTTTATACGAGGTGATATTCTTGACTTCCACCCGCTCGTTTCCTTTGATCGAGATGTTTGCATCCACCCGCAGCGATCCTTCTTTGTCGCTGTCAAAGACGCTGAGGTACTCAAGCGTTGCACGGAGTTTGTTCAAAAATTTCCGTGCCTCTTTGGGAGAACGCATATCCGGTTCTGATACGATCTCGATCAACGGGATGCCGGCACGGTTGTAATCCACGAGCGAATACTTGCCCCGCTCGGCATTACCCATGTGGACGAGCCTGCCCGGGTCCTCTTCGACGTGGATACGGGTGAGCTGGATACGCCGTTCGCCACCTTCGTCACTCTCGATCTCGAGGTATCCACCTTCGGCAAGAGGCTTGTCATACTGGGTGATCTGGTATGCCTTGTCAAGGTCAGGGTAGAAATAATTCTTACGCGAAAATTCGGATTCGTGGAGAACGGTACAATTCAGTGCCTTTGCCACTTTCATCGCATACTCGATCGAACGCTTGTTAAGGACAGGCATTGCACCGGGAAGCCCGAGACAGACCGGGCATACGTGAGTGTTTGGGCCGTCGTCGCGATAATCGGTTGAGCAGCCGCAGAAGAGTTTGCTCTTCGTATCCAGCTGGCAGTGCACCTCGAGCCCGACAATCACCTGGTCTTCTCCCATTTAGTTCACCGCCTGCTCGTATGCATACGCAGCATCGATCACACACTCATCTTCAAAGGGCCGTCCCATGATCTGGAGTCCGACCGGCATATCATCAACTTTTCCGCAGGGTACTGAAATGGCCGGGATGCCGGCAAGGTTTGCCGGGACGGTCAGGATATCGGAAAGATACATGGAGAGCGGATCGCTCTTCTCGCCAATCTTAAACGCGATGGAGGGCATCGTGGGTCCTGCAATCAGGTCAACGTCTGAGAAGATCCGGGCGAAATCGGCTTTTACATTCTCGCGTGCAACCTGTGCTTTTGCATAGTACTTTCCGTAATATCCCGATGAAAGGGCAAAGGTGCCCAGCATAATCCTGCGGCGCACTTCAGTACCAAATCCAGCCCTGCGGACTTCCTTGTAGGCCTCGTGCCATGACTTCTTGGAATCTGCACCCGGGCCATACCGCACCCCATCAAACCGGGCGAGATTGGAACTGGCCTCGCACGTACAGGTGACATAGTAGGCGGCAAGCGCGAATTTCATGGAAGGGATACTGCATGGCACGGTGGTTGCACCGAGTTCTTCGAGCCGGCTGATGGCTGATCTGACGACACTGGCAACCTTCGGATCTACACCTTCGCCAAAATATTCCTGAGGTATGCCGATTCTTACCCCTTTCATTTCCGCAACTGGGGTGTGGGTGTACGGCCTGTCATACGTGGTGGAATCGTGACGATCTTTGCCGGCAATCACTTGAAGGAGGGTGGATACATCATTAACGGTCCGTCCCATCGGGCCGATCTGTTCGAGGGAATTTGCGTACGCGATCAGCCCGTAACGCGAAACCCTGCCATACGTCGGTTTCATGCCGACAATGCCGCAGAATGCAGCCGGGCAGCGGATGGAACCCCCGGTATCCGTCCCGAGTGCCATCCGGACCATATTGCCGGCAACCGCTGCGGCACTTCCCCCTGAGGATCCTCCGGGAACACGGCCGGTATCGCAGGGATTGAGGGTGGGGCCAAACGCGGAGTTTTCGGTAGTTGTGCCCATACCGAACTCGTCCATATTCGTCTTGCCCACGATAGCTGCACCGGCCTGCCGGAGCAGATCAACCGCGTGGGCATCGTACGGGGGGATGTAACCTTTGAGAATCTTTGACGCACAGGTGGTCTCGATTCCTCTGGTGGAGATATTGTCTTTCACCGCTACGGCAATACCGGATAGTTTTCCCTTACCAAACGGGGCTTTTTTGCATATGGCAAGAAAAGCATTGTACCGGTCATCGGGTTCGAATGCGAGCTCGTGAGATTCCACTACATCACCCGAGGTGCCTTGATGAACCCGTCTTCCTGTGCTGCTGCGTTTTTCAATACCTCGTCCCGGGGAAGGGAAGGTTCGACAACATCTTCACGCATGATATTGGTGAGATCGCGCGTGATTGTACTGTCCCCTTTGACCAGATCGAGCACGTCAAAATAGTCAAGAATTGCATTGAACTGGTGCGTAAAAGTATCCAGTTCTCCGGTATTGATGCCGATATCGGCAAGTTCCGCAATATGTTCCACGTCTTTTTCAGTGACCATGTTCCACCCTGCTTATGTGGTCTATGTAATCTTGCACGGATGTTTTATAACCATTTTTTCGGGCAAGACTTGAGAGTTCCTTTGCAACCCCGCTCCCGTACTGCATGGCTTTCTTCTCGTACCATGCGAGTTCCGGGCCGATGAAGCGTTCTGCGACCGTTCTTAAAGGTACCTTGCGGCGATTTCCCTGCACCTTTTCCGCAGCCGGGATCTTCCGTGCCGCGCGCACAACCCGCATATCCAGGTACGGCATGGAGAGGTACGTGCCGTGCAGCGCTGCAATCGACTGGTCACGCTCTGCCTGCATTTCCAGGCCGGCAAAATCCCGCAGAAGATCTGCTTCCAGTGTTTCAGTTTCAAGATACCGGGAATATCCCCCGAAGATCTCGTCAGCGGCCTGCCCGGTGATGATGCGATGGTAGCCGTGTTCTCCGGCCCAGCGCGTGATAAAATACTGGGTGAGTGCGATACCGGTATTGACCGGATCTTTTTTGGGAATTATTCCTATGACAACCGGTAGTGCTTCTGCGATTTCCGATCGGGGGATTTCCACTAATGTGCATCGCAAATTGAGCTCGTGTGCCGCATGCTGTGCCTGACGGAGATCATGAGAGCCTTTTAGACCGACTGCCATACACTCGCGGCCGGCAAGGCAGGCAACGAGAGTCGAGTCTACACCCCCGGAAAGCGCAATCACTCCTTCATCGCTGCGCAGTTTTACCGCGGTAACGATCGCCTCTTCGAGCGACATATCCTTAACCTCGGGAATGATTCTGCCGGTCATGCCATTATCGCAGGTGAAGGTGCCTTTGGGGCAGGAACCCTGCATTACTCCGAAGTGGTCCCGGGCGCGGCACCCGTTCCCGTGGACAAAAAACTCGCCGCCACACCGGAGCATGTCGGTGGGGTGCTCACGCAGTAATGTATCAATATCTGTGCGGGTGAGTCGAAATCCATCGAGTTCGATCCATCCGGCCAGTTCCAGTTCACTCATCGGTAACTCTTCATTATTTGATAGTTCACCTTCAAGAGCTCTTGCGTTCAGGCTAGTGTGCTTTATTTATGATCTTTATTACCATTTAGTGAATGCAATTCACTGATCCGTCATTGACCGGACCGCTGGTTTTCCCTCTTTTTCCTGACGAATCAAAACTCTTAAGTAGCAATCTCTCGTCTATACGTAACTGGTGTAATATAAAGTGCAGGCATCGATTGTAGCTCTTATCGCTGCGCTGGCAGGGATAATCATTCAAAAAATGGGAAATTCGAATTTTTTCACGATCATTGGGGATGCCTTCATCATGGGTGCCTTCATCATTGCCATTGTTGCCTTCCTTCTCTTCCTTAAAGTACGGTTCATTGGACATGATGTGGACGAACTTGCAGGATACCATCGATAAATATCCTATAATCTCCTGAAAATGTTTTAAAAAATTGTGCAGAAATATCTGTGTTCTAAAAAATAGCGGGTTCTTTTTGGCATGCATGATATGCGATTCCTTTTTGCGTTGGGCGATGAATATTATACCGCGCGAGGGTAGCCAAGCTCGGCCAACGGCGCTGGACTTAAGATCCAGTCCCGCAGGGGTTCATGCGTTCGAATCGCATCCCTCGCATTCTTCGTATTTTGCCCTTTCCTGATGTTTTTGTTTCTGGCTGTATTGCAGGAAAGGGAGTTAAAAAAAGAAAAGAGACTATTTTTTCTTTCCGCTTACCACTCCACAGCAGTGAGGGCATGGATGATTGCATCAGCAAATGCCTGTGAAGCAGCCGGGCCATTTGCCGTGATTATCCGTGCATCTTTGACAACCGGTGCATTCGTGATCACAGCACCCCCGATCTTCATTTCCCTGAATGATGCGGGGCTTTCAAAATAGGTTGCCTTTTTCCCTTTGAGAATGCCGGCACGGGCGAGTACGACCGGTGCAAGGCATATTGCAGCAATGACCTTTCCCTGCTGGTGAAAAATTTTAACAATCGGGATGAGCAGTTCATCCTCCCAGAGATGTGTCTGCGAGCCGGCACCTCCGATAATCACCAGACCATCGTATCGTTTGGGATCGATATCATCAAAAGAAAGTGCTGCTGTAGTTTTTGCCCCCATCATCCCGGTGCATGATCCACGGCGTGTGGAAGCGATATCAAACTCGATACCTGCTTTTAAAAAACTAGCAACGGGAACTGCCAGTTCCTCGTCCCGGTATTTTTCCGGTGCAACCGCGATCAGGATTTTCATATAATCCGAAATTACTTTTGTTCATATAAGTGTATTGGATCTCTGTTCATTGAAGAAATTAGGTAAAACAGGGAGATACATACCGGACTGAGCGTAGTATCGGTGTTATTCAAACAATTCCAAAGGGAATTTTAAATTCTGGGTACTCGTGTTTTTATACCAGCGATCTGTTCCCCAGCACTTATTGCGGGTTTTTGTTTCCTGATGATCACAGGATGAATCAGTTCATTTCCTGGTCATTGGTTTTGATGATCGCAACGACCCTTCCTACCTGACCCCCTTTAATCCTGACCTTAATCCCATGAGGGTGTGTCGGCGAGTTGGTGAGGATATCCTGAACAGTGCCGCGTGTCTTTTTCCCACTCCGCTGATCTTCCTTTAAGACGATATCAACTATGCTGCCGGGCTGGATGGCCAGACGGTTTCTGCCGTTATTTTGGTCTGGTATTGTCATTGCAGGGGTCCTGGAATGTGTTGGGAAAATGGTTATCCTGTTAATGGGCTAGAACAGAATTAAAATCATAGGGATATAGCGGGGACATTATACGTGCCCCGGTTGCTTTCAAGCGAACCTTTCATTACTGTCCAGCCATGATTTTCACCAAACATCAGGACCCCGATATCCGCTGCATATTCATTAAATTGTGGCTCAAAGATCTTCCAGCTGTTCTTTCCCTGCAGACTAGAAGTGATGCTGACAGATGCATCCATAGGTGCCTGGTAATCCGCGTACACCGGAATTAAATAGTGATAACAAACGGGATTTCCATTTACTTCAGAATTTTTGACAGGGCAATTTACTTTCTGCAATCCCTGGACCGGGCGGAACATAACACCCTGTTCAACCGGTGAATGGGTATTGATCACTTGTTTTGAACCTGTGTTCATTGAAAGCCTGATGGTAAATGGATGGGAAGGGCTGGTTTCCGGTGGCGGAACAATCGCGGGTGTGGTGATCTTTGCAACGGTTGCTTTTCCGGTATCAAACAGGGTTACCTTCCAGTCCGCTGGGACGCCCTCAATAGTATGTGCACTATATTTCGTCACCATGGGGGAATTTCCGGTATGATCTGCAGGAACCGGAATGAAGAGCGTCACATTTGAGAGCCGTGAATCTGTAGTAATCGTGCAGCTGTATTCATACGTGCTGGATAACGATGTCCGATATGCTTTCTCAACAAATCCTGTGTAGCACACACTGGCAACAAATGCTACCAGAAGAACGATGATCAATCCTGATGTGATCCTGATGATCTTATCCATGTTTTAACAACCCCCTATCCGGCATGTGCACCGGTATCCGCTTTTTGAGATTTAATTTGGGTGCTCCTGCCAGAATTCCGATAATGATGTATTGAGCTAATCAGATTGAATACCTGTCGCAGAAAATTATCTGATAAAAAAATGCCCTTTCGCGACCAAAGATCATCAGACCTTTATGGTTGCGAGAAAAAGTGAGTACAATGGCGCCCCCCCCAACCCTTGTGCTCCGGAATGTCTCTTTACCTTCCGGGCGTGTGGCGGATATTACCCTTGCTGCCGGGAAAGTTACGCATGTGGGCGCGTATAAGGGTTCTGCGGAACCGTGTGACTGCACCGGTTGTCTTGTGATCCCGGCCGCTGTTGATATGCACGTTCACATGCGGGGTGGTGTGCAATCAGCTAAAGAGGATTGGGCGAGTGGAAGCATGAGCGCTATCGCCGGGGGTGTGACCGTGGTTGTTGACCAGCCTAACACCCTTCCTCCCATTACCACGCCCAGTGCACTGGCAGAGCGCGTGCAGGACGCAAAAGACCATTCTTACTGCAGTTTTGCCATCAACAGCGGCGTCACTCCTGAAACCCCTCTGGAATTTATGTGGGAGGCGGGAGCCATGGCATTTGGCGAGACCTTTTATGCCCCATCGAGTTATGGTGACGCAATCGACGGGATTGCACTGGGTGCGGCGCTGGCCCGTATCCATAAACTGGACGGACTTGCAACCATCCATGCCGAACGTGTTGGAGATTCTCCCGATACAGATCTCGTATCGCACAATCGCATCCGATCTGCCATAGGTGAGGCAGAAGCGGTTCGTGCAGTGCAGTCCCTGAACTACAGTGAATGCCGGCTTCATTTCTGCCATATGAGTTCTGTCCGCTCGGTTGATGCCGCCACGGGTTCGGTTGAGGTAACTCCCCATCACCTGTTCCTTTCGCAGGAGCAATTCGAGAAAAACAATACCCTGGGGAAAGTAAATCCTCCTCTCCGTACTGAAATGGAGCGAAAAGGGCTCTGGGAGCGATGGGGACGGATCGATGTTATTGCATCCGATCATGCTCCCCACACGAAAGAAGACAAATCACAGGATTTTCCCGGTGCCCCTTCTGGCATTCCGGGGGTCGAAACCATGGTGCCCCTGCTGCTCGCACAGGTCATTGCCAAAAAGATTGATCTCGCATCTGTTATCGACAAAACTTCGTATGCCCCCGCCCGGTTGCTGGGAATTCCCCGCGCAGGATTTGAGATTGGGAACCGGGCAGATTTCGCTATCTACTCAAAAAAGCCCGAGCCGATACAGGCTGAATTACTGCACAGCAGGTGCGGGTGGACACCCTTTGAAGGGCATAAGGCCATTTTTCCCCAGATGGTGGTGATGAATGGTTCTGTTACGTATCTTGGAGGGGAATTCTCCCGCCAGGAACCGATATGGTTTGCGGGAAAAGGTTTCAAAGATACTCATTGACGATAAAAAACGGGCTGATTGAATCACCATGAATTGTCGGTTTTTGTTCCATCCCCAAGTGCTAAATATCTATGAACCCGATGTATCTGGTGCCGATACAGCGCAGCCATAGGTCCCCGGGTGATCGATTGACAAGCGTCTGGATGTGATCCATGGGACAACCCGGTTGCGCGACAGGCATACGCCCGGCAAGGGTTTAAACACAGGTGAAGAACGGCAGCAGCCACTGGTGATCCATGTGCGTTTATGCCGGGCAACATTCTTATTAACAGTTTACCTATGCCCGATATCGCGGATGCTCTTTTGGAAGAGCGGAACGGTACGATTATTTCTATCGATGTTACTGCCGGAGCCAAGGCTGAGCTCTTCCCTGCAGGATATAATGAATGGCGAAAAGCTATCGGCTGCCGGGTTATGGCGCATGCGCTTGAAGGAAAGGCAAACAAAGCCATCCTCACTCTGATTGCTGAAACACTCGAACTACCGGTGTCTTCGATAAGTATCCAGTCCGGTGCTACATCGTCGCAAAAACGCGTGCTGGTCGCGGGTGTTACAAAAAAAGATCTTCTTTTACAGCTCCAGTCTCACGGCAGATGAATGGGCTGCCTTTTTGAATACACGATACCCTTGAAATTTTATTTTCCAGGTCTGCTTTATTAACGATTCACCATTGATTTTTCTCATATATGTTAAAAGCATGCCCTTTAAGTAATTTTACGGGATATATATAACATATACCTATGATCAGGCATTTCATTCATCGCATGATACATGGGGGTGCGTTTACGTGTATTCACCGGATACTACCAAGTACCTTATTCACATCAGCCTCACAGCAGAGGGGGTGGTCGAGAAACCCGATGTAGTTGGTGCCATTTTCGGGCAGACTGAAGGGTTACTCGGCGAAGACCTGGATCTGCGGGATCTTCAGAGAACAGGACGTGTCGGACGAATTGATGTCCAGATAACGAGCAAAAAAGGCGAGACCAAAGGTGAGATTTTGATCTCTTCCTCGCTTGACCGTGCGGAAACGGCAATTCTTGCCGCATCGCTTGAGACGATCGACCGTGTTGGTCCCTGCGTAGCGCATGTGGTAGTCGAGTCAATAGAGGATATCCGCGTCAGCAAACGAAAGATGATAGTCGAGCGGGCAAAGGTGCTGCTTATCGAGCGGTTTGATGATGGCACCATCGACAGTGATGAGTTGCTCGATGATGTCCGTGAGTGTCTCCGCATGGAAAAGATCGGTTCCATTGGCGAAGAGAAAGTGCCTGCAGGTCCCAATGTGCTGGAATCGGATGCCATTATTGTTGTTGAGGGCCGGGCAGATGTACTGAATCTTCTTCGCTACGGTATAAAAAATGCCGTTGCTGTTGAAGGAACAAATATTCCAAAGACCGTTGTCGAGCTCTGCGAGAAGAAGACGGCGACTGCCTTTTTCGATGGGGATCGTGGTGGCGAATTAATCCTGCGGGAGCTGCTGCAGGTCGTTGACATCGATTTTGTCGCTTTCTCCCCAAAGGGAAAGAGTGTCGAGGATATGACCCGGAAAGAGGTCATCAAGACATTGCGCAACAAGGTGCCCGTGGAATATGTCCGTGACCAGTATTTTGAAGATGCAGCCGAACTCCCAGCCGAACTCCGTATCACACGGGGAGGTGTGGATGAATCGGATGCTTCCGGCAAAAAGATCCGTCATGTTTCCCCCTCAAAGCGTACTTCTGATGGCACAAAAGGGCCCCTGACACTCCGGGACCACATCGATGATGTAAAAGGTCACAGTCTTGCCCGGTTTCTTACCGACGATCTGACTGTTGTAAAAGAACTGCGCCCGGATGAAGTGGAAAAAGCGATAGAAACTCTTGATGGCACGGTTAGCGGGCTTGTTGTTGATCGTCCTGTTGACCAGAAACTGCTTGACCGTCTTGTCTGGAAAGGTCTCTCCTATGTTGCGGCAAAAGATTTCAAGGGTGTTATAAAACGACCGTTATCAATCCAGTTGATGAAAATGGGTCTATAATCCCCACGCAAATTTATTTATCCTGCACAAAACCATGTTACTGTCTGGAGTGGTTGAATGCACAAAGAGGAACTGATCAATCTTCACAAGATGCTCGCAGAAGTCAAGGAGTATTTTGAAGAGATCAATCCTGAACTGAAATTTACCCAGTATACTTCATTAAAGATTACTCCTTCCCAGCAGCACAAGAGCAAGATGGAGCATAAGTACGCAATATTTGTGCTGGGGACAGAAATTGCCAATGCGATGAAGGAAGTCGATTATTCCTCTTCAAGCCGGATTTCAGCACGCATGAAGGAGCTTGCTGATAAGACGCTTAAAGAGATGGATGACTCTTAAGTTCTTTTTTCACTCACAATTTCGAACGGTTATATTGTGAGATAATATCGTTGGATTACCCGCCGTTTGCAGGTGCCAAACCGTGAAAAAATGTTAAGTCCCTTAAGAGCGGATGATCGCACATGCAGTATTTCACCGATACCGAGAAATCCATTGATCTCCGGGAATTAAATCGGGCAATCGAGACTGCATTTGCTGATCACGGGAACGGTCTTGTCCAGATGCCCCCGAAAGTATACGTGACCCTTCCTGAAGGGGATTTCCGGACAATGCCTGCGTATCTTCCGTCCCTCTCTCTTGCTGGTGTAAAGGTAGTCAATGTTCATCCCGGTAACCCGGCACGAGGTCTTGTTACGGTGATGGCGCTGACGATAATTCTTGATATTGCAACAGGTGCGCCCGTGGCAATTCTCAACGCAACAAAACTGACTGATATGCGCACCGGTGCTGCGGGTGCAGTTGCAGCAAAATACCTCTGTCCTAAAAAAGAGATCGTTCTTGGACTGGTCGGTACAGGGAGGCAGGCAGAAGCACAATACCGGGCAATTTCGCAGGAATTTGATATCGGGGAGATTAAATGCTGGAGCCGTAATTCCCATCACGCAGAAAAATTTGCACAGGAAATTACGGCTCATGATGCCCGCAGTGTACCGGTGGAAAAAGCCTGCGACTGCGATCTCCTTGTTACAACAACCCCATCTCATGCACCCGTTGTCATGAATGAGTGGGTGCAGGAAGGAACCCATATCAATGCCATCGGCGCTGATGCTGCGGGAAAGCAGGAACTCGATCCTCTCCTGCTCAAACGAGGACTTGTCTTTGTTGATGATATGTCCCAGGCGGTTCATTCTGGAGAAGTAAATGTGCCCATAAGTCAGGGGATTTTTACGACGGAAGAGATCAAAGGGACTCTTGGTGAAGTTGTTATTGGCATGAAGCGACGCGGGCGATCGGATCAGATTACCATTTTCGACTCAACGGGACTGGCAATTCAGGATCTGGCTATTGCGGCAATCGCGATGCGTAACGGACGGGCAATAGACCTTCCGTTTCCCTGATTGCACACTCTAAAAAAATTGTAAGAAGAGAATCTCTACTCTTTCAGTTTTTTTGCATGTTTCTTCCAGACCTGTTCCCGATAGACCGGCCCGCTGTTATAAGTACAGAATGGTATAAGGGTGCCGTCAGGTGTTGCATAGTGTATGCAGCACCGCTGGACCCGGTCGAGATCATAATTGTACCGGTCCATGAAATGCATGGTGCCGATAAAGAGCGCATTCCAGTGGAATTCCCTGAGCGCATCGAAGTTCTGTCCGATCAATGTTTTTCCGATAATCTTCCAGAATTCAGCGGTATTTCCGTGCTCTCCCTTCTGCACGGAATCATGCATGTTTTTCACGCCTTCTAGCAATGCCTTGTATTTGTTGATGGCGCCACCTTTTTTGATAGTCTCCGTCATCTGTTCGATCGATTCAAAGAAACTCTCCACATCTACCATCCGGTTTACCGGTACGATACCTGCTTCCTGGACAAACACGTAGGTAGCGGCACCGCAGTGAGGGTGGGCGGTGAAACGCACCTGGGGCTTACCGGTGTATGCTTCAACCAGATCGGAGAACGGGAGTACGCAGGGTATGGGATAAAAGTCATCTTTTTTGATGATCCCCTGCGTCTGTGTCTCGATATCCGCCAGGACTTCAGGAATGGTGATACGGGATTTTTTAATATCGTCATCACTCGCTGCACCGGTAAATGCGACCGGCTGGAAATTCACCCCGCGGATTACCGAAATGTTATCTACGGCAAACCTGATGATATCCCCAACCTCGTGATCATTTTTACCGCGTATTACTGTAGGTACAAGGACGATGCCAAGCTTCACCCGATTCAAATTCTCTATGGTTTTTAAGTGAATTGCCAAAAACGGGTTTGTTTTTTGAGTTACGCCATCGAAATGCAGGTATACCGTGTTAAGTCCGGCATCCTTGAGTTCCTGCGCATAACCCGGTTCTTTTGCGAGACGCACACCATTGGAAGCGATCTGGACCTGGGGAAAGCCAATCTCTTTTGCCTTTTTGATGATCTTTGCCAGATCCTCTCTCATGGTAGGCTCGCCCCCGGAAAACTGTACTGCGGGAGCAGGGACCGGCTTTTGATCCCGGAGAAGTGTCAGCATCTTTACTATCTGATCAAAATCAGGCTCATAGACAAACCCGCAGGCACGTGCGTTTGCAAAACAGAATTCGCAATCCAGATTGCAGCGGTTGGTGAGATCAATATTGGCAAGCAGGGTCTGGGAGTGATGGTTATTGCAGAGTCCACACGACGAAGGGCAGTTTTCTGCCGGAGCTATATTCTGGGGATTTGATACCCCCGTGCCTATGGTGTCATACTTTTCAAACCGGTGATACATCACGGGATCTGACCAGTAGAGATTCCTGAAATTCCCGTGGTCCTTGCACGTACTTTTCAGCCAGATCTTTCCCTCTTCTTCCACAACCTCCGCATCAACAACGGTATTGCATGAGGGGCAAAGACTTCGGGTATTTTTTATCAGCATTAATGTCCACCCGGTACTCACGAATTTTGGTTAATCCCACTGTGAGTTACCTTAATGTTTTTGTCTGCTCTTTATTAGAGATATTGGAGTGCACCATTATTAGTATTGATTTCTTCATAATACCGTTGCTTTCAGCGGTCTGGATCATGCTTCCTGCGTATATCCCCAACCCGACGGCTGCTCTTCTTGGGGGAGGAACTCCTATTGACTTTGGAAGGAATTATTCTGACGGACACCGGATATTTGGAGATGGTAAAACATTTCGGGGCCTTTTTTTTGGGGTGCTCGTCGGGATAATCACCGGCATACTTCTTATCTGGTTATCAGGAACATTTACCTTAACATTCCTTCCCCTGCACACCCTTACATCGGTATCGCTCCTCGCATTTGGAGCATTGCTCGGTGATCTGGGTAAGAGTTTTCTCAAGCGCAGGATGGGGAAAGTGCGGGGTGAAAAGTGGCCGATTGCCGACCAGTTCGATCTGGTTGTCGGCGCATTTATCCTCATGCTCATATTCGATCCCGGGTGGCTCTTTACCAATCTCACGCTTCCCGTTCTGATCATCATCCTGATCCTCACCCCAGTCCTTCACCGGGCAGTCAATATTATCGGTTATGTTATGGGAGTCAAGGAGGTTCCATGGTAAATCCTATTGCAGATCTGCTCATACAATACAAGGCAATTGAAACAGGTGATTTTACCCTTGCAAGCGGTGCGAAAAGCACCTACTACATAGATGTGAAAACAGCAGTCACTCATCCTGATCTGCTCAATGCCATAGCACAACTCGTTGCACAGTCGCATGAATTCGATGTCGTAGCAGGTGTGGCTGTGGGCGGAGTCCCTCTCGCGGTTGCAACTGCACTCGCAGCAAAAAAGCCGTATGCGATTATCCGTGCCGCAGAGAAGAGCCATGGTAAGAAAGAGATGATCATCGGTAACGTCCGGGATATGAGCATCCTCCTCATTGAAGATGTGACAACTTCTGGTGGATCCGCGCTGTACGGTATTGAAACCCTTCGCTCCGCTGGGGCGCGGGCAGACCGGGTAGTTACCGTAGTTGACCGGGAACAGGGTGCAGAAGCGATGCTTTGTAAACAGGGCATTGAGTTCCTGCCTCTTGTCAGAGTGAGCGAGTTGTTAAAAGAGAAGTAATTTTTACGGCAAGCGTACATTAGAGATGGATATGAAGATCCTTGTTGTGGGCGGGGGAGGAAGGGAGCATGCAATAGCATCTGCACTCGCCCGCAACCGAAAAACAGCACTCTATTCCGTAATGGCAAAGAAGAATCCCGGCATCTCAAAACTTGCAGAGAAGGTCTTGCTCTGCAGGGAAACAGATGTGCCGCGCATTGTTGCCTTTGCACAGGAGAATGGTATCGAATATGCTTTTATTGGTCCTGAATCTCCCTTGGAAGCCGGTATTGTTGATGCATTGGAATCTTCCGGAATTTCCTGTGTCGGGCCATCCAGAGCGGCTGCTCGAATTGAGACCGACAAGGGATTCTGCCGCGGGCTGATGGAACAGCATCAGATCGATGGGTGCCCGAAGTACCGGCTCTGCCAGAACAGTGATGAAGCGATCGCGTTTATCAATGACCATGATGGCGATCTGGTGATAAAACCTGTAGGGCTCACCGGGGGTAAGGGAGTCAAGATTATGGGTGAGCAGGTGGACCGGGCAGGCGCGATTGCTTATGCAGGGCAGATCAAAGGTGAAATAATTCTCGAAGAACGCCTTATCGGGGAGGAGTTTACCCTCCAGGCTTTTGTCGATGGCACTACCCTTATTCCTATGCCTCTTGTCCAGGATCACAAGCGGGCTTTTAACGGGGACTCAGGACCGAACACCGGGGGCATGGGCTCGTACACTATGCCTGACCACATGCTGCCATTTGTAACACCTGCAGAGTACAAAAAGGCGTTTGGGATCATGCGGGCGACCGTTGAAGCCCTGGAGAGAACAGGACATCCTTATAAAGGCATCCTCTATGGCCAGTTCATGAACACTGCAAAGGGTCCCAAAGTGATAGAATTCAATGCCCGGTTCGGCGACCCCGAAGCAATGAATGTTCTGTCGCTTCTTAAGTCGGATCTTTGTGAAATCATGGTGAGAATCACAAGCGGGACACTCACCTCTGCGCAAGTCGTGTTTGAAAAGAAAGCGACGGTATGTAAATATCTGGTACCGGAAGGTTATCCCGATGCACCCCATGCCGGGAACCCTGTCCATGTAGGTGATACCAGGGGGGCGATCACCTATTACGCAAATGTTGAAGAACGTGACGGTTCACTTGTCACACTGACATCCCGCACTCTTGCATTCGTAGGAATTGGCGATACGTTAGAGGATGCTGAACGTATTGCAGAGCAGGCAGCAGCATCAGTCAAGGGTCGTGTGCGATACCGGAAAGACATAGGGACAGAAGAGCTACTCAGCCAGCGTATTGCGCACATGAAGGAGTTACGATGAATAAGGATTTTCTATCAATTCTGGATATCAGCAAAACAGAGCTGGAACAGATACTTTCTGAGGCAAAACATCTCAAGCTGTTGAAGAAACAGGGAGTTGTTCACGATGTCCTGCGGGGAAAAAATCTCGCCATGATCTTTGAGAAATCATCGACCCGTACGCATATCTCGTTTGAAGTTGGTATGAACGAGCTGGGTGGACACGCCCTGTTTTTAAACGCACGCGATATGCAGATATGGCGGGGCGAAGAGATCCGGGATACGGCGCGGGCAGCATCCCGCTATGTATCCGGTATCATGATCAGGGCATACAAACACAGCACTATTGAAGAATTTGCCCGGTTTGCTACAATTCCGGTGATCAATGGTCTCTCCGATCTTGAACATCCCTGCCAGTTACTCGCCGATATCATGACAATGCAGGAGCATTTCGGTTCAACTCGTGATCTGCGGGTTGCATGGGTTGGTGATGGCAATAATGTCTGTAATTCACTGATCCTGTCAACGGTTCTTACCGGGTACTCTGTAACCGTAGCAACCCCGGAAGGTTACGAACCTTCAGAAGAGATTGTGAAAAAGGCATGTGCACTTGGTGGAAAGGTGAGCCTGGTCAAAAGTCCTGAGCAGGCGGTTAAGGATGCGCATGTCATAGTTACGGATACATGGGTGTCCATGGGCGATGATGCGGAACGGGATGAGCGCCTTAAGGTTTTCTCAGGTTATACGGTGGATGCAGGACTCATGCGACACGCATCACCGGATGCCCGGGTGCTCCACTGTCTTCCGGCACACCGGGGAGAGGAGATCGCTGATGAGGTGATGGAAGGTGGTCAGAGCCTTGTCTGGGATGAGGCTGAAAACCGGCTGCATGCCCAGAAAGCACTTCTGGTGCGACTGTTGAAAAAATAAAAAATAGTTTTTTTACGGGTTACTTTTCGGCAACGAATTTGTTCAGCTCATCCCGCATATATTTTTCCACTTTCTGCATCACCTCAAGTTTACCCCGGAATGCGAGGAGATCCCGTTCATCTCCCTCCATATTGGCAAATTTGATCTTTTCTCTCCTGTCAACAACTTCCACATCGAATTTAGTTGAAATATCTAAGATGATCTTCTGGGGTACACCAGGGGGGACAATAATATCAAATAACTGTTCTTCGTCGGTCATAACGTTTCACCTGATTCACTTTCCTATTTTGATCCGCCGGCTCATAATACATGGGCCCCCACGTACGCCACCGATCGGGTTTTTGGGCTTTCCGAGTGAGTTCATACAGCGGCCCATCAGCGCCGCGCCCCGCGCAAGCCCGTCATCCACAAATACGAGATGATCCTGAGGATCGTCAAAGAGCTTGCGTTCGGTTATCCCTTCGAGAATATACTCCGGTTTTCTCCCGGAGATCGCTGCCCGACCCGTGAATCCAATTGAGGAATTCCTTGGAACGAGTTTTTGTTCGACTGCTACATCAATAAGGCGCAAAGCCATTTTGGCGCAGACGCGATCAATAACTTCGTTGAGAGTGGCAAGGTTATGTTTTTCATGAATTTCTTTTCCAATTTCCAGCAGTTTATTGAGATCGCTGCTGTTTTCCCCACAGTCACAGCCAATCATAGCAATACCAGACTCAAGAGCCAGCTTTGCATTGACCGGGACCCTGCCAAACCGGTCCCTTTCCGCAGGAACAATCCGGATATCTATGTGTTCATGGCACCGGTCAACAAAATCATCAATTACCCTGCGGTTTCCCCTGCCAAACAACCCCCCGGTCACGCTGTGTTCGCCAAAAATATCAAGGGCGGTACCGGTCTGTTGCTGCACAAGACCGGTTCCCCGGACAATCGCATCCGGAATTGCACCGGCAAGGCCACAGAAATTCCCCACAGTTTTTGCAAACGGGTTTGGATCATTCGCGCCCACATCACTGGTAATCCTGCCATCAAGTGTTGTACCGAAATCCACCGATACACAGGGATTGCGGAAATCAACCGGGGTCCATTTCGCTCCCTCCTTGATCCCTGCCATAGCCAGTTCGCCCTCCATCTCATTTGCAACCATCTCAACACCGGTTGACCCTACCGGGGGAATGACACCCGCCACTGCTCCTACAAACACGACTTTGTCTGCAAAACTGAACGGCTGGAGTTTCTGGGGCTGATTCTCTTTTGACATGGGGGGCGTCATTTTTCGGGGAGGGACTCCGGCTACAAGGCAGCCGTTTGCAAGCGCTATAACAAAATCGCCAATCTGATCCGGAGACTCCATCTCTGCAACGACACCGGTACTCCGGACAACGAAATCCAGTTCTTTCAAAACATCAAGATGGGCATCCTTATGGCACTGGAGCAGGGTGTCCCGGACAAGTTCGGTAACCGCTTCCCGGGTAAGTTCTGTCCCGTCGAGCGTTGCTCCAAATACTGTTTCTCCGGTTTTCGGGGGCCGGATATCACGGCTCATGCTGACTGTCTTATGGATGACATATGACATGCCGGTTTCAAGGCTGACCCCCGTAAGGATACACTTCGTTGTGGTGTTTCCCATCTCTACGGAAGCTACAATAAAATAAGGTTTATTCTTATATTCAGGCATCTGCATGCCTGCACCATGAGTTATTGACGGTGGAGGTGGGCTTTCCACAATATGGGGCTTTGGTTTTATGAAGCGGGAAAAAAAACTGGCGCACATATTGATCGAGTCTTCAATGTGTCAATCCTTATAATTTTCGATTTGTTGCAGGTGATCCCCGCCGGTGATCGGATCCTATCATTAACCGAAATGCGTGATACCTGGAGGATGAGGAGGAATTTAATCTCATAACCGAAAATAAATGTTTTCAGATCAAGAATCGCAATCTTCAGATCCTATTCTTCTGTAAAAATACAGTAAATCAAAAAAAAGTGTTATTTTTTGGTTTTTTGGATCTTTCTTGTCTTTCTGGCATGGACCATACGTGCCTGGATGCCAAAATACTGGGAGACCCCAATCGCGTGACACTGGTCAAGGGATGTACTATCAAAAGAGACCATATCCTCAGAATATATTGCATCCGGTGAACTGCGCCCGAGTATGCGCACAGCTCCCTTATAGATCTCGATATCCACGTTACCATTGACCCGTTCCTGCGTGGTGTCAATAAATGCGTTCAAAGCAGCATACAGGGGTTCGTATACCAGTCCTTTGTAGGCAAGCTCCGACCATTTATCATCAACTGTGCGCTTGAATACCAGCTCCTGCCGGGTGAGAATCAGAGCCTCGAGATCGCGGTGTGCAGTGAGAATAACGGTTGCTGCCGGGTGCTCGTAATTCTCACGGGCTTTAATCCCGAGAATACGGTCCTCGATCATATCATTGCGCCCGATCCCATGCTTTCCTGCAAGAATATTTAATCGCTGGATCAGATCATAACCCTGCATCTTTTTCCCGTTAAGGGCAACCGGAATACCAGCCATAAATTCCAGGGTGATAGTTTCCGGAGTATCCGGCGCATTTTTTGGAGATACTGTCCAGAGGTAAATCTCTTCAGGAGGATGGTATGCGGGATCTTCTAACTTACCGCCTTCAATACTCCGGCTCCAGCAGTTCTCATCCATGCTCCAGGGTTTATCCTTTTTTACCGGCACCGGGATCTTATGCTTTTTTGCATAATCGATCTCCCAGTCACGGGTCAGGTTGAGTTCGCGAATCGGTGCCACGACTTCGAGACCGGCACTGCGGATGATAAAATCGAACCTGAGCTGGTCATTACCTTTACCGGTACATCCATGCCCGATTGCTTTTGCACCTTCTTTTCGTGCAATCTTTACGACTTCCTCGGCGATCAGGGGTCGTGCCAGGGAGGTTCCCATGGGGTACCCCTCATATGAGCCATTTGCCTTGATTGCCGGGAAGATGTGGTTTTTAACAAACGCCTCCCGGGCATCAATGGTGTAATGCTTATCAGCGAGTTTTTTCCCTTTTTGTGTTGCGACATCGATCTCCTCATCCCGCTGCCCTACATTGACAGCAACGGTGATGACACGATCGTAATCATATCGTTCTTTTAAAAGGGGGATGCAGATGGAGGTGTCAAGTCCTCCGGAATATGCAAGGATGATAGTACCTTTTCCCATGGTTAACCTCTCAATGAATATCTAATATCAGTTAGCGGTTTCAGCATATATTTTCAGGGGAATTACGCGGGACAATACTCAAACGACAATTCTAATCATTTTCTTTACAGAATTGAATAACGGAAAAAAGGTTGTTCAGGTTTTTACCTGAACGTGTGTATCGTTGTAGAATTACGCAGTTACATAAATTATTCCAGGTCTTTCGGGCTGGAAGTTGGTCGTGTAATCGTATGCACCTGCTTTGTTAAAGGTGATTTCCAATGTCTGTCCGTATGGGATCGAAACTTCCTTATTTCCGTTTATCCACAGTCCATCGGTTGGATCGGTTGCCAGTACGCCATGGGGTTTAAGGGGATCATTATTCAACCAGATGACTTTGGAACCTACCTTGACCGTTGCGGTTGTACTAGGGGTAATAGTCATATCCATGTTAAATGTGATAGTTGTCGATGGCACGGGGGTTGCTGTCGGGGTTGCCGTCACATTTGCAGTCTTGTTCACAACCACAACAACAATTTCCTTTGTCGGGACCGGGGTTGGGGGGACGGTTGTTACAACGGTGGTTGGAACAGGTGTCGGTACTGGGGTAGCCACAGGTGCTGCTGCAGGCTGGGATGTACATCCCGCGAGCAGGATCCCGATAAACAGGATCGCAAGAACAACAAAAATTTTCTTCATGCATCTTTTTTTGTTATTTCGGTATATAAGGATATTCAATTATTTTGTATAATTATTGCAATACACCCGCAGTGATCTTAGTGTCTGGTGTGCTGCATGATACCCTAAAAAAAGAAATATCGGGTGTTTTATGCCGATATCACTTCAGATAGTGGCTTATTGGCTCAAGTGTCATCTTCTCGCGCTTGATTGCATCGATGGCAAGCGCCGCCGCACGCGCCGCCTGTAATGTGGTAATATAGGGTATTGAGAAGTCTACTGCCGCACGCATGATCTGGTAATGATCCTGGCGTGACTGGCGGTCCTGCGGGGTGTTGATGATAAGCCGGATTTCCCCGTGCCGCATCATATCCAGCACATTGGGCGATCCTTCCTGTATTTTTCTGACCAGATGTGCTTCGACACCTGCTTCCTGGAGATAATCAACGGTTCCTTCAGTTCCGTAGAGGGTGAGTCCGAGATCGCGCAGCTGTCGTGCGATCGGTATCGCTTCTTCTTTCTGCTCGATATTGACTGAAATAAAAACATTACCTTTCCGGGGAAGTTCGTTGTCTGCGGAGATGCAGGCCTTATAGAATGCGAGACCGAAATCATAGTCGATACCCATCACTTCTCCGGTACTCTTCATTTCAGGGCCAAGCACCGTATCGACACCTGCGAGCTTGCTGAATGGCAGCAGTACCTCTTTGACGGCAACATGTTTGATTTCCCGTTCTTTATGGCCAAGATCGCGCAGTTTCCTGCCAACCATCACTTTTGCTGCAATTTTTGCCACAGGCAGTCCGGTGGCTTTTGATACAAATGGCACCGTGCGGCTTGCACGCGGGTTTGCCTCGAGAATGTAGACCACATTGTCCTTGACGGCAAGCTGGAGATTAACAAGCCCGATTACACCAAGACCCAGCGCAATCTTCCGCGTGTAATCCCGGACCGTGTCTATGACGCTGGCGGGCAGTGACTGCGTCGGGATCACGCAGGCAGAATCCCCGGAATGGATCCCGGCCTGTTCAATGTGCTCCATAATACC
The DNA here is from genome assembly GCA_041645435.1 of Methanoregula sp. Lineage (NCBI taxonomy): Archaea > Methanobacteriati > Methanobacteriota > Methanomicrobia > Methanomicrobiales > Methanoregulaceae > Methanoregula > Methanoregula sp. Next base: position 404,328 of record JBAZQB010000002.1, read on the forward strand.
CCCAATCAGCACATCTTCTCCATCACAGACTGCGTCGACATCAAGCTCGATGGCATTCTGGAGATAGGAATCGATAAGTACCGGATGGTTCTTTGCAACACGGACTGCCTCTTTGATATAGGATTCAAATTCAACGGCATTGTGGGCAATCTCCATTGCCCTGCCCCCGAGAACAAATGAAGGCCTGACAAGCACAGGATAACCGATCTTTTCTGCAGTCTCGCGTGCTTCTGCTTCGGAATACGCTGAACCATTTGCCGGGCTGGGGATATTGAGTTTATTTAACAGCACGCTGAACCGGTCGCGATCCTCAGCAATATCCATTGCATCCGGGCTCGTACCCAGAATTTTCGTCTGAAGACCAAGGCGTTTGATCTCCCGTTCAATGGGCACGGCAAGGTTGACTGCATTCTGCCCCCCGAACTGTACCATCACGCCATAATAATTATCTTTTCTGAGGATATTGACAACATCCTCAAGCTGCATCGGTTCAAAGAAGAGCCTGTCTGAAGTGTCGAAATCCGTAGAGACCGTTTCTGGATTGTTATTAACGATATGGACTTCCACGCCTTCTTCCCGCAGGGACTGGACTGCGTGCACGGTGCAGTAATCGAACTCTATTCCCTGGCCGATCCGGATCGGCCCGGATCCAAGGATGAGTACTTTCTGGCGATCACTGGGGATGATCTCGCAGACACTCTCATGGGTCGAGTAAAAATACGGTGTGCTTGCCGGAAACTCAGCAGCGCAGGTGTCTACCATCTTATACGAGGGCAGACCCGTGATCTTTTCGATCTGCTCTCCATTCATCCCGGTAATCTTTGCGATCTCTGCATTGGAAAATCCGAATTTTTTAGCAGTCAGGATGTCTGCCGGGTCATTGTGGGTTGCAAGGTGCTTTTCACAATCAACGATATTTTTTATTTTCTCTAAAAAGAACGGGATAATTGATGTGAGTTGTGCAATCTCGTCAAGAGTGAAACCCAACCGGAATGCATCGAAAAGGCAGTGGAACCGCTCGTCGGTGGGGCGCGACAGGATCATGCGCACCTCGCTGGGGCTCGTATGGATGAGCACATCGGTATCCAGCGACCTCTTTGCCTTCATGAACGCTTCTTCCAGGGTGCGCCCGATCGCCATCACCTCTCCCGTGCTCTTCATGGAAGTACCGAGGGTGCGGTCGGCACCCTTGAACTTGTCAAACGGCCAGCGGGGGACTTTGACCACAATATAATCGATGGTGGGTTCAAAAGAAGCCGGCGTACAGCCGGTCACCGTGTTCATGATCTCATCGAGTCGCAACCCGATTGCAATCTTTGCAGCTACCCGTGCAATCGGGTAGCCGGTTGCCTTTGATGCAAGGGCTGACGAACGTGACACACGGGGGTTTACTTCAATGACCCGGTAATCACCCTCCCAGAACGCGAACTGGACATTGCAGCCACCCTGCACATCCAGTGCCCTGATGATGTGAATCGCGGAACTCCGCATCATCTGGAACTCATCATCCCGGAGTGTCAGGATAGGGGCAACGACAACACTTTCACCGGTGTGAATGCCCATCGGGTCCACATTCTCCATGCCACAGACAATGATACAGGTGTCTGTCGCATCCCGCATAACTTCAAACTCGATCTCTTTCCAGCCCATCACGCTCTCTTCAATGAGCACCTGGTGGATACGGGAACGTGAGAGCCCGAGTTCAACGATCCGTATCAGTTCTTCCCGGGTACGGGCAATACCGCCACCAGCTCCGCCAAGGGTATATGCGGGCCGCACAACTGCCGGAAGACCGATCTGGGTGATGGCTTCTTCAATCTGGGTTAAGGAGTTGAGTACCATGCTTTTCGGTACCGGTTCGCCGATGCTGATCATCAGATCGCGGAATTTCTGTCGGTCCTCTCCTTTGTAGATCGCTTCAAGGGGTGTCCCGAGGATTTCTACGCCTTTGAGTGCTCCCATCTCAGCGAGTTCAACCGTAAGGTTCAATGCCGTCTGGCCACCCATGCCGGATAGGATTCCGTCCGGTTTTTCTTTCTCGATGATCTTTGCGATGATATCTGCACGGAGGGGCTCGATATAGATCTCATCGGCCATATCCGGATCGGTCATGATCGTTGCCGGGTTGGAGTTGATGAGTACGACTTTAATGCCCTCTTCCCGCAATGCCCGGCATGCCTGTGATCCTGAGAAATCAAACTCTGCTGCCTGACCGATCTGGATAGGTCCTGACCCGATCAGGAGGACCTTTTTGATGTCAGTTCGCTTGGGCATCAGGAAATCCTCCGGTAAAGCGCGTCAAAGAAATGTGCTTCGGTATCCCGTGGCCCACCGTGTGCCTCCGGGTGGAACTGGACCGTGGTCAGTTTAAGATCCTTGTTCTCGAATCCCTCGACCGTTCCGTCGTTGACATTGGTATACGTCACCCGGCAGCCTTCTGGAAGCGAGTCTTCATCGACAGCAAACCCGTGGTTCTGGGTAGTGATGAAGATCCGCCCGTCTTTAAACCTGACCGGCTGGTTTGCGCCCCGGTGACCGAACTTGAGCTTGTAGGTATCGCCACCGATTGCCAGTGCTGAAACCTGGTTACCCATGCAGATCCCAAAGATGGGGAGTTTCCCAAGTAATTCCCTGATACAACGGATTGCATGCGTGGCCTGTTTGGGATCCCCGGGCCCGTTGCTCACAAAGAGTGCATCCGGTTTGCAGGCGAGAACCTGGTCCGGTGTCACATCGTGGGGGAACACATAGAGATCACCCCCGCGCTTAGCCAGACTCGTTATCATGTTCTTTTTTATCCCAAGATCGATCACGGCGATGCGCTTTCCTTTCCCTTCAACCCGATATGGTTGTTTACAGGAGACTTCGGGTATGGGGGTAATATCGGTAATCTGTGGTGTCCGTTTTGCAAGGTTTACTGCATAATCCCCGTCGTCACTACCTACTACGAGAGCAGCACGCATGGTTCCGTGGACGCGGGTTTTGATCGTGAGTGAACGGGTGTCAACGCCGCTCATGCCAAGAAGGCGGTTCTCTTCAAAAAAGGATCTGACAGAAGGGCTGGCGGCGGGTTTTTCACAGATCTCTTTTACTATGCAGCCGAGGGCACAGACTTTTTCATTCTGGAAATTCTGTATATCGACACCGTAATTCCCGATCTGCGGGAAGGTGAACATGAGGATCTGGCCAAAATAACTCGGATCCGTAAGTGACTCCATATACCCGGTCATCTGCGTGTTGAACACGAGTTCCCCGGAACACTCTCCTTCAACACCAAACCCCTCTCCTATAAAAAATTGCCCGTCTTCGAGACCCAGAACCGCCTTCATGATTTCCATATATTATGCACCTGAATAGTTATTAACGATAGTGCAGGTGACAGTCGTGCATGACGACAGTTTTTTTTAATAACCTGCTGATCAAAATCAGGCCGCACTTGTCTTTTAAAACCTGATGATATTACCCGATACAATCCTGCCTGTCATAACGGATATGAATAAGAAGGAGAAGTGTCGATATTCACCTGTTGTAAAAAGACGAGGTGAACGATTATGGGAACGCAAGGCAGAAAGATTGTTGATACCGATGTTGATGAACTGGTCAGGCTCCTCAACAAGGCATATTCCGATGAATGGCTCGCATACTATCAGTACTGGGTTGGTTCCAAGGTCGTGCGTGGCCCCAACAAGGAGGCAGTTATTGCCGAACTTACTCTCCACGCCACTGAAGAGCTTGGGCATGCAGTCCTTCTCACCACGCGGATTATCCAGCTCGGTGGAACCCCTGTAACCAACCCCCAGCAATGGTTCAAACTCACCAACTGTGGGTATGACGCTCCTGATGATCCGTTTATCGTCAAGGTTCTTGAACAGAATATCAAGGGCGAACAGTGCGCCATCAAGGCGTACAACAGCCTGCTCAAGAAGACCCGGGACAAGGATCCGGTTACCTACAACATCGTGCTGGGCATCCTCCAGATGGAAGTCGAGCATGAAGAAGATCTTCAGGCATTGCTTGAGGATGTCAATATCATTATGAAGAACAAATAATTTTCTCTCCTTTTTTGGAAGTATCGTGTCGTAAATCTGATCGTAACATGGTTCAGGATCGGTGAGTGACATTACCCTGCTCTTGAGAAATGGACCTGAGTTACGGATCCGGGCAAACCTGATAAATAATCATGGGTTTTAAAAATGGTGGTGAAATGTGAGTATTCCCATGCTCCCGTCATCAGGCTGTTATCCCTCCCATCCCCATTATTAAATACTTCTTCCCGCAATTTCCCTGTAATAAAGGGATGATGTGTTTTATGAGTACTGAACACGTGAGCGGGAAAAATAAGGGGAAGGTTATGCTCTATGCCCTGAGCACCTGCGGATGGTGCAACAGGACAAAAGAACTTCTGCGTGAGCTGGGTATCGAATTCGATTACACGTACGTCGATCTCCTTGAAGAAAAGGAGCAGGACGAGGCGATGAATACGATCGAGCGTTTTAACCCTAAAGGTTCATTCCCTACCCTTATTATTAATAATAAAAAATGCATTGTGGGTTTTAAAGAGCAGGAAATACGGGAGGAATTCCGGTAAATGGCTCTTATTGAGATCAAGCCGGAGGATGTCGTAGCAACCTACCGTATCCTGCAAAAAGAGGCAAACGATGGAGGCTACCAGCTGAATCCGGATGCTGAGTTTACGAAAAATCTTGTTGCCGGTCTTATGAAAAATGAGCAACGGTATGGGTACCGCGCCTGCCCGTGCCGGCTTGCGTCCGGTAACAAGGAGCAGGATCTCGATATTATCTGTCCCTGCGATTACCGCGATCCGGATCTCGATGATTTTGGTGCCTGTTACTGCGCTCTCTATGTCAGTGAGGACATTGTAAACGGCAGGAAAACAACACAACCCGTTCCCGAACGTCGCCCCCCCCGCTCTGAACGGGGAAAAAAAGCCGTTATCCATACGATCCCTCTCCCAGCCACTGCTCCGGTTCTTCCCTTTCCGGTATGGCGTTGTAAAGTCTGTGGCTATCTCTGCGCGCGCGACCAACCCCCGGCGATCTGTCCGATCTGTAAAGTAACGAAAGACCGGTTTGAACGGTTTATGTAACCCTTTTTTCTGGTAAAACCTTTCATGAATAATTTTTAACGATGTTTTTCCCAACCCTCATATAATGCCGAAGCCAGATAGTACGGGTATGGCAGGCACCATAATAGTCGAGATCATTGGCCTGAAAGATTCAGAATGCTGCCCGTTTCCCTGTGATGAGAACCGGACGTGTGGACTTTCCGATTGCTACCCTACGGGAAAACTTATCGCAGCATTCGATGCACTGGCAGCAGCTCTCAGGAAAGAGTACGGTGACCGGGTGGATCTCAAACTCACGCTGCTTGATGATCATGTCCCGGATTACGTCAAGAATCTGATCGAGACAGAATATCCCCCGCTACCTATGGTCCTTGTCAACGGGAAACTCACCCGGATCGGGCGCATTGTCCTGGGCCGGATCAAAAAAGAGATTGATGCTGTCTGTTGACGATCAGGTAACCCTGGTTAAGGCCCCATTCCCGAGATCGTAATAGAGGCCGTGAACCTGTACTCTCTTCTCATCAACCGCCTTTTTCAGCAGGGGATAGGTATAGAGGTGTTCGATCTGGAGCCTCACGTTCTCCTGTTCTATAAGGCGGTACCGCTCGTCCTTTTCGAGCACGGTTGTCGGGGGAGTGATCGTTTTATCCACCCGCACTTTTGCCTCACGGGCATTGTTCAGCCAGAGCGGTATGTAAGAATCGGTGCTCTCCTTATCGAGTGCCCGGATTGCACCGCAGTTTGAATGTCCGCAGATGACCACATCCTCAACCTTGAGGTGAATAACAGCGTATTCAAGCACGGTGGCAAAATTCCAGTCATGGATTGGCACGATATTACCGATGTTTCTCTGGATGAACAGTTCTCCCGCTCTTGCCTGGGTGATATGCCCGGTCTGGAGTCGGGAGTCCGAGCACCCTATCCAGAGTGTTGTCGGGTGCTGGCTGGTTGCCAGCTCGCGGTAGTAATCGATATTCGGGGTAAAATCAGATTCCCTGAACTTGTAATTTCCCAGCAATAATTTGTCGATCATTTTTGTAGCATTCTCCTTATGTCTATGGCAACTTCCCTATTTCACACACCTCGGGTAATTTGCCGTAATGCTCACTCGTATGGGAAATCAGTTAAATTTTGTGTTTTACGATCCCCCGGGTAGTATTCAGGATTCCGGGGAATTGGAGCTCCCGCTTAGCCATCCTGCGACGAAAAGTCCCATGATTACGTTACGCGCATTTTAACAGATACTTCTCTTACACGCTCAGATTTCTAATCGGGGCCCTGTTTAATGAGGATTTTTCTAAATTCCTGCTCCTGCAGAACGTGTTCACGGTTACCAAGAAATAAAGTAACGATATTTCATCAAAAAAACGCGATGCCTTTATCGTAGTGAAATGGTAACATAAGAGAATTGACAACCAAACGATGATCTGAATGGACAATTACCCTTATCATATCATTACCCGAATAACTGTTTTTATGGAGGTGCTGTATACCGATCATTTCTTCATATGCTGAGCCGGAACCGTTCAGCGAGGACCAGACCCTTCTTACCCTTTATTCGCTTGCCGGAGAGGAAAGCGGAGGCTTTGTTACATTCCGCCCTCATTTTTTTGTCGGGATTGGAAAAGCACTGTTCTTTCCAGGCGCTGTTGCTTCACCGGTGCAGGTTATCGGTGCGGTGGATGTCCGGGAGCTTTCCCCCGCAGAGCTCGTCCGTGCGGAACGGGAACTCTGGACCCACTACCACAATCAGACCGCCGACCGGGTCAATGACCGGCTCTTTGCCGCCTTTGCAGGCACCAAACTGATCGGCGTGGCACGGTGCTCACGCCATCCGGATGGTCTTGAAGTTGATGCGGTCTACGTTCTGGATGAATACCGGCGCCGCGGGTTTGCCCGTTCGGTAATGATCCTTCTTATAGAAGAGTGCGGCAGGCAGGAAACGCTCTTTATGCACTCGAAGACAGAACTGGTGGATTTCTACGGAAGTCTGGGTTTCTACCCTATTCCCGAGATTGATCTGCCAAAAACCATCCGGGACCGCTTCGGGTTCGTTATGGGAAATCTCAAGGGTATCGATGTCTGCCCCATGAAACGGGATCCTGCGTCTCTTCCGGCCAAACAGAATACCTGATGGGTGCATAGGATGAACGACCAATCGATACTCAATCCGGAAACCGGTGAAAAAAGGGGAACTCTCCCTGCGTTCACTCCAGGGATGTGCAGAACCAAATTATGGGGAGCAAAGCATGATTGTTGAACTGTTCATTCTTGCCATACTCGTGCTTCTTACCGGCACAATCTTCCCCCTTGTTTTTGCATTGTCAAACCGGAGAGCCGTACGGACGATCTCCCTGTCATGCGTAATCGGAGCTTCCATTCTGCTGGCAGGTCTTTCGCTTATAGCCTTGCTTTCCGGTGGAAAAGAGTATTTTACTCTCTACCAACCCTTCCCGACCATTTCCCTTTCGTTTGCGATCGACCGGCTCGCTTCATTTTTCCTGCTTATCATTGCGGTCGTATCGGGATGTGTTGCCCTCTACTTTACCGAATACATTGAGCATATGGACGGGCAGTCCCGCAGGAACCTTCTCTGCGGCTGCACGAGTCTTTTTATTCTCGCAATGATGCTTGTCGTTGCCTCGGCAAACACGCTCTCATTCTTCTTCTCCTGGGAACTGATGGCCGCGAGTTCCTTTTTCCTCGTCATGTACGAGTATTCGCAACCTGAATCAAGGAAAGCCGGGATCTTCTATTTTGTGCTGACCCAGTTGTCATCCCTGTTTATCCTGCTGGGAATCATCGTTCTCTTTGTTATCACCGGTTCGTTTGCATTTCTGCCCCTGACAACTGCATCAGCGCCTCTCGTCACCATTGCATTCCTCGCTCTTTTTACTGGTTTTTCCATCAAGGCAGGGATCATACCGTTCCACAAGTGGCTGCCCTATGCTCACCCGGCAAGCCCGTCGCCGATCTCCGCTCTCATGTCCGGTGTTATGCTCAAGATCGCCGTGTACGGTCTTGTGCGTTTCCTGCTGGATGTATTCACACCGGATCTCTGGTGGGGCGTGCTGATCCTCGCCGCTGGTACCGCATCGGCAGTGCTCGGCATCATCTATGCATTAAAAGAGCATGACGTCAAGGGAATGCTCGCCTATTCGAGCATAGAGAATATCGGGATTATCTTTACCGGTATCGGTCTGTCAGTAATCTTTACTGCCAGCAATCTCCCCCTGCTTGCAACCCTCAGCCTGCTGGGTGCGCTTTTCCATTCCCTGAACCATGCCATGTTCAAGAGCCTGCTCTTCCTCACCGCGGGGTCTGTTGTGTCGGCAACCCACACGCGGGATATCGAGCATATGGGGGGACTTGCCCGAAGGATGCCGGTTACCTCTGCGCTCTTTTTTGTCGGTGCAGTCTCGATAGCTGCATTACCCCCCTTGAACGGATTTGCCAGCGAGATCCTGATCTTTATCTCCTTCTTCTCCTCAGTTGCCGTGATGGATCCGCTTTTCAAGGTCCTCCTCTTCATCTGCCTTGCCCTGTTTGCCCTGACCAGTGCGCTCTCGGCAGCGTGTTTTGTCAAGGCGTTTGGATCGATCTTCCTTGCCCTCCCGCGTTCTCCTGAGAGCGCCGCTGCCCGCGAAGTTCCCCGCGCCATGCTGATCGGGCCGGGTATCCTTGCGGCAGCCTGCATTCTTCTGGGAGTCTGCGCCCTCCAGATCTTTGCAGTCGTTGGTTTTGCTGTTCCCCTGCCGGATATGCTGCTGGTCAGCCTGTTGCTCATTGGTATGGCAGCACTAACATATGCGGTTCTGTATTTCACTGCTTCCCGGGAAGTACGGGTGAGCGAGACATGGGGGTGCGGGACGCTCTCGCAGCAGGCATCGGCAGAATACAGCGGTCACGGTTTCTCAGAACCTCTCGACATCATCTTCTCGTCTATCTATCGCACCCGGACAACCAATGAACGGGTATTCTTTGACCAGAAGAACTGCATCTTCAAGGAAGGTACCGGCGAGATCCGTCTCTTAAAAGTATTCGAAGAATACCTCTATCGCCCCATAGCACGGCAATCCATGAAAGCAGCTGACACCATAGCACGCTTCCAGAACGGGTGCCTTGACACGTATCTCCTCTATGTCTTTATCACGGTCATTGCCCTGATCCTTTTCCTCGGGTGGTTTGCATGAACCTGGATTTTTTCCTCTATCTTGTGATCAATACGCTTGTCGTCATTGCAGTCTCGCCCCTCTTTGTCAGCCTGATCAAAAAAGTGAAAGCCTGGACACAGGGACGGCAGGGTCCGTCCGTTCTCCAGACCTACTTTACCCTGGTAAAACTGTTAAAAAAGGAAGTCATCTACTCCCCCAACTCCTCGCGGATCATGCGGGTCACCCCGCTCGTTACGATGGCTGCGATCCTTGTTGCAGCCCTCTTTGTCCCGCTGGTCTTTGTGCCCGAACCTGTCGGGGGTATTGGCAACATCATCCTGTTCCTGTACCTGCTTGCGCTGGCCCGGTTCTTTATGGCGCTCGCGGGTCTGGATGCCGGCAGTTCCTTTGGGGGTATGGGCAGTTCCCGGGAGATGAGCATCTCATCAATCATCGAACCCACGACCATTATCGTCTTTGCCGCCCTCGCATTTGTCTTTAAAACGCTCAATATCTTCGATATGTTCGCACTGACAGCCGCAGCCGGGTCACCAGCCACACCGACCCTGATCCTGATCGGCATCTCATTGTTCATCATCCTCATTGTCGAGACCTCCCGGATACCGGTCGATAATCCTGAGACGCATCTCGAACTTACCATGATCCACGAGGGCATGATACTCGAACAGTCAGGCAGGAACCTTGCCCTCATGGAACTATCAGCCGCTGTCAAGATGACGGTCCTTATGGCACTCCTCATCAACCTGATCGTTCCCTTCGGGCTTGCAACGACCCTCACCGTTGCCGGGATTCTTATCGCCATAATTGTGTTAGTGGTAAAAGGATCGATCCTTGCCGGAATAATCGGGCTCTTCGAATCGTCAATGGCAAAGAAACGGTTCTTCCAGCTCCCCAGTCTTTTTGCCATGGCATTCTTCTTCTCAACCCTGATCATCATCATCGAGGTGTTCTCATGATCGATACGGCCATCGTTGTCGGGATCATCAGGATCCTGTTTGTATGCATCATCATTACGGCGGCCTACATCATCTCGACACGCAACCTGCTCTCCGTGGTATCAGTGTATGCCCTCCAGAGTCTGACCCTGGTCGGCATCGCGCTTGCGCTCTGGTCGCTGGAGGGATCCCTGGTTCTCCTGGCGATAGCCGTAGTTACGTTTGTCAGCAAGGTCATCATCATCCCGTACTTCATTGCAACCATCCAGGAAAAGATCCGGATCAAGCGGGATATCGAGTTCCATTACCTGAATCCCACCACCTCGCTGCTCATTTCGATGGCACTGATGCTGGTGATCTACATGGCGCTCGTACGAATACTGGAGGGAACACCGGCACGGGAGAGCCTCTTTTTCTTTGGCGCCGTGCTGGGGATCTCCCTGATGCTGATGGGTATGATGGTGACGTTCAGTCGTAAGCGGGCGATCACAAAAGTGCTGGGATTCCTCTCCATGGAAAACGGGGTGCTCCTCTTTGGTATGTTTGTCACTGAACTCCCGTTCATCATAGAGTTTTTGATCATCATCGACCTTATCATCCTCGTTATCCTGACAACGATCTTATCGGTCGGTATCGACTCAACTCTTGAGGATTATCACAAACGTCTCCACCGCTTCCATCTCTTGGAAGAAGAGGAGGAGGTCTCATGATCCTGATCGCATTTGTCCTGGTGTCGGTGCTCTCGCTTATCATCATCGCAGCTACCCGGAACCACCGGCAGATGAACACCGTGTGTATCATCCAGGCACTGCTCTTTGCTGCGCTCGCTGTCTACATTGCACTCTTCCAGCAGGTGCCGGTGGTGTCGTTTCTTGTCGGGAGCCAGTACTTCTTCATCGATCACCTCGGGCTTTTTGAAGTGCTGATCGCTACGATCATCTTTGCCTGCGCAGCGGTCTATGCCCGGGGGTATGTTGAAGGACTCCTGGAGAGCGGGGAACTGGAAAAAGGCAGTCTCAAGCTCTTCTATGTGGCATGGGTTCTGCTCCTCATGGTCATTGTCCTTGCCTTCCTGTCCGATAATCTCGCACTGTTCTGGATCTTTGCCGAACTGACTACCATCATCTCTGCGATGCTCATTGCCATCCTTGCCGCCCGCGAGAATATCGATGCAGCAATCAAGTATATTTTCGTAGCATCAGTTTCCATGCTTTTTGCGTTTGTCGGGTTCATTTTCCTTTTCGAGATATCGCGGGTCTATCTTGGCACCGGCACCCTGAACTGGACCGTGCTGATGCAGCATGCGGCCGGTTTTTCCCCCGGCATGATGATCGCTTCCTTTGTGCTCGTCTTTATCGGGTTTGCCGCAAAGTCCGGTATCTTCCCGTTCCATACCTGGCTGCCTGAAGCCCATGCCAAAGCTCCATCGGCTGTCAGTGCCATTCTTTCGGGGGTACTGTTGAATGTGGGTATCTACGGGATCATCCGGGTGTACGCACTTGTGCACCAGACGACGGCCGTTGCAACGATTGCGCCTCTGATTGCGGTGTTTGGCATTCTCACCATCGGAATTTCTGCGTTCTCCATGCTCCCCCAGAAAAACTTAAAAAAACTGGTGGCATTCTCCAGCGTGGAGAACATGGGGATTATGCTGGTGGGGCTTGCCATCTCCACCCCGGTCGCTCTTTTCTGGGTACTCTTCCACATCATGGCACATTCCCTGACAAAGGCATCGCTCTTCTTCTCCTCCGGTATCCTGCACCGGCAGTACCGGAGCCGGTTCTCGGCCGATGCAGCGGATGAGATCAAGGATGTGTTCCGGCTCCAGCCGCTGGCCGCATGGGGAATTGTTCTCGGAGGGCTTGCGATCATCGGTATGCCCCCGTTTCCTATCTTCTTCTCCGAATTCTTCATCCTGCTGCAGCTGGGTGCAGTCTCCCTGGAGGTGCTTGCGGTGATACTCGTCCTCCTGTTCATTGCCGCCGCCGCACTGGGATACTTTGTGCTCACGAGCTTTACGCAGGTCACTGAACCCGGTACTCCCTCCGATATAATTCCTTACCAGACGCCTGCCAGTATGAAGATCCCCATCGTCATCCTGCTGGCGCTCCTTGTGGCTATCGGGATCACGCTTCCTGCCGGGGGCATGGCATTCCTCAACCAGATCGTAATGGAGCTGAAATTCTGATGACTTCAGAGCAGGATATCGGGATACGGGCGGCACAGGAATTTCTTGGCGCAGCTGCCCTCGCTGACCGGCTCAGCACCGGGCCGAATAACGAACAGTATGTGCTCGTTGAAGAACCGGAATTTGAGAACGCGGTTGCGCACCTGGCGGCCAATAAGTTCGTGCTGATCGGCCTCTTCTGCTGCGAAGGCTTTGCCAAAAACGCTGCACACACGCTCTTCTACGTCTTCGAACGGCGCACCAGCATCCTGGTGCTGGTCCGTAACATCAGCGGGAACGCAACCACCATCGCGTGTATCTATCCCTCTGCATCCTGGTTCGAACGGGAATGCCGTGACGGGTTTGGCGTGGAGTTCGAGGGGGCATTCGATACCCGCCGGCTCTTCCTGCACGAGACGTACCCGGAGGGTTTCCACCCGCTGAAAAAAGCGTTCAGGAATGCGCCCGTTGTCACCCGGGCAACCATCGATCCCGCGGAAGAATACCCGTTCCGGCCGGTGAGCGGCGAAGGCGTGTACCAGGTACCGGTCGGCCCGGTCCATGCCGGGATCATCGAGCCCGGGCACTTCCGGTTCAGCGTTATCGGCGAGACGATCTTCAATCTCGAGTGCCGGATGTTCTACAAGCACCGGGGGATCGAGAAGCTGGCGGAAGGAAAACTGCCCGGGGACTGCCTGAAGATTGCCGAGGCGGTAAGCGGCGATGAATCGGTGGCAAATACCACGGCGTTCTGCATGGCAGTCGAACAGATCTGCCAGACCCCGGTCCCGGAACGGGCCTGGTACCTGCGGACGATCCTCCTTGAACTGGAACGGGTCTGCTCGCATCTCGGGGACCAGGCGGGAATGCTCGTGGATGTGGCCTTCCCGCTGGGTGCCAACCAGTTCTCGGTGCTGCGCGAGGAATGTTTCCGCGAGCATGACCGCCTGACCGGTTCCCGGTTCCTGCGGGAAATGATCGCTCCCGGCGGGCTGAGCCGGGACATTGCGAAACCGGAGCTCGTCGAACTCGCTGCATTCGTGCACCGGGTACGGAAAGGGTACAGGGTCGGCCTGAAGATCGTGCTCTCCACCGCATCGGTGATCGACCGGTTTGCGACCACGGGCGTGATCCGCCCCGCCCTGCTGCGCCCGCTCAATATCACCGGCCCGTCAGCGCGGGCCTCCGGTGGGAAGGTGGATGTCCGGATCAACCACCCGTATGGGATCTACGGACAGTTCGCCCCGAAACCGCAGCGGCTCCGGGACGGGGATGTCCTCTCCCGGTTTACGGTCAAGGCTTCGGAGATCATGGACTCGCTCGAGCTGATCGAACGGCTGATCGCAGCGACTCCCGAGGGAACGATAAGCACAACGCCGGAGATTAAGGATGGTTATACCCTTGCCATCGTTGAATCCGCCCGGGGCCAGAACCTCTGCTGGGTCTGGATCAGAGGCGGTGCGATCGAGCGGTACAAGGTACGGACCGCCTCGTTCTGCAACTGGCTGGCAATCGAGCATGCAGTGCAGGGCAATATCGTCCCGGATTTCCCGGTGATCAACAAGAGCATGAATCTCTCGTACGCGGGAACCGACCTGTGAGGTGAAAGTATGGTAAACGCATTAACCTGCCTGCTCAAAAAGAAAGTGACGGAAGAGACGCCGGTGCGGGATGATGAGGTCGAGGCAACCGGTCGCGCGATCAAAACGGAGATCGATGCGGTGTTCGGCCGGAGCCTTGCGATCCGCGAACTGGATACCGGCAGCGACAATGCTGCGGAGATCGAGATCAACAATCTCACCAACCCGCTGTATGATGTGGAGCGTTTCGGTATCACCTTTGTTGCTTCGCCCCGGCATGCCGATGTCCTGATCGTGACCGGTGCCGTTACACACAACATGGCGATCGCAGCAAAAAAGACCTACGATGCCATGCCGTCTCCCAAGTTCGTTATCGCGGTCGGGGACGATGCATGTAATGGGGGTATTTTTGCCGGAACCTATGCGGTTCTTGGCGGTGCTGAAAAGATTTTTCCCGTTGACATGAAGATCCCGGGCAATCCCCCCACCCCCCTCCAGATCCTCACCGGCCTGCTGGCGCTGATGAAGAAGGCCCGCGAGCACTGACTGCCTGAATAGTACGCAAAAAACCTCTTTTTTTGTCCGGCTTTCAGGCCTATCCTATATATTCCCGGAGGATAACCGGATACCCGTATGAGACCGGTACGCAAATGGGGGCCCGGGCCCTACCCGGTTGCCGTCATCCACGGGGGCCCGGGTGCCCCGGGGGAGATGGCGCACGTGGCACGGGAACTCTCTGCGGCAAAGGGCGTGCTTGAACCCTTCCAGACCGAGACAACCCTCGAAGGGCAGGTCCAGGAGCTGCGCTCGGTGCTGGCAGAGCAGGGCCAGGTACCGGTCACCCTCATCGGGTTCTCATGGGGAGCGTTTCTCTCGTGGATGGTGGCTGCACGCTACCCTGCTCTCGTCAGGAAACTGATCCTGGTCAGCAGCGCACCGTTCGAGGACCGGTATGCGACCGCCATCACAAAGACCCGGCTGGACCGGCTCAAACCAAAGGAACGTGCTGAAGCGCAGTCCATTCTTAAGCAGATGGAGTCTGCCTCAACCCCGAACAAGGACGCTCTTCTGGGGAGACTGGGATGTCTCCTTGCACACGCAGATGCCTTCGATCCGATCTCGCTGGAGGACGACTCGTTCCACTGCCAGTACGATGTGTTCAAGGGAGTCTGGGACGAGGCTTCAGAAAAGCGGAAGAGCCAGGTCCTCCTCCACTTGGCTCATTCGATCCAATGCCCGGTGGTTGCGATTCATGGCGACTATGACCCTCACCCGTTCGAGGGCGTCAAGGAACCGCTCACCCGGGAACTTGCCGATTTCAGGTTTATTCTTCTGAAGAAATGCGGCCACCGGCCATGGATCGAGCGCACTGCGGCTGAGGAATTTTTCGGGATTCTTGCTACGGAGATTTGAAAGAAGGGACAGGCCGGGATTGCCGGAATCTGTCATCATCATAATGCCGGGAACTATTGCCGGGAACTGTGTTGGACACGAACCCGGATAGTACGGGTATTGCTCTTTGGTGTGCATTTTCACAGCACCTTTTTGGTTCAAAGTTTGGTTCATTTTTTGGTTCATAATTTCCCGTTTTCCGGAATTTTTTTTAATCAGACTCTGCTTGAAAAATTTCAATCGCGATCATGGGGTGTTAGATAAGTTGCTAACTGTTGGATAATTATCCAACAGTTGGATAATTATCTAACAACAAAACATTTTCTCCGGCGTGAGGGTCCGGGCATATGTACCAGAGTCTGGTTAAAAAATTTCAAGAGGGGGCTGAGGGGTCGATTGAAAAAAAAATTTCAGAGATCGATTTTATTTTTTTTCGCGCGAAACGCGGATCAGGTTTTCTGCTCCAAAAGTACTAGCATAGTATCCAAATTTTTCATAAAAAAAATCGTAAGGATTATTGAAACGGCCAATCAAATGGAGGGGACCCCCACCCATTTTGCGCAAAGGTGACCCCCCCTCCAAAAAAAGAGGAGAGGGTGCCTACCACCCCACCACTTGAAAATATTTTGAACCGACCCTCCCCTCTTAGGCAAAGAGGGGATCCTACCCCCCCTTTTCTGCATAAATGCAACCATGTCTTCGCATGGAATTACGTCGGAGAGCATTTTTTGATTCAATCAGCGAGAGAGGGGAGGGTCCCCCATGTTGCTCAAGGGTAACCCCCCCCTCCAAAAAAAGAGGGGAGGTGCCTGACCACCCCTTCTCTTGAAAATATTTTGAACCGACCCTCCCCACTTAGGCTAAGAGGGGATCCGACCCCCCTCTTTTTGCATAGGGGCTGGCACGGCTTCGCATGGAATCACGTCGGAGAGCATTTTTCCGGTTGATCAGCGGGAGAGGGGAGGGTCCCCCATGTTGCTCAAAGGTAACCCTCCCCTCCAAAAAAAGAGGGGAGGTGCCTGACCACCCCTTGTCTTGAAAAAAGTTTGACCCCCACCCTCTTGGCAAAATGGGTGACCCTCCCCTTTTTTTAGAAATTTGGGGGGTCGTGAACTTTCAGCAATGCTAAAATGGTGAATAATAAGGAGGTTCCCCGCCTCAGGGCCTCTTCGAGGCACGGCGGGGCAGGGCGGTTTTTTAGTCGTTGAAACCGCCGCGGGGGCGTCCCTTCGGGGGCGGCGGCGTTCATCTCAATATCTGTAAAATGAGAATGCTCCTTTTATCTCACGTTTAATGTTAACACCATCTATATTGCAGTCGGCCAATCATGCTCGTAACGAGGTTCGAATCCATCTCCTCGCACTTTCCTAAAGGGATATAGTTATCTTTCATTTTGCCACCCGTCACTTTTGGTATCGGTTCTGATATCACTGTTCTGAAAAGTACGTAATAGTAACCTACTTCAAGTTAATTATTAGGAAACGTATATCGATGCTGAAAAAGTATAAAATGATAATGGAAAATTTGCAGCTTTCCAATTTTCAAGAAATTATTGATAATGACATAGAAATTTTATTTTCTGAACTTTCTTCAATAACAGTCGATAAAATAAGCTTATTGGTTACTATTGCAACTTTGTCTTTTTCTGGATATTATTCGAATTTAGGTAAAAGTTTTCCCGGTTGGATTCCAATTTGTTTAATAGTGATCATAACTTGGTCAATAAACGAAATTTCTACGAAATATTATAATTTTGAATCAAGTCAATTTTCTCAAGAATCTATTCAAAGCTTAAAGTCCGTTAATGATATTGAAAAGAAAATAATGATATATTCATTGGATTTAAGGTGCAAATTCTCGTTAATTAAGCCATTTTTAGAATCACTTACGGTAATAGTAATGATATATTATTTAATTATGTGCTATTATTTTGTTCAAATGGATCTGACCCTTTTTGAAAATAAAACAGGAATTTTCTTGACATCCGTCATTTTTGTAATGGCGGAAGTATTTTTAGTGGAATTGATTTTCCCTGAGACTCATATTATGAAATTTTGTTTAGAGAATCTAGAGAATCCATCTTTTATAAAAAAAATTGTTGATTTTATTATAGAAAAATTTCTGATAAGTGGCTTAAAAATTCAAGTCTATACTCTTCCGATACTCTTAATCTATCTTATGTTTGCGAATCAAATAAATCAAAATTTGATAGAATCATTAAATAATCCATTATTCGCAATTTTTCTAATTTCGCAATTCTTGTTATGGCTGATGTTATGGAATGTTTTTGCGATTGATGAAGTAAAAAATAACTTGAAGATGAAAATTAAATGGATGATTTCATTGAAAAAAGAAATATTTGAGCAACGAATCAACGTAGATAATCCTCCAATAGTATCTCAATCTACAATTGAAAAATACCAACTAGCAAATATATTTTCATATGAAACTTATTCGTTCCTTTTTTTCTTTTCAGATTTTTCAATTAATTACAACTTAAATCTTGCCTTAAAATCCCAAAATGAATTAATTAGGAATTTTTTAAAGATGAGGGTATAATTAAATATAAAAAATGGTACTCAAATGTATTTTTTCGGTATTTTTCAAATACTTTTCATTTCAATTTCCCACTGATCCAGCCGCTTCCTGACATGCTTATTCAACGTAAACGGCTTGTAACTTTCAGCATTCTTCTTCATGTAATGCAAACCATTTTTAGAGAGTCCTCGCTTCTTCCATTCCGAATATGGGATACCCAATATCTTATTTCGAATATCATCCGCATCCGGCCTGTTAATCGAATAACCAGGATTAACCAGATCAAGGTCTTTTTGTTTACCACGAGATAGTGTGCTAACTGCAAGGTCAACAACGAACCTGAACAACTCCTGCATATCATACGCAAGACTGTATTTCCCGATCTGCATCTCGTGAAGGAATCCATCATGAGCATCTAGGCCAACACTGTTATGGGCTCGGAGGCATTCCGCTTCAAGAAGAGAATACCCGTAATTGAGCATACAGTTGACCATATCAACCGATTGAGGGCGGGCGTTTTAAGATTAATCTCCTTCCCGCTCCGTATGCTGTCCTTAATGAACTTCAAAGCACTTCGACCAATACCCATTCGTTCCGCATCACATTGTCGAAGAGTTAGGATCTTCTGGACAATTGTTTGTTTTTCTCGGAATACCTGAGCATCTGTAACAAAGAGTGGTTGATCATCTATCTTGTTGGCCTCTTTACTACTCCCTCATCCCCCCAATCCTCTCCTCCAGCATCCTCCCATGCGACCCATTCCAGTACAGTTTCCCGCAGTTCTCGCACCAGAAGAACGACAACCCCCGCCAGTCCTTAGGTGCGTAATCGGCACCCGCGATCTCGCACTCGAACGCCTCCCGCACCCGGGTGTTGCAGAGCGAGCACCGGCTCATCGTGATCCGCCGTTTGATTAAACCGAGTTCCACGAGTTGCTGCACCTGCTCCATCACGTCTTCAGACCTGATCAGGATCGCCTGATCCTTCCCGCGCCGGGCAAGCTCGGCATCGCGGGTGAGCAGGATGCGGTGCTCCTGGAGGGCGAGCTCCAGCAGGAGGGTATCTTCCTTGGCATTGCCCTCCGCAAGCCCGTTTGCGCTGGTGGTATCGTATCCCATGAACCGCAGGTATCGCGTCAGGGTGCCGAGCATGCGGTCCGCAATGAAGCGGGGCTCGGGAGCCGGGCAGTGGCTGGCGGGAATGCCGGGTTCAGGAGACATGGCGCACGATCTCGATCTTTTCGCCACAGTTGGTGCACTGGTTGCCGTCCAGTGCGACAAACCGGCTGGAGAATCCCTGCCGCTCGATGAGGGTCGTATTACATTTGGGACAGTACGTGTTCTCGTAGGAATTGCGGGGCACATTGCCCAGGTAGGGGAACCTCAGTCCTAATGCTTTTGCTTTTTTGTAGATCTTTTCCAGAGTCGCGACCGGGGTTGCCCCCCGGTCGAGCATCTTGTAATCCGGGTGGAATGCGGAGAAGTGCATTGGTGTCTCGGGGCCGAGGTTTTCTATTACCCAGCGGATCAGCTTCTCCTGCTCCTCCATGCTGTCATTGAGGCCCGGTATCACCAGCGTGACCGTCTCGACATGCATGCCCAGTTCTTTGGCAAGCTGTGCCGAGTCGAGCACCGGCTGGAGCTTCCCCCCGCAGATCTTTTTGTAGAAGTCGTCGGTGAATGCCTTGAGATCCACCCGGAATGCCCCGAGCATCGGTGAAATCTCACGGAGTGCTTCGTCCGTGATGTACCCGTTTGTTACGTAAATGGTACCGAGCCCCTTTGCCCTTGCAAGGGTGCCCATATCCAATGCGTATTCGTGCCAGATCGTAGGCTCGTTGTAGGTCCACGAGATGCTCTGGCTTCCGCTCGCAATCGCCCGCCTCACGCCTTCTGCCGGTGCCAGCTCGCGGAGCATCGCGCCTTCGAGTTCCGCCCGGGAGATATGCCAGTTCTGGCAGTGCTCGCAGTGGAAGTTACAGCCAATAGATCCCAGCGAGTACGACAGGGTGCCGGGCAGGTAGTGAAAAAGAGGTTTTTTCTCGATCGGATCAACTGCCTCTGCACTGATCTTCCCGTAGGTCATCGCCTTAAGCGATCCCTGTTCATTCATCCGCACGCCACAGATACCATGCTTCCCGTCATTGATCGTGCAGCGGTGGCTGCACAGCGAGCACTTTACCGCATTATTCTCAAGTTTTGCGTACTGGCGTGCTTCGTGCATACCCTGCTCCTCGAAGTGTGATTAGGGATGTTCCTTATTCTCTTTTTCTATCTCCTTGAAGGCATCTGCTCCATCGATCTCGAGCACAAACGAGCCACGGTATCCGCAGTCCTTGCAGAGATAGACCTGTCCGACGTACCCTCCGGCAACCGCAAAGATTTCCTGGCTTTTACAATTCGGGCAGTAAAGCATAGTAAACAACTCTATATGAGCATCAGGTACAAAAACTAGTGCAATGAGGAATATTGTCATCTCGCTGGGTGGTTCGATCCTCCTCCCGACCCTCAGCGGGAACAGGATCAGCAGCTATGTTCCGGTACTCCGGGCGATAGCAGAGCACCACCGTCTTTTCGTTGTCGTCGGCGGGGGCGGTGCTGCACGGGATTATATTGGTGCTGCACGAAAACTCGGTGTGGACGAGGGAACCTCCGATGAGATCGGCATCCTTGTTACCCGGCTCAACGCCACACTTCTTATTGCGGCACTGGGAGATGCTGCCTACCCGAAAGTGGCAGAGAGCCATGCGGAAGCAAAGAAGTTTGCAGAATCCAACAAGATCGTCGTGATGGGCGGTATCACGCCGGGCCAGACCACCGATGCGGTCGCGGCGGTGCTCGCTGAACGCGTAAGAGCGTCGGTGTTTATCAATGCAACCTCGGTAAACGGCATCTATGACAAAGACCCGAAAAAGCATAAGGATGCGAAGCGGTTTGAGACTCTTACGCCCCAGCAGCTGCTGGAGGTTGTCAGCCAGATCGGTCTTGGCGCCGGATCCAACAATGTGCTCGATATCATCGCTGCCCGTATCGTCGAACGCAGCCATATTCCTTTAGTTGTACTGGACGGCCAGGACCCGGAGAACCTGTCAAAAGCAATTCTCAACGGTACATTTACGGGGACGATAGTTTCTGAAAACAATAAATCCCCTCTTCCGGTTTGACCTCCGGGGACCATTACTTATTTTTATCATCCCGGCACATCTATGATGTCGCGGGGTAGTAGGGTAGCCTGGTCCATCCTAGAGCGTTTGGGACGCTTTGACGGCGGTTCGAATCCGCCCTACCCCATTGGCTATGAAAAAGCAGGACGCAGCGCAGTGCTATTCTCTTCTTGCCAGACATTATCCTGATGCCCGTGATTCTCCTGCTATGCTCTCGAAAGGCTCTGCCTTTGAGGTGCTTGTCCTCACTATCCTTTCAGCACAGACTACTGATCGTGCGGTGCTGATGGTACGAGAGCCGCTTTTTAAAAAATACCCGACACCGTCTGCTCTTGCCAAGGCCGGGACAGAAGATGTGGAAATGATCATTCATAGTCTTGGATTTTATCACGCGAAAGCCCGCAATATTATCGCTGCCTCCCGGGTGCTTCTCTCAGATTTTAAGGGAATTGTTCCCGAATCGATGGATGAATTGCTCACGATTCCCGGGGTAGGGCGGAAGACGGCCAACATCGTGCTTTACCATGCGCTTGGCAGGAACGAAGGGATTGCTGTCGACACCCATGTCCGCAGGCTGGCACAGCGGATCGGTTTTTCAAATACTGATAATGTCACCGTCATTGAACGCGATCTCATGGCTCTCTTCCCGCAGGAGCAGTGGGGCGATCTCACCGATGTCCTGATTGCCCACGGGCGGGTATGCTGCGACGCGAAGAAGCCACGGTGTGAAGTGTGCCCGATACGTGCACGGTGCCGGTATTACGCAACAACCGTAAAAGAGAGTACATAATTACCGGTTTTTCCGGTCTGTTTTTATCCGACAATAACATGGATCGGGTAGGGATGAGATATGACTCACTCGGATATCTCGCATTGGGGAGTACTGGTATCCTTATGTCTGGATCCCGGGAGAAAACAAGCCCGCTCCAGGTTCTGTTTGCCTTCCGGATATCCCGGCCGCTACCAGGAAACCCCGTAAACCGGCCCGTTTATGTTCCTGTAAAAATATTCCTGATTTTTGCCCTGATTGTCAAAATACGGTCGGAAAGCACCTCATCCGGAGGTCACTAAAGGCCCTTGCATCGAGGCATTTTTTTGTCAAATAGTCTATCCCATCTGACCTGGAGAAACCCTGTCGGAATGCGAATATGGGGCTCTTTTTTTCCGGAGGATGCCTAAAAAGGGGAGGTGATGAGCATGCGAATACATCAACCGATGATCCAGTAATTCACCGGTTTTTCTGCAAACGTTTTCCCGAGTACCTGCTCATGGAACCGCTTTGCGGTTACCCAGGTAAGGTGTGCCTCAAAATCATCCGGGTGCATAGGTTTCTTTTCAATGCACTCACCGAATCCTTGCTTGTTTTCACATGGGTTTTGGTTCTCTCTTTCATGAACAATCTGCATGGTACACCTCATTATTTTTCACAGAATCGATTAAGATCGCAGAATCGTACGGACTCGTAGATGATCCCACGGGCATCCTCAAGGATTTCCGGCGTGTGCATCGTCCGCGAATTATAATTGATCCTGTTGATCTGGATAGTCAGGGCCGCAAGAGTTCTCACCATCGTCCGGATATGAGTAGATTTATCCTGGTCGTGCCGACATTTCCGGTACAGAGCATCGGTTTTTTTCATAAGGGCCCGGACAAGGTTCCTGCATTCTTCCAGGGGGTTATCGTCAGACTGCCATCGTTTTACAGGAATTTCCGGTAACATAAGCGATGTGTCTTTTCTCTTCGGAGAGTTTTCCATTCTTCAGCTCCATTGCCGGGCTCTTCTCCCGGACACGGAGCCCGGATACAGCCCAACCCAATTACCTATCCTGTTCTGTAAGTATATACATAAAATAATTTCTCTATATTTTTTATAACAACTATAGCCATAACCCGGGGACTCCCGGGCTTGCCGCATTATTGCAAACTTTCTCAGGAAACTTGTTGGTGTTTTTCATATTCAGGGACAAATATTGAGCCAATCCTAATAGTTATAGCGTCACGGACCTGGTGGAACTGTGTCATCGTCATCGCTGCAGGGGGGATTCCGGCAAGTACTGCTATGCGATCGTTTCACGAATCGGGAATACCCGTCACTTTTTCTCACTTTATTCTCTATATATTACAGTGGAATATATAGATTATGGCGAAAATGTATATCTGGCCGCTGCGGGTATCCTTATGCAGAGTATTGAACGGGGATTTTGTAGGAGAATTATAAGATGCGAACTCTGCGAGAAATCCTGTGAACTAACCATGATTGATGACAAAGATACTGTGTTCCTCCTGATAACCCGGGAAAACATGCATTAAACCCGGACCTTAATCACGCAACCCGCCAGCGAAAATCCCCCTTCGGTGGGGAATAAACCCTTTGAGAAATTAATATGATACCCGCAGTTCTGCACAAAGCTCTCAGCATAGTAACCGGAGAAACAATGATCCCAAATGGTATTGGAGAACGCGCTGTTGGAACTGAAACCTCGAATATTACTGCTGCCACGATTCCGCTCGTACCGGGCCGTAAGCCCATATCCATCTCGCTCCTGCTTGTCGATGACGAGCCCTCGCTGCTGGAGATTGGGCGGATATATCTTGAACGCACTCCCGGTATCACGGTGACTACTGCGGATTCAGCATCGTCCGCACTCCGGGAACTGGAAAACACGACATTCGATGCGATTGTTTCCGATTACCAGATGCCGGGAATGGATGGGATTGCGTTCTTACAGGAAGTTCGAGGCCGGTCGCGGACCCTGCCGTTCATCCTCTTCACCGGTAAGGGGCGGGAAGATGTAGTGATCAAAGCACTGAACTCCGGCGCAGATTATTACCTGCAGAAAGGCGGGGATCCCAAGTCCCAGTATGCAGAGCTTGTGCACAAAGTGAAGCGCTCTGTTGAACAGCGACGGGCAGAATCAGCACTGAAACGAAAGCACGCAGTTCTGCGGGCAATCCTCTCCGCTTCACCAAACGGTATTGCCTATGTCAGGAGTCGTACCTTCCAGTGGGTAAATGACTCTCTTGCCGCAATGCTGGGATACCGGC
Organism: Methanoregula sp.; assembly: GCA_041645435.1. Taxonomy (NCBI): domain Archaea; kingdom Methanobacteriati; phylum Methanobacteriota; class Methanomicrobia; order Methanomicrobiales; family Methanoregulaceae; genus Methanoregula; species Methanoregula sp. The sequence goes on from JBAZQB010000002.1 coordinate 428,409, forward strand.
GCGACGAGCTCAAAGGTCTGCACCTGGAGAAACTCTACGAGAATTACCAGACCTATGATGAGATTGGCCGTCGGATCCAGAAGGATCTCAAGGCTACCGGGAAATCCACCATCATCACGAGGTTCAAACATAAGAACGGTTTTGCGATCGATGCCGAGATCCACATCGCTCCGTTAGATGCAGGCAACCTTCACTTGGGCCACATGATTCTTATGTCAGATATCTCCCGTAAAGTAGCAGCGGTGCGGGATATGAAAAACCCGACTGGTATCCCTCATCTTGAACTGAGTCCGGTAATAGAAGTGGACCAGAACGGAAAGATCACGTATTATAACGATGCAGCAATCGATGCAATGGTCCGATACGGAAGCCGGGGCTCATTAGAAGAATTCTTCCCGAAAGACCTGTCGACGATTCTTACTCGTATGGACGAGATGGATACCGGCTCAATATTCCGGGACGTGATGATAGGTACTGCTACCTACCGGCTTCACATCACACTCAGTGCAAAATTCCGGATTGCACGCCTTTCAGCAGTCAATACCAGTGAAGCCTGATGCTCTCCCTCCTGTCCGAAAAACCCCATACATTTTTTTTATCTGGAAAGAGTGTGTAAAGTATCCGTATCCACCATGTCAGGAATGAATGAACACAAAGCACTGTATCCCGTTCTTGCGCTGATATTCTTGTCGATGCTCATCATTATGTTTGTGTACGAGCTCACCAAACAGGTGCTCAATCCCTCAATTGATATCTGGGAATCCCATGCAATCACCATTGTTTTTACCAGTGTCATGTCTGTCATTATTGTCTATTTCCCGCTCCGGTCTTTTTACCGTCAGCAACAGAGGACAAAGGAGGCACTCCGGCACCAGCAGGAGGCTGAGGAGAAACTGCGAAAATCCGAGATGCAGTACCGTTCGTTTGTCGAATCGGTTGAAGATTCAATCTATACGGTCGACCGTGACTGCCGGTATCTTCTTATCAATGCCCGGCACCTTTTACGTCGGGGGCTTTCACCCGATATGTATGCAGGAAAACTCTATGGGGACTTCCACTCCGTAGAAGAGACCACAATCTTTGCCGGTCAGGTAGCGCGGGTTCTTGCGTCAAAAAGCCAAGTGCAGGATGAGTATGAGCAGAACGGGCAGTATTACCTCCGGAAACTCAACCCGGTTATTGATCCGGTGGTAAACGACGTGATCGCCATCACGGTCATCTCATCTGATATCACCGACCGGAAGAATGCGGAGAAGAACCTTGAAACGATCAACCGAAAGCTCAACCTGATGAATGACATTACCCGTCATGATATGCTCAACCAGCTTACCGTGCTCAACTCTTATCTCACGCTTGCCGGTGAGCAATCGGGCGATATGGTCACACAGAAATATCTCGTGAAGAGCGAACAGGTTATCGATGCGATCCTTGCCCAGATCCTCTTTGCCCGCGATTACCAGAAGATCGGTGTGGAGTCTCCCCAGTGGCAGAATATAGCAGTTACCCTCGTGAAGGCCCGCCTTCCGCAGAAGATTACATCCGTCGCCATCGATGATCGTTGTTCTGAAATCGAGATCTATGCGGATCCTCTGTTTGAGAAGGTGCTCTACAACCTGCTGGACAATGCTGTGCGATATGCAGGCCCCCAGCCGGCAATCAAATTTTTTTTGCAGGAAGAGCCCGACCGGCTCGTGCTGGTCTGTGAAGACAATGGTCCGGGCGTTCTTCAGGAGAACAAGGAGAAAATTTTCTTACGGGGATTTGGGAAGAATACCGGGTTGGGTCTCTTTTTGATCCGGGAGATTCTCGCCATTACCGGTATTTCTATCCGGGAATGTGGCGAGGAGGGGATAGGGAGCCGGTTTGAGATTGCGATTCCTGTCGGGAAGTACCGGGTCGTAGGGAAAAAGTACACCGGTTGAGAGATCGATATACAACCACTCTTTTTTTAAAATGCATAAAAAAACTATATCGGGCTCTGATTACTATAATCATGTCCGGAAAACCCCATAAAGTCGTCCGTTACGGTGCTTGTGGAAAATATACTTAAATATCGCTCTAAATGTCAAAATATAGTAGGAAAGCACCTCGTCCATTGGTCACTATAAGCTCTTAAATTGAGGCTGTTTTTACAACTTATTTTATCCCCTCCTGACTCCTAAAAGCCTGCCGGAACGCGTATATGAGGTTTGTTTTCCTGAGACGTGATCAAAAAAGGGATAATACAACAAAAATGAGGAAATGTCAGACTAAAAACATTGTAGCCTAAAAAACAGTTCCACATTAAGCCCCCTGAGAATGAGGACGATGGCTGTGACCCGATTATTCCGCGAGGCGATAAGTATCCCGGCAAGCTCCCCTACTAAAAAACAAGTCCATCGGGAATTACTGCTGGATGAAAAGCGCTTCCATCAGGAATAATGGGAATAGATGTGTAAAGATTTTCCGGTTTTTCCGGAAATGTCTTTATGATCCGACAATCAGCCGTATCCCCATAAACGCCACAAAACCGATGAGGGCACTGATCGGGATTGTCAGGATCCATGCGAGAGCAATGCTCCTTGCAACACTCCATTTTACGGTACTTGCACCCATCGTAGTACCTACGCCCATGATCGATGTGCAGATGATGTGCGTTGTACTCACGGGAATACCTGCGATAGAAGCCCCGATGATGGTTGCTGCACCCGCACTCTCTGCAGCAAACCCATGCACCGGACGAAGTTTGGTGATCTTATATCCCATTGTTTTTACAATCCGCCATCCTCCAAAAAGTGTCCCGAGTGCGATGGCGGCATGGGCAATGAGGATCACCCATAAGGGAACCGGCAGGTGGTTGGGGTCAACAGCAACGCCGAAATATCCGATGGAGAAAAGGAGGGGAACTATGATACCCATTGTTTTCTGTGCATCGTTTGTTCCGTGACTGAAACTATAAGCTGCCGCCGAGCAGAGCTGAAGCCGTCTGAAATGGGATTCCGCTGTAGATTTATGGGCATTCTTGGTGATATTGAGCACGAGTGCCATGAACAAAAAACCAACTGCAAAACCAATCAGGGGGGAGATGACCATAAACGCTGCTACCAGTGAAACGGTGGACCACTTGATTGCGACAAGTCCGGCTGCCGATATACCGGCTCCTGCCATTCCCCCGATAAGAGCGTGGGATGATGACGTAGGCAGACCGAAAAACCATGTGATCATATTCCACACAATTGCACCGGTGAGTGCAGCGAGAATGATATAGGGGATCATAACTGTTGGGACAATCTCAAGCTGAATGATCTTGGCGATCGTACTCGCAACTGCGACTCCAAATCCGAAAGCAGCAATAAAATTAAAAAATGCGGCAAAGACCACTGCATTCCGTGGGGAGAGTACTTTTGTGGAGACCACGGTTGAAATTGAATTGGCCGAATCGTGAAACCCGTTGGTAAAATCAAAGATAAGTGCGATGACGATGATGACAATAATCAGGATGAACGGTGCCTCAATCATGCAGACTCCTTACGTGTGACAGTACCCATTATGAGTGCCGGATAGCGATATCGGACAGCACATTTGCAACATCTTCACAGTTATCCGTAGCGGTCTCAAGGTGTTCGTAAATGTCCTTTAATTTAATAATGGTAATTGCATCAGTTGTTTTGAAGAGATCAGTCACGGCATGTGCAAGCACATCGTCGGCAAGGTTTTCGAGCCGGTTCACTTCAATGCACCGTTCTTCAATATATCGGGGGTCCTTGATGGAACGGATGCCTTTTACTGCACTCTCGATCTCAACCGTGGACATATGAATCAGTTTTGCCAGCTCGATCATGTGAGAGTCCGTGCCTTCGATTCCGTAATAGTACATCTTTTCGGTAGCGCCATCGATATAGTCCAGAACCTCATCAAGGCATGATGCAAGGTGGGAGATTTCTTCTGGATCGAGTGGGGTGATGAACGAGCTGTTCAGCTGCTCGTAAATATCGTGGGTGATCTGGTCTCCCTTATGTTCGAGTTTCTCGATTGCATGGCGCTTCTCCTTGATATTGGTAAAATCCTCAGTCAGGGCGACAAGCAGCCATGCCGCCTCCTTTACCACACCCGCCTGTTTTTCAAACAGGTCGAAAAAAACCTTATCCTTTGGTATCAGCAACTCACGAAGACCCATAACAAACCTACTGGTAATCGGTGGTGGTTCCTAAAAAATATAGCGAAATTGTATGGCCCCTATACACTGGTCAACGCGAAGCTTATCATTAAGTAACCAGTCCATGACACAACCAGCGCAAGGGGGATGGTAATCACCCATGCAGTCATCATCTCGCGCACAACCTTCCACTGGACTGCGTTCCTGCCTCTTGTTGCTCCGACACCAATAATCGCGCCATTGATCGCGTGCGTAGACGAGACCGGTATACCCTGCTGGGTGACCATCACGAGAATTGCGCTGCTCGCACTCGCAGCACAAAATCCCTGGTACGGCCGGATCTTGGTGATATCTTTTGCCATTTTATCGACTACCTGCCACCCGCCAAAACAGGTGCCCAGCCCGATTGCAACTGCTGATGCAAGAATTACCCACGTCGGTACTACAAAGGTGAGCAGGATGCCTGAGGAGAGCAGCAGAGCGGTAATCACACCGACTGCGTGCTGGCCATCGTTTGCGCCGTGGGCGGTTGCCTGAACGAGGCATGCGAGCACATGCAAAGGCTGGAAAATATGTTTCGCCCTGCTCTGCCGCGAGTGTTTGATGAGCTGGGAGACAAGGATATTAAAGAGAAATGCACCCGCCATGCCAATGAGCGGCGAGATGAAGATGAAGAGCACTATCGCAAGGAGGCCGTGGATCTCTATTACACCGGCAATCATCATGATCGGGATGATTATACCCGCACCGCAGACGCCCCCCAGCAGGATTCCAAAAAGGATATCCCCCTCGAATGCAGCACAGATGATGGCAAGTATAAGAGCCCCGAGAATCGCACCAATGCAGGCGAAAAAGAAAACCTGAATTACGGTGTCTGCACTGGGAAGGATAACGGCGGAAAAACCAAATGCACCTATGCCTGCTCCCAGCAATCCGCCTACCATGGCGTGACTGCTGGATATCGGCATTCCCATACGCGTGGCAACAAATACGAGAACAATTGAAGCTCCCAGTGCCACAACAATCGAAAGCGGGGTGAGCGCGTCTTTCGTGACGATAGCAGTACCAATCGTTGCTGCAACAGCCGTGGAAAAAATAAACGGTCCGATCATGTTGCAGATCGCGGTAGAGAACACTGCCTTTATCGGGGAGAGTGCTTTTGTAGCAACAACCGTTGCAATCGAGTGCGAGGCGTCATTGAGACCATTGACAAAGTTAAGTGCAAGCGCGAGGATGATGCCAAACAGGATGATGGGTTCCATGCCAATCATGCGTGGCTCATTGCAATATCATTGAGTGCATGCCCGACATCGTTGCATTTTTCCATCACCCGGCCAAGTCCTTCGTAGATATCCTTGAGCTTGATGATCAGGAGCAGATCTTTATTCTTGAAAAGATCGAGCACCGCTTTTGCCTGCAATTCAATCGACAGATTATATATCCGGTTGATTTCTATTGAATGGCTCTTCACCCCATCAGGTTTTTTTAAGCTTTCAAGCGCATTTACTGCATTTACAATCTCTGTGGCAGACATCATGATCAGGTAGGAAAATTCCTTTAATGTCTCATTACTCTCGGCGAGCTCGTAGTTGCAGACCTGCTGGGTGACCCGGTCAATGCGGTCCATGACATCGTCTAGGACCGGTGCAAGCCGGGCGATCTCTTCGGGTTCGAGGGGTGTGATCAGTGATTCGTTCAACTGTTCGTACACATGACGGGTTATCTCGTCACATTGATGCTCAAACTGTCGCACCTTGTGAGATTTTTCTATGCCATTCGGAAGTTCGTGGGTGATCTCGTTTAATATGACGGAAGCTTCGGAGATCTTTCCCGCCATTTCTTTAAAGAGGGTAAAAAAAATCTTGTCTTCTGGGAGAATTAGATCACGGATATGCATAAGGGGTCTGATTAGTCCCTCTGGTATTCAAGTATAAAAAACAAAGGGACCTTTAAGTTTATGGAATGTTTTGTTTATTGATCAGGATGATTTTTGGAGTATCTGCAACAGGAGGATACTTCACTATGAGAATAATCCGGCTTTCCGGTACATGGGCTGAACCTCTGCTCCTTCAAGATTACCCCCTGCCCAGACATATCGGTCGCGTATAGTCTGCGGCAACTCTTTTTCTGCAATCGGTATAAAACCCTGCTTTGTGTAAAAACCGATGAGGTGCCGGACCGCATGCATATACAGGTCATCATTATGGCAGGCTTCCACCAGTGCCCCGACTGCGAGCCGTGAATAGCCTTTCCTGCGATGTTTATCAGGAGTGAAAATACCATCGACATCCATGCCGTCAGGATGACGCCGGCAACGGGCTAAAGAGACGATCAGGTCTCCGGAAAAAACTGCAAAGATCCTGTCTGTGGCAGGATCACCGGTTGTATCGTGGTACTCTACCCAGCATTTATCCGCTACAGGGAATTCATCCGCCTTAAGTTCACGCACACTTATTTTCTTCTCCTTATGATTCCCATTTTTTTGTAACGTTTCCTGGGATGTGTTCACGCCGGTTCTTCTGATTGCATTGATTCCGTCCTGTTCGATCATAGTATCCGGTATCCTTCGGGGGGAATCATGATCTCAAACCGTGTGCCTTTTTTGGGAGTTCCCGTTTCTTTGATCGTCATATCACTGATGGCACAAATTTCATGGGCAAGGAACAACCCGTGACCATACCGTTCTTCTTTTTGCGTGAACAACGATTCTTTTATGCTCGTTTCAATGCCCGCACCATCTGTTTCTACAAGAATAGCACAGCCATTTTCCCGTATGTGGTAGGTGACTACGACCGTAGTCACTCCATCCGTTTCTTTTATGGTTGTGTCAAAAATATGGAAAAATACTGCCGGGAGATGGGGATCAGCAAAGACTTCCAGTCGTTCAGCCCATGTTCTGAACGAGATGCCGCCAACCCCAAGACGCCCGATTGTATCCAGCACTGCACCCTGCACCGGAATCCAGGCCGGGGGTGATGTGCCGATATCCTTAAACTCGCGGGATATATCGATCTGGCGCTGGATTCCCTGAGCTGAATCCTTAAGAGCTTCGATCAGGAACAGGACATCAGGATCATCAAATTTCATCACCCCAATCGAAAGGATCCCATACAGGCCTGCAAGTTTTCTTGAAATGTCATGACGCACGATACCGGCAATGGTATTGAGCCGGCTGCTGGTATTCTGGAGTGCCGATTCGGTCATGACCTGTTCGGTTATATCCCGGATCGATTCAATGGCACCCGTGACATTACCGTTCCCGTCAACAAGGGCGGTTGCAGCAATACGGAGATACACCCCTTTTCCTCCTTTAAAATGAGGGATAAAAATTTCAGAGACCAGTTTTTTACCTTCTTTTTTTACCTGGGGGTACCACGTATCTGTTTCAGGACCGGGTGTGAGAATGAGATCCAGGAGGGCGGGACGCTTTACTCCATAGAATGCGATGGAATAGGCCCCATCCCCCTTATTAAGGATCTCTGCTTTTCTCACTCCCGTCAGCTCTTCGACTGCCTGGTTCCATACGATCACCACACCTTCACAGTTTACAGCAAATGTCGGGTAGGGTAAAAATTCGATGATCTCGTGAAGCTGCTGCTCAGATTCCCGCAGTTTTGCAGAGAGAAATGTAACCACTCCCCCGACAAGGATAAAGAAAGTCATGCGGAAGAGAGTGGAAACGATGAGGAGGAGATCCAGGGGCAGGATAAGTGTGATCAGTGCACCATAGGCAACGGCAATAAGCGTAGAAAAAAGAAGACCCCGGCGGGGGAACCAGTAGCCGGCAAGAATGATGGGTATGTATATTACATGCGAAAGCAGAACGGTGATTCCGGTGAACATGCCAACGAGATTTATACCCAATGCAATTACCGTCGCAACCGCAATAGTAATAACACGCGTACGGGTGAACGGAGATGAAGAATTGAATAATTGAAATGTCTTCATTCCCGGAGGCACCTGCTTCTTCTGGATTTGCTCTGAACGGGCAAAAAGATTGTCTTTAGCGGTATTAAAAATCTTAAGGATAAATATATGATGGTAATCCCTGAATCAGACTGAATTGTCGTTGACCCGGAATAAAGACCATTCCAGAGTGTCTCTTTTTCTCACGAATGCATAATGGAAGCTCGTCCCTGAGAACTGGTCTCTGGAAGGTAATCACGACTTTTCCGGTGAACGGATGGTTGCCGGAGGGCAGGTAATTTCGAATCGTGCCCCTCTATGGGGATCTCCTGTCTCTTTTATGGTGATGCCGGTAATATTCAGAATTTCCCGGGATAGGAAAAGGCCAAGACCGGTATTTTTTCCAAATCCGTAGGTAAAGATCTTCTCTTTTTCATCTGCAGGTATTCCGGTACCGTTATCCTCGCAGATGATCGTGCAGGTATTGTTTTTACATCCATAGCTGAAACGGATAGTAGTCATCGATATGCCCCCGTACCTCACGGCATTTTCGATAAGATTGGAAAATACTTTCTCGATTAACGGGTCTGCATACAGTTCAATCTCTACTGGCACAGAATTATCCAGTTTCACGGTGCCAAGCGAGGTGTGTTTTAAGGAATTGTCTATAAGGGTGCTGACATTGTGCCACACTGCTGACTTGATGCCGACTTTCTGGTAATCTCCGGTAAATCGTACCGTGTTGACCGTCTGGTTGACAATCCCATCCGCAGTGAGGATATATTTCCATGCTTTTTCTGGCTCTGCATTTTTTTCCACGAGTGCAAGTTCAATGTATTCGTGAAGGGCCATGAGCTGGTTGAGAAGATCATGCCGGGTGATACTTGCCATCAACTGGAGTTTTTTGTTGGCTTTTTCCAGGGCATCTTCAACTTTTTTTCTTTCAGCATTCTCCTTGAACAGATCATCATTTACCTGCTGAAGTTTTTCAACTGTCACCTGGAGTTCCTCATTTACTGCATTGAGGCGCTCGTGGGTTTCGAGCAGTTCAGTATTTTTCCTGACTGCCAGATCATAGGTAGAGAGCAGAATTGTGAGGATTTGCAGTCTCCCGGCAGTGATGGTATGGTTGCTGTCTGCAAACGACACCTCGATGCCGGTTCCGGATCGGCCGTCTGGGTCAGGGCGGGAGAGCATCTGGAGAACACTATGAATTCGTGAATAAACGTGCTGGGGCTCAAAGGGTTTGATAATGATATTATCGGCACCCGCTTCAAGGCCTTTGATCACATCCACTGGGTCGAAAAGTTGGGTGACGAGAATGACCGGAATTGATGCCATTGCAGCATCGGAACGGATCCTGCGGCAGAGTTCATACCCGTCCATCTCCGGCATAATAATGTCTGATAACACCAGAGCAGGGCGATCGATTTTAATCTGTTCCAATGCTTCAAGACCATTTGCTGCAAGAACTACCCTGTACCCTTCATTTTCAAGGATATGACGCAGGTATTCCGCCTGGGTCCTGCTGTCTTCGACTACGAGAAGTTTCATCGGCTTTTTTGGATAAGTGCCGTTCATGTAAAGGCTGGCTCCATCATTATCGTATTGTTTTTTGTTCATTTTAGTAATCTCCATGGAGCAGTTCATTGATAACGGATAAAAACCTCACTTTTTCAAAACCACTTTTTTCCATGTACACATCAGCCCCGACTGCAATACCGTGTGCACGGTCTTCTCTGGTATCAAGTGAAGTGACCAGTACTACGGGCAGGTAGGAAAGTCTTGAATCGGCCCGGATTTTTTCCGTGAGTGTAAAGCCATTCATGCGGGGCATGTCCACATCTGAGACGACCATATCAAACTTATCCTCCTTAAGCATTGCGAATGCTTCCATACCATCGCGTGCGGTCACCACTTCGTGGCCTCCCTGCTCAAGTATGTTAGCGAGAAACATCCGGGAAGTGACAGAATCCTCAACAACAAGCACACGTCCGGAAATCACATCGTGCTGCTCTGCATACGGTACCGGAAGGTCTGTTTTTATCGCTTCCTGGATCAGCTCAATCGGGTCAAGTACAATGGCTATGGTTCCGTCCCCGAGAATTGCTGCCCCCGTGATGCGTTTTACCCTGCGCAGCTGACTGCCAAGAGGTCGCACAACGATCTCCTGGACCTGGAGAACCTCATCCACCATACAGGCAATCTGTCCCGCCCCGTAGGCAATGATAATAATCGGTACCTGTGCAGGTATTTCCGGGGTGCGGTGATATTTGCTGATGCCGAGAGCATCTGTAAGCCTGATGATACTGATGATTTCTCCCTTGAGGGTTATTGTTGGCCGGTTATCATGGAAGACAATGGCATCTGGTTTTGTCCTGAATACCTGCCGGACCTGCTGCATGGGAAGGACATACCGGTGACTACCGGATCGAACAACCACTCCCCGGAATGTGGCAAGCCTTACCGGGACTCGCAAAGTGATACTGGTCCCTTTCCCTGGTTGCGAGGCAAGGATCACATTTCCGCCAAGACGCGTTACGGTATCTTCAACAATTGCAAGACCCAGGCCCCTTCCGGAGATATCCGATACATCGGGTTTTACGGAAAGCCCGGAGCGGAAGACCAGCCATAGAGCCTCTTCATCGGTAAGTTTTCCGGCCTCACGGGCTGTGATGATCCCGTTTTTTACTGCCGCGGTTCGCACATTATTACAGTCGATCCCGGCTCCATCATCTGACACCTCGATGCCGACTTTGCTGCCTGACAGGGGGGCGATACGGATACGGACCATTCCTCGCGCAGGTTTGTGTTGTTCTTCCCGGATATCGGGATACTCAATCCCGTGATCGATACTGTTGTTTATCAGGTGCATCAGTGGATCTTTAAGCGATTCGAGGATACGACGGTCCATCTCAATCGCTTCACCTTCAATAATGAGATCGACATTTTTTCCTGTATTTCGTGAATATTCCCGAACAAAACCTGAGAATGGCAGCAGGATTTCAGCAATAGGTACCAATACCGCATCATGGATAAGATCAGATATCTCTGATGTGCTCGTTTCGAGTGCAGACCGGTCAAGTTCTGTTGCACGGATATGAGCTCCCAGATCATGCCTGAGATAAGCCATGAATTCCCGGTCATATTCTAAGAACTCAAGCATATGGCGTAGCGGGACGATAAGATCCGGAGGAAGTGTGGTTTTTTTAGTGTCAGTGATGGCTTCCCGGAGTAAATAAAGATCTGATGAAACCATGGCGTGGTTCCAGCGCCACTGGGAAAACCGGGTCATCATCTCTTCAAGCTCCCGCATCCTGTGAGTGATGAAGAGCCGTGTTGTAAGGAGATCATCAGAACCTGCGATAAGACGGTCGAGTTTATGTGCCGAAATCCTCACCGTGGCACTGCTACCGGTTCTTGGATACTGCCCCTCGTTCTGGATAGTCGGTGGAACAGGAAACAATCCTGATGCTACAGGTTTGGTTTTACCAGTTGAACTCTCCGGAAAAGAGCCACTATCATGGGGAGTATCCCGTTCCGGGCCCGTTGAAGCGACAACGCGGATGACGGGGGATGTGTTGAGAAATGTATTTTTATTATCTCTCTGGCTGGTGTCCGGATAGTGTCCCGCACTCTTTTTTGGGGCAATCAGTCCCCTGATGGCCAGTATGACTTCAGCAGAACTGGGTTGTTGAGCCTGGGCACCCTGCAAATGTATCCGGATAACCTTTACCGCATTGTGGAAAATATCAAATGCGTCAGCATCAGGTGAATATCCCCCGTTCTTGATGGTGGCAAAGACATTTTCAAGATTCTGGCACACCAGTTCGATCTCTTTTACACTGACTGCCCGTGCAGCTCCTTTCAGGCTGTGGATTGTACGAAAAACCTTCTCGGTCACCTTCCCTACGGTTTCCGGTCCGGTCTTCTCCATCTCAAGAAGGCCTTCGGTAATGGTATTTACGTATTCCTCTGCCTCTTCTCTGAATGTGGCAAGGAGTTTTTTCCTGAATTCATCATCCTGACCGGTCATGAGCAGGGAATATCAGACATGGTACTGAACGGTGAGTTTCTTTAAGCGCACACCCAGTTCATGCAGGTCTTCTGCCGTCTTTTCTGCTTTCCGGGTAATTTCGAGATTTTTCTGCGCTGCATCCCGGATCTTTTCCATGGCAAGTGAGATCTGGTCAACACCGGCAGCCTGTTCCTGGATGGATGAAGTAATTTCAATTGCTTCGCGCGAAGAGTCAGCAATCGAACGAGTAAGCACTTCGATTGCCTCCCGTGCATCGGAAGTCAGCCTGACTGCATCCGCAACGGAACGGGTTCCCTGCTCGGTAGATACCACCGTTGAAGAGACACCCCGCTGGATATCGGTTAAGATCGTGCGGATGTTTGCCGTTGCCTGTTTTGATTGCTCTGCGAGGTTGTGAATCTCATGGGCAACTACCGCAAAACCTTTCCCGAAATCACCGGCTTTTGCCGCTTCAATGGATGCATTAACTGCAAGGAGGTTGGACTGTTCCGATATATCGGTTACCGTTGCAATGATCTCCCCGATGGCCTGGCTCTGTTCAGAGAGCTTGATGACACTCATTCCGATGGTATCCATCTGCCGCTGGATGTGGTTCATCCCATCGAGAATCTCCTGCACGGATTTCTGGCCTTCACCGGAAACGGTTATGGCTTTCATCGCTTTTTCCGACACGGATTTTGACTTGAGAATCACAATGTCGGTCTTTTTCCTAACGCCTTCTACGGTATCTGATGTGTCATTGACGGTACTTGCCGTCTGGGAGCTGGCAGTTGCGAGTTGGGTAGTTACCGTCAGGATCTCGCTTGATGCCGAGGAAAGGACGGAGACCCCTTCGTAGAGTTCCTCATTGATCAGTTTCATTAAGCGCTGGAGCTCGATACCGATCGTGTTGAGTGCATCCCGGTAAGCAACAAATTCACCCGCTACCGGTATCTTCTCATCAAACCGGGCAGTAAAATCACCGGATGCATAGAACCGGGCCAGGCGCATGGCCTCGTTCACCGGCTCGGTGATCGTTTCAAGGGTCTTATTGAACCCGGCGATGATCATCCGGTACCCGCCCCTGAATGCATTCTCATTCCCGCGAACGGAAAGGTCCCCGGCCCTTGCAGCATCGGTAAGTTTGATCGTCTCTTTGTGGAGGTGGTCCAATGAATCAACCATCATCCTGAGTGCAGGACGGATCTCATCGCGATCATCAACCGGCTCAGCAAAGGCTTCGATATAATCCCCTTTAGCAATCTTTTTGATATTCCCGACGACATTGGTCTGGAGATCATCGGCAAACTCATCCATGGTTGCGGCCATGATCCCAATCTCATCCTGTCTTTTAATATTGAGACGTGCAGAAAGGTGGCCGTTCCTGAGTTCCTTGATCATGACCACTACCGACTGAAGTGGACCCGATATTGAACGACCAAAGAGAATTGCAATGGCTGCACCAATGGCCATCGATGCGATCATCAGGGCGAAGATGGTATTTCGTATGGTATCAATGGGCCCGGTGAAATCCGAGAGCTCAGCGCGTGATACAATATACCAGTCAAGAGGTTCATAATATGTGTAGGCATCAAGGACGTTCATCCCGTCTACTTCATGGGGAACTGCACCTTCCTTGTTCCTGAACATCTGTTTAACATAATCCTTATCTGCCCAGTTCTGCCCTTCCGAGCTTGGATGGACCAGCACATTTCCCGCGCTGTCAATCACATACATGTAGCCATTCTTACCGACAATGGTCTCCCGTATACTCTTCTTGACCACGTCGAGGGTCTGTCCTTCTTCTGTTCCCACGAATAGAACGCCAATTACCTTTCCGCTGGGATCTTTGATCGGCTCATAAGCTGTGACGTAATTTTTCCCAAACAGGTCGCGTCTTCCATAGTACGTAACATCATCGTTCACGGTCACTTTATAGACATCATCAGTCAGGCGGGTTCCGACTGCACGCTTCCCATTCGTATCCAGAACATTGGTTGAAATGCGGACCGCGTAACTGTTATTGTATACCTGGAAAACGGTTGCAGCTCCCCCGACCATTGCCTGCACCTGGTCGACCGTCTCGAAGTTATCATTGACCACGTAACGGTTGCCCCTGCTGTCGATTAAGGTCATTTTGTCATTAATGACTTCAGGCGTGCCCTTGCCATAGAAATTCTGTTTTGCCACATTGAGGTCACTGTTGACCTTATTGCGGGTCAGCTTGTAGACATCATTGGTCCATCCTTTCATATCCCCGACCTGAGTTTCTAACAAGGCCTGGGTCTGTTCACTGATAACGCTGCTTGAGCTGGTATACGCGACCAGCCCGAGCAACAGTGTCGGGATGATTGCCAAGAAAAGACAGATGACGAGAATCTTGGTCCCGACTTTCATATTGGAAAAAAACTGCATACTATCCTTAACCCTTCCAGTACCCGTTCACAACTTGGTAATGAATAGACTGATCGCATATATTTTAAAAGTACTGATATTGTTCACTAACCCCTCTCATTTTATTACGGTGCAACAGAGAGTGGAATGTGGGTAGAGTGTAAAATGAATGGGAAACGTCAGGCAGCAGTCTCATCGACAAGCATACGGGTATCGGTAAGGAGTGCAGCCCCATCCAGCACAATAATGCCGTCGACAACTCCTAAAATAAAAGGATCGGCACCTGTGGGTGGGATCGTTTTTGGTGCAGCGGGTATACTGGCCGGTATTGTGGCAATACCGGTGATATAATCGGCAAGGATGCCAAAGGTCATTGTTCCGTTAGTGACCACGATAACCCGGTTTAAATCAGTAAGACCTCTGTCATAGACGGAGAAGAGCGCCCGGAGATCCACGAGTGAAATGATCTCTCCTCGTATTGCACAGATACCAGAGATATATTCAGGTGTCCCCGGGACCGGCGTAATACCCCCGGTAAGGACCACTTCCCGGACATACTTCATACTGATAGCATATTCCTGGTAGGCAAGCCGGAATTTCAGTACCTCGATTCGTTCAATTCCCCGGGATCTGGCTGCTGGTTGTGAGAGTTTTTGTGCCCGTTCTGCAAGGATTGCAGTAACTCTTCCCGTCTCCTCTTCCCCGGTATCCTCAAGGGGACTGACCTTCCTTGCCGGGAGGGCAATATGGATCTGTTCAGGATTGGGACACTTCAAAAAACCTGCCAGATTATGAATGATGACCAGTCCTTCGGACGTAATGGTCATATCCGGCACAACAGATTCGCCTGTCGGTGTGGATGTATCTTCCTTGGTGAGGCGGGTATCCGGACTGATGCCGGATGTCTCATCAACCCAGAGAGCAACGCAATCGGAACCCGCCTTTGTTACAATCAGGACATCAGAAAGGCGGGGTTTTCTGTTGGGAAATCCAAGAAGCATCCGGATCTGGTAGACCGGCACCGTTCGGCCATGGAGGTTGATCACACCGGCAATCCCAAACCCCCCTTCGGATTGAGGAGTTACCAAGACCATTCGCTCGACAAACACCGTCTTTCCTACCGTGATTGCACAAGAGATCCCTTCAACCGAAAACTGCAACAGGGTCGTCGTACCGCTTCACCCGATAATCCCTCATTGGTGCTGATGTAATAAAAGTGTAGAGGAAATGAAACCTGCAAGTAATTCTGGTAATACACGGCAGTACCACTCAGAATTTTAAGGAGTTGTTTTTTATTGTTTTTTGTTAAGGGACAGAAGCGAGGGGTAATCGTTATGCAATCTCAATCTATGTGACCCTAAATGGTGTGAATAATCTTATAAAAATCCTGGGGACCCTTTTGGTCCTTGTCGAAAAACGAGTGGACTGGGCGGGAATTGAACCCGCGGCCTCTCCCATGCCAAGGGAGCGATCTACCACTGATCTACCAGCCCGCTTCCTAACTAGTAGGATGCCATAGGTTAAAAGAATTGTTTAAGTCTTACGAAAAAGGACGATGGTTTCTACGAGTGATACCACTGTTTTTATACATTGTATCAACTGTT
Organism: Methanoregula sp.; assembly: GCA_041645435.1. Classification (NCBI taxonomy): domain Archaea; kingdom Methanobacteriati; phylum Methanobacteriota; class Methanomicrobia; order Methanomicrobiales; family Methanoregulaceae; genus Methanoregula; species Methanoregula sp. The sequence continues at coordinate 444,466 of JBAZQB010000002.1, forward strand.
GCAGAAATCTAAAAAAATTTATCCGGGAATTATTAAAAATAAATGACAGAATGCATGTCTACATGGTAACCGTCACACGTCTCCATTTTAATGCTAAATTCTGGGACTATGAAAAAGGGATTCCCCGGAGATTATTATTCCAATAATGGGGGATTGTGTATTGGGAGAAGTGATTGCGCCAGTCGCAAGCGGGCATCCCCCATTTCCGATCTTTTCACGATCCTGCCGTTATTTATAAATTGTTCAATCAACGGGTGTGTATTATCCGGTTGTTTCTGGAGGACGGGTAATACCATATGTTCTCCTGAGGGCATTGCATACACCTGTTTTTTCCCGCTCCTCTTACCCCGTTTTGCTTTTACTTCTCCTCCAATCTCCACAATATCCATGGCAAAGTCAATCACCGGCGCATTTGCAATGGATCCCCCGACACCGAATGCATCCACAATATCGCGGTACGCAATAATTTCCTCCCGTGTAACACCCCCCGACAGGAAGATCTTCACGCTGGAATACCCGTGTGCATCGAGTTCCCAGCGGACTTCTTCGATTATCGATCGCATATTGCCCCGCCTTGAACGAGGCGTATCGAGCCTGACTGCGGTCGCGCCGCATTCAGCTGCCCGCAGGGATTCAGATTTTTCATCACAGTACGTATCGGATAGCATGATCCGCGGGACGTCTGCTGGAGCGTGCTTGTCAAACGAGCGCCATGCTTCTTCTGGCTTGTCGTAGCACATCACAAACGCGTGCGGCATGGTACCGACAACGGGAATTCCCTCTGGTGCACAGGTATTGGAGACTCCGTCCACCCCGCCGATCCATGCCGCCCGTTCGATCATGCGGGCGATTGCCGGATGCTGCCTGCGGGAGCCAAATGAGTAAACCGGACGGTCATGAGCGGCGATCTTGATATGAGCAGCAGCAGTTGCAATGCCGGAGGCGTGGCAGAGGAACCCGAGAATCGCTGTCTCGAACCGGCAGAAATCCCGGTATTTCCCGGATATTCTCAGCACCGGCTCATTTTTATAAAAGACAGCGCCTTCCGCCATTGCATCAACCGTTACCGGCAATCCTTCGAGCAGCGCGAGCACATCTGAGAGCCCGCAGAAGACCGACCACGAGTCGGGAAGTGCGGATGCCGTAACTTCCATTACCACTTCCGGGTTGATCCCCTCTGCCTTGAGCGTCTCTTCTGTGCGCTCAAAATAGATGTCCGTGCATTCTCCGTTACGGATCGTCTCATCGCTGACCGTATCGAACATACCCATATGAGATGATGGTGCTTTTGAGGAATTTACGCTTGTGTAATGTTCTTTGAAAATTCGCTAAATATTAGTGTCACCCGCGACAACCATTCTCCAGCGCAGGTAATGCATGCAGTCTGTATCGAATACGTTTGCCGGTAAACCGTTCTCATGGAACGGAGGATGGTGCTGATGCTCGGCATTATCGGGGGCACAAGCCTTCTCTTCTCTGAGCTGCCGGAGCTTCAGAAACGCCGGGTGCACACGCCGTTTGGCAACGCGGAACTCCTCTGTGGGGATATTGTGATGCTGATGCGCCACCAGCAGGGGCTCCCGCCACACAGGATCAATTACCGGGCGAACATGGCCGCGCTTGCAATCGAGGGTGTGGACCGGATTATCGCATTTGGATCCACGGGGTCCTTAAACCGCGAGATTGCACCCGGCTCGCTCGTGATCCCGACCGATTACGTGAGCATGACCGATATCCCTTCGATCCACGACCATGCAATCGAGCATGTGCTTCCCGTCATATCTGAAGATCTTTCAAAAATGCTCGCCTCCCACATACCCGGAGCCCGACACGGCGGAGTTTACGTGCAGACAAAAGGCCCCCGGTTTGAGACCGTTGCCGAAATCCTTGCCTTGTCACGGGTCGCCGACCTTGTGGGGATGACAATTGCCTCTGAAGCCACCCTTGCCTGTGAACTGGGCATGGATTTTGCCGCACTCTGCACGGTAGATAACTATGCAAACGGTCTGGCTGACGGGATATTGACTTTTGATGAGATTCTTGAGATCTCGCGGTCATACCGGCACCGCACCGCAGAACTGGTAAACACAATAATCAGTCATATGGCATGAGACTGAATGGTGATGATTATGGAAAAAATGGACAATATTTTCAATAAACGGCAATCGATCCTGATTGCGAATGTGATGGTGAATGGAAAGTCTGTAGATATTTTTGTTGATGATGGTGGTGCTATCGCTGCGGTCGGGGAAGGTGTACGGGGACCGCACAAAGGTGAAGCAGATCTGGTGATTGACGGGGATGGTGCGATTGCACTTCCCGGTCTTGCCAACACCCACACTCATGCGGCCATGTCACTGCTCCGCGGGTATGCGGATGATATGATCCTGCAGGACTGGCTCAGCCAGAAGATCTGGCCGCTCGAAGCGCACCTGACCGGCAACGATGTGTACTGGGGAACAAAACTGGCGTGTCTTGAGATGATTAAGACCGGTACTACTGCATTCAACGACATGTATTTCATGATGGATGAGGCAGCGCGGGCGGTAGATGAGTCCGGGATACGTGCGGTCCTCTGTTACGGGTTTATCGATCTCTTCAATGCAGAAAAACGTGAGGCGGAGTGCAGGGCAACCGAGAAGCTTGCAGCTCATATCCGTTCGATGAATAATCCTCGCATCAAGGCCGCAGCCGGACCTCATGCAATCTACACCGTCTCTCCTGAAGGCCTGAAGTGGTGTGCAGAGTTTGCCAAAGAGCAGAAGATCGGTATTCATATCCACTTGTCCGAGACAGAAAAAGAGATCAACGATTGTATCGCCCAGCATGGTAAACGCCCGGCAGCGCTGCTGGATGAATGCGGGATTCTCACTCCCAAAACCATTGCCGCCCACTGCTGCTGGCTTGATGATGCGGAGTGTGCCCTGCTCGGAAAACGGGGTGTCTCGGTATCACACAACCCGGCGAGCAACATGAAACTTGCTACCAACCGGGCAATGCCCACCCGCCAGCTTACTGATGCCGGTGCGAATGTCTGCCTCGGTACCGATGGCTGCGCCAGCAACAACAACCTCGATATGTTCGAGGAGATGAAGACCGCGGCACTCCTCCAGAAATTCTTCTGGAACGATCCAACCGTTCTTCCGGCTCCTGCGGCACTTGCAATGGCAACGACAAACGGTGCACGGGCGCTGGGCTTTGGCACCGGGACGCTCACGGTGGGTGCACCCGCAGATATCGTGCTCGTCTCCACCCGCACAGCTTGTAATATACCCCTGCACAATGCTACATCCAATCTCGTGTACTCGTGCAGCGGGGCTGCGGTTGAGACCACCATCTGCGATGGCCGGATACTGATGCTGAACCGTGAGATCCCGGGTGAAGATACGATCCTTGCCGGAGCAGCAAAGGCAGCCCTTGAGCTCGTTGGTCGATCACAACCCGCATAATATGGATCAGACTCGCATGAAAAAGACCGGTTTGTGCCGTGCGATTACCATATTCAGCCTTTTTTTTATCCTTATCTCGTGTATTTCCATCAGTGGCTGCTTGAGCAATCCCGATATTCCGGCTTTTGGTCAGGGTTTTTCTTCCCATTCCGTGGAGAATGATGGCAAACTCTCCGCATATTTCCTTGATGTCGGTCAGGGCGACTCATCGCTCATCATCTTTGGCAATACAACGATCCTGATCGATGCGGGAGAGATTGACAGGGGTGATCGTGTTGTCAGCGATCTCAAAAGGCTGGGTGTGACCCGGATTGATCTGCTCGTAGCCACCCACCCGCACTCCGATCATATTGGTGGCATGCAGAACGTGCTGGACACTTTCCCGGTCGGGCAAGTACTCGATTCAGGTATGCCCCATTCGTCCGTCCTGTATGAGCGATTCTTAGAAACGATCGATAAGAAAAATATCCCCTACAGGGTCGCGGTGAAGGGAGATACGATCGATCTTGACCCGGCCTTGCGGATAGTTGTTCTCTCTCCTCCGGAAAAAAGGTTCGGTGATGACCTGAATACCAACTCCATTATGCAGCGCATATCCTATGGAACAATCAATTTCCTGTTTACCGGGGATGCCGGGGGTGAAGCCGAGACTGCGTTGGTGAAGTCCGGGTACGCGCTTGATGCCCAGATTCTCAAAGTCGGACACCACGGCAGCCTGCATTCAAGTTCACCTGTATTCATTACACGGGTTCACCCGGAAACAGCGATCATCTCGCTGGGGCAGGACAACCCGTACGGCCATCCCCATAAACAGGCCATTGATACGCTTACTGATGCCGGAGCCACGATCTACCGGACCGACCGTGATGGGACGATCCTGGTGAGGAGTGACGGGAACACCTATGCAGTAAAGACCGGGAGGGAAACCGGGGGATTACTTCCCCTGCTTACTCCCTCAGTGCAGGTAACTGAAAAAACGCTCCCTGTTGGATCCTATTACCCGACTCTCCCTCATGAGGTTACCAATATTTCTATCCCCCATCAATCAATTCCTGTACCGCAGATTGGTAATGTAACATCCATAGTGATCAGCGCTACGCAGTTCAATGCTCCCGGGGATGACCGGCAGAACGTGAACGGTGAATGGGTCCGTCTGACCAACCGTGGGACTGATACTGTACTCATAGCCGGCTGGACACTCTCTGACAACAGCCAGGCCACGCTGTATACGTTTCCGGCAGTTGTCCTGGTGCCCGGTGAAATGATCACGATCTTTTCGGGAGCTGGGTCCCTGAACAACACGGCACTCTACATGGGAAAAACAGAACCCGTTTGGGGCAACAGCGGTGATATCGCCATCCTGAAAGACGGGCAGGGAACAATTATTGACCAGCGATCAGAAGGTACACAGCAATGAAGGCAACCATTGACCGGATTGAAGATGATATTGCCGTGCTTATCAGCAGTGAGGATGAACCTTCCCGCATAACCTTACCGGCATTACTGCTACCCCGTGGATCAAAAGAAGGAGATACCGTTACCATCAGTATTGAGCGCTACGAACAGTCGAGTACCGCATCAAAAGATCGGGTCTCATCGCTGATTGATAAATTGAAAAACAAATAATCCGAAAATCTGAAAAATCTTATACCTGTTCTTCTTTTATGGAGGTACCCCTCATGATTGGGGATCGGCCCCCCCGGAGTAAGTATGAGGATTGAGCGTCTGGAAGGAATGCAGGAAAGCCCGGTATTCTGCCGGCTGACGCGTGAGCAATCCCATAACGCAGATGCTGGTTGTGCATTTCGGCATGTTTTTCACTCGTACAATCAAAAGTGAGTATATGACTCAACACCAGCAGTTCGAGCACCATGACCATGCCGGACACAAATGTCGTCTCTGCTCATCGTCCCATGATCCTGATCACAAGGCATCCGTAGGTGGCATCTGTCATGGTTGCGTATATAAGATCCTCATTGTCGTATTTATTGTGATGATTGCGATCTCGTACGTCGCATGGTTTGGCGTACTGTGAGAAATCCCATTATTTTTTATTTTCCCCTTCTTTATGTTCACGTAACCGTGCTCGGATAAATGCCTTATAGTCCTCGAATTCCTCATCGGTGATAAGCCCGCGCTCTTTTAAGGTTCCCACGCGCTCAAGCAGCGAAACTCCCGCTTCAGTCCTTGTATGATCCTGGAGCGTCAGCTCTTTCTGCCGCTCTTCCATAAACCCGGCAGCAAGGATTGCAGAGGGGAGAGCAAGGAGTAAGACTCCCCCGATTGTTACCATGCCGGCAATCGTTTTTCCCCATGGGGTAATGGGAATAATATCTCCATATCCCACGGTTGTTACCGTCATCACTGCCCACCACATGGATGCAGGGATGCTGGAAAACTTGTCCGGTTGGGCGGCATTCTCGAGAAGGTACATGATCGTAGATGCGAACAGGATCTCAAAGACCAGGAAAATTACGAGAATTGAGATGATCTCCCGTTTCTTGAAAACGACACGCTGCAGGAGTTGCAGCGCATCAGAGTGGCGGGTGTAGCGTACCAGCTTGAAGATCGAGAGGAGCCGGAAGATGTGGAGCATGGAATAGTTGTTGGGGAATGCGAAGGGGAAGACGATGGGAATGATCGATATGAGATCGATTATCATGTAAATCCCGGTGGCATAGCGCAGGCGATCTATTAGCCTGCCTGAAAATGTGGGGTTCTGCGTACATGACCAGAGCCGAAGGACATACTCGATTGCAAAAATGGAGGTGCAGATCGAAATGATTGTAAAGAGCTGGATGCGGAAAGAGAGTGGGAGATCCGGTATTGTGGAGATGACCACGGCGATTGTGTTGGCCAGGATGAAGATGGCAAGGAAATACTTCACCACCCGTGCCGTCGGGTCCTCGTTTGGGTAGGTGTTGAGGATCGTATTGACTCGTGTTTTTATCCGGCCATAGCGGGACGGTTCCCCGACGATTTCTTGTGTTTGCTGCGCTGGATTCTCTGCCATCATCGCACCATATGGGCTGGAGATTTTTGTAGGATCACCGACTTAAACCGGTTCATATGTGGTGATATGACGAAGTCCGGGTGGATGGTATTTATAGTGTTCGAGATGTGTCTGAAAAACGGTAATACGGAGCCTGGTCTGGAAATCAAAAAAAGAAAGTAAGAACGGATCACGCGGTTTCGATATTATCTGCTTCCTGTAAACCGAGCGTTTTAATCGAGGTTTCCCGCATCCGGAATTTCTGGATCTTACCGGTAACCCCCATGGGAAAGTCATTAACGAACATCACATGCCGTGGGATCTTGAAATGAGCAATCTTTCCCTTGCAGAAATCTTTTACTTCCTGGTCGGTCATGGTCTGGTCGGGTTTCATCTTCACCCATGCGCAGAGCTCTTCGCCATATTTGACATCCGGTACGCCCACTACGTATACATCAGCGATCTTGTCGTGGTGGTGCAGGTATTCCTCAATCTCACGAGGGTAGATGTTTTCACCGCCACGGATGACCATGTCCTTTAACCGCCCGACTATCCTGAAATAGCCTTCCTCATCCATAGTGCCAAGATCACCGGTATGGTTCCAGTGATCCTTGTCAAGGGTGGCATGGGTAGCAGAGGGATTGTTGTAATAACACTTCATGACACAGTAACCCCGGGCGCAAATTTCTCCAATCTCTCCGACAGGCACAATCTTGCCGGTCTTGGAATCCACAATCTTGAGTTCGGTATGCGGAAATGAACGCCCTACCGTGGACACGCGACGCTCAACCGGATCTTTTGTGGTCGTCATAGTGACACCGGGGCTGGTTTCGGTCTGCCCGTATACGATGACTATCTCGCTCATATGCATCATCGTGTTGACCTGTTTCATGACCTCTATGGGGCAGGGAGACCCGGCCATAATACCGGTGCGGAGGGTTCGCATATTGTATCTGGCAAAGTTCGGGTGGGTAAGCTCTGCGATAAACATCGTCGGGACCCCGTGGACTGCAGTGCAGTGCTCTTTTTCTATCGTTTTTAAGACCTCTTCTGCCTCAAACGTAGGAGCGGGCAGTACCATTGTTGATCCGTGGGTTACGCAGGCAAGGTTCGAGAGGACCATGCCGAAACAGTGGTAGAAAGGGACGGGAATGCAGAGCCGGTCTTTTTCGGTAAAGCCCATGCCCTCTCCGATGATATAGCCGTTGTTGAGGATACCGTGATGGGTGAGGACAACGCCTTTGGGAAATCCGGTGGTTCCGCTCGTGTACTGGATATTGATCGCGTCATCGAACGTGAGCACTTCACCCCGCTCGATGAGTTCATCCATCGTGATCTCATCGGCCTTTTTTAAGAGATCGTCCCATGTGTACATACCGTTATAGGGGATGTCGCCAAGGAAGACTGCATTTTTTAAGAACGGGAATTTTTCACTGGAGATCTTGCCGGGTTTGGATTCGAATGCTTCCGGGCATGCCTCGTAGAACATCCCAACGTAATCGGAGGTCTTGAACCGGCCCTGGATAATGAGTGTCTGGATCTCTGCCTGCTTGAGCACGTATTCGAGTTCATACGTGCGGTACGCCGGGTTTATGTTGACCATGATCGCCCCGATCTTTGCTGTAGCGAACTGCACAACTACCCATTCCGCGTAGTTCATAGCCCATATTCCGACGCGATCACCTTTCTCAACCCCAAGTCCCATGAGGCTTCGGGCAATTTGGTTTACCTGTTCAATAAACTCGCGGTATGTCCAGCGGATATCCTGGTGGACAGATACAACCGCTTCGGTATCCGGATATTTTGCCGCAATACTGTCAACCATCTCACCGATTGTCATTCCCAGTAAAGGAACTGTCGATGTCCCGCTTGCATAGCTCCCCTCGACCATTATTAAAATATGAGGCAGGAATGGCATATATTGATACTGATTTTATGCGGTGCGTGGTGCAGAATCATAAAAAAGTGGTGCACCCTGGATATCCTCTCAACAATTTTGGGGTAATATTCCGGAATACCCTGTCATTTTTTTGATAACTGCGATATGGTCAGAACTTTTTGACAGGGATGACCCTTTTATAAAAAGAGAAAGCAGATAACCAAACTCTTAAGTTTGTATACTGCGAATTTATTGAGTCAGCGGCAGGAAATTCCTGTACGCGGATTGTATGGGGTTGTGGCCTAGCCCGGAATGGCGACGGGCTCCAGCGGTCTTTGCGTTCTTTGTGCTCGCAGATGATGAACAATGGGTCTACTGATGAAAAGATGATGACCCGTTGGAGCACTGATGCATGTCGGAGAGACCCGTCGATCGTGAGTTCAAATCTCACCAACCCCACATTTTCTTATTATCTCTTAAACCGGCAGTTTGCAGATCACGATAACAAACCGGAAACGGTTTTTTAGTTCTCGCTATAGGACACTTCTTATATTCTGTTGTTCGGGCCAGGCATATCGGAACCGGTTGATCACTTGAAGAAGATCTCCTCACTAATCAGACTTATGTCCATGGCGCCCGATCAGCTATAAGCGTTTAAAATGCGATCTCCCTTGTATGAATCCTGAACTGCATCTGGTAGATGCCTTTACCGGTACCCCGTTCCGCGGAAACACTGCGGCGGTATGCATCATGGACGGGCCGGCCGATCCCGCCTGGATGCAGCAGGTCGCCGGGGAGATGAAACATTCCGAGACTGCGTTCCTGCATCCCGGTCAGGACGGCTGGAACCTGCAGTGGTTTACCCCGGAACGAGAGGTGGATCTCTGCGGCCACGCAACGCTTGCTGCAGCTTTCACCCTGTGGACAACCGGTCGCGAGAACCCGGAATCAGCGATCGCGTTTGAGACGCGATCGGGAACGCTCACTGCCCAAAAGGACGGGGACTGGATAACCATTGATTTTCCTGCCGAGCCGGTCATTTCCGAATCATCGGTCCCCGGCCTTGACCGGGCACTGGGTGTCACCCCGGTCTTTGTGGGGAGGAACCTGTTTGATATCCTTGTTGAGCTCCCGTCAGCGGCAGATCTCTGTACCCTTGAACCCGATATGGCAGCTCTCGCGGCGATTCCGACGCGGGGTATCATTGTAACTGCGGTCTCCGATCTCCCGCATTTTGATTTCATGTCCCGGTTCTTCGCACCTGCTGTCGGGGTCCCGGAAGATCCGGTCACCGGCTCAGCCCACTGCTGTCTCGGGCCGTACTGGGGAGAAAAACTCAAAAAAACAGAACTTGACGGATTCCAGTGCTCGGCACGGGGCGGGACCGTGAGGGTCACCCTGCATGGCGACCGGGTCCTCCTCGGGGGACATGCAGTCCACATATCATCCGGCAAACTGCTTGTATGACCGGCACCAACGGGCGTGTTCCCGGGGCTGGTCTTTACCGATGATAAATAATAGGTCTGCTGATAAAAAATGATGAGCCGTTGGAGCACTGATGCAGGTCGGAGAAAAAAGTCTATCGAATGTTCAAATCTCACCAACCCCCCATTTTCTCTGCAATCCTTATACGGTGATATTACCTGAATGCAGGAGTTGGCCCTTTTGTATTACGTTAATTCCAAAGTTCCTGTAATGGGAAAAATGGATTGAAATTTTCCTGCACGTTACCGTTTTACACGTTTCTTTGCGGGATCTTTAGCTGCTGTGCCTGGCACAGTGGTTTTACTCTTCGCCTTCGTTGCCTCTTCGACTCCTTCAAGCGCAGCCGGCAGGCATTCGAGCACGGTGACCAGCCCGGTCAGGTGCAGGTTCATCACAACCGATCCTATGATCTCATCTCTTGTCGCACCTGCCTGATATGCCATTATCGCGTGGAATTTCACGCCACGGGAGTTCTTTGTCGAGGTCTGGATTGCGATATTGATCAGCTGTTTTGTTTTTAAGTCAAGACCTTTTAACGATCGCTGTACTTCAACCAAATTGTTGAATCGTTCGGCAAGCTCGGGGCATTCCTTCTGGAAGATCTCGTAGGGGTTTTTCTCTGTCATGTTCATCAGCTTCAGATTTTGCATAGAGCAGATGATGTAATATAATTTTCATAACCCGGCGTTGCTTGTGCTATTTCTCACATTGAAAGGGCATGCAGTTGTATATCTTGTAGGGATCACTCTGGGCAAAGTGGTTGCTACCCCTCATTGTTTCCGCTTCCCTCATAAGCAGCTTAAACCCGGGGAGGCGTTTTAGGCAAAGGGTGTCGCTCTATCACCTATTCTCTCCATGTTACCCTGAATAGGGGGTCCTGGAGGTCACCCCCAATTAATTGTACCCATGCGCCCCCCATCATCATCGTATCCCCCCCAAAAATACTCCCTTATCCCCAGCCCGGCCGTTTCGTCATTCCCTCATTGAGAGGAATTCCGGATCAAAGGTAAGTGCATAGCGGAAAATAATCGCAGACGTTTTACGCAAATGACTCTGCATAGCGTCGGGAAATCAGCAAAGTCTGGTTTTTAATGAACACTCCACAAGCGAAGGGTGATCGTGATTATTGCCCAATGGAATTACCTGATATGGTTGCATGGATAACCGGAATATATGACAAAAAAATCAGGTATCCTCTACAGCCTGGCTCTCTTCAAACAGCGATATACCCGGGGGACTTCATGGACCCAGATACTCCTGAACTTCGGGATCATCACTGCCAACGCCAAACTGTTCGAAGACTTCTTCTTAATCCACTTAGGGCTGACAATTCCCATGGTTATCGCACTCTCGATCCCCTTCTATGTCATCTTCTGCTACATCCTCGGGCATGTCGATGAAAAGAGCGGGTTCTGGCAGATCGAAAACGATCTTGGGTACCGGGTCACTCCGTTATCTGATGAGATGCTCCAGACCATACGGGAAATTAAAAAGAAACTTGACTGAACCGTCGGGCAGTGAAATAGCATATTCCCATTTTTCCGATAATACGCAGTACTGAAGATAATGGACAGCACTTCTCAAAATATTTACGATTATTATCATTTATTGCCAGAATGCCGGACTATTCCTGATCGGAATTCCAAAGACCACGTTTTGGGATCAACAACGGATTCTTTGTTTTTTTAAATTATCCCCACTCCCCCGCAAAGATATCCTTAAACTCCTCCCTTACCAACATCATCCCGGAGAAACCCCATGGAAAAAATAACTATCGGCCCGATGCCGTACATGAGTGTCATGCCCACCCTGCTTGTGGGTGCAAACGTGAAGGGAAAAGCGAATTATATGACCGCTGCATGGGCAACCGTCGCCTGCATGGCCCCGCCAATGGTCTGCGTCGCGATCAACAAAGCCCGTTACACGGCAAAGGGAATCGAGGAGAACAAGACCTTCAGCCTGAACGTACCCCCTGCAAAACATGCGATCGAGACCGACCATTGTGGTCTCGTTTCCGGTGCGCTGGAGGACAAATCGAACGTTTTCAAGTCTTTCTACGGCAAGCTGAAGACCGCACCCTTAGCGGAAGAATGCCCGGTCAACATCGAGTGCAGATTATTCAAGTCTGTCGACTGCGGCAGTCACCTGCTGCATATTGGAGAGGTCGTAGAGATCCACGTAGACAAGGCCTGTGTCGTTGACGGCAAGCCGGACACCGCGAAGGTTGACCCGATCGTGTACGCACAGGCAACCTACTGGCAGGTCGGGAAACAGATCGATAAGGCATTCTCTGTAGGAAAGAAATACCTTAAGAAGTAAGATCCGGATTTTGTTTTGGGCACTTGATTTGATATATTTATCATCACTCAGCGTCACATATTAAGAGGATTAAGGAGAGTTCCATGTATTTAGTCGGAGAAGCACTTGTTGGCGATGGCGCGGAAATTGCGCACATCGATCTGCTGATGGGCGATAAGGAAGGCCCGATAGGTACTGCGTTTGCAAATGCGATCTCGCAGCTTTCAGCCGGGCACACCCCGCTGCTTGCGGTCGTTCGCCCGAACCTGCTCACAAAACCGGTCACGCTCGTCATCCCGAAGGTAACCTTAAAGGATATGGCACAGGTGAACGAGATGTTCGGTCCTGTGCAGGCAGCGGTAGCAAAGGCCGTTGCAGACTGTGTTGAAGAAGGACTGTTTAGCAGTATTGACCTTGAGAAGGTTGCAATCCTTGCATCCGTGTTTGTTCACCCGGACGCCAAGGACTACAACCGGCTTTACCGGTATAACTACGGTGCGACAAAGCTTGCACTCAACCGTGCTCTCGCAGCATTCCCGGATGCAAAGACGCTGGTGTACGAAAAGGATCGTGCCGCACATGCGATTATGGGATTCAAGGTACAGCGCCTCTGGGATGCACCCTACCTGCAGGTCGCAATGGACCTTGTGGACATGGGCAAGGTTGCACAGGTATTAAAGGAACTCCCGGATAATGACCACCTCATCATCGAGGCAGGTACCCCGCTTATCAAGAAGTTCGGCCTTGGTGTCATTTCCGAGATCCGCAAGCTCCGCCCCAATGCATTCATTATCGCGGACTTAAAGATCCTTGACACCGGGAACCTCGAAGCCCGCATGGCAGCTGATGCAACCGCAGACGCTGTTGTGGTCTCGGGTCTTGCACCCGCATCAACCATGGAGAAGGCCATTGCCGAAGCCCGCAAGGTTGGCATCTACTCGATCGTGGATATGCTCAATGTGCAAAACCCGGCAAAGGTCATTGCGAGCCTGAAAGTCAAGCCCGATATCGTGGAACTCCACCGTGCAATTGACACTGACGACGCAGCTCATGCATGGGGCGACATCCCTGCAATCAAGAAGGCAGCCGGTGGAAAGCTTCTTGTTGCAACCGCTGGCGGCGTCCGGGTCAATGTAGTGAAAGATGCGCTCAAGGCAGGTGCAGATATCCTTGTGGTAGGCCGCGCAATTACCGCAAGCAAAGACATCGGTCATGCGGCAGATGAGTTTTTAGAACAGCTGAACCGCGAAGAGATCGACCAGTTCCGTATCATGACGGATTTTTAAAATTACTTTTTTTATCAATGAATTCTGATGTTTTTCTTTAAATGCCGGGTGCTTTGGTAATTTTCATGTAGGTATTGTATTTTCCCGGGGTGTGCCGTATTGATTGAAAAGCAGTATGTTATTCGCTAACTTTTAACAAGGCAAACCCTTTTAATGTTTTTACACCTATGACCTTGGTATAACGTAAATATTATAAATCATGTCGCCAATTCCCCGGATCCTTATTGTTGATGATGACAGTGTTATCATCCATCTCATCACCCTGATGCTGCAAAAAAAAGGCTACAACATTGTGGGAAAAATTTCTTCCGGTGAGGAAGCGGTTTTAAAATCCGCAGATCTGAACCCGGATCTTGTTATCATGGATATCCGTTTATCCGGAAAGATGGACGGGGTAACAGCTGCCCGGTATATTTTCCAGCTCTTTTCGTTCCCCATCATTTTTATAACCGGTATTGATGAAGAACAACTTCTCGAACATGCCCGTTGCTCACAACCCTACGGGATTATCTTCAAACCGTTTAGGGATATTGAGCTGAAAACCAATGTAGATCTCGCCCTCTACAACCACAGTATGCGGAAGAGATCTCTTGATGTTTATCCAATAGGAGAACCGGATAAGATCATGGGGGTTAATGAAGTTACTATTGTCATGGACCCCAAAGGCAGGATTATCTTTTTCAATCCCTATACAGCCTGGTATATCGATCTTCCGGAATCAGAGATCCTGATGAGCTACTGGAGAGATGTCCTGATGCTCATCAATGACCAGTCCGGTGAGGAATTAAAGGATCCGATCTATGAAGTAGCCCAGCAAAGTGGAGTGGTTATGTACGATACCAATACTGCCGTTGTTACAAAATCCGGCAAGCGCCGGAAGGCCGGTGTTTTGGTACAGCCTATCAAGGATGATTGTGGGAAGATACTTGCTGTCTCCATGAAAATCAAAGAAATAAAAGGCAGATGAATTTCCTCTGGATGTGTAGATAATCATGTCGGTGGTAAGTTGTGGAAACGCAAGGTATCACCCTACCCCTCTCGCCTTTAATGCCTTTCTCCATTCATTTCAGTGACCGGAAACAGATCGCAGAACCTATCGTATATGGGTGCCAACCGCTCTGTAATGAATAGTGATCCGTTTCCGGTTATCCTCGTCCATGGATGGAACAGCCATCCCGGGATCTGGAACCGTCTCGTTCCCCGGCTTTCTGACGTCTCGATCCCCTTCTGGAAATTCGACCACACCGGCATGAACGGAGCGGATATATCAGAGCTGGCAGCAGCACTGGGAGTCTCTGTTGAGAATATGCGGGACGAGAGTGGGTATGCCGGACCTGTCGACATTGTCTGTCACTCGGTCGGTACCTGCATCGCCCGGTTCCTTCTCGAAGTGATGGACGGGACTGCGCAGCGCCAGAAGGTCAGGCAGCTGATTGGTCTTGGACCGCCCAACAATGGTTCAGCGCTTGCAGAGCTGTTCCATGATCCGCTGATGGGAGGGGAAATCATCAACCGGCTCACCGGTGTTTTTGTTCCACCGGGTTTTGATCCTGCTGCCGATCCGATCGTACAGGACGTCCGCCCCACCAGCCGGGCCATGCAGGCACTCCGTTCAGCAGGAATCCGCCGGGATATCACCTACCGGATCATCGTGACAGCAAATCCCGAAGGCATGCCTGCTTTCTTCCCATTGTTTGAGGGAAAGACCTGGGATCTCAATAGTAACGGTGGCTGGCAGCAGCATTGGGATGGGGATGGGATTGTCCCGCATAGCGAATCCCGTCTCCCGGGAATCTCTCTTGATATCCTGCCATTGGGTCTGGATGGTACTGCCCGGTTGCCTCCTCCCGACCAGTACTGCCACATCAACCTGCCGAAAAACCCGGTTGTTATCGAACGGATCATGCAGTACCTGACACGTCCAGGTCCATGATGGGGTAAGCCCCGGGGAAATGGGGTTTGTTATCGGACTTCCCGCATCAGAGACAAAGGAGTGGCTGATTGATTGATAACGGGCCGGAATCAGGCACAAAGAATGTATTTGTAGTAATTAAAAGAAAGAACACGTATTTGTCGGGTAAGCCACTATGGACATAACACTCTTTGATGCAATCCGCAAAAGGCCTTATGTCCTTCCTGTCCTGATCCTCGTAAGTACCGCAGCTGCGCTGGTTTTAAACTGGTACGGGCTTATCTACGGGATTACCTACGTCCTGCCTCATCTTCTCTATATTCCAATCATTCTCTGTGCGTATTACTATCCCCGTCGCGGGATAGTATTCGCATCAGTACTCTCAGTCATCTACTGTGTCCTTGTCTTTTTTATGACTCCAGCATCATTTGATGTAATCGTGTCAGCATGTGCACGATGTATCGTCTTTGTGGGAATCTCTGCGGTAATATCTTACATAAGCGGACATGTGCACGACGATCTCCATGTCTGTCTCCGGCTTGTCTCCGTTGTTGAATCATCTCGCGATGCGATTGTTGGCACCTCCCTGCATGGCATAATCACCGACTGGAATAAAAGTGCTGAAGGACTGTATGGATATTCCGCACAGGAAGCTATCGGAAAACCGGTTACGCTGATCGTCCCCATGGACAAATCAGCTGAAATTACTACCCTTCTTGACAAAATCCGAACCGGAGAACCCATAGACCGATATGAAACTGAACGGGTGACTAAAGACGGGCGTCGTCTCCAGATCTCACTCTCACTCTCCCCGATAAAAAACCATTACGGGGAGATCATCGGGGCATCCTACATTTCCCATGATATTACTGATCAAAAACGACTCCTGGATGCTGTCCAGAATGCAAAAGACGATTGGGAACGTACGTTTGATGCTGTTCCTGATATGATTGCTCTCATTGACCGGAACTACCGCATCCTTCGTGCAAATCGTTCTATGGCAGAACGTGTCGGATTATCTCCCGAAGAGATGATCGGGAAAGCCTGTTTCGAGACAGTGCATAAAACACATGGACCTTTAAAAGCTTGTCCGCACACCCTGCTCATCCGTGACGGAGAAAGTCACATGCAGGAAATCCACGACGATGCACTCGGTGGCGATTTTCAGGTTACGGTGTCACCGTTTATGGGAGTATCCGGTGAGGTGATGGGAAGTGTCCATGTTATTCATGATATCACTGAGCGCAAGAGGGCAGAAGAGGCACTCCATGAGAATGAAACACTTCTGCGTGAAGCCCAGAAGGTTGCTCATATCGGGAGCTGGACTCTGGATCCCAAAACCGGTCTGGAAAACTGGTCGGATGAGCTTCTCAGGATTTACGGGTTCGAACCCGGGGACGTCGTACCTTCATTTTCTGAACATGAGTCAATGATCCATCCAGATGACTGGTCAATACTCAATGCGACAATACATAAATCACTTGCAACCGGGCAGGATTACGAGATGGAAGTCAGGCTCACCCGAAAAGACGGGCAGGTTCGTACGATGTTATCCCGCGGCCATATCCAGCGGGGAAAAAACCATGAGATTATCCGGCTTATCGGGACTTCTCAGGATATTACCGAACGTAAAATCACGGAAAATGCACTGCGGCTTGCAAACAATAAACTGACTATGCTCTCATCCATCACCCGGCACGATATCTTAAACAAACTCACCGGGCTGAGAATGTACCTTGAACTCTCGAAAGAGAGCGTGAAAGACCCGGTCTTCCTTGAATATATCACAAAGGAGATTGATGCTGCAGGAGCGATTGAGCGGCAGATCGAATTCACGCGATTTTACGAGAGTATTGGGGTGAATGCCCCGCAATGGCAGGATGTAGCCGAGCGGATACGTTCCGCTGCATCGCAACTCCCTCTGGAGGAGATCACATTTGATATCCTGCTGCCTCCTGTCCAGGTATATGCCGATGCGCTCATCGAAAAAGTGTTCTATAACCTGATTGAAAATTCACTTCGCCATGGAGGCGGTGTTACTTGTATATCGTTCTCTTTTGAAGAGATGCAAAATGGTGCAGTGATCACGTACCGGGATGACGGTGCTGGCATCTCACGTACGGATAAGGACAAACTGTTCCGGCGCGGTTTTGGCAAACATACCGGTCTTGGTCTTTTCCTGTCACGGGAAATTCTCTCCATCACCGGAATCACGATAACAGAAAACGGTGAGCAAGGAAAAGGCGTTTGTTTTGAGATACATGTACCAAAAGTAAGTTACCGGGTTACTTTAACCTGATCGGTACTGCGATACGGTCAGTCCTTAATATCAATATATGAGCGGTGATTCTGGCACGAACCCCGGCCCTTTTTTAGGCATGTGCCCGTTTCCCGGATAACAAATACTATTGCCAATAACCCGCAATCATCTGATAACGATCGTAATGCAGTAATTTTATAAAAGATCGGGAAAATAGAACCCGTTTAAGATCTGCCCCTCCATTGACAAAGAAGCAGCAGCCTGATAGTTATGGTGCCCGGAATATCTCCTTTCAAAAGTATGAGTGTCCGTGAGAAAATTCTCATCATTTTTTTATCCCTCTCGCTTATCTCTCTGATCATTACCGGTCTGGTGGCATTTGTCACCATCAGCGATATCGGGCATTATGCGGAACAGAGCAGTTCGGCACTCGGTATGGAAGCGATAAAAGACAGCACGGTCGCTCTCCAGCAGGAGGCAGAGAGTAACCTGATGAGGATCGCAGAGGATCAGGCCGGGATCACCCAACTATCATTCGATGACACTGCCGCCGAAATAGAGATCCTTGCGGCGCAGGCAGTATCCCTGCAGAATAATCCCCCGTTCCAACCGGTCATTCCCTCATTTACAAGTAACTCTCCGCCAAACGATCCGATGAACGCCACCATTGTCATCCTTGCACCCGGATCCTCGGCAACTCCTCAGTCTGATGAATACCGCACTCTCGCGGGAATGGACGATCAGCTCAAAGCGATGTATGTCGCTGATGCGGAGCTCAGCAGTACCTATGTTGCCACCGATTCCGGCATCATGCGCATCTATCCCTGGAATAATCAAAACCCCGTGGATTATGATCCCCGGGTCCGGGACTGGTTTATCAATGCAAAAAAATCGCCAGGGAACGTCTGGTCCGGGCCGTATGTGGATTCATCCGGTGGTGGCCTGGTCGTTACCTGCTCGCATGCCGTTCCCACAAAGTATGGTACATGGGTGATCGCGTCAGATGTTACCACCAATACCATCAACCAGAATATCCTCAACCTGACATTAGATGGCAGTGGTTATGCAATACTGGTGGACAGTAACGGAAAAATGATCAGCCGCCCGGGTCTTTCTGCGGGGGACACGACCTGGAACGAGGCATTTACCACAGAGAATGTGTTTGACAACCCAAATCCTGCATTGGTCAAAATCGGGCAGAAAATGGTGGCCGGGGAGTCCGGAGTCGACCATGTATGGTTTGACAACAATGAGATCTATGTCGCGTATGCCCCGGTAAAATCCTTAAACTGGAGTTTTGCCATCTCGATGCCGGCCTCTCGTATCGTTGCACCGGTTAAAATCACAGAAGGCAAAATCATAAATTCTACCCGGATTTCAAGTGAACATATCGACGCCCAGACTACCCGGGTCCTGCAAATATTCGCCGGGCTGTTTTTCATTCTTCTCATCATCGTTATCCTGCTCTCATTCCTGCTCGCGAGGATCATCACCCGGCCCGTGGAGTTGCTCAGGCAGGGTACGGTAGCGCTCGGTAAAGGGGATCTCGACTATCATCTCACTATTGAAACCGGAGATGAATTCGAAGAACTTGCCCATTCATTTAACTCGATGGCAAAAGATCTTAAAAAGAATATTGAAGATCTCCGTCGCACCACCGCAGAGAAAGAACGCTATGCCAAAGAGATGGAGATTGCAAAAGAGATCCAGGATAACTTCCTGCCGGAATTTACTCCTGCAATTCCCGGCATCGAAGTTGCTGCCACCACGCTTCCGGCCATGGAGATCGGTGGCGATCTCTATGACTTCCTGCCAGTACCGAAAGAACGCTGGGGGCTTGCGATTGCAGATGTTTCGGGTAAAGGAGTCAGTGCTGCCCTGTTCATGGCTCTCTGCAGTACGTTGATTCGTGTGAGTGGCAGTACTGAAACAGATCCGTCTGTTGTCCTGGAGCATGCGAACCAGATGATATACGCAGATGGGCGATCGAGCATGTTTATCACCATCTTTTACGGTGTGCTGGATCCTGCAAACCGGAAATTTACGTATGTAAATGCCGGGCATAATCCCCCCGTACTTGTACGGGGCGATCCTCCAAATGTCCGGACACTTGAAGAAGGCAGGTGTATTGCTCTCGGTGTGGTTCCTGAAGTGAATCTGACTTGTGCTGAACTGGTGCTGGAACCCGGCGATCTTATAGTCATGTATACTGATGGTGTAACCGAGGCGTTCAATCCGCAGGATGAAGAATTCGGTGAAGAGCGGCTGATGGAGTATCTGCAAAAACATCGGAATTATCCGGTTCAGGAGATCATTGACGGGCTTATCGATGAGGTCAGAAGGTTCTGTGGCATCAGACCCCAGTCCGATGACATCACGCTGGTTGTAGTGAGAGTTCTGTGAAGAGTAAATGGGTCTTTTAAAAACCTTTTATTCTGCCCGTTTTCTCGTGCATGAAATTAAAACCCGTATCCTGATGATATTAAAAATCGGGCGGGAAAAAATCCCGCGGCATATCAGACCTGTCGTGTCTGTCCGCTTTCCCCGCAGATAAAAAAATGTTCATTCCCGTCAGTGAGATGTGTATACCCACTACTTTTTGATACCTGCGGCTTTTTTGAGCATGATTCATCAGTGCATTTTCTCAAATGCAAAAATAATTCGTCAAGCCATGTTACCAGGTTTTCAATTTCTTCGGTATCATAGTCCTTGTGTAACTCAGCAAGTAACGCCCGGATTGCTTCCCTGTTGAAAAGATCATGATCGGATTCGATTGAGATCATGTTCAGGTCAGCGTAACAGAGGGCCGAGTGATATGCAGCAACATAATTATTAAGATCTTGATGGAGTAACCCCCGGTAGACTGGATCTTTAAACGTATCGGATGTATGGAGTTTTCCCGTGATCCGATCGTATTCCTTCCAGAATATTTCGCAAATATCCCCGTCAGATTTTAGCGCATCAATAAGATGTGGAATATTGAATTTTTCTAAATAGGGAGCACAGGCAGGACAATTCCCAAAACTCTCCAGTTCACTGAAATGTGCCTCTGTCTTAAAAATACTCTCTTCATATCTCTGCAAACGATGCCTGATGTAGTTGATCTGGTCGCTGTCCATGGGTATGCCTTGTTTGTTAATTCGGTTGAGAAGTCTGCATCCGGTACCCGTAAAAAAAATGCTCATTTTTATTGCCGTGATATCTTTAAATTTTTTTCTTAATTTGTCATCTTAAAAAACCTTGTACCAGGTTGAGACCCGCGAGGTTTCCTCCCTATCCTTTTTTCTATCGTTTTCTGACAAATTCGCCTGTTTTTGTAACAGTGACTTCAAAGAAAAAACCGGTATCTCCTTTTAAGGAACAAAAATACTTTTTCCGGGGGACTAAAATCCTACGATTTTTTTAGCCGGAACACCCAACATTACAGAGTAACCTATGTCGCATGCAGTATCATTAGAGGATGGGGATGGACCGGGTTTCTATGCCAAGAAACAGCGGACTGTCCTGATCAGCCTGATTATTGATTTTATACTTTGGATCCCGGACATTATCGCTGCCATCCTCTCCGGATCGATTGTTCTTTTTGCCGATGCGGTGAAATGCGGTAACGAGATCATTGCCACATTTTTGGCCTATCTCACGATACGCAAGATGGCAAAAGGTGGTGCCGGGGTATACGATTACGGTATGGGTAAGATGGAGACGATAACCTCTATCATCACGGGCGGCGTGATGCTGATCTCGCTCCTGATCGTTTTTATGGTTGCCCTGTACCGCATTGCTGTCCCGGGAGAGCTGGTCCATGAGGGAGTAATGCTGGGTATCGTTCTCATGGTAATCGGGGTGAGCATGAACTCCTATCTCTGGCTGAAGAATTACCGGTTCAACCAGAGGGAGCCTTCACCTATCATGGATTCGCAGTGGAAGTTGTTCCGCACAAAGGCATTTTCTGATTTCACGGTTCTGGTTTCCCTGATTGCAACCCTTGAGCTCTCCGCTTACAGCTGGTCTTTGTATATCGATCCTCTCGCCTCCTTTGTGATCGCCGGTTTCCTCCTGTTCTCGGGATACCGGGTGATCACCACATCCCTGCCGGACCTGCTCGACAAGACCCTTGATGAAGAACTCCAGATGGTGATTGTCCGGCACCTTGCAGTCTTCTTTAATGATTATACTGCCCTGCATGGTGTACGTTCACGCCGTTCCGGAAACAATGTGTATATCGAGATCTTCTTAGAGTTTGACGGGGAGATGAAGATGTGTGAGGTGCAGAACATTATCAACCGGATCAAGGTGTCGCTTGAAGCCCATATCGCAAAAAGTTCGGTGAGTGTGGTACCGACTAGTTTGGCGGTATGTGAAGAAATTATACCCCCGCCTCCTGAATGATTGCATCGTTTTAGATATTTTTGCATTTCTCTTTTTTTTTACGGATCCAACCCACCTACATTAAATCTCGTGAAAAAACCTTGTTCCTGTACCAAAAACCGAACTTTATTGCCCTCAACCGCCAATTACCGGATAGATTTATTAAAAAAACAGAGGAAACCAGCAATGAAATCCATTATCTATTATTTTACCGGAACCGGAAACTCGCTCGTTGCAGCAAAGGCCATTTGTGCCCGTCTTGGTGATTGTGAGCTTATACCGATAGCTACTCTCGGGGGGTCACTTTCAGAGATTGTGCCGGTTGCTGACCGGGTTGGTATAGTCTGCCCGGTCTACGATTTTGGCCTCCCGTCCATTGTTGCAGCGTTTGCAGAACGACTTAACCTTTCCGGCACCGGCTATTGCTTTGCGGTACTCACCATGGGTGGCATGGGGGGTTCTGCCCTCCACCAGATGGATGGGATAATCCAGAAACATGGTGACAGGCAGCTTGACGCAGCTTTTACAGTCAGGATGCCGGGAAACTTTGTCCCGATGTATGCACCTCCGCAGGGAAAAAAGCGGGAGGAGATACTTGTAAAAGCCGATAAACGCATTGGCGAAATCTCTGAAATGATTGACAGAGGGCTGATTGTCAGGCCGGCAATATCGCCATTGACATCACTGCTCAAACGGCTTATGTATGCCGGCTTTATTGAACAAATACATGGCGCAGACAAGAATTTTACAGCCGATGAAAAATGCACATCCTGCGGAACCTGTGCCCGGGTCTGCCCTGTGCAGAATATTGTGATGGAGAACGAAAAACCGTCATGGATGCACCACTGCGAACTCTGCCTTGCCTGCCTGCACTTCTGCCCGGTTGCCGCGATCCAGTGGGGACCAAAGACCGCAAAGCGTGGACGATTTAAAAATCCATCTGTGACCCTCGCGGATATGAAAAAACAGCGCGGTGAATAACCGGATAATTACCTTTTTTTTATCAGCTCTGTTGAAACGGGCATGAACCGGCGTTCATAGCAGGAGCATGAAAATGCATGGTATTGCGAGGGTTCCCCGTATCAGGGCCTCTTTTCAGGCACGGCGGGGCAAGGAGGTTTTGATATTTTCAGTTACAAAATCGCCGCGGGGGCATCCCTTTTTGGTGTGGCGACGTTCATCGCATTTGGGGTATGGGGGCATCAGCCCCCATCTTTGTAATCCTCTCACTACATGCGTCATTCACATAAAACAGCGAAGGGCCCTTTTCTCCCAGCGTATCTGCCTGTAGTTCACAACCGTGGCTGCTGCTGGGTTCCGCAGTGGAAGGTACCAAATCCTTCGATCATAGCTTCGGCATTGATCCCGATCACTTTCCGATCGGGAAAGAGCTCCTGGATGGTCTGGAGTGCTTCGGTATCATGCGGATCTTTAAACACCGGGACAATTACCACTGAATTCCCGATATAGAAATTGGTATAACTTGCCGGGTAACGTTCATCTCCCTCAATCACAGGAGCGGGCATAGGCAGTTTCACTACCGTGAGGGGTTTACCGCTCTGGTCACTGGACTGACGGAGAATTTCGTAATTGTCATGCAGGGCCGGGTAATTTGCATCGGTAATATCCGTTTCATAAGCGCATACGACCGTTGACGGGCCGACAAACCGGGCAATATCATCGATATGCCCATCGGTATCGTCGCCAACAACCCCCTCATTGAGCCATATCACTTTCTCGATACCAAGGTATCCTTTAAGCCGCTCTTCGATCTCATCTGCTGACAAGCTTGGGTTACGGTTGGGATTAAGGAGACATGCCCGGGTTGTCAGCACCGTTCCCTTGCCATTTACGTCGATAGATCCACCCTCCAGCACCATTCCCGGAGTAAAGAGCGGGAGGCAGAGCCTGCGATTGATAGCGAGCGGAATCCTGCCATCCCGGATCTGGTCTTCGTATTTTCCGCCCCATGCATTAAAGTCCCAGTGAACTATAGCGATCTTCTGCAGGGTTCGGTTTACCAAGAATGTCGGGCCGTAATCCCGGATCCAGACATCGGAATATTCGCTGGTATGGATAGTGATTCGGGAGAGATCCGTTCCTGATTCCCTGAGCCGTGCCCTGACTTTCCGATGGATGACAGCAGTGGGGACAAAGAGTTCAACCCGCTCAGACATATGGACTGCCTGGATGAACTCATAGTATGCCTCCTCAACTGCACTGAGGTGGGGAAAGGAATTCGTGTTGTGCGGCCATGAGAGCCAGACTGCATCATGGGGTTCCCATTCTGCCGGCATGTGGAATCCCCGGTTACGGGGAGTATCTCCTTCCCTGAGTGCGGGAAAAGCACCACTCTCTCCCGCGAAAGCAACGCCTATCCGTCCGTAGGTATCCGGACGACGGTTCCGGAAAAATCCCCATGAGTCCTGGACTGTTTGATTCATTGAGAGATCGAGAGATACGATCACGGTCTCTTCACCATCACCCGCCTTTGCCAGTATCTTACCGAACGCATCGCAGACAAATGATCCGCCGAAGAAACGGCACTTCTCCTCCTGTCCAGACCTGTTCACTGCGGCGATATGGATACTGTTTGCCACGGCATGACTCCGCTGGATCAGTTCCCATGCTTCCTGCCAGTTTCCTTCAACCGGCTCATCGCCACCGGGATGCCCAATCGCAGTCGGGTAGAAGATGATCTCCGCTCCGTCCAGTGCAACAGATCGTGCTGCCTCCGGGAACCACTGGTCAAAACATATAAGAACCGCGATACGCCCGTACCGTGTATCAAACACCCGGTAACCGTCGCCCGGATAGAAATATCCTTTCTCAAAGAATCCGGGATCCTGGGGAATGTGTACCTTGTGATAAGGGGCATGGAGCGTGCCATCGGCATCGATTACTACAGCAGTGTTATAGAACCGGCCATCGGGCGTTTTCTCGTAGAGCGGGACGATGATAACGACATTGTGTGCCCGGGCAATCTCTGAAAACATGTTGGTTGATGCACCGGGAACAGTCTCTGCAAGTGCTGACGCATCGACACCGATATGCTGCGGGAAATAACGGGATTTGAACAGTTCGGGAAGGCAGATGATGTTTGCACCTGCTTGTGCTGCCAGCTCTACCTTCTGCTGCGCCTTTTTCAGCATCAATTCCGGGTCGTTTCCTACGGCCATCTGGATGAGCCCGATAATTACTGTTCCCTGCTGCATACTCTTCGTGCTATACGGGTTTTTTTTACTGGGATATCATGCTATCCAAAGATCGCGTGCTGACTCTGGTCTCCCATGGGGCTTTTGATATCCGGACCAAGGAGCGTTCTAATTGCAATCCTATCTTGAATTAGTAAAATATATATTCCAAAAAGTTAAAGATACTTTTTAAAATGTAAAGGATAGTTTACATTCACTATCCTTACGTGGAGTTGCACATGTATGATTAAACGAACCTGTTCATCATCAGTTTCCACGTTCTCCCCGGAACGTGAAAATGAAGAACCGGGTATCGGTCATAGTCTTGGAGACGGGAGAATCCGTTTTGCCCTCACGGCAGGGGCCTGTCTTGTAGCACTGGTGATCGTGTTAAAAAATATTATCCATATTCCTGAAAGCAGGCTTTTACCGGATATTGTCGTCTACATAGGAATCTACACGGGTTTTTCTCTGGTGTATCCTGTCGCAATC
Source organism: Methanoregula sp. (assembly GCA_041645435.1). Taxonomy (NCBI): domain Archaea; kingdom Methanobacteriati; phylum Methanobacteriota; class Methanomicrobia; order Methanomicrobiales; family Methanoregulaceae; genus Methanoregula; species Methanoregula sp. The sequence continues at coordinate 470,081 of JBAZQB010000002.1, forward strand.
CATGAGCGACATTCACGGAAGATAAATAATCCGGCCTTGTGGAGTGCATTGATTGTGGTCATGACCCTTGCGATTATTATCTTCTATACCCTCTGAAGGAACGGGAATATGGTCGACGTGGACCCTGCCAAGATCGTTTCGAGGCAGTGCTTGTAAAAAAACGCAACTCCATGATGATTCTAGCCTCAATAATAAAAAACAACGCGAGGTATCGGGCAGGATGAAGAACCGGATCAAGGTCTACCGGGCACTCCACGATCTTACCCAGGAAGCCCTGGCTGACAAACTGGCAGTGACCCGGCAGACTATCCTTGCTATAGAGAAAGGAAAATACGATCCCTCCTTGGATCTTGCCTTCCGTATCTCGGAGTTGTTTGGTGTACCTGTTGAGAAAATATTTATCCGCAATTATGAGGGAGAGGATAAGCCGCAGTTCGAGGATTAACTGTAAGAATCCGGAAATCATACCCGCTTGTTTTACCCGGTTAACTGGGCCTTTCTGGTATGTTTTTCAGACAATAAATTCCCTTTTCCGGACCTTTTTGTGGTGAATAAAATAGGGTCTAAATATCAATGTGGTGCGCAAACTCTCAATATTGTGTCAAATGTGGTGCGAATTGTTTAAATGTGTTCACCCCAACCGTACATAGTAGTACACGTTTCACCGGATGTGTGCACCACATTGGCTGCTGTATCACCTCTTTTCGATGGTGCACAGGGATCCATTGTTGCCGGATATTGCATTGCTGGCGACCAGATCCGGTGTGCAATCAGAAATGGGATATGCACCAGAGAATTCAAAGAGATGATAAAATGGAACATATCGAAGAAAAAAACAGGAACAACCTGTTCCTGATGGATAATTCAGCTAACCCGGCACCGCTGGGACTGTGTGCATTTGGTCTGACCACGATCTTACTCAGTCTCCACAATGCCGGATTCACCCCCCTTGGTAGCCCCATTCTTGCAATGGCGATCTTCTATGGCGGACTTGCACAGGTGATTGTCGGACTGATGGAGTGGAAGAAGAACAACTCGTTTGGCATGCTCACGTTTGGCAGTTTCGGATTTTTCTGGATCTCGTTTGCCGCGATGATGATGCTTCCCGCACTGGGTCTTGCAAAAGCGCCCGGCCCGGTTGACCTCGCCGCATTCCTTGGCGTCTGGACGCTTCTCATCTTCGGTCTGTTTATCTGCACCTTGAAGATGCACAGGTTACTGGCATTCACCCTCTTTATGGTCCTGCTCCTTGCGGTGTTGCTTGTTGCAGCGCAACTCACGGGAAGCCCCCTTATCCTCAACCTCGGTGGATTCGCCGGGCTTGCTGCCGGTCTGCTCGCGCTTTACATGGGACTTGGGCAGGTTATCAACGAGATTTATGGCAGCCGGGTTCTACCGGTATAATCTTTTTTTAACTCACGAAACTGCAATCGTATCTGTTCCGGGTATTTCCTCTGACGGATAACAGGTGTTAAATTATCCCCCGGCAAAAGATCCGTACTATGAGTCTTATGGAAATTCTCTGGGCGCTTGTATTTCCGTTGCTGGGGGCAATAGTTGCCCTGGTACACATAAACAAAGAGAAAAAAACCGCGGACACCCACCGGAAACTGGAGATCATACTGATGTGGCAGCTCGTCTGCGGACTCGGATTATCCCTGCTCTGGGGGGGAATTGCCCACCTGCTCTTTGCTGATCAGGTAGCTCAATCCATCGGCTGGGCAACCGGCAGCCCCTTCCAGCGGGAAGTAGGCATATGGGATGCATCGATCGGTATTGTTGGTATCCTCTGCCTGAAATACCGGGATCATTTCTGGCTTGCAACGATCATCGGGGGAGGATTGTTCCTTTTCGGTGCCGGTCTCGGCCACGTGTACGAGTTTATTGCACACGGGGATGTGTCTCCCAATAATATCGGCGGGGTGTTATGGGTTGATCTCCTGTTCCCAATCCTCCTTGCGGCACTTTACCTGCTCTACCATAAAGAGAAGGCTGACATTCACACATTACGATAAAAAGCCCGTTATTTCTGATGATGAACCTTCAAAATCCCTTTTAAAAAGATGTGAAAGATGATATGGTGTATAATGGAGGACACTGGTTCCGGCAAAGGTGATGTTTGTCGTATGGTGGAGCCATGATGGTCCAACCGCGACCTTTTTTTTACCGCGTCATAACCAGTTCTATCTTTGTTGAACCATTGTTGCCGATTATAACCCATAACAATCATTATTTTTGTCAGTTACGATAAACAAACAGACAAACGAATCGGAAAAGTGGTAGTGATCCATGCTCTTTCTTTCACTTCAGGAAAAAACAAAGTGGGCTCAGTATGCCAAAGAGATCGTACAGAATGGCGCAAAACCTGAGATATATGAATTGAAAATTCGTAAAAACCTGTTCTCTGCATTCTGTTTTTACATAGGCACCCTGCTCGCGGCACAGGGACATGATCGTCGCTGTGTCGAATGGCTCGAAGCGGGTACGATGTGCGAGGAGGATGGTCTGTTCTCTTCTACGTTCCTTATGGGTTTTTTACAGCGGCATAAGGGAAAAATGATCAAACCCGCGGTTGCGTTTGAAGATCCACGGCCGTTTGTACATTTCTCGAATGTGCCGATCATGAAGGCCGCACGAAAACAGCTGGTGCGCCAGTGCGCCCATACCCTGCCCAGTATTGATAAACCCGTGCGTTTTATGGACATCGGGTGCGGGGACGGGGCTCTGACCGTGATGCTCCTTACTCAGCTGATGGAGTCCGGAAAAGTAAGCGACCTTTCAGAAATCCATCTCGTGGACTCATCTCCAGCCATGATTGGGCTTGCAAAAAAGACTGTCGGAGATGCATTTCCGGGCACCACCATCACTACGGAAAATGCACGCATTCAGGATTGCTCAGCAGGAATACAGCACCATTATGACATCGCGTTTTCTTCGCTTGCCTACCACCACATGCCTGTTGAAGACAAACGTGTTCATCTCGCCCGGCTCAAACCATGGATCGATCACTTCGTGCTCTTCGAGATGGATGCAAATAATGACACGCCAGAAGTGTTCTCCCCGGATCTGGCATTCTCAGTGTACCAGTCCTACGGGCGGATCATCGACTTTGTCTTTGCCCACGACGCACCGCTTGACGTGGTAACGGATTGCGTGGATTCCTTTCTCATGACCGAACTGGTATCCATCCTGACGCAGCCGAGAGGCGAGAGGACTGATTATCATATGCTCCGCTCCCAGTGGAATGACCTTTTCAGGACCGTGCTGGGACCGGAATTTTTGCTTCAGTGCGACTCTGCCTGTTATGCGGATGAGTATATAGCCCTGTTTACCATGCACTACGGGCGGGGCGAATAAACCAGGTCGAACACCCAGCGGCTCACGCCGGGTGCAACATTACCGCAGGTGTTGTAATAGGTGATATCAAACCCTTTCTGTACATACTCTTCGATCAGGACAGGAATCTCGTTCCGGGTTTTGAATGTGTAGAAATGAATCATCCCCCCATGCACGGCGAGCGGTGAGAGGATGTCAAGGATCCTGTCCATACCATAGGGTGCCGGGATGATAATCCGGTCGAACTGCCGGTGCGGGAGCATACCGATATCGAAAGCATCCCCGTGGATGGTGGTGATATTTTTTCGTACCTTGTTAAGACTGACATTTTCCTCAAGCCAGAGATATGCATCAGGATTCTGCTCAACCGCTACGACCTGTGCCCCTTTTGCTGCTGCAGGAATGGCAAACGGTCCTACCCCGCAGAACGGTACAAAAACCCGTTCACCACTCTCCACCTGATCGATGACCCGCATCCGCTCGTACGCAAGACGGGTATTAAAAAAAACCGTTCTCACATCAAGCCGGTAAGCAAAGCCAAACTCACCGTGAAGGGTAACGGTTGTATCCCCCGCAAGGATCTCATAACCCGCCGCCCTCGTATCTCCCGCTACTTTTGCAATCTTGTTGAGTACGGTATAGATGTTTTTACGGTGGGAGATGATCTCCCGGGCAATGAGCGGTTTATAGTCCGAAAGCTCATCGGGGATTGAAATGATGGCGACATCACCTACGACATCGAAATGATTGGTGATGTGACAAAGGTCTTTATCAGGAATGATCCCGGCCAACTGTTCTTTCAACCCCATGCTTACCGTTATGTAAGCGTGCAGTTCCCATAAACGCGATCCATGTTGATCCTTTGTTTCTCTGACCCATACCTTAATTAGTCATTACTTCCAGTTCCTCTCTTATGACACGGGTGCGGATGGTTGAAAGAATCCTTTCAGCGTATGCAACGGTGGAAGGAGCCGGTGTCCGGCTGCATCGGGCGTTCGGGTATTACGAGGTTCCCCAGTTTGATCCGTTCCTGATGCTGGATGATTTCCGTTCAACCCGCCCGAAAGATTACCTTGCCGGGTTCCCCACCCACCCGCACCGGGGTATCGAAACGGTCACGTACATGCTCAACGGAAGCATTGAACATGCTGACAGTATGGGAAATGCCGGCAGTGTCAATGCCGGGGATGTCCAGTGGATGACTGCGGGATCGGGCATTATCCATTCAGAGATGCCAAAACCGGTAAACGGCCGTATGGGCGGGTTCCAGCTCTGGGTTAACCTGCCCCGGGCGCATAAGATGATGACTCCCCGGTACCAGGAAATAAAGAGTGCGGATATCCCCATGACAACACCCCATCCGGATGTCAATATAAAAGTGATCTGCGGACAGGTCAACGGTGCAAAAGGGCCGGTGAAAGATATCGTGGCCGATCCCTTGTATCTCGATATAACCCTGGGCCCGGACACCTTTTTTACTCATCCGGTTAAGGAGGGTTACACGGCCCTTGCCTACGTGATCAGCGGTGAAGGTACCTTTGATGCCGAAGAAGGATACCGGATCGGCATCCGTGACCTGATCCTGTTTACTGACGGGAGTTCAATCTGGGCGCGATCGTATGGCAAAGGCTTCCGTTTCCTCCTCATTGCAGGAAAACCGATCCGCGAGCCGGTTGCATGGCGCGGACCGATCGTGATGAATACGCACGAGGAGCTCCGTCAGGCTTTCAGGGAATTTGATGAGGGGACCTTTATCAAAAAGAATGCGTAATATACGGGATACAAAGGCGCAGCTGTTATGTATCCCTCCCCTTTTCTGCCTGAAGATGAACCGGTAACATTTCTGTCACGGGATGCACCCTTTCGCCAGATCACCGAAGTCAACGAGTACCGGTTCAATGATATCAGCCCCGAAGATATCGTTGTGGATATCGGAGCAAATGTCGGTGCGTTCTGTATCAGGGCTGCCCGCAGATCCCGTACGGTGACTGCCATTGAGCCGGTGACTGCCGCATTGCTCAACAATAATATCCGGGCAAACAGCGTTTCCGTTCAGGTGATAAATGGTGCGTTGGGAGACGGGAAACCCGCTGAAGTTTGTTGGGATGAACGCCGGGTTATTACCCCCACATACACACTCAGTATGATCCTTGAACTGGCTGGTGGCTGTGATTTTTTAAAATGTGATTGTGAGGGCGCAGAGTGGCTGATCAATCCCAAGGAACTCGCAGGTGTAAGAAGGATTGAGATGGAACTGCACCAGCCACCGATCGGAGGACGCCCGAACCCGGCGCTCCTCGACTATATCAGCCGGTATTATGATTTTGAGATCGAGAGAAAACCCGTTCATGCGGCACTCGGTGTGATGGGTGTTCTGCATGCCGTGCGGAACTAAAAACGCTATGATCGGGCTGTTTTACTGGTCGTATACCTGATCCACTTGGATATCATTTCCGGTAACAGGGCGTTAACCGGTGCCATTGCACCATAACTGCTGCACCCGCTAATGCCAGGATGCCGGCCATACCTGTTGTCACTGCAGAGTAGGTTGGAGCAAAAAAGGTATTGTGTGCACCAAAAATGCCTGCGCCAGTCATCAGAATGCCCATACCGGCGAGCAGGACGATAGTCCCCATCCAGAGGGGATGCGTGTTATCCGGTATATCTTGTCCGGTTGAGAAAAGCCTGTACATTATCACTACGGTGACGAGTAAAAAGATCCATTCTGATGGTGTTGTTAGTTCAATCCAGAGATAAACGCCTGCATAATCCGGCGGAGTGACCAGAGGGAACGGGCCGAACAACGGATACGCCCATGTGGAGGGAAGCAGCCACATGGTATCGAGTAACTGGTGGACAAAAATGCAGCATGCGACCGCTATGCCATATACCCGGTACCGGTTTCGTACCATAACGAGCGCGATAATTGCAAGGATGAGAATTATAAACAGGGCATGAAAGATCGTTCTCCCACTACTTAGTGCAGGGCTGATGAGCGTTAACGGTTTATCAATAAGATCCGGGATTAGGGACGCTACGATACAGAGGGAAATTATCCGCCGATCATGGGTCAGGCAGCAGAAACCTAATCCAAGCAGGAGACCGCTGACCAGATGGGCGAACAAAAACATATACGAAAAATGCGACGCACCGGCATATAAACTGGTGGAGTAATATGCTTCACGTAAGATTTCTCTATGAGGGTATCCGGCACAGGTTGATGCAGGTACCCGGTACAATTCCCGATCGGCAACATTCAAGAGCCTGCCCTGCAAACACCCTTGACAGGAAATTTGTATGTGCGACGATATTTTCGAACAGAAAAATATGCACCTCGACCAGATTCTCGCAGACCGCCGCTCCTACCGGATGTTCAGGCCTGAGTATCCCGAAGAGGACGCGATACGCCGTATCATCCATGCCGGGCTGCTTGCCCCGTATGCTGCGGCAGCCGTAGGAGGATCGAAGGATTATTTCCGGCGTTTCTTTGTCATGAAGAAGGGAGCGCAGAGCCTGAACGCGGCAATCCCCCTGGTTATGAATCAGGTAAATGTCATGTCGGACCAACTGGAGAAGGATATGGAAACGAACCCGGTGCTCCGCCAGAGGGCAGTCACTTTTGTCCAGCGTCTTGGCATGATACGGAAGATGGAACGGGTCCCCGGTGTGGGCAATGCCCCGTATTACATCGTGGTTGCCGAGCGCAAAGGGTTTCCACCGGTGGAACAACAGTCGCTTGCGCACTGCCTGGAGAATATGTGGCTGAAAGCAACAGCCCTTGAACTGGGATTCCAGCTGGTTTCCATTACGTCACAGATGTCGGAAAATTCAGAGTTCTGTAAAATACTGGGAATTCCTGTGGGTGAATGGGAACTGATGGGTTGTGCTGTCGGATACCCGGCAGATGAGCTCTCCCCCTCGATCCGTCCCCCCGTTGAAGATGTAACCCGGTGGCTGGAATAATCCATTGGCCTTTAAAAAAAATTCTTGTTTTTTTGTCCGATGAGTGGGGCTCATCGTCATTTGGTGGGGGTATAGGGGCATCAGCCCCCATCAACAAATTATTGATGCATTCTGACAACCCGCTCATTTATTGATAACTTCCCTGAAAGAAGCGATAGGACTTATTTTAACCATTGGCCGGGTTCACGCGAACATATACCACGCCAGTCCCGCAATGCACACCGCAGAAAAAAAGAGAACGAGTGCGATATTGATGCTTTTTTCTTTTCGGGTCATGGCAGACCACTCACTTCCCTGTTGTTTTCCCACAAACCCGATAAACAGGCCAATTCCCGTCCCGGCAATGGCGCCAAGTGCAACTGCCATCAGGATCTCAAACATACTCGCACTCATACAGATTCTCCCTTTCCGGTTGCCCATTCTTTGATATAAACTACCATGCGTTCAACAGACTCCGGTTTCACGCCATTCTATCCGGTTAAGATAAGCACTTTCCTTATTTTCTGCGAATATACTGGATGAGAAGCAATATAGCCACAAATCCTGCGATCTGGGGTGCTGCGGCAGTACCTGCTGCATGTGTTGTCTCGGTTTTTTGCAGGGGAACGGGGAATAGCCCGATAGTGACCGGCTGGATCTGTCCCGGGATGACTTCCACGGTCTGTTGTACTGATGTGTAGCCATCCAGGGATACTGCGACCGTGTGATTCCCCAAAGTGAGATTCCCGGCGGTGACTGGTGCCACACCGGTATTCTTTCCATCCACCAGTACCGTTGCACCCACAGGGACAGAGGTGATCGCAATCGCACCTGTATCTGGCACCAGTGTTGCGGTCACTTCAGTGATCCTGCCCGCTTCTACCGGCACCCGCGTCGAAAACTTCTGGTACCCGAACTGCGAGAAGACGACATCATAGGTCCCGGGCGCGAGATCCGAAATGGTTAGGGGTGTCTTTCCCTGGTATTTTTCACCCATCATTACGGATGCCCCATCAGGGACTGAGCGAAGATCCATGGAACCGGATTGCCGGGGTGTATCGATAGAGATCGAGGGTTTTCCCAGGGTGACCGCGATCGTGCTGTAATCGGCTTGGCTTAAATGAGACCGGTCATTGGGGCCATTTACTACCCAGATCGTGTAGGTACCTTCATCGAGCCGCCCCCCGATGTTAGCCGTTCCCCATTTGTAGCTCCAGTGGTCATTGCCATCAACCTGCACGACGGTAAATCCTCCCTGGTCAGCACGTTTCGAGATATCATTCAGCGCAACCCCGTTGACCGGGAGATTAGGCCCGGTCAGGAAAAGATACACGTTCTGGCTCCCGTAGGAATAGCCTGAGAGCGGGATGATATCCCCAACGGATGCCTGTATTACCGGTGCAGCCGATGCCCCGGAGATAAGCAGGATACATGTAAGTGTTAGTATACAGGACATGAAAGCCGGGTGATGACTCTGCATATGTACTGCCGTTTATGTTCCAGAACCTCCTTTAGTCTTTGGGTTGTGAGGAATTACCGATCCCCACAGTTTATACCCTGCGGGGTTCAAGCGCTGATAAGGAACCGGGAACATGAACGAACAAGAGCCAGAAGATTTCCACTTCTTAGGAAAGAACCGGATCGAAGCCCTCACCGATGGGGTCTTTGCGTTTGCAATGACCCTGCTTGTCACCAGCATGATCCTGCCCCATACCGCTGATGCACCTGCTCTTACCGCGGCAGGAGCCCTGACCCTGCTGATACCGGATTTCATCCATTATGTGATCGCGTTCTTTATTCTCGCTGCGTTCTGGACCGCTCACCATATCCAGTTCAACCAGATCCGGTTCATTACCCGTCCTTTCCTTACGTTAAATATTATCGGCCTGTTTTTTGTTACGCTCGTTCCGTTCACTACAAGTTTTGTGGGGGATTATCCGGATACCCTTGCATCCATTGTCTTTGAACTCAATCTCATGGTGCTTGGCCTGATGATGTTTGTGCAATGGTATTATGTAGCCCATAACCGCAAGCTCATCTCCCCAAAGTATCCCGAATCAAAGGTACAGGAAGGACTTTTACAGAACCTCAAAATCCCGTTTTTATCATTGGTTGGCGTGATCCTGGCACTTTCAGGATGGCAGGAAAGCACGATGATCTACCTCCTGTCCCCGTTCGTTTCTATCGCGGTATCCCGGTATATTGCCAGAAACCGCAGGATACGGGAAGGAGTGGTATGAAAATACCCGTTGAATAGAGGATCTTTGTCACCAGTAGTACTAGAGCGCCTGCTCCCACGTGTGCTTACAGTCATTGCAGACACAGACAACTATCGTCTTGTTGTTGACTGTCTTACAGTCGGTCCATTCGGTATTTTTTGATCCACACTTCGGGCAGTTAGACATAAAAAATCGAGTCTGTGTTAAAAGACTGGTGAGATACTGTTCTATGTAAGGTTAAAAAATTATCAGCGTTTTTCTTACTTGTCGTGCAGGAACAAAAATCAGGCAGTGACATTAAGATTATCTCCGGGTTTTAACACCAGTACTTTAATATCGGTTGTCCGCTCGATCGCCTTCTTGAAGGGTAGAGGGTCAGCAGCGATCCTGTCCCAGGTATTGTAATGGATCGGGATGACCGTTTTAGCGCCGATGAAATTCGCTGCGATCATCGCTTCTGCCGTGCCCATGGTGAAGCGTCCGCCAATCGGGAGGAGTGCGATGTCCGGGTGATACAAATCCCCGATGAGTTTCATATCTGAAAAGAGCGCGGTGTCCCCCGCATGGTAGATCTTTATGCCATCCATGCCGATAACAAATCCTGCGGCAGCCCCGGCAGAAAAACCCGGTCCTGCCTCTTCGATTGCGGTCGAGTGCACCGCGGCAGTCATGGTAAAAGACACCCCGTCAACGATAATAGTGCCCCCGATATTCATACTCTCAACCGGAATTCCCTTTGTTTTGAGGTATTTTCCTATCTCGGTTATTGCAACGGTCTTGCGGTTGAGGGCAACGGTCTCTCCCAGGTGATCTGCATGGCCATGCGTGACTGCGACAATATCCGGATTCGTGCTAAGGACGCTGCTGCCTTCAGTAAAGGGATCGATGAGCACTTTTTTTGAACCGGTAAGCAGCACGCACGAATGCCCGAGCCAGGTGAGTTGCATATATGCAGATCTGCTGCTCATCGGATGAAATTTGCCATTTGTAAAAGGCAGGAACAAAGAGAGCGCACCATGGCTAAAAAAAGGATTGATGATGGTAAAGGATGTGTCCTTTACGTCACATCTATCAGTTCAGCTTCGGTGATATCGATAGAGTCTCCAAGACTGTCCGCAGTTGCGCTCCGGGTCATCTGTTCGGAAAGATCGCGGTCTTCCATAACATCCCGGATGCGATCGATATACGGATCAATCGTCGGGTCTTCCTGCTCTTCGATCACATGGCGGTATTCGCGGAGCGTTGAAGGGCTTACTCCAAGGTCCTCTGATACCTCCTTCATGGTCTTGCCGGACGTGATCAGTTCTTCCATCTTCACTTTGTCAAAGGGCATCTTGAAGTCAAGCTCGCGGAAGAGCTTGAGCCGAACCCTTGCTCGTGCAACTGTCTTTGACAGCTTCTCGTCACCCAGTTCTCTGGCGATTTCTGTATCATTTTTGCCAGCATAGAATAACGTGACGAGTTTTGCAAGTTGGATCGGTTTTAATGAGGTCTTGAAGATTCCCTGTTCCGTGATCTCTCTCATCACGAGAGCGACCTCGCGTTCGATCGCGTCGCTGTCTCTCAAGGTACCATGGATATTTTTCATCGGCTCGACGATCTTGGTCTTGCCCGACATGGAGCTGAAGAGTTTTAAGAGCTGTGCCTTGCGTTTGTCTTCGGTCATTGCATACCCCGTATTGGGATTAGGATATACAATACTTCGTGAACTATTTAATGCTATCTTTATGCGTTGTTTGACCAAAAGACCTTTAAATTGGTGTTTGAATGTGCACTATCAGTGGCGCTGGTTCGCGTGCAAATCGCTTAATATGACGTGCAATTTTTATTGATATTTTCATATAAATCCAGAATACCCGGTTCCCGGATGATGCATGGAACATTCATCGGTTAACCTACCCGCAGCACGTGGGCATGTTTCTGAAAATGATGAAAACGGGAAGAGGGATGGAAGAGAGTCTTTTTGTCGTCATTCGTTCAATGTTAGTAGGAATTTGATCAGGGAATACCATGAGCGATGTATTTGAAAATGTGATGGAGCTTGCCAAACGCCGCGGGTTCATCTGGCCCACGTCCGAATGTTACGGCGCAGTGGCGGGTTTCATCGATTATGGCCCGCTGGGCGCAATGATGAAGCGGCGGGTCGAGGATATCTGGCGGGATTTTTACGTCATCCAGGAAGGCTATTACGAGATCGAGTGCCCGACGATTGCCCAGGAATCAGTTTTTATCGCTTCCGGGCACGTGAAGGGATTTTCCGACAAGATGTGCCAGTGCCCGCACTGCAAGGAGTTCCTCCGTGCCGACCACGTGGCGGAAGGCGGCGGCGTCAAAAACCCGTCCATTATGAAGAACGAGGAACTCGCAGCAGCGATTGCGACCTGCAAATGCATGGCCTGCGAAGAAGTGCTCGGCACTGTTGAGGTCTTCAATTTCAACCTCATGTTCCAGACCACGATCGGGCCGGGGTCACAGCGGATCGGGTACCTCCGTCCCGAGACGGCTCAGGGAATGTTTGTGGATTTCTCCCGGCTGTTAAGGTTCTACCGGGACAAGCTGCCCTTCGGTGCCATCCAGATCGGCAAGTCCTACCGGAACGAGATCTCCCCCCGGCAGGGCATGATCCGGCTCCGCGAGTTCACGCAGGCGGAAGCCGAGATCTTTGTCCACCCGGACCAGAAGAATCACCACCCGTCGTTCAAGCGCTATGCGGACTATACCATGCCGCTGCTCACCTACGTCCAGCAGGAGAAATGCGACGCTGCGGTCTCGATGTCCATGCGGGAGGCCGTGGACAAGGGCGTGATCGCCAACGAATACCTCGCCTACTACGTAGCCCTTACGCACAAACTCCTTGTTACGATAGGTATCAAGCCCGACCGGCTCCGCTTCCGGCAGCACCTGCCCGATGAGCGTGCGCATTATGCCACCGACTGCTGGGATGCCGAGATCCGGTCCGACCGGTTCGGCTGGGTGGAGACGGTTGGTCTTGCCGACCGCACGGATTATGACCTGAACGCCCATGCCAAGGAAAGCGGCACGCCGATGACGGTCTTCATCCAGTACGATGAGCCAAAGAAAGTGGCACGCCGGAGGATCATCCCGAACATGAGCGTGCTGGGCAAGCAGTACCGCACGAAGGCAAAGGCGGTCTTCGAAGCGCTGGCGATTGCCACACCAACCGCTGATGGCGCCGATGTGGAAGTCGATGGCGAGAAGATCCACATTCCCGCCAACCTGTTCGAAGTCCGCGATGAGATTATTGATGTCCGGGGCGAGGATGTCGTGCCGCACGTGATCGAACCCTCGTACGGTATCGACCGCATGTGTTACGCGGTGCTCGAAGGGGCCTATGATGAGGATGTCGCGGATGGTGAAGCCCGCACGGTGATGCGCTTCTCCCCCAACGTGGCCCCTATCCAGGTCGCCGTCTTTCCGCTCATGACCCGGGACGGTCTTGATACGATTGCTCATGAGATCGCCCGCACGCTTCAAAAGTCCGGTATACTTGCCGAATATGATGACAGCGGGGCGATTGGCAGGCGCTACCGGCGGCAGGACGAGATCGGGACGCCGTTTGCGATTACGGTTGATTACGATACGAAAGAGGATCGTACCGTCACTCTCCGGGACCGGGACAGCATGAAGCAGGTGCGGGTGGCGATTGATAAGTTACCTTCAACGGTTGCAGCGCTGGTTAAGGGGACGACCAAGTTTGGGGATATAGGGCGTCAATCCCCGTTTTTTATAGCTCACCCCGTACAGCAATCTCTTCCTAAATGAGTTGATGGGGGTTGCCACCCCCATCGCAAATGAGTGTATGCCGCCGCCCCGAAGGGCGCCCCGCGGCGGCCTCAACGACTTTTCATTAAAACTTCCTTGCCCCTCCGTGCCTCGGAGAGTATTCATGACCATCGGGCCACAGGGACCTATGGATATAAGATATCCATAGCAGGCCCTGATGCGGGGAGCCCTCATAATCATCATCTCTCACAAATTAAATTTAAACTGCAACTTTCTCCGATCACAATTTCCTATATTACCTAAGCAACCAAACCTCTCTCCAATCACATGAGTTGCATCAGCCACCCCTTGATCAAACCGGACAGCATCGAATCGCGTGAGTACCAGCTCTCGATTGCGATGAAGGCGCTGGATGCCAACACCATGGTCATCCTCCCCACGGGACTGGGGAAGACAGCTGTTGCCCTGCTCGTTGCCGCATCCCGGCTCTATAATGAGGGGGGCAGGATCCTGATGCTTGCCCCAACCAAACCGCTCGTGGAGCAGCACCTTCGCTATTTTGAAAAATACCTGCTGGCAAAGCCGCCGGAAGGCAGTTTGGCATCCCCGTTTGTGATGTTCACCGGAGAAGCCCCGCCCGCCGAACGGACAGCGGACTGGAACCGGGCTACCGTGATCCTTGCCACCCCGCAGGTTGTCAAGAACGATCTCCTTGCCGGCCGCTATACCCTTGCGGATGTCACGCTGCTGATCGTGGATGAGTGCCACCGGGCAGTCGGCAACTACGCGTATGTCTTCTTGGCCCAGCGGTACATGGGTACCGCTGCCAAACCGCTCCTCCTTGCGATGACCGCTTCACCCGGCGGGGTGCAGGAGAAGGTGCAGGATGTCTGCTCGAATCTGGGCATTTCCCACATCGAGAACCGGACCGAGAACGATCCGGATGTCCGCCCGTATGTGTTTGAGCGGGAGTTGGAGTACCTCTCCGTTGATCTCCCTCCCGACATCAAAGCGGCGATCAACTCGCTCAATGGGCTCATCGAAGACCGGCTCGCCCTGCTCTCCTCGCTGCACTTCACCGTGCCCAAGCGCGAGAAGCTCTCGATGAAGGAGCTCAACGCGATCAATGCCCAGATCCAGCAGCGGATCCAGAACCAGGACCCGACCGCATACTCTGCGGCATCGGTGTATGCCGAACTGATGAAACTGCGGCATGCGATTACCCTTGCAGAATCGCAGGGCAGCGAAGTGCTCAAGGGGTATATCGCAAAGCTGGTGGCCGAAGGTACGGGTTCCGGGGGCAGCAAGGCCAGCCAGCGGCTGGTAAAAGACCCGGTCTTCCAGGAACTCTTTGAACGAACGCTCGGGTGGACCCGGGAACTGCACCCGAAACCCGAAATTGCGCTCAGGCTCGTGCAGGACCAGCTGGTGTCCCATCCCGACAGCCGGATCATCCTCTTTGCCACGTACCGCGACACGGTGCAGCTCCTCGTGGATCACTTCACGAAGCATGGCATTTCCTGCGAGCGGTTCGTGGGGCAGGCAACCAAGGACGCCGAGAAAGGGCTCTCGCAGAAGAAGCAGATCGCCGCCCTGACCCGGTTCCGCGAAGGCGAGTTCAAGGTCCTCATCGCAACTTCGGTGGGCGAAGAAGGCCTCGATGTACCGGCGACCGACATGGTGATCTTCTACGAGGCCGTGCCCTCCGAGATCCGTTCCATCCAGCGCCGGGGGCGGACCGGGAGGTCCGGGGCAGGCAAAATCGTGGTCATGGTGACCAAGGGGACCTCCGATGAGGTCTTCCGCCATGTCAGTGCATCGAAAGAGAAACAGATGCACAAGAGCATGCGCACAATGGGCGGCTTTACTTCAGCCGCCGCACCGCAGCAGCCGCTTGTCGTGGAACAGGAGACCATCGATGCGTTCACCCCGCAGGGACCGAAGATCATCATCGACGACCGCGAGACCTCGTCAAAAGTGGTAGAAGTTCTCTCCAACATGGGAGCCGTAATCCGGATCGAGCGCCTCCCCCACGGGGATTACGCGATAGGCGATCGTATTCTTGTCGAGCGCAAGACCGCGAGGGACTTTGTCGATACACTGATCAACCGCGACCTGCTCGGGCAGGTGAAGGCGATGGCGGAATCGATCACCCGCCCGGTGATGATCATCGAAGGCGGGGACCTCTATGCCCAGCGCGACATCCACCCGAACGCGATCAAAGGCGTGCTCGCGGCTCTCACGGTGGATATGGGCGTCTCGATCCTGTTCACCCGCGACGAACAGGACACCGCCCAGATGCTCTTTGTCCTCTCGAAGCGCGAGGACGGGGAACGGGGCGAGCGCAAGGTGCACCCGCACAAGTCCCATCACTCACTGAAAGAGGAGCAGGAGTATATTATATCGGCGTTTCCGGAGATTGGTCTTAAAAATGCCCGGTTGTTGTTGGCTCACTTCGGCTCGATTCAGGGGGTTGTGAATGCTTCTTCCGAAGAGCTGGCTGCGGTGAAGGGGATTGGGGAGAAAACGGCTCAGAAGGTGTTTGATTTGTGCCGGAGGGTGTACGGGTAGGGATTATCTTCACTTATTATGCGACAATGAGCAAAAAAAATACAAATAGGAACTATTTTGGTATTAGGAATTTTAAGATGTCTGTTAATGAAAATTTGTTATCGCTGCGATCATGAAAATTTTGTTAGAGATGATTTTTGCGAACGTTGTAATAATTCGATAAGTGATGTTAGACCGGAATCTTTCGATATTGCCGGGTTTATACGAAGGAACTATCAACTTTATGGAACTTTTGGAATATTGATAGCCATTTTTGAATATATGTTAAAAGAATTGCCCGACGATAGAAAATACATCAGTATTTTTCCTCTTATTATTGCTTTATATTTAATTTTACATTTGATTGCTAAAGGGTCGCAAATAATAAGATCAAGAAATTGGCAACACGATGATGAACTTTTACGAAGACAAAGTGGATTCAATTTTTTCGTTTTTTGTATAATTCATTCGTTGTTATTTTTTGCTTTGATACTAAGTTTGATTAGTTTATCAGAAAGTGCCAAAAATTTTGTGGGGTTTGTACTTGGTGTCTTTATTTTCTTAGTTTTTTTCTCTTCAAATTTTTCAAACGAACAAAATCGAAAATCATTTGGCATATTGATTTTCAGTGTTTTTTGTATAGAGGTTTTTTTGACATTGATTTTACTGCTACCATTTGTTGCAGTGGCAGTCGATAACCAAAATATGACAAAAGATGTTGTTGAAAAAATCGCTTTTTACTATACTTGGTTCACGCAATTATTCATTTATCTAGGAATTGGGGGTATTATCGCGTATTTTATCACGATATTTGGTTTTAGCGAAGATACAATCCCATTTTTTTCAGTATTTAAGCAGGGGAATGAACCTGATTATCTAAAACTTTTCTTAGGAATTGTCGTGCTATATGGGATTATCCTCGGTACCTTCTTATTATCGTTAAAATCTCTTTATGCTGGATTTTATTAACATAATCTCTCTTTCTTATTTCTGGCAATGCTTATGCCAAAAGATTAGAACGCACAAAAAAGCGCATCACTACTCAAACAACTTTTTAGAACAGTATAATATCATCTTTGAGGGGTTCAAAATTTACAAGATTCCAATTACCCAATATAAACGTGCGACCATAGGGATTCAAACCTCGCTCACGAGCATATTGATTGGCTAAAAGATAGATGTAGTATGCCATAAAATGTGCGAAAAAATAGAGCTTTCTATTTTTTTACAAAGATTGCGATGAACGCCGCCGCCCCCGTGGGACGCCCCCGCGGCGGTTTCAACGACTAAAAATAAAACCTCCCTGCCCCGCCGTGCCCCGGAGGGGCCCTGAGGCGGGGAACCCTCCTTAGTATTCCAGCATGTCAACGATCCTCTTTGATCAGACCATTGATCATATGCGGTTCATTGCAAGGCTACCCCCCATCTATCTAAGGGTGGCACCCCCCTCTCCAAACCAAGAGAGGGGGACCCCCACCCCCCTGTCTCGTCCAAGACTGGCTCCCACCCCCCATGCCGGCATCCGCCCGACCCTTGCTTCCCGTGAAGTCCCCGTCTGAAAACCCGGTTACCGGTCCGTCCCGGGAAAGGGGGGTACCCCCCTGTCCAAAATATGAGGGGGGGTATACCCACCCCCTCTCCAAAAAGCGAGGGGGGGACCCCCTCCCCCCCTGTCTTGCGCAAGACAGGGTACCACCCCCCCATACCGGCATCAACGGGACCAGCGGTTCGCATAGAGTCTCCGTCTGAAGACCCGGTTATCCGTCCGTGCCGGGAAGGGGAGGGGGGTGCCTCTCTTTCCCATGACAGGGGGGTACCCCCTCCCCCCCTCCAAAAAATGAGAGGGGGATACCCACCCCACCTACCCCCCCTCTTGTCCAAGACAGGGTACCACCCCCCATAATGCACTATCGACACGGATGCGGGTCATGTTTGTCTGCGATCACGTAAAGAGAAAAACCGTCGTTTACCGGAATAAAAATCCCGAAACTAAAAAAAAAATGTGATAAAAAGAGATTATAGGAAGGTTACAGCCTGCACAGGATCTCAAGCGATTCCGTGCCGGCTTTCACGGCATTCATCAGGAGAAGCACGTTCTCCGGGTCCTTCTCGTTCTGGATGCGCTCGCAGAGGGAAAAGACGGTCATTGCGAGTTCATCGGCAAGACCCCCGTCGCAGGGTTCATCGTGGTCTTCGCCGCAGGTGCAGGAGTGGCCATGTTCGTGATGGGCCGGGGTAACCGGGGCAGCCTGTTCCGCGCTCGCAGGAGCAGCAGCCGGCTTCTCCGCACAGACGACACAGAAGGTCTTTCCCTTGACCTCGAAGAGCGGGCATCCGCATGTTTTACAGGTCTTTTCGAGCATTTTACCCCCTTTGAGGAGGTATTCAGCCATTATTTCATCATCTTTGCGCACTGGCATGTGTTCACCGTCGGTTTGATATTTAATCTATATATGCCAGTTACGCATATTAACTACAGGTACACAGGTAGGTGTTCCCATGCCAAACCCTGAAAAATCAATGGAAAACTGTATCCTGATGTTGCAGCACATCCAGGAGGACAGCTCGATCCCCAGAAATATCCGGCGCGTAGCAGACGAGACCCGGACGCTGCTTATGAACAATTCCAAGGCGATGGGCCTGCGCGCAGCCGAAGCCATATCAAAAGTTGATGAAATCTCCAATGATCCCAACATGCCGATCCATGCAAGGACCCGTATCTGGGAGCTGGTGTCGCAGCTCGAACAAATCCCGCTGGATTAAAAACCCCTTCTATCGTCCTCTCATTTTTACCGTCATCTGAATTCCTGCCCGCTCGTTTCAGCTCATCATAGTAAAACCGATATACGGGACGGACCGTACATCGATAGGGGTGTTGATGATGGCGATTGAATGGGATCCGATTCTCTTTGTGAACCTGGTATTGTGCATCATCATTGTCCTTCTCGGCCTGCTCTGCTACCGGAGAAATCCCGAACCCCTTCCCTTGTTTATCGCTGCCGCGTTCGGCCTTTTTGGCATTTCGCATGCCGTAACCCTGCTCGGGTTCAAGGTACCGCTTACCCTCCCGCTCATCGTGATCAGGACCCTTGCGTATATCCTGGTGATCTACGCACTCTGGACGCACCTCCAGACCAGTCTCATTATCAAAGAGGGACAGCAGGCATGGATCGATTACTTCAAAGACGAGCTCCGCCAGCCTTCCGATGACGGGAACGTTCCGGAACAGAAGAAGTAATTTTCAGGATCTGGCTACCAGCTTTTCTTAAACATCCCTTCGCAGGTCCAGGTCCGCCGCCACGACCGGGTGCAGCCGGCATGGATCTCCCGGAGCCCGGCATCCTGCATCAGTGCACGGATCTCAGAAAGGGGCATGCCGTGCTCAGGCTTTGCCGGTTCGCGGATAAAGACCGTACCTTCCGGCCGAAGGCATTTTGCGAGAGCACTCACTACATCGATCCTGGCAGCCGGCTCGACATCATGAAGCACGAAGTGGATGATGACGGCGTCGAAATGGTTTTCGGGAATGGGCATCCGCGTGATATCGCCCTGCAGGTACTCGATATTAGTACAATCCTTCAGCCTGCGTTTTGCTTTTTCCACCCAGTACGGGGAGATTTCCACGCAGGATAACGCTCCCTCCGGATTGAGCGTGCGGGCGAGGGCACGGGAGAGGCATCCCCCGCCGCTCCCGAATTCGAGCACCCGTTCAGAGCCGTAAAGTCCCAGCCTTTTTACATAGTCCGGATGGTAAAACCGGGAGCGGATCCGGTAATCGATCAGTTCTTCTTCAATAATCCGTGCAAGGGGAGGAGGGGGATTTTCCATAACAGTGCCTTCGTATGCGTGATAATGCTTGGATTCCACCGGTTAAAAACCTGATTAACGGGTATAGTGATAAAAAAAGAGGCGTTATTATGCCGGGTGGGGGTACTGCACCGGTGTCACGAGCGACGCGGGAGTCTGGTATATCAGGACATCGCCGGTTGTCGCAGTGATCGAGAGCTGGTTGCCATCCACATTATACGCCATTGCTTTACCCAGGATATTCAGGTACATGGTCTCCTGATCTGCGAGTGTGGCACAATACTTTTTGGAGGATGCAATGTTGCTGATGGTCATCCCGTTCCCTTTCGGGGTTGTCATTCCGGTCAGGGTGCATGTTCCATAGTAGTTGTTGCAACCATCATACCCTGTGAGAGATCCATCCGGGTTGATAGTTAAGGAGATCTCAGTTGTGGGATAGGTGACGCCGGTTCCTCCCTGTATTCCCATCGTTGTAAGAACCCAGTTCCCTGCCAGTTGAACAGGAACGGCGGGAGTTGCCGGGGTAGTTACAACGACGGTCGGGGGCAGCGTGGCAACGGTCGTAGGTTGTTGTACTGCGGGCGGGGGGGTACTTGTGCAACCGGTGATCATGACTGCGGCAATCACAAAGATGAGGAAAAGAATCGTGGTCTTTTTCATAGCGGGATTTTTTCTTTAATCCTATATAAATAAACCGGATATGAAAATTGGACTGTCTCCAGAAACGGGAGTGTTATCTCCCCCCATAGGATCTCACATGGTTCCATGCCGCATGATAGATATCGAACTCCTTTTTATCCTCATCGTATATGCCCATGTCCACCCGGTGGAACCGTGTACGATCCTCTCCCACGGGGCAGACTCTGATGCAGAGTCCGCAGGGTGAAATAAACCGTTTGAGCAGCGCTTCGGATCGCGTGGCACACGCAAGCTTGTCGGTAATCCCGGCAGGATAATCCGTATCCGGGATTGCTCTGACCGGGCAGACCTCAACACACCGCATGCATTGTATGCACAGGTCTTCTTCCATGACGCGATCTGGATCGATCTCTGCGGTGGTGAAGATGGAGGTGAACCGGACCCGTGGCCCGTACTGCGGGGTCAGCAGCATATTGTTTATGCCAAACGTTCCCAGCCCGGCGAGACAGGCTGCATGGCGATGGGAAAAAAAGGCAACCGGTTTTTCCTTGAGCACACCAATCGACCCGTAACCATCCCGGGGGAGACTGATCGCAGGAAATCCCTGTGCATTCAGGAATGTGGCAATCCGGAACGCACTGGTGTCTAACAGGGTATTGACGGTCCGGTACAGTTCGTGGTACCAGATGGAAGGAGCAGTCTCGATAACCGGGAGGCTGACGGGTATGCCGATGACGATGACTGTTTTTACTTCCGGCCAGATTGCCTGCGGCCGGAACCGGGGAGGAACCCATGGTTCGAACAGGGGTTCATCCCAGCTTTTCGCAGATGCAAATCCTGCAAGGGGGATATCCAGTTCAGCGCATTTGCCGGTGACCTGCTCCCGGATTGTGTCACTCATTGTTTTACTCTGGCATGCGAGGGGGATAAAAACTTGTGTTTTTCAGTAAATCCGTATTCATTCTCCCGTTACCGTACACACAATGGTCCTTTCCCGCCCGGCATTCACATCCAGCTCCAGCAGCACGATCTGCTGCCATGTGCCGCACAGCAGGGTGCTGTCCTCTACCGGGATGGTGAGTGAAGGTCCCACGAGTGCCGCCTTCACATGCGAGCGCCCGTTGCCATCCCCCCACCGGGAATTATGGGCATAGTCCGCATTGTCCGGTGCGAGTACGGACAGGGCACGTTTGAGATCCTGGAGTACGCCCGGTTCGAACTCGATCGTGGTCAGCGCTGCCGTCGAGTGCTGCACAAAGAGATGGACAAGCCCGGCACCGATCCCGCTCTCCCTCACAATCTGTTTCACTTTTTCCGAAAGATCGATAACATCGCCTTCGTGTTGCGTTCTTACCCGGATGGTTTTTGTGAACATGGATACATCCCACCAGATCCTCTTCCCTCATCTGCCAAAATTATTCCCCCTGTCCGGAAAGATCCTGTTCTTTATTTGGCAGGTGCCAACCGTTAAACCGCCGGCACTCAAATATGAATCCAGAGCGTGCAATGAACCCCAACAATCCGTCGGACGGAGAAAAAGTCCGTGCCGCATCACCCTTTCGTCACCGGTATGCGGTCCTGTTCATTGTTCTGGCATCCGTCCTGATGGCCGTCATTGATGGCACGGTTGTCAACATCGCGCTGCCTTCCATGACCCGGTTTTTTTCCGTTGACCTTTCCGACTCCCAGTGGACGATCACCGCGTATCTCATCACGATGACAAGCCTGCTCCTTGTCTTTGGTAAGGTGTCGGAATATGTGGGGCGTGCCCGGCTCTTCTTTGTCGGCATTATTGTGTTTACTGCCAGTTCTCTTGCCTGCGGGCTCTCAGCCGGTTTGCCTGAACTCATCCTGTTCCGGGTCATTCAGGGTGCCGGTGCCGCGATGCTCTTTTCCATATCATCAGCGCTCATTTTTGCCACAACGCCCCCGGCGGAACGCGGGCGGGCGATGGGGTACCTTGGTGCAACGGTTGCCATCGGCAGTATCGCGGGACCTATTGTCGGGGGCTTTGTCGTGGACTCGCTGGGCTGGCAGTACATCTTCTTTATCAATATCCCCATCGGCATCCTCCTCATTGCCTCGGCGGCAGCGTACTTCCGGATCGATGAGAAGCGGACAACATCACTCTCCCTTGATTGGCAAGGATCCGCTGCAATGGTTGCGATGTTTGTTGCCCTGATCATGGCGCTGGGGAGCCTCGCCGATACGGGAATTATTACCCCTGCTGCCATCATATCCGGTGCCATATTCCTCGGTGCACTCGCCCTGTTCATCTGGCATGAGCGCCGTTGCCCGGCACCCCTGCTTGACCTTTCGGTATTTTCCCACCGTGCGTTTTTATTCCCGGTCATTGCGGTTGTCCTGGTCTTTGTTGCGAATTTCATGATGGCCGTGGTCGGCCCGTTCTATTTTGAAGGTGTACTGGGTTATCGCCCGTCGCAGGTGGGACTGGTGTTCTTAGTCACCCCAGCCGTTATGGTGATCGTAGCACCTGTCGCCGGATCGCTCTATGACCGCCACCCGACACGGAATTATGCTGCGCTTGGGATGAGTATCACTGCTATCTCGTTTCTTATCCTTTCGTATTGCGCCATCACCCGGAATGTGCCTGGCATCATCGTCGCATTTGTGCTCTTTGGTACCGGTGTCGGGCTCTTCCAGTCCCCCAACAACACCGCGATTTTAAGTGCACTTCCCAAAGAGCAGCTCTCAACGGCATCGAGTGTTATTGCCACGAGCAGGAACTTAGGCATGGCCCTCGGTGTTTCGCTGGGCAGTATCCTGCTCTCGTTCCAGCTCATGGCCGCAGGATATGGCGGGGATGTAATTACTGCGGACCCGGCACTCCTGGCAGTCTCAATCAGCCGGATTATGGCAGTATGTGCCTGCCTGTGCGGGATCGTGGTGCTGTTATCCTTGCTGGACCGGTAAGCCGTTGTCAGCGGCAGGGAAAATACCTCATCGTTTTTCCATGGGTTCCGTAAGAATTGATTGCATTACCAGGACGAGAGCGGATGCCCTCATTCCCGGAAAAATGATGAACGCCGTCGCACCCGATGGAACGATTGATAACAAATTTTGCCCTCAATGAAACAGCAGTAAACAAAAAAAAATTAAAATTATTCAGACTTTTCCGATCCGTTTGTTTCCGGGCCGGTCGGTTCTGCAGCTGCATCCGTGCCATTCCCATTATCCAGGTCCGCAGGAACGACCGCGATACCTACGATCTTGTCGTTCTCGTCGAGACGCATGATCTTGACCCCCTTGGTACCGCGTCCGATGATACGGATCTCGCTGACCGGAGTCCGGATGACGACGCCCGACGCGGTCATGACGAAGATCTCGTCAGTCTCGGAGACCGCCCGGGACTCGATGATCACGGCATTGCGTTCGAGCACCATGGTGCGGACTCCCTTCGTCCCCCGGCCATGCCCGCGGAAGTCATCGAACTCGGTCCGCTTGCCGAACCCGACATCGGAGATGGTGAGGAGGGTATGCTCGTTATCGACGAGTGTGATGGCACAGACCGTGTCCTCCTTGATATGGAACCGCATGCCAATCACACCTGAGGCATTCCTTCCCACTATACGGACGGTCTCTTCATGGAACCGCAGGCCGTACCCGAACCGGGTCGAGAGGACGACTTCACGCGTGTTGTCGGTCGTGATGACGTCTACGAGCTGGTCGCCTTCTTTGAGCCGGATGGCGTTCGTCCCGTTCGAGCGGGGGTTCGAGAACTGGTCCTGCGGGATCTTGATGACCTGCCCGAGTTTAGTCGCGAACATGAGGTACTTGTCCGGGCGGAACTCACGGATGGGGATAACAGTCGTGATGACCTCGTCTTTTAAGTTGAGGAGGTTGATGATCGGCTTGCCCTTCGCAACCCTCGAGCTCTCGGGGATCTGGTAGACCTTGAGCCAGTACACCCGGCCGATGCTCGTGAAGCAGAGGAGGTAGTCCTTCATATCGGCAGAGAAAACCGAGCTGACGACATCATCCTCCTTCGTAGTCATGCCTGTGATACCGTGGCCTCCACGGCGCTGCTTGCGGTAGGTGTCGAGGTCCATCCGTTTGATATAGTTCGTCTTCGTGATCGAAACAAGCACCGTCTTGTCCTCGATCAGATCCTCGTTCGAGAGATCGCTCGTGTCGAGGGCAATCTCCGTCCTGCGGGTGTCACCGAATTTCAGTGCGACCTCGGAGGTCTCGCGTCGGATCTCGTCCTTGATGTTCGCCTCGGACGACAGGATAGTTTCGAGCCTGCGGATCTCTGTTTCGAG
Organism: Methanoregula sp.; assembly: GCA_041645435.1. NCBI lineage: Archaea > Methanobacteriati > Methanobacteriota > Methanomicrobia > Methanomicrobiales > Methanoregulaceae > Methanoregula > Methanoregula sp. Next base: position 494,601 of record JBAZQB010000002.1, read on the forward strand.
CTCGTTCTTCTCATCCATGATCTTCCGCTGCTCAAGGGCCGCGAGCCTGCGGAGCTGCATCTGGAGGATTGCGTTTGCCTGAGGTTCATCGAGGTTGAACCCGGTGATAAGCGCAATACGTGCGTTGTCCACGGTATCCGATCCCCTAATGGCCGCGATGATCCGGTCGATTGCGGCAAGTGCAGTGAGCAGGCCGTTGAGGATATGGACCCGCTCCTGACACTTGTTGAGATCGAACTCCGACCTGCGCCTGATGACTTCTATCCGGTGGTGGACGAAGTTCCCGAGGAGGGCCGGGAGGTTGAGGATCTTTGGGGCCCCGTCCACGATCGCGAGGTTCGAGGCCGAGAAACTGGACTCGAGCGCCGTGTGTTTGTACAGGTTGTTGAGAATGACCGCAGAGATCATGCCCTTCTTCAGCTCGAAGACTACCCGGATCCCATCCTTGTCCGACTCATCGCGGATGTCGCTGATGCCGTCTAGTTTCTTGTCTTTGACCATCTCGGCAATGTTGGTGATCCATTGCGCCTTGTTGACCTGGTACGGAAGTTCGGTGACGATGATCCGGTCGCCCCGGTTTCCGCCATCAGACTCTTCTATCTCGGCGACCCCGCGGACCACGACCCGGCCCTGGCCGGTAGCATAGTAATTCCTGACACCTTCGACGCCCATAAGGATACCGCCGGTCGGGAAGTCCGGACCCTTCATGATCTGGATGAGTTCGTCAACAGAAACATTCGGTTCGTCAAGGAACCGGTTGACAGCCGCACAGACCTCGCGGAGGTTGTGCGGGGGCATCTTTGTGGCCATCCCGACCGCAATACCGTCGGTTCCGTTGACGAGGAGGTTCGGGATCTTCGAGGGAAGGACAGTCGGTTCTTTCAGTGACTCATCGTAGTTGGGGACGAACGCTACCGTCTCCTTGTCGAGGTCCTGCAGGATTGCCTCGGCATACGGGAAGAGCCGGACTTCCGTGTACCTGCTCGCTGCAGCAGAATCGCCGTCTACGGAACCGAAGTTACCCTGCCCCTGTACAAGCATGTGGCGGTACGAGAAGGGCTGGGCCATCTTGACGATCGTATCGTAGATGGAAGCATCGCCGTGCGGGTGGTACTTACCCATCACGTCACCGACCACCCTCGCGCTCTTCTTCGTGGGCTTTTCGCTTGTATTGCCCATGTCCCACATGGCATAGAGCGAGCGGCGATGAACCGGCTTGAGACCGTCGCGGACATCGGGGATGGCACGGCCGATGATAACCGACATCGCATAGTTGATGTAGGAGGTTTTCATCTCCTGTTCGATGCTGATAGGCTCGGTCCTGTGAGTTTCAGCTACTTCGACAGGGATATTCTCCTCAGATGTCAAGGTTCGTCACCTCCTTCGCGTGACGGTAGATAAAATTCTTCCTCTCCTCCACATCCTTGCCCATAAGTGTCTTGAATGTGAATTCTGCGTCTGTCGCATCTTCAACATTGACCTGTCGGAAGATTCGCTGCTCCGGGTCCATGGTCGTATCCCAGAGCTGCTGGGCGTTCATCTCGCCGAGACCCTTGTATCGCTGGATATTCACTCCCTTCTCGCCCATGGCGGCCGAGACCTTCTGCATCTCCTCTTCCTTGTACACGTATTTCTCTTCCTTCCCCTTCGAGATCTTGAAGAGAGGCGGCTGGGCAATGTAGACGTACCCGAGCTCGATAAGTTTTGGCATGTACCGGTAGAAGAACGTCAGGAGGAGCGTCCGGATATGCGCCCCGTCCACATCGGCATCGGTCATGATCACGATATGGTGGTAGCGTGCCCGCTCGGCGTCGAATTTTTCGAGAATGCCGGTACCGATGGCATTGATCAGCGTCTGGATCTCGGCGTTCTTGAGGATCTGGTGTTCGCCGGCTTTTTCCACGTTGAGGATCTTTCCCCTGAGGGGGAGGATTGCCTGGAATTTCCGGTCCCGGCCCTGCTTGGCGCTGCCGCCGGCAGAGTCACCTTCCACGATATATATCTCACTCTTTTTGGGATCGCGTTCCGAACAGTCCGAAAGCTTCCCGGGCAGACCGCCCGATTCGAGCGAGCTCTTGCGCCGGGCCAGCTCCCGGGCATTCCGGGCGGCCTCGCGGGCCTTTGCGGCCATGAGCGCCTTTTCAACTATGGTCTTGAGAATGCCCGGGTTCTCGTCAAAGTACTCGGTGAGCGCCGCGTACACGAGGGAGTCAACGATGCCCTTGACACTGCTGTTCCCGAGGCGCATCTTGGTCTGGCCCTCGAACTGGGGGTTTGCCATCTTGACCGAGACTACCGAGGTCAGGCCCTCCCTGACATCTTCGCCCCGGAGGGTGATGGTGGAGTTCTCCTTGATCAGCCCGTTTCGCTTCGCAACAACGTTGATGCCCCGGGTGATGGCGCTCCGGTAGCCTTCGAGATGGGTGCCGCCTTCACGGGTGTTGACCGAGTTGACGTACGTATAGAGTTTCTCATCGTACTGGGTCGTGTACTGCAGGCCGACTTCGAGTTCGAGCTTGTTCTCCACGTCTTTTTTCGTGATATAGATAGGGTTCGGGTGGATGACCTCAATACCCTCGTTTAAGTATTTCACGAACTCGGCAAGCCCGCCCGCGTAACAGTATGTGGCGATCGTGGGCGCGAGCGTGACCGAATCGACCGTGCGTTCATCGGTGATGATAATAGCGAGACCTGCGTTCAGGAACGCGAGTTCACGGAGCCGGTGGGAGAGGGTATCGTAATCGAACGTCGTTGTCTCGAATATCGTTGCATCCGGGACAAAATGGATCCGGGTGCCGGTCAGCTTGTTCCCAAGAGCCGCGAGGAGCGAGGCCCGGTCCTGCTGCTCGTTCCCTGTGGGGTACTGGGCAGCAGCCGTGAGATCGATTTGGCCGGAACCGGCCGTGAGCGCCGGCGATGCCCGACCGAAAGGGGCCGGCTCACCATACCACTGCTGGTAACGGGCGAGGAGTTCAGCGAGGCTCTCCTCCCGGGTCGTGAGCGCTGAGGTGGGCTTGCCTTTCGAGAACCGCATCTCATAGATGTTCCCGTCCCGGTAGACCCGGGCCGAGAGCCAGTTCGAGAGAGCGTTCACCACCGAGACACCGACCCCATGGAGACCGCCCGAGACCTGGTAGGTCTCCTTGTCGAACTTGCCGCCAGCATGGAGGACGGTCAGTACGACTTCGAGCGCACTCTTGTGGTTCTTCTCCATTGTATCGACGGGGATCCCCCGGCCGTTATCCTCGACCATGAGTGACCCGTCCTTGTTGATGACGACTGCGATCCGGGTGCAGAACCCGGCGAGCGCTTCGTCGATGGAGTTGTCGACGACCTCATAGACAAGGTGGTGCAGGCCACGGGTATCGGTGCTGCCGATGTACATCGCCGGCCGCTCCCTGACCGGGGCTAGGCCTTCGAGCACCGTAATATGGGATGCATCGTACGTCTCGGTCACGCGGAATCACCCCGCGAAAAAGCGAAAAAAACCTGTACGGAAATCACACTAATTATTGGTTGGTTAGCGTATAAACGGTTGCGGTTGTTTAGATTGAGGGGATATTATAATTGTAACGCTCCGACGGGGGGTTTTGTCGCAATTCCTATGGTTTTCCGGGTTTATGATTTGGATAACCGGGGTAGACGAGCGGGGAAAGGTTCCTCTCCCGAACGTTGTTGTGAGATTCAAAATTTTTGTTAATATACAGTTCCGCTTTAATCATTATCATAGAAAATGTTGATATGAGGAATTATTATTGTCTCCTTGTCGTAACAGCAATCCTTGAAGGAAATTCCACTGCCACAAGGACATGGCCAACTTTCAGGTTCATGGGCAAAATCTGAACGTAAAACTTCCCTTGTTGTATTTTCAATTTTTAAACTTGTTAACGGTCTTCCCGAATGTTTGATAAACGCATGTACATTTCTGAAAGGGCTATCTTCGGGATGGTTTTTATCGTATTCAAATTTATGCAAGACGAGTCTTTTATCTGCGGGATTCGGAACTAACGCGATATGATTAAAACCTCCAATTTTTTCGACTATGTTAGACGCCACTTTCCCCCAATACAGATTTCCAGGAATGTGGTTGCACTCAGGATCAAACGGTGATTTATTACATAGTGAACATTTCACTTCCAGTTGATCCATTGCACTACTAACAAAAACATGAAAAGGGAATAATTTTTCAATTAATGAAAGGTATTCATAGCTTTTTACCATAGATTCGTGTTTTTCAAGATCTAAATGCTTTAGTAAAATTCGATTTTGATCCAAAGCATCCTGCAAATATACCCAGGAATCATGATATTCATATATCTCGCATAATTCCCAGAATTTCGCGATACTCTGTATTAATGCAAAATTGATTTTTAATAGAAATGATATATTTGCACAATCTTCATCGTTTTTGCGGATAGCAACACGTTTGAGATTTTCACATTTTCCTTTGCAACGATCATAATTTGAGAAAATTTTATCGAATTTTTTCTGAATTAAGTATGAATCAAAACTGATCAAATCATTTTTTATGTTCAAGAAAAGAGGATATTTCTTCGGATCAATTTCTAATATTGAGTAAGAACGAGTCATTATTGTTTTTTCTTTTCCTCTGCGGAATTTCTTAGTTTTTCTATTTTATTAATTCCTGAAATTGGTCCTTCATATCGAATGAGTTTGATTTTAAATGATCCGATACTTCCTTGAAGGAGTTCTAATTTTACATCTTTTTTACCTAAATCCGGTGCTCCTTTGAATTTGTCGTAAAGATATGCACTAATTATTCCAATAATGATCTCAACCGAATAGTCTTGAATTAAAAAGAAGATTGGTGGTAAAATTATATCTGCGTGGTGTAACGCTTGAATTCTTTCTTCGCCACTATTTTCAAAGATATTGACATCGACTTCGGGATGCTTTATTCGTATGTATTTCAGAAAATTAGGGGTTTCTGAAGGGAAATCCCCTCGAATTTGATATGTCGAAAATGAGGCAGGAAGTAAAATAATTTTAGATTTTGACAGTTTATTCTTAGTATCCGACGATAAATCATTATGGTCGATTATGGTTTGAAAATTGATTTCAAGGTCTCCGGTTTCGATAATCATAATTTAAAAACACCTCCAATGATAAAATATCGGTTATTTCATCAAATCGCTCAATTTTTTTCTCTCTCCAGTGCTTTGCCCTTTCATGATCAGGATATTGTCGGGATAATTAGCGAACCAGATAAAAGAACCCCAGGCAATTTTCTCCAGATTCTTTTTACTGTATGCCCGGCTCGCCCTGTCGAGAAATGCAGTGATGAAGGCAACTTTCGATATATCATACCCTCTTTCTCCGAGTAAGGCGAGGATCGTATCTTTTCTCTGCTGAGTCATCGAACCACTCGTAGCGACAACCTCGATAAAAATGAGGAGTGTCGTATCCTCTTCATTCCTTTTGTAAATATCGAGCAAAACAAGGTCGGGGAATATTTTTGATATTTCCTCCTTCGAAAAATTGAGACCGTGGATTACTCTTGGATTTGGATTGACATATTTTTCTTCCGATGTACTATAAGATACGACATGGGGATCTGTCAGGAAATTTTTTGAGAATGATTCGATGAGATTCTTCAGGATAATAGAACTTTCATCATTTGGTAATGTTCTCCGTGTTCCATCCGAAAATTCTACCGTTATCCTGTCCGTTGCATTCAACGTTTTCCGGATACCTACGGCAAGTTGCGTCTCCTTGTTAAGATTTCGTTTTTGCCATTCTGAGATTAGTTCTGATAACTCATCGCCGGTTATCCCTTCATGGAACAGAGCTGCAAAAGAATCCGAAAGGTAATACCGAGGTTTGTTCGCTTGACCTGAAACCCCTGGTTTAATTTTCACCGCTGTTCTGTCCCTTAACCCATCCTTTATCACATCATCACGGATTGATTCTCGACTCCCTTCTCCTGGATACCAAGGGTTTGCAATGTGATCTCTCGCCCATTTGGATTTTCCTGCCCATGAAATTCTCGAGTTATCATCATGAGACGCCAGCTGACGATCCGACATGTAATAGATGTGTCCTGGCTGCAACAGAAGGTCGAACCCTTCAACCGCACCAATATAAAAGAAAACAGATACCGTATTGACCGCCATGTCGCCGATTAGATACACCCTGCCCTCAATTCCCTCGGGAAATATTTGTTGCAGTCTGTGGCGAATTGTTTCACGTGATGGTATCGGAGGTAAAAGTTGGGCAGTCATTCGTTATCTCTCGTACATTTTCTTGATCGATCTTTCAATTTCATCCCTTGATGCTTTGTTGGAAATAAGTTTTTCAAGAATCTTTACATCGTTTACTTTCGGTAATGGCAACGCATTCAACTCATATGCCGATACAGCGACACTCCCGCTAATCAGACGGAAAATTTTATCTATCATATTCGAATTTAACAGAACTGTCAAGGCTTCGAGGGAAATAAGCGGAGAGGTATTCGTTTTTCTGATAATGTTGACGTGATTTTCAATTACCACACCTCCATGTTCCGAGATGAATTCCTTGGGTAACACCGCCGAAAAAATCCGTTTCTTTTGTTCCTTCGCGGTTGTCCTTTGGACTAAAATACACGGCTTTTTAGTAATCAGAAAATCCTGTTTTTTTCCGAGTAAGAAAAACGGTGAGTGGTTTGCCCGCTTCGAATTGAATTGGAATTGGCCGTCGTTTAAAATCGATTCTGCCCAGATTAATGGGTAACTTCCGGTCTTATTTTCATTGATTAATTGTTTTTTGTGCCGGTTCCAGACTAATTGTCCGGTATTCACTTCATATCCCAAATGGCTAATTCGGTTTCTCATCTTCAGGAGATTCTCGATTAATTTCACCTGTTCGGGTTCTTTGGGAATGAACCAAGGATCTTCAGCACCTTCGGGGAGCAAAAAGGATCCGATGCTCTCACTGACAACCGGTTTTTCGGGACCATTCGATTTGAGGCAATGAACTTTGACTCTAGGATCATCAGCTTCTGCCCTCTCTGAACCGGAGCGTTTATAGACGACGAGCATTGTCTCCTGAAGTACTTCTTCAAACACTCCTTTTCTTTCTGAAATAAAATCCATCGTAACCGGGGGGGCATGCTGAGATAACATAGATCGAAGGGACTTGAAATATTGGCCTCCCAAAAATGAAGTCGGGGTTACGTAGGCGATGTATCCTTCTGGTTTCGTCCACCGAATTCCGATATCGGTAAAAATGCCATAGAGATTTGCATGACCAAACAGGGATCGGGAATATAAGGCTCTCTGATGTTCAGGGAGTGTAATTTTTCTGTAGGGTGGATTTCCGATAACGAGATCAACTTCCTCACCTTTGTCAGGAAGTGTATCGAGAGTATCGCAAATTTTGACGATAGTTGGAAGTCTTGTTTTCGCGTCGATACACGTCTCTATGAGTGCGATCTCTACAAGAACCTGTGACATCCAGGCCGCGAACGGATCGATCTCAAAGCCTTTCAATCTCCGTGAGATCCGTTCGATTGTTTTTTTCGGGTTTTTCACATCTTTTTTTGGCACTGAATCTGCCATTCGGATAGCCACGGGGGAAAGGAACGCTCCCCCACCACAGGACAAATCCATAACATTGCTGTTTCGCCAGTCAAAGCCTTCATCGGTAACCATCTCAATAAGACGATCGACCAAGGCAGGGGGTGTATAATATGCGCCAAAGTCGGACCGGGTGTCATGGGGCAACAGCGCCGTGTAGATTGTACCGATGAGATAACTGCTCTCAGGGAAGGGAAGTTTTGAGAGAATTGATCCGAGAATCGATGCATCCGAGTTTAAGTCCGGTTCTAATGGGTCAAATTTTAAGAACGGATCAGTTATCTTCCAGGAACATTTGTTTATCTTGCATGTTTCTGACCAGAATGCATCTAATGTAATTCCACAGAAGGACCTTGCGAATCCAACCCTTAATTCTGGCTTGTCAATTTCTTCAGCGTACGCTTTCGCTTCTAGTTTTTTTGATTCAAATTCTGAAACTAATCGATCCGTTTCCATTGATCGTTCCACACAGTTGGATCACTCAAATTACGATAATTGATAATCAATATGTTTCGATATTAATCTGTAGTGGATTTGTTCGCATTATAAAGACCGATGGGGGCGGGGGGTGAAAATGCTTCTGGCGTTATAAGATTAAAATGTCCTGCACATTTTCATATGGAGCTCCCCACCCGCTACTACAAAGCGTATATAATTTTACGAAAAACAATTCCGGAATCATTCAGACCGGCCCCCATAAAAAATTCGTGCTGCCGGTGCCCAAAAAAAATCCATTAGGAGATGACACCATACAAACGATAAAAAATCCCCCACGAAAATTTTCCGGAGCCGCCTCATGAGCCGCCATCCGGTCAAGGCACTCGAAAAGGCAGACCCGATCGCCCGGCAGCGCGGCGACGTACAGTACTACGAGCGCGGTGCCGGGATGAATGCCGACTTCACCATCACCACCCCGGAAATTTTTGCACCGGTAAAGATCAAACGGATGCGGTACCTTCGCTGCACGATCCCGTGGCTGGAGCGCGAGGCAGTGGAAGAGATCGCCGGCCTCCGGCTGTTCCCATCTTCTCGCGAGATCTCCCGGGAGCTCTGGTTCTGCTCGTCAGAGTATGCGTTCCGGTTCTTTCGTGTCTGCGATACCGGCCTCGTGGAGCTCGGGCGGGACGGGCAGCCGCTGCCGGAGAAATTACCGGTGCCGAAGCCCGGAGCGGGAGCAGCACCTGTTGCCCTGAAGAGGATTGTACCTCCAAGTCCTGGCGATTCCCCGTAAAATCCCCTCCCCCCGGATACCCCGTAACCGGTCCTCCGACGGAGAACATGATTTAGGGGAATGCCTCCCCCTGCCGGGGTACTCATCTTTAAATTGGGCTCCGTTTGGCAAACGGGGGTGTTTACGGTCGTTTTAAGAAACCCTGCCGGTTTCTATAACCCGAAAAATTGCCGAATTCACAGGATTACCCTGCTTTCCACTCCAGAAAACGCCCGTTCCTGCCCCCAATCGGCAGGTTCACGACGAAAGCCAAAAATGCGTTAACCGGACCTAATACGCTTGGAAAACAGGATTGTTATCGGGTATCAGGGAATGTATACGGGGGCGTTTCTTAGTGTTCGATTCTCATTTTTATGAGTATCCGGAGAGATCTGAGAGCCACCCAGGTTTCGACAAATCAGTGATGAAGGAGAAATAACCCGCGATTCTTCATCTGAACTCCCCGATCGTGGCATCCGCAATTCCCAGTTCACGGTCGATTGCAACCACGAGCCGGTTGAGCGTGCGGATCACTTCTTTGGCATCTTCCTTGTCCATGCTGCCCGGCTGGTGCCAGATCACTTTCTTCCTGAGCAGGGTGGTGAGTTCTTCAATCTCGGTTCCCCGGAACTTCTCCGGAAGCGTGAGCCCCTCGACATGATCGCCAGCCCCGAACCATGCCTGTTCAGGGGGCAGGGCGAAATGCCCTGCGATCAGCATGATGCTGGTGACGAACCCGTGCCCGAACTGGTTTATCATGCAATGATGATGGCAGGGGGAATTAAAAAAGGTGACTTAGAAAAAGCGGATTGCAGTCAGCCAGATGGTGAGCGGGACTGCGATGATGAAGAGGAGCGAGAAGGTCAAAAAGGCCCATTCAAATCTCCGAAGGGGTTTTTTTGCGATGAACAGGTGGCTCTCCCTGCCATACCCCCGGCAGAGCATGCTCGTATATACCCGCTCCCCCTGCTCGTAAGAACGGATGAACATTGTTCCGATAGTATAGCCCAGCTGCCGGAGCCGGTAACGGTACGGCAGGTGGCGATCAAAGGCATCGAAACATTTGGTCTTTAAGGTCTCGTTGACTTTACGGAAGATATAACCAAAGACGAACAGGTACCGGATCATCATACCGAGCGCAAGGGCAATCTCTGCGGGGAGCCCGAGCCGGCTTGCTCCCTGTAAGAGATCCTGCATCTTTGTTGTGGATGAGAGCAGGATGATGAACGAGATGCTGATGAGGAATTTTACTGCGAGGATGGATGCAAATTCAACGGATTCTGCATAGATGCTGATGCCCAGTGGCAGTGACCAGAGGACATGGTAGTCCGTGTAATATTTGTTCTTGAAAAAGATCTGGAAGAGGATGATGATGCCCCAGATAGGAACGATCGCAAGCAGGCGCTTGCCATACACGCTCAGCGGGAGCTTTGAAACTGCCCAGAGGATTATGAAGAACAAAAAGAAGATGGCCCCGACCGTGTAGACCATGATGGAATAGGGGACTGCGACAATCGCGATGATCACCGCAAATGCGAGGATGATCTTTACCCGGGCATCGAGCCGGTGCATAAAACTGTCCCGGTACGCCTGCTTTTCAATGAAGAAAAGATCTTCGATCATGACTTGCCCTTGTACGCCTGCACGAGTGCATTCTCCGCATCTTCGTACGTATAGGCCATCGAGACCGGTACGCCATTTTTCTGGAGGGACCTGAGCAGTTTTGGGAGTACCGGCACATCGAGCCGCATGGACCTGAGCATGTCAGGCTGCATGAAGATCTGCTCCACGTTGCCTTCTGCCACAAACTTTCCCTTGTTCATCACATAGATGTAATCCGCAACTTCAGCAACAAGGGAGACATCATGGGTGGAGAAGACAACTGTCATGCCGTATTGTTTTGAGAGGGAATTGATGAAACCGATCAGGTCATGGACCCCCTGGGGATCGAGTCCCGCGGTTGGTTCATCGAGCACCAGCACCTCAGGCTCCATTGCGATCACACCGGCAATTGCGACGCGTTTCTTTTCTCCGCCGCTCAGGTGGTGGGGAACCCTTTCTGCAAGGTCTTCGATGCCGACAATTTTTAAGGCTTCATGCACCCGGTGATGGATCGTCTCTTCGTCCAGCCCGAGATTCGTAGGGCCGAATGCCACGTCCTGTTCAACGGTCGGGGAAAAGATCTGGTCGTCAGCATTCTGGAAGACGATCCCCACAAATTTCCGCACCTCCCGGATATTTGCCTTGGTGATCGGTTCACCCCGGATCAGGATCGATCCCGATGTGGGCTTGAAGATGCCGTTGAAATGTTTAAAAAGTGTACTCTTTCCTGCACCGTTCGAGCCGATAACCGCAATCCTCGCATTGCGCGGGGCGATGAAATTGATGCCTTCCAGTGCCCTGACACTGTGGGGGTAAGAATAACAGAGATCCCTTGTTTCAATGAGGTGCATGTGTCTGGTACAATAGGTGGAAAAAATTAAAGGTCTATTGGTTTGGGTTTGGCTGTTGTGACTTTTTCCGGTTCGCGAGCAGTTTTGAAATTCCCATAATAAGGCCGAATGCTAGAAGTGTGCCGGCAACTATGGCGATGACACTCCCCAATGGTCCGAATTTTTCGCCCAGCGAGTAATCCGGCATCGGTGATTCGTACGAGAATTTGCCGGTCGTGTCTTCATGGATTTCTGCATCTGCGGGAGTGTCTCCCGTGAGTGTTTTCTGGCCCTGCACCATCAGGGCCGTGCTCTCCAGTCCGTCCGGATCACCGGATGCAAAGAAGACTGCGACAACACCGATGAGGAGGGCAACAATAATTCCGGCAATAAGGAATGTTTTGTTGTCCATTACACATTCACTCCTTTCACTGCGGGAACTTCAATCTTAAAGTCCACAATATCCGGCCGGGCTGCCACAATGAGGCGGATGGCAACCACCGTAACAAATCCTTCTATGATTCCGATAAGGGCATGGTACAGTCCCATGGCGACCAATCCCTCGTTAAGCGGGAACGTGCCGGCAAAGAACATCTCGACTGCACAGGCAAGTGCGGGAATCACACACGCAAGCCAGGCAGCAATGAACGCAGCGATGTTGACGTTTTTGGTCGCAGCCATCAGTCCCTTGAATGTATAGAATCCGACAAATCCCCCGATAACGCCCATGTTGAGGATATTGGCACCCATTGTAGTAATGCCGCCATCACCGAACAAGACACCCTGCACGATCAGGACAAGGGTGAGTATGAAGACTGCGGCAAACGGTGAACCGAGGATGATCGCTGCGAGTGCTCCTCCAACAAGGTGTCCGCTCGTTCCCATGGAGACCGGGAGGTTGAAGGACTGGAGCGCAAAGATACCGGCAGCCAGTACCGCGATCAACGGAATCTTCTCTTCGCTCATCTCGTTTCGTGCCCATCGGAGGGCGAGTGCAATGAACACAAGGGCGATGATCCAGTAGATTGCGCCCTGCCAGATTGGTATGAATGCGTCGGGAATATGCATGGGGTCACCAGGTTTGGTATTACGTTTACAAATTATTGTAACACCCAGTAGTTAAAAAGTATTGTTATTTGATATTTTTTCGAACCCATTGCATCCTTTATCTGAATTTCCAGGTTGGAATTTTTTTCAACCCCTTCAATGAAAAGGGAACGTATTTCCCTTTAACTGTCAGGATTCGTGGCAGGCGATCAGGTACCCGATAATTTTGGATACGGGAAGTATGAATGCTTCATACTTTCCTGAATCATTTATAAAAACCTTAAAAAACAATCCGCAATCATATACACATAACGAGGCTTTTTATGACCATGGACTCCGATCTCTCCCGCATAGGCATCTCGCTTCCCAGCAACCTGCTCGACAAGTTTGATGATATTATCAACCAGCGCGGGTACTCGTCCCGTTCAGAAGGCATCCGGGATGCGATCCGCACGTACATAACGTATTACAAGTGGATGTCCGATGTCAAGGGTGAACGTGAAGGGGTCATCACTATGGTCTATGATCATGACCAGCGGGGACTTCTGGTCACGCTTACCGATATCCAGCACGAGTACCATAAACTGATCAAGGCATCGCTGCACTCGCATGTGACCCACAACCGGTGTCTTGAAGTGATCCTTGTGCACGGTGACGGGGCCGAGCTCAAGTTGTTTGCCGAGCGGCTCATGTCCCAGAAGGGTGTCGAGTCGGTGAAGCTTACCACGATAACGGTGGATGAGTAAGAATCACCCATCAATACCGGGAAAATCCGTTACATCCACCTGTGTTTTTTTTTGATTTTTCAGTTGTGTTTTTGCGATCCTTTCATATCAGCGTTCTGGCAGCAGTTACCCGCGTGCATGACTTGTAACAGGGGGCAAAATTATCCGCAGAAAGAAATGGCATTAACAGCGGTTATCTGGCATCGTTTCCGCACCCGTTTTTGAAAACCGGCCCCGATTCTGGCAGTTTTAGGATCTCAATCCAATCCGGTCGATTTCCTGGCAGATTTGGACATACACATTACTGAACGGAACCCGATTTGGGCGTATTTTACCTCAGGTCTTGTCCGGTTCTTCACCATCGACGTTATTTCTGGTTTGGTATAGGTATTAAGATAAACCCGTCTTTCAGGCAGATCAAAACCGGATTGGCGTTTCTTCATTGGGGGGATCAAAAAGGAACTGGCGAACAATGAAAACAGGATTTGTTGTAAAAACGCAACTATTGAACCCGGATAGGCATTTTTGCCGGTAGAAGGAGAGTTGGTCCAAAAAGAGGATCGTGTCCCCATTCCATTTTTTTAAAAACTGACCGCGAATTTCCTATCCAAATGCTCGACTTCAATCCAGACAAAATAAGGATGGCAGATTCATAACCCATTATAAAATTTTTACACTTTCGTAACTCTTGATGTTAAATCAAAATTATTTTATAAGATTTAGTGCTACTTAGATTGAAATTCGTATGAAAAACATTATTGTAAGCACCCTGATTATTGCGACGATTCTCATCGCTCTTCTCGTGTCTGCGGGATGCACTGCCCAGACTAATCCGCAGAGTTCTGCACAAATGAATACGCAAACCATTCAGCAAGCCGATACCGGAAAAATTTCAATCACTGATATGGCCAACCGGACCGTGGACGTGAAAAAAGATCCCCAGCGGATCATCGGTGTAGGAGCCGGTGCCCTGCGGATGATTTCGTATCTCCAGGCCGCTGATCGGGTGGTCGGTGTCGATGATCGCGAACAGAAAAAGTACAACCCCTCCGGGTTCGGCATGCCGTCTGGTATCGACAAGCCCTACAACCTGGCAAATCCGACCCTCTCAACACTGCCCTTCATTGGCGGAAAGACCGGTGACCCGGAACTGATCGCAGCGCAGAACCCGGATGTGGTTTTCTTTACGTTCACTACCGGTAAAGATGCACAGACGTTACAGGAAAAAAGTGGCCGTACTGTGGTGGCCCTTACAACCGGTGATCTCGGCAAAAACAAGGATGTTTTCTACCAGTCATTGAGGCTGATGGCAAAGATCCTTGGAAAAGAGCAGCGGGCAGAATCGATCACCACGTACATTGACGGGACAATAAAAGATCTCAACGATCGGACAAAATACATCCCGGCAGACAAACGTCCGCGAGTATATGTCGGGGGTATCGCATACAACGGGGCACATGGCTTCCTCTCCACCGATCCCGCATATTCACCGCTTCTCATGGTGAACGGCAACAATGTTGCAGCCTCCGCAAGTGTCGGGGGCCAGATGATGATCGACAAGGAAAAACTGCTGGACTGGAAACCCGATGTGATCTTTGTGGACGAAGCGAGTTACGCACTCGTCAAAGAGGATCTCAAGGACCCGGTCTACCAGTCGCTCCCGGCCGTGAAGAACGGCCGTGTTTACGCAGTCATGCCCTACAACTGGTACGCCAACAATTACGACACTGTTCTCGCTGACGCATACTATATCGGAAAGACCCTCTACCCCGAACAGTTTGCCGATGTGGACCCCGCACGAAAAGCGGATGAGATCTACACGATGCTTGACGGAAAACCGGTGTACAGCGATATGAAGACACTCTTCGGTGGCTTCGTGCCGTTCTCAACGCTGGAGAAATGAGGATGCGGCGATGTGCGACAATACGTCCCCGGTTCCTGATCTTTCTACGGTTCCGGAAATTTCCGGGACTAATCCCCTCACATTTCTCGATACGGCGCTGACGGGAGTACGCCAGTACCATGCGGTGATGACGGCTCTCAATCTCGGGTTATTTGACAATCTCCGTGAGCCAAAAACCGGGCCGGAATGTGCCCTGGCACTGGGATGCAGGCCGGAGATCGTCACCCTCCTGTGCGAGGGACTGGTCACGCTTGGCCTGCTGGAAAAAACAGGGGAACACTATCGCGACAGCGGGATCACGCTGACCTGTCTGGTCAGGGATGCCCCGTTCCCGCAGCACCGGGCAATCGCATTCCAGCGGAAACTTGCGGGGTTCTGGGCGGACCTTCCCCGGATTGCAAAAGACGGTCCGGTCACCTGTGACCGTGCGCAGATGTTCAGGGATGTGATCATCCCCACCATGGCAGAGAACTGCCGGTGCGGGCTCCTCCAGCAGGTGACCGCAAGCGTGGCAACTATTCCGGAATTCTCTGCTGCCCGCCGGTTGCTTGATCTGGGTGGGGGGCACGGTCTGTACTCGATTGCATTCTGCCAGAAAAATCCCGGGCTGAATGCAGTAGTATTTGATCTGCCCCCGGTAATGGGTGCCACGCGGGACTTCATCAGCAGGTATCGTGCCGACAGGGTGAGTGTTATGCCCGGGGATTTCTTCAAAGACCCCATAGGCAGCGGGTACGATATCGTCTTCTCATCGTCGAATCCCGGGGGAAAAGTGCCGGAACTGATCCCAAAGATCGCCAACGCGCTCAATCCGGGCGGCCTGTTCATCAACAAACAGGCCATCGACGATGCACCGTACGATCCGTGGCTCAACCTCGAATGGAATCTCTGGACCTTCGAAGGAGTACAGAAACAGGCAGCCCGGTATGTCTTTGCCAACAGTGTACCGTTTGCGGAATACAACCGGCTGCTGGTGGACCATGGTTTTGTTGTACGGGATGTTGTGCCGATCGATGCACAATCGGCCATGACCATCGCCGAGAAGGTAACGTCATGACCCTTCAGCTTCACGGGCGGACCTGAAACATGCATCTTGACATCAGTGCAGTCAAAGAACCCGGGGCCTACACCGGCTACATCCGGAAAAAAGTTCTCTTTCTCTGTGCATGTACGGTAGCCCTGGTTCTTCTGGCATTCGTATCTGTGGGTGTGGGAAGTGTCATGATTCCCTTTGCCGATGTGATCCAGACGCTGGTATATCACTCGTCAGGAAATGCTGAGATGATCATCTGGAACATCCGGCTTCCCCGGGTACTTGCTGCGGTAGTCTGCGGGATTGGTCTCGCGGCAGCTGGTGTCGTGATGCAGTCCGTTTTGCGCAACCCGCTCAGTTCCCCCTACACGCTGGGTGTCTCGCAGGCAGCGGCCTTTGGTGCAGCAGTTGCTATCACCATGTTTGGTGCAGGCACACTCGGCCGTCTTATCTCGGATGCAATTGTGGTGAACAACCCGTACCTTGTCACCATCTGTGCATTCCTGTCATCGCTGGTTGCTACCTCCGTTATCCTTCTCGTGGCAAAATACCGGAGCACGTCACCGGAGGTGATGATCCTTGTGGGTGTTGCGCTTGCAGCCCTGTTCACCGCAGGGACAACGTTCCTCCAGTACTTCTCCAGCGCCGAACAGATCGCCGCGATTGTTTTCTGGACGTTCGGGGATGTGGGACGGGCAACATGGAGTGATCTCGCGATCATCGTTGCCGTAATCACTCCCTGCCTCGTGTATTTCATGGTCAAACGCTGGGACTACAATGCACTCGACAGCGGCGATGAGACAGCAAAGAGTCTCGGGGTCAATGCGGAACGCGTGCGGACCGTGGCGATGTTCCTCTCATCATTAATCGCGGCCGTCGTAGTTTCGTTCCTCGGTATTATCGGGTTCATCGGTCTGGTCAGCCCGCACATGGTGCGGCGAATCATTGGTGACGACCAGCGGTATCTCCTTCCCGGCTCCTGCATTGTGGGGGGTATCATTCTTCTCGGCGCTGATACCGTGGCTCGGATTATCATTGCACCTGCGGTCCTCCCGGCAGGAGTGCTCACCGCATTTCTCGGAGCCCCGCTCTTCCTCTACCTGCTGATCCGGGGGAACCCCTCATGATTCTGAACGTAGAGAACCTTTCGTTCCGGTACAACAGCCATCCTGTTCTTCAGGATATTTGTTGCGATGCCCGGCCTGACGAGATCGTTGCGATTCTCGGGCCGAACGGAGCCGGTAAAACCACCCTGCTGCGCTGTATGAATGCCATGCTCCGGCCAAAAACCGGCACGGTTATGCTCGGAGAGCAGGACATTCTCTTATCTTCCCGCAGGGAGATTGCGCAGTCGATTGCCCATGTTCCCCAGCATATTGAACCGCCACGGGTGACCGCGTTCGATGCGATCCTGCTCGGGCGGCGCCCGTGGATCGGCATGAACGTTCGACAGGACGATATCTTAAAAGTCCAGGCAATCATCGAACAACTCAACCTGTCGGGTCTTGCGCTCCGACACGTGGACGCGATGAGCGGCGGTGAACTCCAGAAGATCGTCATCGCCCGTGCGCTGGTCCAGGAGCCCCGGGTCCTGCTGCTCGATGAACCGACCAGCAGCCTTGACTTAAAAAACCAGCACGAGATCATGCGGTTCATCCGCTCCGTTGTCCATACTCACCATCTGACCGCCCTGATGACCCTGCATGATCTCAATCTCGCGCTTCATTATGCCGATCGCTTTGTCCTGCTCAAAGAGGGCATGGTCTTTGCAGCGGGGGGGGAAGAGGTGATCACGCCGGAACTGATCGAAGAGGTCTATGGGGTACCGGTTGCGATCCAGCGCTGGGGCGGGAGGAGTGTGGTTGTACCACATGCCGATGCGGATGATTCCCTGCGATTACCAGGGGATTTCCCCGGGACGGTGATGAGTATGTGACACCAGGGAATTATCCTACGAAGTTTCGACAAAAATCGCCTCAAATATCCATTAATTTTTTTTGCACGTCTTTTCCTGATGGTAAAAGAAAAACAAAGTAATTCGCTCTGAAAACAAAGAACAAACTACACACGTGATCCTATGACCCAATCCATAAAAACCTACAACGAAGCGGTAGCCTTCCACGGCCATGCCTGCCCTGGACTTGCACTCGGCTACCGGGCGGCAGCGTACGCAATGGACGCCCTCAGGGCCGGCCGCCCGGATGATGAAGACCTTGTCTGTATTGTAGAGAACGACGCCTGCGGGGTTGACGCGATCCAGCTGGTTGCCGGCTGCTCGGTGGGAAAAGGCAACCTGATCCTCCACGACATCGGGAAGCATGCCTATACCTTCATCGATCGGAAATACAATCGTGCGATCCGCCTTGTCCAGAGGCCGGAACCAGTCGTACAGCGCATTGACCCGGTGGCATCAGCACTCCGGGAAAAAGTGATGGGCGGGACAGCAACGCCCGCTGAGCATAAAGAGTTCCACGAGCGGCAGGCTGGAGTCATTGAGAATATTCTCAAAATGCCAATCGATGAACTTTTTATTACGAAAGAAGTCAAGCCGGAAATCCCGGTGAGGGCAAAGATCTTCGCATCTGTTCAGTGCACCCGCTGTGGCGAGATGGTTGCCGAGCACCGGGCACGTGTCCGTGACGGGAAGTTCGTCTGCATGCCCTGTGCCGGCGAGTACGGCAGAGGGTGGTGAAAGAAAACGGAACGGGCCGGGGACTTACTCACCGGCCGGGATGTCGAAAACGGAATTGTGGCGGATCATAAAAGAACTGCCACGTCCCATTTTGTATGAATGAGTCATGAGGCTGGCTTCCTGCGTGCCTGCCCGGCCCAGAACCCAAATACGCCCCCGACAAGGATACCACCCACGGCTGCCTGCAACGCAAAGAGGCATGCTTCAATTTCCCCGCTGGGGGGTTCCCACTGGGCGATCAGGGGCTGAAAATTTTCAACCGGGGTACCGGAAAGTTGTGCGATAAGTCCTGAACCTACATTATCCGAACCGGCAAATTCCGCCCCGCTCATGGTCGCGCTCGTGTACAGGAACAGTGCGCAGAATGCCACAATGGCAATCCCGGCAAGGAGTTCGAGCGTATACCGGTAAGCCATCAGCACTCACTCCGGGCCGCATTGATCTTTTCTTCTGAGAATACTTTCAGCCGGATCAGGATATCCGGTTTGAGTGCCACGATATACTTGAATACCAGTGCAAGGACAATGCCTTCGACAATCGCAAGGGGAACCTGCGTAACGGCAAATATGCCCAGGAACAGGATGAATGAACTCGCAAAACCGCCGGTCTCTGCCGGGTATGCGAGTGCCAGTTCAAGCGAGGTCGTTACATACGTGAACATATCCGCAAGAGCGGTTACCAGGAATACTGTTATGTAAATATTTACGGAAGTGTCCCGGAGTAACCGGTATACTCCATACCCCACCAAGGGTCCGACGATTCCCATGGAGACGATGTTGGCTCCAAGAACCGAAAGTCCCCCGTGGGCAAGGAACAGGCTCTGGAACAGGAGAACAATCGCACAGACTACTGCGGTGATCCACGGTCCGAATGCGATTGTTGAGAGCCCGGTTCCGGTAGGATGGGAACAACTGCCCGTGACTGAAGGGAGTTTTAAGGAAGACAGGATAAATACAAATCCTCCCGTCACTCCCAGCAGGGGAAGTGCTTCCCGATCAAGGGCCAGTACTTTTTTCAGCTGGTATATTCCGAGCATGAGGCAGGGCAGTGCAACGATCCACCAGATCAGGCACCATTGCCATGGTAAGAATCCTTCCATTATGTGCATGATAATACAACACAATTGTACTTGTTTTAACTAAATAAAATTTGCTTATAGTTTTTATAGAGTTTTTATGACAGAGCCAGATAAAAACAGGGGCATGAGCAGAGGCAATACCGGAAAAATAGTTACTACCTTTTTCCGATACGCCTGTTTTTCCCATCCCCGGAAAAAAGACCCTCATATTCGCATTCCTGCAGGGTTTCCCGGGTCCGGATGGGCTAAACTAAGCGATGAAAAATGATGCTGCCAGAAGGCCATTATCACCCGAAAACTGATGCCGTTTCCGCTGCCGGTTAGGAAAACCGGGTGAAATTTGGGCTGTTTTTTGATAGTGATCCAATCCGGGCGTTTTATGGGCTTTTCCGGATCGGGAAACATGAATCGGAGCCCGTATCGGGCGTTTTTGAGTAGCTGTATCTGGGCATCAAGGAAGATACTGGTGTAGGGTGTACTCCTTGATATTTTTCAAACCGTATATCACCCTGCCCTAGAAGGAGGTATTGCCCTGGAGTCCTCCACATTTTCATTTCCTACCCCCATCTCTTACGATTCTGGCTTTTTTCTTATCCCCTTCTCGTCTCCGGATCCTTGCCCGCACCCATAAGGTTATTCCCCTCCAAAAAGACAACTCCGGTAAGAATCCTGCCTGGAGATATCGGAGAATCCGAAGTTAATGCCATCAAACTCTCCGGAGAATGAACATGACCGCGATCGAGACGCATGACCTTACCAAATATTACGGGGATCTCTGTGCCGTGGATCACCTTTCCCTGTCCGTGGACAACGAGATCTTCGCTCTCCTTGGTCCCAATGGTTCGGGCAAGACAACAACGGTGCTCATGCTCACCACGCTGCTCCGTCCGACCGAAGGCACTGCAACGGTCTGCGGCTTCGATTGTGCCACCGAAGGGGACAAGGTCCGGAAAAAACTGAGCTATGTTCCGCAGGATATGGCTGTCGACATCCGGCTGACCGGGCGGGAAAATGTTGTGTTCTTTGCAAAACTTTACGGTGTGCCAGACCCCCGGGGGCAGGCAGACGAGGCCCTTGCAATTATGGAACTTTCTGATAGGGCTGACGATCTGGTGAAGACGTACTCGGGTGGTATGCGGCGCAGGCTCGAACTTGCCCAGGCGCTTGTGCATGAACCGGCCGTGCTCTTTCTGGATGAACCGACGCTTGGGCTCGATGTTGCTGCCCGGAAAAAGATCTGGGAGCATATCAGGGAACTCCGGAGCCGGGGCATGACGGTTTTTGTCACCACGCATTACATGGATGAGGCTGACAAGTTCTGTGACCGGGTGGCGATCATCAGCCGGGGGAGCATCAAAGCCATTGGTGAGCCCAAAGACCTTAAGGCCCGTCTGATGAAAGACGTGATCACGGCAAAGATTTCCGGGGAGTATATCCCCTTTGAACTGAGCGGCATCCGCTATGTGGGGAGGAAAGAAGACGAAGTCTCGTTCACCGCAGAGAACGGCCGTGAGGCACTGCCGCTCATAGCAGAATCCCTTGCCGCCCGGGGTATGAAAGTCCACTCGCTCTCCCTGCACGAGCCCACGCTGGACGATGTATTTCTCAATGTCGTGGGGAGCAGTGATGAGCCCCGCTCGTTCAACGACCAGCAGTTCAGGGTCATGCTCCGGAGGCGGAAATGAAGGGCATCTGGCATTACATGGAACGCGACCTGGTGAAGTGGGCCCGGGGCCGGGTGGCCGTCATCACCCTGCTGGTGATGCCTGCCGCATGGCTCATTTTCGTGGGTCTCGCCCTTCCGGTACAGTTCACCGGCAATTACCTGGACTTCATCACGCCCGGTATACTTGTCATGACCATGCTCGCCTCGTCCCTGCAGGGCGGGTCGCTTCTGATGTTTGACAAGATCCTGGGTTTTTTAAACAAGTTCCTCGCCCTTCCCTCCCCCAGAGAGGATATCCTGTTCGGAAAGATCCTGTTCATCACCATCCGGGGTATGATACAGGCGACTGTCATCCTGCTCATCGCGATCCTTATCGGGGCAACCATCCTTTCTCCCGTCCAGTACGGGATGATTTTTATTATCCTGATTCTCTTTGGTATCCTCTTCTCGGGACTCGCCACAACGATTGCACTCTATATCGATGACCACGACTCCTATGCAGCGGTCAATACCCTGATCTCGATGCCGCTCTTCTTCATGTCCAGCGCCCTCATGCCCTACAGTGTCATGCCGTCATGGATGCGGTCCATCGCAATGGTCAACCCGCTCAGTTTTGCCATCGATGCGATCCGATCGGTGGGTCTTGGTGAGATACCCCTGATGCAGATGGGGCTGCTGTTTGTTGCGGGAGGAGGGGTCCTTGTCATCTGTGTGCGGGTGTTCCGGAACATGACGGTGTGACCTGAATTTTGGATAACGGTTATGGATTATAAAAAAAGTGATTTAAGCCATGGATATAACCGATTTATTCATAATTTCGTTCATACTCTGTGAAGAGAATGAGTGTGACCCCCTCTCTCCCCCAGAGGGGGCGGCAGCCCAAGGGGAGCACCCCTTGACCCCTCCCCTTTTTTCCAGTGGTTTTTCCCTGCTTGCAACGACGCTTTAACGGGTGGTCGCTTGGCTGGGGGATATATTGTGCTTTGTAGAAATCATTTAAAAACTCTGACGCTCCTGGGGGCTTCGCCCCCGCCACTGGGGCACCCCCCATTGCGATGACAACGTATTACCTGTAACCTTACTCTGGCAATCGCACTGCGCCCGTCCCCCAACGGGGGACTGGTGGCGCAAGAGGGGGGCAATATATTACGTGAAAAAAAGTTTTCTACAATGCAAATAATTGAGACTGAGAAAACGGAATTGCAAAATTGTTTATACACTAACCCGATTGAACCGCCGCGGGGGCGCCCCTTCGGGGGCGGCGGGGTTCATCGTATCTGGGGTAGATGGGTATAAGCCCCCGTATAAAGCAGAGAAAAAAATTAACCAGATTTCCGGCCAGCCACTATTCCAGCACCCACCGCAATGATACACACCCAAATTTCCACCGGCACGCGTTGAGTGGGGATCGCTGTTGGTGATGGTATTGGAACCGTAGTAGTCGGAAGTTGTGTGGGTGTTTCTGTTATGGTCACGATAACTGGTGTCCGTTCCGGCGTGCGAACCGGTAGCGTGGCAATCGTATCGAATCCCACCGTTCCACGTTTCACTCCCACATCTCCCCGCTGTACAAGGATGTTGTCCTTTGCTGCGGACTGGGTATTTTCTACTTTGACCGAGAATGTCCGCGTCGCGGTATTCGATGAAGTCTGGAACGCGACAATGGCTTGCCCGTCCTTATCGGTTGTCACCAGTCCGTAATACTGCGTGTTGGACATTGACGCAGTTGAGGGAGCTACATCATCGAGAATCGTGCGGCCGCCCCCGTTATTGTACTGGTACGAACCGATCACATACGGGCCACCGGTTGGATCTTTTTCAATATTTGCCTGGTTGGCGAGAAGAACGGGGGGCTGGTCGCCGGGCTCCCCGCTCATGGTATACGTCCGGGTCAGCCAGACATAGTAGGCTGTGTTGGGCGTGCCTGTCACCGTGATGGTAAACCGTGAACCGCGGGTAAGGCCGGCCTCATCCGCAGAAACAAGCGGAAAGAGCAGAATGGATACAAAGATTATGGAAACAAGGAAGAAAGCGATGCGGTGCCTTCTGTTCTCTGGATGCTCTTCACGGTACATGGTAGCTCGTGAGAGTGATTGGCCGATTCTCCCAAATATGTTTGGGTTTAATCAAAACGCAGTAATTTTTCCGGATGCCGGTGAACAATGGGGCACAGCACGTTACACTCATGGAGACAAATGCAACCATGAAGGCCGAATACTAACAGAATCGTATTAAAAAAAAGAGAAATAATTAACCGCACAACACTTAGAAGCGGGGCTTCCGGTGTTTCGGGAGGCAGTCCCTGCAATAGACGGGCCTTCCCTCAGTTGGCTTGAACGGTACTTCGCATTCCTTTCCACAGTCTGAACAGACTACTTTTGTCATTTCACGGGGACCGAAGTCACGGGGACCGCGGTTGCCACCAAAATTTGATGATCCATACATAATGATTACTCAAACAGTCTTTTTTATAAACTGTACCATAATATTGGCATCCGGAGTATAAGAGTTTCTGCATTGCCGGATTACAGAAAGTATTGTTTTGTCAGATTACTGTAACTCTTCTCTTCGCCGGAACATATCCCTTGGGACTAGTATCTCGAACCGCGCACCTTTCCCCGGTTCCCCGGTCTCCCGTATCGTAATACCGGTAATTGAGAGGATCTCACGGATTAAAAAGAGTCCGAGACCGGAATCTATGCCAAAACCCTTCCTGAATATATGTTCCTTATTCTGCTGCGCAATGCCAATCCCGTTGTCCTCGCAGGAAATAATCAGGTCATCGCCTTTCCTGGAACAGGAAATGGTTATCCGTGTTACATGCTCTCCGTGCCGGAGTGCATTGTTGATCAGGTTATAGAACACTTTGCCTATCATGGCATCGGTAAAGATCTCCACAGCGTTACAATCCACCTGAACAGTAACGTCAGGCGAATCAAGCTGGTCTGCAGCGCTCCGGGCAATCGCCCCGACCTCATACCATGCCGGTGCCTGGGAACCAATCTCCTGGTAATCCCTGGTAAACTCGATCTGGTCCTGAATTGCCATGGATGTCCGTTCCAGGTGCTCAAGGGATTCCCTGAGTCGTGGTTCATTCGAGAGATCCTTTGCAAGATCGATCTCTGCCAGCAGGGCAAAGATCCGGTTTGAGATATCATGTCTTGTGATCTGCGAGAGGAGGGACAGTTTATTATTCGCACTGCCAAGCGCCAGTTCCACCCTGCGGCGTTTCTCTATGTCTTCAGTCATGTGCAGGTTGGCTTCAGAGAGCTCGCGGGTTCTTTTTGCGATCCGCTCCTCCAGGCCGATAGTGAGTTCTTCAAGGTTCTTCTGAGCTTTACGCCGCTCGATCACTTCGGCTTCCAGAAGTACGTAATTGCAGCGGATCTCCCAGACAAGAAGCGAGACAATTGCGATCATCAGGATAAAGATCGCACGGTTCGAAGGGTCAGAAGGATCCTGTCGATACATGCCTGAGATCAGGCTGCTTCCCAGGATGGCTCCCGTGATCAGAAACGCAACGACAAACGGGGCATAGCGCCAGGAGAGCCACACCGACATCAGAAGTGGCACGAAATAGAGAATCCAGATGACAAAACCAAGGGGAAGGAAAATATCGGTAGTGAGGATTACGATCCCGAGACAGATCATCGCGATCTGTATGAATTGTTCCCCCACCTCCGGTATTTTTCCCAGATCTTTCATAAACAATCCCGGTGTTTTTTAATTACGATATGTCATGATGGTACTCCATACAATAAGTTCTTTCGCCGTGATATCAGGTATTGAATCAGTTATTCGCCCGGCACCTGATTAAAAAATGCCCCCTCCATTTGTCAGGGTTTACGTCAGTCTGCCTGTATGAGGTTTGGGGTAATACCAAACTTTATTTTGTGATGCATCCTTACAATCCCCTATGAAACCCGAGAGTGGTCTTGTTCTCTCTGCCCGGAAAGTGGAGTATCTGAAATACCTATTTTCCCGTGGCGGAACTGTCAGGACCAGCGAGATCGCGTCAGCATTCCATGTTGATCCTTCGACCATCACAAAGACCCTCGCTGAACTCACCGCGGGGGGTTATATCTCACATGTCCCCTATCACGGGGTCTGCCTGACGAACTCAGGAAGGCAACATGCGGAATTTCTTATAAAACGGCACAGGATTCTCAGCCTGGTCTTTGTCCGCAACGGGCTTTCCCATGAACTGGCCTGCCGGGAAGTCTCGCGATTCGAGAGTCTCGTGACTAAAGAAGCGATCGACACCATCTGCTGCGCAATGGGACATCCCCGGCTGGGTGTTTGCGGCGAGATCACGCATGATGACGGGTGTATGGGTGCCACGGGATCAGGAAACCGGGGCGTGAACTGATGAACAGCGGGAGAAAAAAACCATGAGTTCAACAATGATCTCGTCACATATCCCGGATCTTGACCTGATCACGGTTTATGCCCAGCGACAGGACACCTTCTTCTCCCGGGTGAGCCCGTGGACCTCGTTTGCCGGGCTCCTGCTCGTGATCCTGCTTATCACCCTCACCCGCAACCTGGTGATCTGTGGTGCATTGTATCTTGTAATCCTCGGGATGTATGCTGCTGCCGGCCTTCCGGTAAGAAAACTGTTCGCGTGGTATACCCTGCCGGTACTTTTTGTTCTCTCACTGGTCGGGATAATGGCGTGGACCGAACCGGGCACTCCCCTGTTCTCCTTGAATACCGGCCTCTGTACCCTCACTCTTACGGACAATGGTCTCATACTGGTAGTCACGCTGCTTCTCAAGGCGCTCATATCGGTCACGTACTCGCTCTTCTTTCTCATGACAACCCGGTACCAGCACTTCTCTGCCATGATCTACCGCCTTTTCCCTACGCCCCTTGACCAGATCTTTCTCATGGCCTACCGGTTCTTATTCCTCACGCTCTCGATGACCGGTTCGATCTTCAAGGCAGTGCGTTCGCGGGGGGGAGGGATCATCCACAGCATCAGGGTCCAGGGCCGGATATTTGCCGAAGTATTTGCCTTAGTCTTCATCCGGTCATTCGACCGTGCGGAGCGGGTGCACCAGGCCATGATCGCACGGGGCTATAACGGTAAGTACGAGGCGGGAACGGAGATTCCCCGGCCCGGCCTTTCCGGGTATTGTGTTATCGGAGCATTCACCGGTGTGATTGCCCTTGTTGTCCTTTTCGTGCCGAATACCGGGGGACTGCTGTAATGACCCTCGTTTATCGTGATCCCCATGCGCCTCACTGTCCTCCCATAGACAAGCAGCGTGAACTCATCCATGTCGACTGCGCAAGCCACACGTATCCTGACGGGAGTGTCGGTATCCACGACATGTGCTTTTACGTGCTCAGAGATGAGATTGTGGCACTTTGCGGTCCGAATGGTTCGGGAAAGTCCACCCTCCTTGAGCATCTGAACGGGCTTCTCACTCCCTCGGAAGGTGATGTCTGGGTAAATGGCAGGTCGATAACGCATGGAGAACGTTCCGATCTCTGGAAGGATGTCGGGGTCGTCTTCCAGCGTTCCGATGACCAGCTCTTTGCACCAACGGTACTTGACGACGTGATGTTTGGCCCGCTGAACCTTGGCATGTCTCATGCTGATGCGGAGGCGGCAGCGATGAGTGCCCTTGAAGGGGTGGGAGCTGCAGACCTTGTCCAGAAACTCCCCAATTACTTAAGCGGCGGGCAGAAGCGGCTGGTCTCCATTGCCGGTGTTCTTGCCATGAAACCGAAGATCATGGTCCTTGATGAACCTACCTCGGATCTGGATCCATTACACAGCGAACAGGTTGAGGCGCTGATTCTCCGGTTCAAACGGGATTACGGTATCAGTGTTGTCATTGCCACCCACGATCTCGACCTGGCTGCACGGATCGCCGACCGGGTCTGCCTGGTGAAAAACGGTTCGGTCTTTGCCGAGGGCACTCCTGATGAGGTGTTCTATAACCCTTCACTCATAAAAGAGGCCGGTCTCACCCTGCCGCACACGGTCAGGATATACCTCGAGTACTGTAAAGCCCGGGGAATAAAACCGGAACAACGACCCATACACCGGCACGAACTCATCCTTGCGTTGCAATCTTTACAGTCATGACATCGCATTACAAAATTTGGAGAGCACCCAAAATTTCCCTAATCTTTTTAAGGGCTTCCATCAATTATTTTCTCAACAGCCGGCGGGTATTCTCGACAGACCGGAAGGAGCTGACTAACCTTTAATGGCACACATTCATCTCGAAGACGGATCGTTTTCCCTGCTTTGGGTTGCAGTCTGGTGGACTGCTGCAATCATCCTGGCAGGTATGGCGATCTACCTGATGCGGTCCGAAAAGAAACCCGACCGGAGAAAGATCACCCTTGCGGCATTCTGCACGGCAGCGGCTTTTGCCATATTCCAGGTGAGCTTACCGATATTCGGTGGAGTCCATCTTAACCTGACACCCCTCATAGGCATTCTCGCCGGCCCGGCAGCGGGATCCCTCGTGGTGCTCATCATCAACATTCTTTCATCCGCGATCGGTCATGGCGGCTGGGGGCTTATAGGTGCAAATACCCTGGTCAACATTGTTGAAGTTTTTGTGGGGTACGCCTGTTTCCGCCTGCTGAAATCCACGATTCCCGATCTCTTCTCGCGGGCAGGTATTGCCACGATAGCCGGGTTGTTCTGCGGTAATATCGTGATGATCCTTATCGTTATCATTTCCGGTGTTCAGGGCGTGAACCAGGGCACCGGTCAGATCCTGACCGGGCTCTCACTGATTGCTGCGGTAAATATGGGCGTTGCGGTAATCGAAGCATTCATCACCGGTCTCATTGTCGCCTATATAGGTAAAATCCGGCCGGATCTGCTGATCGGTGAGCATCCATGATCGCATCGGGAGATACAAAAGGACGGCTTGTCTTTCTTATACTTCTCGTGCTTGTTGCAATAGTAGCGTTTGCCGCATACCAGCTCTCCGGGAATATGGGCATCGAAGAACGGTTCAACCATGCGGTAGGTCTGGAAAATCCCGGCAACGCAGATAGTGATGGGTGGTTCGGATTTGTACTTGAAGGCAGTCCCTTGCTCTATGCTATCGTGCTGGGTATCCTCGCTCTCGGGATTCTTTTCACCTATCGTTATTTTTGGTGTAAACCGTGATAGGGAACGTATCAGCGAAAATCTGTTGATCGGAGTTCTCTTTCCTTTTGGATAGAAAAAGAAAACTATTTCATTGATTAAAAAAAAACACCCAATATTAATGTTCTCCCTCCTGTATGTTGATGATGAAGAAGAACTGCTGGATCTTGGCAGGATCTACCTTGAACGGGGGGGAGAGTTTTCTGTTATTACCGCTGGTTCAGCGGTTAAGGGACTGGCTCATCTGACCTCACATCCAGTCGATCTTATCATTTCTGATTACCAGATGCCGGATGTTGATGGTCTTGCATTTCTCAAGATCGTGCGGGAAAAATATCCCGAGATCCCGTTCATTCTCTTTACCGGCAGGGGTCGTGAGGAAGTTGTCATTGAGGCAATCAATAACGGGGCGGATTTCTATCTCCAGAAAGGTGGCGATCCCAAATCCCAGTTTGCCGAGCTCAAACACAAGATACTCACCGCAATTGAACGCAGGAGCGCCATCAATGCGCTCAGGGAATCCCAGCAGCGTCTTTCCGATATCATCGACTTCCTCCCTGATGCCACGTTTGCGATTGACACAAGGGGCCATGTCATTGCCTGGAACAAGGCTATTGAAGAGATGACCGGTGTGCTGGCACCGGAGATTCTTGGCAAAGGTGACTATGCATATGCTCTGCCTTTTTATGAGACCCGGAGACCCCTGTTAATCGATCTGATCGTAAAACCTCCCGAAGAGATCGATCAGTTCAAGTACACTCTCATAAGCCAGGAAGGGGGTGTCCTGATCGCGGAGACCTCAGCAACACGGCCGAGGGGAAAATTCTGTACTGTTCTTGCGAAAGCTTCCCTTCTCTATGATAAAAACGGCAAAATTGCCGGCGCTATTGAGTCCATCCGGGATATCACTGAGAGTAAACATCTTGAACAAGCCCTGCGCAAGCGTGAAGCCGAACTCAACGGGATATTCTGGGCCACGCCTGCGGGGATTAGTACAATGGACGGCCGTATCTTCCGCAATGTCAATTCGTATCTTTGTACGATAATTGGCTATTCCCACAAAGAACTGATCGGTCAGAGTGCCCGGATACTGTACCCTTCGGATGCGGATTATGAGTACGTTTTTACTGAAATTGACCGGCAGCTCTCTCTCAATGGCGTCGGCACGATCGAAACCCGGTGGATACACAAAAACGGATCAATAAAAAATATCCTGCTGAGTTCAGCACCACTTGTTGCCGGGGATCTTTCAAATGGCGTGATCTTTTCTGCCATTGATATTACCGAACGTAAAATGGCCGAGTCTGAGCTTCTGGCAGCGTATGAAAAGAACAAGGGCCTGATGGATTCTGCAAACGATGCAATTTTTATTGCTGATATCGAGACGGGGATGCTCATTGATGCAAACAACAAGGCACAACAGCTGATTGGGCGGACACGACTGGAAATCCAGATGATGCATATAACTGCGCTCTATGCTGAAAAAGATAGGGAAATGTATCGTAATTTCTTCGATCAGCACGCCCACGAAGGATCCGGAGTTCACGAAGAGGTCGTTGTTGACCGGGATAGTCGCGAGATACCGGTCATTGTGAGCGCCACACGACTGGATATTGGTGGTCGGTCATGCCTGATGGGGATCTATCACGATGTTTCGGAAATGAAAAATGCACAGGATGCCCTCAGGTTAGCCAATAAAAAACTCAACATGCTGGCCGAGATTACAAGGCACGATATCAGGGATAAACTCTCTGTTATGGCAGGGTACCTTGATCTCCTGAGGGACCCCCCGCAAAAGATGCAGTATGCGATGTATATCTCCAAACTCAAACAGACCGTCAATACGATCAGTGAAAACATCGACTTTACCCAGTTATATGAAAATCTTGGCATCGCACCCCCGGTATGGCAGAATGTCCACGATCTTTTCTTTTCTACCTGTGCGCAGATCGATATAAAAAGAATCAGGGTCCAGTCCGATCTGGGCGGTCTTGAGATCTATGCAGATCCCCTGCTGGAACAGGTCTTTTTTGCCATGGTGGAAAACAGCCTGTTATACGGGGCCGGTGTATCCGTTATCCGCTTGTCTTTTAAAGAAACGCCGGAAGGCATCGTGCTCAGTATTGAGGATAACGGGATTGGGATTCCACCCCAGGATAAAGAGAGAATCTTTACCAAAGGGTTTGGTAAAAACTCCGGACTTGGCCTTTTTCTGGCACAGGAGATCCTCTCTATTACTTCAATTACCTTAAAAGAGACCGGGGAATACCACCACGGTGCACGGTTTGAATTTAAGGTCCCGCGGGGCAAGTTCCGGTACTCCCCCCATGCAAAGACCGATCGGTGCCATATCTTTACCAATGATCAGGCACCCCCCACCTCACTCCGGGATAAGATTTACAGTGGCCTGAATATTAAGAAACCCTGAGTGTATTTTTTCTGTCAGAAAAACGATCGAATACCCGACATGATCAGGGGTTTGAGCACGTTGATCATCGAGGGATTGAAGAGGAGTCTATTTACCAGCATTCCTGGCCGGTCCATATCCCCGTGCTCAATAATTGCAGAGAGAATGGATGGATCTTTGAGTGCCTGGACAAGCTGATCCATTTCATTATTGCTTATCTTCTGGCGCAGACCAAAGAGCCGGAACCCAAGCTCAAGTTCACGCCCGAAATCCGCCTGCCACCGCCGCTCGTATTCTGCAAGTGCGTTATCATCAAATATCCCCCGCTCACAACACCCGATGGCCACTGCCGCTGCGTGCCGGGCTGAACGGATGCCGGTATAGACTCCCCCCCCGCTCGTGGGCTTTGCAAATCCGGCTGCATCTCCTGTAAACAGGGTTTTTTGCCCGTAGGTTCTGGGCATCAGACCAAGCGGCAGGGTGCCGGTGACCAGATGGGTCGTGGCTGTGCCAAACTTTTTCATGAGGGCAGCAAACCGTTCCCTGACCTGCGTCTGCCCGCAGAGGCCCACCCGGATGCGCCCGGGGGCGGTGGGAATTGACCATGCGAAAAATTCCGGGGATGCATCCGGATAGATCTCCACAAACCGGGGATCGCAGTCATGCAGCACATCAGCCTGGATGCCGGAAAGGTACACCTTTGCCCTCTCCATACCATAATGCCGGGCTATCGTGCTTCTCGGGCCGTCGGCTGCGATAAGAATTTTAAATGAATGTTCCTCGTGCCCGTAAGCTCCCCGGGTGAGCACCGAATTTGCCCTTACGCCACAGACCCCGGTTTTTAACCGGAACTCTGCCCCTGCATCAGCCGCAGCTTCGGCCATCTCCCGGTCAACAGCAGCCCGGTCCACGACAACTGCCTTCTGGACTTTTGCATCGATAAGGAGCTCGCTGCCCTTACCGGAAATTATCCGGGCACCCGAGACACGGTTCATAACCGACCTGTCTGTGATCCTGCATTCGGCAAAGGCTGCATTCGAAAGAAGCCCCGCACACTGAACCGGGTGACCTATGGTGCCATGTTCTTCAATACAGAGGGTTGAGAGCCCTTGTGCTGCGCAGGTCTGGGCCGCAGCACTTCCTGCCGGACCGGCTCCGACAACGATAACATCGTAAGGCATAGGGGATCTTTCCTGGGTACAAAAAAAGAAGAAATACCTGTGGGGTGGTTATCTGTCCCCTGGTTTTTTAAGGGAGCATTCTTTCAGGTCCTGTCCGGGGGAATTATAGACTTCATCCTGGTAATACAATCCCAGCAGGATTGAAAAAAGACCAAAGACCAGTGCAAATGTACCAAGCACAGTCAGGAAGAGGTTTTTCATCACATCCGGGAAATACCAGATTAACACTCCCAGAAGCACCCCGCCGGCAATAAACATTCCCGGAATAAGGATATATTTTGTTTTTGGGTGGGTGAGTGCAAGGGTGATGTCAAAGAAACCCGAGTAAGCAGCGACACCAGCAATGAGCAGGAGGAAGATGATGGCAACAATGGCTGGTGCGAAAAAAGAGACCGCACCAACGACAAGAAGCACTGCAGAGAGGGTGAACCAGAACATCGAATCATCACTTTTCGATGTGATTGCAAGAAGCAGGAAACCTGCAATTCCTACAGCGAGCAATACCCAGAACAGGGCATAAAACGATGCGAGCGTGATATCCGGTACGATAATAGCCAAAATCCCAAAGATCATACCGATTATACCCTGGATAAGGCATGACAATTTCGTATCCATAATTTATCACCAGGTCAAAGGGACAGATGTCCCGAAGTCATTACCCTATATTAGGGTTCTGACTACAAAATCTATTCCACTCCAGCGCCGTTTTTTTTAAAAGGGTTTTACTCTCTCCCTATTCTGGTATTCCCATGCGAGAAATTATTCTCCGTTATTCGAAATCCTCTATTAATAAAGTGAAAAAAAATCATTCCTGACTCTGACCGAAATCAAAAAACCTGATGCCAAAGGCTTTTTCAATTACATACAGGATCCCAAAGAACAGGACTGCATACAGGACAAAACTGGCAATGAGTTTTACCCATCCGCTCAACCCGCTCGCTGTGATAATGATATTTGACAGGGAATCTGCAATGAGGATTGCACAGAGAATCCCGATAAAAAAAACCGCCCATTTCCTGACCGATGACATATTCATAATCAATATAGGATTCCGGAGTATTAAATATAAAATCCCCGTTTGTTTTTTTACGGGAATAAAATGAAATGGTTCCCCGGCTTGGCGCAGGGCATCCGTTCCGGTTTATCCCCTCGGTTTAACCCTGTCAAAAACACCATCCGATATCCTTGAAAGTCAGGTTATTCCGGTTTACGGGTTCGTATAATTTCGCCTGCTTTATCAGCATAACCGTATAATCCAAAAGACATGCCCGTGCATACACGTACCCTGATTTGCACCCTGCTCATTGCTGCATTCCTGTTCGCTGCGGGATGTACGCAGGAGGCATCGGACAGCCATGCGATATCCACCCCCTCACTTGCCGCACCCGTTCCCCCACTATCCGGCATCCCGGTTACTCCGGAAGAGGTCAAAGCGTTTGTTGACAGCGCCGCAACGTATGCCCGTCAAAGTGGAAAAACAGCGGCACTCGCGACATTCAATGATCCCAAAGGACCGTTTGTAAAAGGAAGTGTGTATGTCTATGCGCTGGATTATAACGGCATCACTCTCGCGCTTCCGTTCCAGCGGGATCTGGTGGGGCAGGATTTTTCCGCGTTGAGCGATGCGACCGGGCAGAAATTTGTACAAACCGAGATTAATCTTGCCAAAAATAACGGGGGCTTCCTGCTCTTCCAGTACCCAAACCCGGCGCACAACAATACGATTGAATCCAAGCTGAGCTATGTGAGGCCGGTGGATGATACCTACTGGATAGGAGCAGGAACCTACCTTGCCGGCAGCAGTGTGGAAGATGCCCGGGTAAAAACCTTTGTTGAAGGAGCAAAGGTATATGCACAGAAGCAGGGAAAAGAGCAGGCCCTTGCAGCATTCAACTGGCAGGATGGTGATTTCATCGATGATGATCTCTATATCTTTGCCTATGATTACTCGGGAACTGTCCTTGCCTGGCCGTACCGTCCCGACCAGATCGGAATAAACCGGATCAATGAGACGGATCTGCTGGGTAAAGAGCATATCAGAGAGATGGTGTCGACGGCAAAACGGGGCAACGGTACCGTGCTGTACTTCAGCGAAAACCCGTTTCACCACAATGCAACCGAGTTAAAAACCAGTTATGTGTTAGACATTGACGGGACCTGGTTTATCGGTGCGGGAACGTATCATGCACCGGGGGCTGTTACGCCGACACCTGCTCCCTCCCCCTCTCAATCATCCATCCGCACCCGTGACGATCTTGTTAAGTTTGTGCAGGACGCAAAGACGTACGCCCTGCTCCATGGCAGGGATCCGGCGCTGGTAGAGTTCAACAACAAAACCGGGCAATTCATTCACGGCGAATCGTATATCTTTGCCTATACTTACAATGGCACAACCCTTGCACTGCCGTTCCAGCCGGAACTGATCGGGACCAGCCGCTGGAGCAATACCGATCCTGATGGTGTCCGGTACATCCAGGAAATTGCCCGGACTGCACAGGGGGGGAGCGGTTTTGTCCAGTATAAGTATCCTGATCCCGCTGAAAATTTTTCAATGAAATCAAAGACCAGCTATGTCGTTGATGTCGATGGCAGCTGGTTTGTGGGTTCCGGGATGTATACCTGAGACGCATCTTTTTTTGAATAATCTGTCACTTTTCTTTTATTAGAATGACCGGATATTCATCAAAGGGCAGGAAACCTGAATTTTTTTCCACAAGATGTAATGTCTCAAAATGCTGAATATTCCGGTATGAAACGGATGATTTTTATCAGCATCCTCCTGGTTTTTTCCATCTGTATCAGCGGGTGTATCTCCCAAACCGCAATCCCGGTGCCCATGACTGGCCCGCCACCTCTTTCTCCCGGCGAATTGTCGGTTAATTCCGGTGGATCGGCACTGGCAATCGCATTTACAAGCGATGAGATCTCAACTGCCTCTCCCGAAGCAAAGGAACGGTTCATCAAAGGACTGACTTCCATGACACAATATGGCCGGTACAACGAGTCACTCCGGTATTTTGATGATGCACTCGCACTCGATCAGAATTTTACCGAAGCCTGGCTGGCGAAGGGAGTCGCCTTTCACAACATGAAACGCTATGATGATGCAATCCGGTGTTATGACAATGCACTGGCGATCAATCCCCTGGATGCAGGTATCTGGCACATGAAAGGAGTGACCCTCAATGATATGGGGAAACGTGTGGAATCTGCGGAATGCAACCGGAGAGCTGCTGAACTTGATCCCCGGTACGGTAACCGGTAGTATTTGTTAAGAGGCTGTTTTTCCCTCAGTTATCGAGAAGACCTGATCCTGCTGCTATTATCAGGACCCCGGTATCTGGACTGACAGGTGGGGGGGTACACCTGCCCTCACCATTATCCTATCCGAACATGCATCCCCTCATATTTTTTTTAGG
This sequence comes from Methanoregula sp., assembly GCA_041645435.1. Taxonomy (NCBI): domain Archaea; kingdom Methanobacteriati; phylum Methanobacteriota; class Methanomicrobia; order Methanomicrobiales; family Methanoregulaceae; genus Methanoregula; species Methanoregula sp. Next base: position 530,097 of record JBAZQB010000002.1, read on the forward strand.
TGAGTCTTCGTTTATTTCTCTGCACAAAAAATGAGCGGGATGTGATACCGGGTATCCAGGTTGCTTGCATCCGGCTTGTTGTCCGGTCTCACGAATTCATCTTTAGAATATGTTGCGCCGGGGTTGGGGGATCTCCGTAAAAACCATATTCGAGGTCATGAAGTAGGCTGCAAGGAATATGAGGAGAATGAGCGGGATTATGATGGCAATCGCAACAGCAAGAATCGCTTTTGAGGTACTGATCTCCTGGAGCTCGCGGATTCCCAGTATGCCAAGGACCAGTGACCAGAGGGTAAAGATGAACCCGATGAACGGAATCCACCCGAGAAGGAGTCGGGGTGTGTGACCATAGATCATCGCTTTAAAAGTCTGCATGATTCCCTTGCGCCCGCCTAAAAGATACACCCACAGGTGAACCCATGCGGCAAAGAGGAGTGTAACGATAAACCCGCCCGCCAGCACCATGAAAAAGACCATGACCGGAACTGCAATCCCAAATGGCATTCCGGCATACATCGGCATTTTCTCGATGCCAACTGCGGCGATAAATGCGGAGAAAATGGCATTGAGCAGGAGAAGTGCGGCAAAGTACGTGAACACAACCCCCGGTTCATCGTTGCGGGACTGCTGGAATGTTTCCACAGGACTTAAGAGAAATCCTTTCACCTTGTCAACAATCGTGTTAATCATACACCACAATGTTGTCATACGTGGCATATAAATAGACGAGCCCGTCCAACAAACCTTGAGAATACCCGGGCTGCCCGACAGCAAAATACGGTGGGATAATTGCGTTCCATCCCCGGCAGGATTGACGAAAGAGTGTTCTGATCGAAGAGGGGAAGTTTTCCCTCCTTTTTTGGCTCTGTTGAAATCCTTTTTTTCTCATTGCTTGTCTATTCTCTGCGGCTGATATGAGGATGACCCCCTCTCTCCCTCAGAGGGGGATGCAGCCCAAGGGGAGCATCCCCGCACCCTTGCACGGTTGAAGAACAGTCCTATGACTTCTTCTCCAAAGTCCGGGTTTGACCCGGACCCGCCAGAGACCTGAAAAGTTCTGTCAGGGAAACCTCCCCGCCCTCTGAAAAAACGTGAACCGTTCCGTAATAGTCCCTTCTTGAGCGGAAACGTTCATCCCATATCAATTCACATACCCATAAGAGTGTGATCCAAATTCCCCTCGCTGTCCCATGCTCCAGGCTCATTGTCTTTATCCGACCGACCCGGCCGGAAAACAGGATTCCCCTCACCGGAAGGATGCCCCTTGACCGGTGAAATGGATCTCAAACTGGAGGCGCTCTCGCAGTATATCGTCACGAGCCCGTCATGGGCCCGGTCGCTTACCCTAATCCTTATCCTATCAGGCTGCGTCGAGATCATGGCGATGCTGGGGAGCGGAAATTCTTTCACCCACCTCACTCTCTTCCCGATTACCTCCTATCTCATCCCGGCACTCGTTGCCCTTGCACTGACGCCCCGGCTGGCCCGGTGGTTCGGTGGAAAACTTACGTACGGCTGGTCAGGGCTCACTGCGGCCATCGGCCTTGTCATCTCGCTCTTCATCTCCCTCTCACCAATCCTGCTGGTCAGCTCCTCATTTCCTGTCTTCTTTGCGATATCGCTCGCTCTCGTCTTCACGTTCCGGATGCTTCTGTTAGCAGCAGTTGTCGATTTCCACCTGAGGCGGGTCGTGGTCCCGGCGCTCCTTCACTCCGGTATCGCTGTTGCGGGGGCGGCGCCGTTTCTCGGCCTGGAGTTCGTACAGCTCTCCATTCTCCTCCACATCAGCTTCGCACTCGGCGTCTTTGTCTTCATCAATGTGATTGAACGTCCGATGAAGGCCAATTTCCGGGTCGGCCCTCTCGAACTGGCCAATGCGTTCCTCGCCCACCTCTCCGAGGGCAGCCACAAGCTTGATGACTTCTTCCGGAGCATCGGCGAGAGCGTGGTCGTGCCCCAGGTCTCGCTTGTTATGCAGCGGGATGGAAAGGAAGAGATCTTCGTAACGGTCCCCAACGTACATCCCGGACCGCTTGGCGAGATAGGCGGGAGCAACCTGCCGAAGATCCTCCACGGTATGCTCGGCAGGGGATCCATGGTCTTCCACGGCTCGGCCTCACACGACTTTAACCCGGTTGATGAGGACGAGGTAAGAAAAGTGGGTGATGCGGTCCTGCAGGCCCGGCCGCTCTCGTGCACCAACGCCGGCTGCACAAAGTCGGGGAGGTACCGGTGCGGGTCGGTGGATGTGTTCGCCCAGGCATTCGGGGATACCGTCATCGCTGCTGCGACCCGTTCGCCGCTTGTCACCGAAGATCTCGACTTCGCTCTCGGGTTTGCGATCATGAAATCGGGAGAAAAATTTTTCCGCCACGTTGCCTTTGTCGATGCCCACAACTGCATGGATGCATTGGAGGACGGGGTTTATCCGGCAACGAAACTCGGAATGGAGTATATCGGTGCCGCAGAATCTGCGTTTGCTGCAACAGCACAGCAGGAACAGTTCCGGTTCTCTGCCGGCTACGCTGCACGGGCACTCCCGTTCTCACGGCAGGAAGGATTCGGCGACCTAGGCGTTCAGGTCCTTGTCGTGGACGCGGGCGGGCAGAAGACTGCGTACGTCCTTTTTGACGGCAATAACATGCAGACCGGTGCCCGGGACGAGATCCGGAGGAGGCTGCTTGCCCGCGTTGACGAATGCGAGGTTATGACAACCGATACCCACGTCGTCAACACGGTCTCCGGCAGGAACCAGGTGGGGCTCAGGATCAACGTGGATGCCTTTTACCCGGTTGTCGACGAGGCGGTCATGGAAGCCCTTGCCGATGCCGCTCCCGCCCGCACTGCAGGTGCAACCGCATGGTGCCATGGGATCGTGGTCTTTGGATCGCAGCGTATCTCCCAGATTGCGTCCACGGTCAACGGCATGATGGGGTTCATGCTTCCTGTTGCCGTCATCATCCTTCTGGGAGCATTCCTGACAACCGCGATGGCTTATTACCTGCTGGTGTATTAGGTTGGGATCTCCTAAAAAAACCTAAACGGCAGCAGGGCCGGGTGGCTGCTGTATTTCGGGGCAGGGGGATTGTGAAAAAATGACAGGAGTTTCAGGATCTGGTTATTTTGTGGATTGGCAATAAAAAATACTCTACACGGAAGTCTGTTTGACCATGACAGAACAAGAAAATCCTTACCCGGTATCTGATACTGCAGCACTCGTCATGCTCTGGGCCAGTGGTTACTACGAGACAATACCCCTGATCAGTACCTATCTGCGGAGGCTTGACCTGTCTCACGGCCGGCAGTTGCTGGAGCACTATAACAGCATATGCCCGTGGTACTCGGAAGTGATCATCAACCGGAAGCATTTCATCAAAAACATGGTCGAAGAACTGATCACAAACGATGAGAAACGGACGGTCATCGTCAACCTGGGTGCCGGGTTCTCCCCTCTCGCCCTTGAACTCGCGCCGCGACTTTGCGACCATGTCCGTTTTATTGAGATCGACCGGAGTAATATGAGTCACAAACGCCGGTTGTATTCCCGGCTGGTCCCGGACCGGTGCAGGTTTATTTCCTCCATTGAATCCGACATTGCCGATACTGCCTTCCTGACTGAAACCCTCAGGAAAGAGATAGGTGAGCCGTCACGCACGAGGCTCATCGTCGTGATGGAAGGGCTCACCTACTATATCGAACAATCCGTGATGGAGCGTGTGCTTGCCTCCCTGTCTGGTCTTGCTCCGGACCTGGCTATCGTTTTTGAGCATCTCAAACCGTGCAGGCTGATCAGCGATGAAAGGCGTTTCATCCCCTACAGGATCTTCTCCCATGTCCGGGACTACACGGCACTTGACAGGATGACAACCTATTCCAAAGATGAGATCCCTGCACTCCTTGATCCGGATTTTTCCTGCATTTATTATGATATGGACACGATGGAAAAAAGGAGAATGGGATCCTGTAAGTACTTCCCTGCTCCCGATACCGGCTGGCTCTCGTGTGCTGTCGCGGTACGCAGGCCGGTTAGGGAATAACCGGATCCTTTTTTTGTTTCGGATAATAACGGGAGGGGATCTCTCATATCGAACATCTATGGTCAATGATTAGACGGAAGTAAAGGGAGTCTTTGCCTCATCCCTCTTTCTCCCCAACAATAAAAAACTAGCAGCATGATAGTATTCATCAGGAGAAGCGTATGGAAGCACGGAGCGAGAGGAAGGACGGGGTAGTGATCTTTTTTGTATCGGGACGGCTCGATGCATTCGGGGCACAGCAGCTGGAAACCTGGACCCGCGAGGCACTCCACGATGATGACAGGGAACTGGTACTTGACCTGGCAGGAACCGGTTACCTCAGCAGCGGGGGATTACGGGTTTTTAACAGCCTCAAAAAGGAGATGAAGCGGAGGAACGGGCGGTTTGCGCTTGCCGCGGTCGGGGAGTACCCGAAAAAAGTGCTGGACATGGCCGGGTTCTCGTCAGTCTTTGATATCTTTCCCACAACGGATCTCGCGGTTGCCGATATTGTCCCTAAGCGCAGGAACCCGAACCTCTTCAATGAAATTTTTTACAAAAAGATCATGGGCGATGGTGTACAGCTGACTGTTGAACCGGGCTGGATGACTACACCGCCGGTCCTGCGGGTGCTCGGGGATCTGCACAAGGTGTTGTATTCGCAGATCATGGAATCTGATGTCAGGGCAAAAAAGTTCTCGGAGATCACTTACTCTCTGGGCCTTGGCGCGCTCGGCGCGAATGTCAGGGAAGCGATGCCCCTGATGGGCGAGATGATCACTCTCTACGGTTCTATGGTCTGGCTCCCGACCGATGGCAACAACACGCCGGATTTCTTAACCCCTCTGGATCATGACAGTGATGTTGTGGTCTATACCGGGTTCAATGTCACCCTCGACGGCCCGTTCAACGAGTACTTCACGCTCGAAACAAGCCGGCCTGACGGCATCAGCATCTCGGATATCTACAAAACCATATTCTCGTCTTCGCAGGAGCGGGTGAAGAGTTATCACGGGGTTGTTGCGGTCACCATCTGGGGCGTGCTGGCCGGGCTCTCCAGTTCCGGCCTGAAAAAATCCCCGGTAGCCACTGCAGCACCTCCCGGCGGAGCATCGATCATGGATCCCTCGCAGATCCACGAATGGGTTGCTTCCGACAGCGGTAATTCGCACAAGGGAGAGACGCTTGTCAGCTTTGGCATCGGTGTTGATCTCAACGCTGATCTCTCCCATTTCCCCGCAGATAAACTCTCCTCGCTCTATTATGCCAATCCCTTAAACAAAGGTGCGGCAAAAACAATGTACCTGCATAACCATGGCGTAGTCTTCAAAAATATCCCCTATGATGCCTCGCTTGACTTGAACTCGCAGGTAAAAAAGATAGTCACTGAAGGAGAGTTTTCCGATATGCGCCACCTGCTGGACACCACCCGGCTGACCAAGGCCAAGATCGGTATTGCCTATATTCAGGACATTGTCAGGGAAGTCTGACGTGGATTAACCCGTCTTCTTTTTAGCTTCACGGAAATTATCCGGTATTGTTTTCACTTTTTTCAGATAGTTACCCTTGTTTTGAACAGATTACACGATGGGGGCTGATGCCCCCATGCCCCCGGATGGGATGAACCCCGCTGCCCCCGACGGGGCGCCCCCGCAGCGGTCCAGTCGGTTTGAGTGAGCAATTCTCCCGATCAATATGATCTTCCTTAGTCTATGTTGAATTAACCAGTAAATCAAGAACCTAAAAAATGAGTGGTTAACCTCCCTGCCCAGCGAGGCCCCGCCAAGGCGGCCGAGCAACCCCCGAAGGGGGTGGGGAGAATCCCAAGTTCTGTAAAAATGAAATTATTGTCGGGAAATCCGTAAAAAAACCGAATAATCGCTGGTGTTCTCCCCCTTGTTACAGCGATTTTCTCAAAAAACGCAATAACCCCCACACAATCAATACGGGCTTATCGTATTGACAGGACCGTGGGACAAGCCCTGTCCCCTCCATGCCGATTATGTAAAATCACTCAACCCATCTTCTTCTTTCTCAGCACAAGGATATTTTTCCCGTCTTCATACCGGTAGATGATATCATCCATCACCTGACGGATCAGGAACACACCCAGTCCACCGATCTTCCGGTCTTCAATATCTTCGGTAATATCCGGTTCCGGAATGGATAAGGGATTGAACGGTGGGGCGGTATCTTCGATCTGTATCTCGGCAAGCCCCCCGGTTGTGCTGCAAATGATGAGAATTTTCCCGGTAGTCCCTTCATACCCGTGCACGATCACGTTGGTGATTGCCTCTTCAACCGCAAGCTGGGTATCGAGGATCTCTTCATCTGAAAATCCGTGGGCACCCATGGCCTGGTCAAGTGCAAGGGATACCTTGGGGATTTCCTGGATATCGGCTTTAATTGTGCAGGAAAGAGATTCTTCCATCATGTCACCTTTATAACCATCAGGGTAATATCATCCGACTGCGGGTAGCCCCCGCTGAATGTGTGGACCGAATCAAGAATCGCGGTCAGGATCCCTGTCGCAGGGTGTTTCCGGGATGCACGGATCACCGTATGCAGGTGCTCTTCTCCAAACATTTCCTGCTGTGCATTTTCCGCTTCCGTGATACCATCCGTGTACAACACAACGATATCGCCATCATTCAGTGCGATTGTCCGGGCGGTATACCCGGCATCCGGCATTGCCCCGATCGCAATGCCCGTTGCCGGAAGTTCAGTGAGATGACCGTCCTCCGCATGGCAGATGATCGGCGGGTTGTGGCCGGCGTTCACATACGTGAGCGTATGGTTGTCCGCATCAAGGATCCCGTAAAAGAGGGTGACAAACATACCGCTCCCTTTGGAATCATTTGCGATGATGTTGTTTGCACTGCGGATGGCCAATGCGGGGCGGTCCATGTACCACGTGGCATTCACCCGCACAACGATCCGCGAGAGTGCCATGAAGAGTGCGGCGGGGATGCCCTTTCCCGAGACATCGGCGATCATGACTCCCATGGTCCCTTTTTTGAGCGGGATCACTTCAAACGGGATCACATCAAAAAAGTCGCCCCCCACTGCCTTTGCCATCACGCTCTTTGCAGCAACTTCGAATCCCTCGATCTGTGTGATCGTATCGGGCAGGAAACTCTGTTGGATCTCGGCTGCGATCGCAAGTTCTGTATCTTTTCGTTCCATCTCCCGCAGCAGGGTATCGCGCTCTGCTGTCATCCTGCGTTCATTCTGGAGATTTTCGATGATGAACGCAAAGATAAACATCCCCGCAGCATTGGCAAGGATCATCGGCAGGGCCACCATGGATACAACCGCCAGTGCCTGGTCGAACGGGCGGCAGAGGGCCAGCGTGAGCAGCATGTGCAGCCCTTCCATGAGGATGGCAAAGAGCACGGCAATTTTTATGCCGCAGAATTTCCGTTTGCATGCCAGCCAGATAAGGCCGCCAAACAGCCCGGCAAGGATGGTTGCCGTAGAGCAGGGGACGACGGTGAACCCTCCCAGGCTCCAGCGGTATGCAGCGCCGATCAGGCCGGCCCCCAGTCCGACAAGTGGCCCCCCAATCAGGCCGGCAACCATCGGGCCGAGGTCCCGCACATTGATAATCGCGCCCAGCACCTCTACACCGCTGATAGTACCGAAGACCGAGAGGGCCCCGAAAACAAGGATGAGGATAATCTGTGTTTTTATTGTGGGATGTCCGTCAAGCACTTCGATGAAAAGTTTCCTCCGTGTCAGGAGGTAGGCAACAACAACAATTACACAACTCAGCTGGAACAGGACCAGCAGTGACGTAAATATTGTTGCAGCCATGAAGTCTCAAATATGTTATTGCACACCGGCTCTTTTAATGGTCGCGTCCTGACAGGAATTATAAAATCTACCGGTGGTTTTGGCGTATATCCCCCGGCTTCTGGCATTCTGCGGGCTTATTACTCGTAGTGTGTCTGAAGTGACGGGAGAATTGCAGGGATAGCATTATCTTTGAAAAACACCAAAAACTCCATTACAATTCTCTGGAACCATATCACCAGAAGCGAGGGAATAACGTGGAGATTACAACTGCAACCCGAGACGGGGCAACCATCCTTTCGATCGCCGGAAGAATCGATACCGCTACAGCACCGGCACTCGAACAGGCTATCAACAAGGAGATCGAGAACGGCAACCGGATGATCCTGCTCAACTTCTCCGCAGTCACCTATATCAGCAGCGGTGGCCTGCGTGTGCTGCTTGCAACCGCAAAGAAACTCAAGAATCCCGGTGACAAATACGCCCTGTGCAGTCTTGCTGCCGAAGTGCACAAGATCCTCAAGCTAGCCGGGTTCACCTCCATATTCTCCATCTATCCTTCTGAGGGCGAAGCGCTTGCCGGGTGGTAACAACTCTCCCGTTTCCCAGGTCTGGCAGCCGGTACCGGGTGCTCCCGGGGCACAGCACTACCCCCTTATCCGGAAGATCGACACTATCTCTTCTAACTCCTACCTGATCCAGACCGGCGATGTAATCCTGCTCATCGATCCGGGCGGACTTTCGGAGCAGTCAGCACAGCTTGCACAGGTGATCGAAGAGTGCCGCGAGGCACAGGATCGCCCGGTCTTTGTCTTTTTAACCCATGCGCATCTCGATCATTTCCAGGGTGCGCAGAACACACCCGCATTCGCCCACGCTGAAGCAGCAGTCTTTGCCGTGCAGGAGGCGGGAGCGGCCGCGCTTGAACGCGGCGATGCAAAGATGACGCAGGCAGCACTGCTGGGCCAGACGATCTCGCCCGTCCGGGTAGGACTACCTCTCTTAACGGACGACCGGGCCGGTTCCTGTGGTGTCCCGGTATCCATGGCCTTTTCCAACGGGGCCACGGTTACCATCACCCGGCAGCAGACCGGTGGCGGCCTTGCAGGGGAAAAAATAGGTTTTGGTAATGGTCCTGCCCTTGACGTGTATCATACACCTGGTCACAGCCCGGACAGCATCTGCCTCCTCGTGGGTGGGCTGTTATTCATTGGCGATGTACTCTTTGCAGCAAATCCGGGTATTGCCGGCATTTGTGGATGGGACCAGGCAGCGCTCATCCGTTCACTCGATGGTATTAAGTCACTCCTCGATAGGGGTGGCATTGATTTTGTCCTGCCGGGTCACGGGCGGGCGATTGCCGCTGCCGATGCAGGTCGGATGATTGCTGCCATCCGCTCCGATGCACTGGCGCTTGAAAATATTGCCGAGCTGAACCAGGAGCGTGCAATCGAGACTGCCGCATTTGCCGAGGAGTGCATGGAGCAGGTCAACGAGCTTTTTACCATCATGGCTGGACGGCTTTACTATGTCTCGTATGTGATGGAGGAACTCGGGGAGGAAGATGTGGCTGAAGAAGTCAGCCGCCTTATCAAGGGGGATGTGATCGATGAACTGCTCGAAGCGTTCCGTTCCTTTGCCGAAGAGCACCATAAGGGAGGTAGAGTTTCTATCCACCTGGCCCTCAAGGCCGGTCAGGTAATCGCCAAGCTCGAACGATCGTTTGACGGGGCCGAGCTTGCACACATCATCGATCCGGCCCTTGCCCGGCGGGCTGCACGGCTGCTCTCGGACTATACCACCATGCTCCGCGGGTTCTGTCCTCCCAGAGAACTCGTCGAATGTGATCTGGTACGGCACCTTGAAGCACTGGTGACCGGGCTCTCGGTTCCCGCCTGCTCGGATGACGATCTTCTCTCATCGGATGATGATGATTCGACCTTCACCCGCCTGCTGCTCACCCGTATCGGCATGCAGCCGCTCCTTGCGGATATTGCATTTACGTTCTCGGCGGCTGAGAAACAACTTAAGGTTGCTGTCGATCACGATGATCTGACGGATCTGGTTACTTATATTCTCGAAGACCTTGTCGGTACCGGCGCTGATGCGATCACGCTCCAGGTACAGCGTGACGACAAGGATGCCATCATCACTCTTACCGGAACCGGGTGCACTGCTTCTGATGCCATGAAAACCAGCAGGGGCTTCCTCGCACGACTCTGTGACCGGGCGGGCGGAGCACTCTCCTGTTCTACTGATGAGAGAAAGCGGGAATATACGATCAGGATCGACAGGATCATCTGAAATTTTTAGTAATGCCGTGTCTTTGTCCTTGTCCCCTCCTTCCACAAACCCTCCCGCCTCATCACAACGCAACAGGAACGATCTCCCATGACTGAAAAGCACTCCTTAAAAAAAACCAGCCGTCCGCCGCTTCTTGAATTTGAAAATGTCACCGTTATAAAAGGCGACAAGAATGTTCTGAAATCCCTTTCGGTTACCATCCAGGAAGGCGAACACATTGCGATTCTCGGCCCCAACGGCGCCGGGAAATCCTCGTTCATCAAAGCGGTGAACCGGGAATACTACCCCCAGCCCCACGATGACGTGGTTTTCCGGATACGCGGTGAGGAATTCTGGGATGTCTTTGCCATGCGATCGTTTATCGGGATTGTCTCCAACGACTTACAATACGCGTATACCCGGGAGGTATCCGGGAGGGAGGTGATCCTGTCCGGGTTCTTTTCCAGCATCGGGCTTTTCAACCACACGGTGACACCGGCTATGGAAGAGAGGACGGATGAGATCCTGAAATTTCTGGAGATCGAACACCTGCAGGACCGCCCGATGACGATGATGTCGTCCGGAGAAGCCCGCCGGTTCCTGATCGGCAGGGCGCTCGTGCACCGCCCGGCAGCCCTCGTTCTCGATGAGCCCACCACCAGCCTTGACCTGCACGCCCTTCACACGTTCCGGAACCTGATGCGAAAGATCGCACAATCCGGCACCGGTATCATCCTCGTGACACACAACCTGCACGATATCATTCCGGAGATCACCCGCATCATTCTTATGGACGACGGGAGGTTTGTCGGCGATGGAGAAAAAGAGAAAATGCTGACCGATACAAAGATCGGCGGCCTCTTCAATATCCCCGTCAAGGTCCGGGAAGAGAGCGGGTGGTATTATGCAACGGGATACTGACGGTACCTGCTAAAAAGCATATTGCCCCGGACAGCACATAGTAAACGTACCTATTTGAGGAATCATGGGCGACCCGTACCTATCCAGCGACGAATCCCTTATCCTGTCCACGCACAATATCCGCATCGATGGCGTGTCTCTGGACCTGATGCTTACCAGCCGGCGTCTCATCCTTATCGATAATTCAGTCATCCCCTTCCAGCTCCGGACAATCCCGCTCGAAATGATCATCACCGTTGTATCCGGTATGGATGTGAATGGGGATCCTATCATCACCCTGTCTCGCATGGATCCCTCCGGAATTGGCGCTCCGCACCCGATGGATTTCATCTTCACCCGGCAAAACGGTGAAAAGAGAGTAACGGAATGCAATGAGTGGGCAGCCACACTCAATAACCATGCCGCAGAAGCCCGAAATGATGCATCTTCTGCAGGCACCCTCCCGTATGATCCGTTAAAAGTTATCCAGCCGCGGATGTCCGCCACGTACCGGATCGAGACGTTCAGCCCCCGCAAATCTGTCACGGAAGCATATCCGGTGAAGGCAGAACCGGTCACTTCTCCTGTGCTTCCCGAATCCCTCGCAGATGATGGAACACCCCCAGCGATCGATGAACCCCCTCTTGGGGTCAATGCTGAAATGGTAAAACCCTCTGGCGAGCCCCCGCTTCCACCCCGGGATACGGATAAAATGGAGACGCCCGGTGATAAAGAAACGGTCAACTCCCCTCAGGAAATCGCAATCGAGACAGATGAAACGCTGGTAATTTCCGATACCAAAGAACCGGTCACTCCCCCTCAGGAAATAACAATCGAGGCAGATGAAACCCCGGAAATTCCCGCAACCGAAGAACCGGTTCCTCCGCTTCCGGAGAAAGCACTCGGGACAAATGAAACTCCGGTGATTTCCGATAACGAAGAACCGGTCACTCCTCCCCAGGCAATCGCAATCGGGACAGATGAAATCCCGATAATTCCCGATAAAGAAGAATCGATATCATATCCCCCAATCCCGGCAATCGCCCCAGATGAAACGCCGGTAATTTCCGATGCAGCACGGATATGGGCAGATGCTGCCCGCACGGTAACAATAACACCCATCCCCCTATCGATTGCGATTTCCGAGGCAACGCCTGCCCGTGAAACGATCGATGACGAACCAAAGGCAGACACAGATCCTATCAGGGTGGTGCCAGAAGAACCGGTGGCAGAAATACCTGATGACATCCACTCCATCGACACAATAATCCCGGAATGTTTAGTGGATGACAAACCCATTGAACACCCTGCACATAAAGCAGCACCGGTTCCTGCGGCTCTCTCTCCACCTGCCCCAAAAACACCGAAGAGCACATCCCCTTCTTTCATGGTCGCTGCGATTATCGGCATCATCCTTGTGGTGCTTGCAGGAGCGGTTATTATCTCATACTACCCATGGGACACCGGTGAGACAACCCTGCCCGCCGTTGTTACGGTTATCACGGTTCAGCCGACTCCCACTCTGCTCCCGGCACCTGTACCTGCTGACGGGGTGTGGGTGCGCATCGAATATCCCGGAACCTTTATTGGTGAGGTGGGCAATCCCGAACTCATGCATCCGGTTTCCGGCACCGGTGTTGGGATCTACAAAGTTCTCTGGAGTGATCGCATCGTCCAGGTGTCAGCCCAGAAGCAGGAAAATTCGGGAGATACGCTCCTGGTTGAAGTCTACAACAACGGGACCCTGATCAAACGCGGTTCAACCCGTGTCCCGATGGGGAATGTAAAAATTCTTATTGATCCCATCACGGGCAGACCTCCGGGCATCGGGTACGGGGATATCCCTTAACGATCATGGTCCATTCCGCGAAATTATCAACCGGTAACCTGGTCTTTCGGTTTCCGGTGCCTGAAACAATCCCGTTAAGCGGAGCCCTCTGGGTGATGGTGAGCAGCAGCGGTGTTGCCGTTACTTCAGCAAAACCTCTATCAGTTCTTTTAAAAACAGCTCCGGCACTGATGCCGTTCCCTGTGGGTCGGGTGCAGTACCTTGGACACCTTGATGCAACTCCCTGTTATGCGGCTGAGATCCCCCCTGGCACCGAACTTCCTGAAGGCTGGGAATATTCCGGTGTCCGGGAACTGTTCGGGCGGGTGCCGGATGATGAACTGGCTCTCGCAGCTCTCGCGGTCCAGATCATTGACTTTGACCTCACCACGCAGTTCTGCGGGCGGTGCGGTGCAAAAACCCGGCAGTTACGGACAGAACGGGCGAAATTCTGTTCGGACTGTAACCTGATCACCTATCCCCGGCTTTCCCCGGCTGTCATTGTCCTGGTGCAAAAAGAAGACCAGGTCCTTCTCGCCCGCTCACCCCGGTTCCCGCCCGGCCTTCACAGCACGATTGCCGGATTTGTAGAACCCGGCGAGGACCTTGAACATGCGGTCTGCCGGGAAGTTTTTGAAGAAGTGGGAATTGCCGTAAAAAATATCCGCTATTTTGGCAGTGAACCCTGGCCGTTTCCCCACTCGTTCATGATCGGGTTTGTGGCAGACTATGCTGGAGGAGAGATCACGATTGACAACAAAGAGATCGTATCTGTGGGATGGTTTGACCGCAATAACCTCCCCCCCATCCCGTCTTCCTTAAGTATCTCCCGGGCACTCATTGACTGGTGGGTAAAAAAAGAGTAAAAACACCCGTCTCTTATTCAACCAATTTTTTACCCGAACCGGAAACACTGCCGATCCGGATTGCACCATTTCCCGATTCCTTCTTATTTCTCAAACCCTGCCCTGCGGCAGACTGCGGCATCCTATATCGTTTTAAAGAACAGAGATCTGTGTAACAATGGCAATCGACCAGATCCCGATCGGCAGGTTCTCGCTCATCACCCGGCTCAGCCAGAAAGCGCTCCGGCTCTATGATGAACGAGGCCTGCTTGTACCGCAGGAAAAAGATGCGTTCACCCGGTACCGGTATTACACCGGTTCCCAGATCGCACGCGGTGTGTCGATCAAGACGTTATGCGAACTCGGGTTTCCCCTTACCGAGATCGAAACGCTCCTTTCTGCAAAGGAGAAAAACGATACCACAACGATCCGGGCACTTTTTTTAAAGCGCAGAACGGATATCCGGTCGGAAGTCAACCGGTTACAGGAGATCGAGGCAATTCTGGAAAACCGGGATGCCTCGTTAGAGTTGATCTACATGTCACTGAATGAACCTGTTGTAAAGGATATAGCGCCCGTGCGTATTGTGGGAAAGCGGGGATCGGGTGCGTACAAGGAGACGATTACCCGGCTCATGACCGGGCTCTGCACCCAGCTCTTTTCAGAGGAAAACGTAAGAAACGGGCTGAAGATTGCCGGACCATTTATGACGCTGTATCATGATGGTGAGTATAAGGAAAAGGATGCGGATATGGAGTGTGCAGTGCCTATCACCGGCAGGATCACTCTCAGTGACCCGTCCATGGAGTGCCGGACCCTGCCCGGGGGAAAATGCTTAACGCTCATCTACAAAGGGCCGTACACCGGCCTCCACGAGGCCTGGACCCGGATCGGTGCCTATGCAGAGGAACGGGAGTTTTTAATTAACGGCCCCCATCGCGAGTTGTATCTGAATGATCCCTGCACGGTTGCAGAAAACGAACTGCTGACTGAACTCCAGATACCCATTGATCCGGCCCTGCACAATCCGGGTACCTGAAACCCCCCATTTTTGAGGATTTCTTCTTATTTTTGCCACAGTAAGGCCCCGGCCAGCTCTTTTCGACCAGAAGTGCTATAATACAGTATATAAAATCATATATTCAGGCATAGAGTACCGTGAGAGTTTAACCGTGCGAGAGATGGCGATGAATAATCCTCAATCAGATGGAAACGAAAGTGTCATAGATATTTTCGTTCTGGGTCAGAGTGAAACAGGGACACAGGAGCTCATAGAGCAGCTTGAAAACCAGGATTACCAGGTAACCCTCTTTTCCGATGGGCCACAGCTCATCGATACCCTTCGCTCTGGAAAACCCAATCTTATTATCTGTGACTCAACCTCCTTTGGTCAGGAGGCCTATGAGTACTGCCGGCAGATCAAGTCCGATGACAACCTCTGGATGATTCCGGTCATGATCCTGACACGCGCATCAACCCTGGGAGATCTGCTGCATGTCCTTGATTGCAATGCAGACAATTTCATTGCCGAGCCCTATGATTCTCCTTACCTTCTCTCGCTGATCGAAGGAATACTCCTGACACCTGTTCAGCAGCAGACCCTGGACCAGATTAAGACGCAGTTCAAGATCCAGCACGAAGACCAGGTCTTTGTTGTCACTGCTGATCGCAGGAAACTGCTAGAATTCCTCATGTCCGCATTTGAGATCGCTGTTAAAAACTCTGAAGACCTCGCCTCTGCCAACGCCGAACTGCAGAAACTCTCCTCCCGGTTAACAACACTCGAAGATGCAGGTATCGAGAATTCACGGATAATCGAAACGCTCAGTGCAATGGTTAAGAAAAAAGAGCAGGATGAGCGCACGCTCAAAGGAGATCTCGAGGAAACCGAACAGGCACTCGATGAAAAAACCGTAAAAGCCGGACAACTCTCGCGGGATCTGGGTGATGCCCGGACACTCCTTGCCACTGCTGAAGAACATATCCGCATACACTTAGCAGAAAAAGAAAAATCCGATCTCTCTTCCCAGTCAGAAATTTCCCGTTTGACCGGACAGGTATCATCCCTTTCGCAGGATATCCGCGCAAAAACAACGGAGCTGGATGCAGCACAGCAGGCACTCGCAGATGAAGCCGCCCGTTCTGCCCGGCTCGTTCTCGCAGTAAAAGAGTCAGAGGCGCAGTCTGGGCAACTTAAAACATCGCTTCAGACCCTTACGCTCGAGCACGAACAACAGGCAGCCGCATTCGCTTCAGAGAAGGACCGGGCAGGTGCTGCAGAACAGGAGGTCAAATCCGTTTTGCAGGCAAAAGCACAGTCCGAGCAGGATCTGACACACCAAATTGATGAGCTGAAGAATTCTGTCCGCCAGTTGAACGATGAGATCCTCCGGTTAAAATCCGTGCTTGAAGCCGAGACCGGCCGGTGCACTGCAGCAGACATGCGATTAGAAACCCTCCGGCACGAAATGGAGCAATCAGAAGCAACCCACGAGTTGCATGAGGAATCCCAAAAACGGCAACTCGATGAACTGCAGGGCAGGGTTGATACCGCGGTTGCTACGATTTTTTCCCAGGAACGGGAATTAAAGATCCTCAAAGATGAGCTTGTTATCGCTCACGCAGAAGAAAGAAAAACTGCGGCAGCAGTAGCAGCGGTTACTGCATCGTTCAATGAGACCCGGGTTGAGGTCGAAGAGCGTGAATGGAAGATCCAGTCCCTTGAAAAGCAGATCGCTGATGCCGGGATCCTCAGGGAAGCCAGCGATGAAAAAGTCCGTGCCCTTACAGCCTCGTTAGAAAGTGTACAGTCCGCACTGAACGCGGAAAAAGAACAGCATGCTGCACTACAAACCCGGTTGAATGCAGCGATCCGCGAGCGGGATGAAACCCTGCAATCGGTTCGCGGTGCGCACGACCAGGTAAAAACCGATCTCGATGTGCACAAAAATGATCTCTTGCGCCTGAACCGCGATCTCGAGGCTGCAGCACTGCTCCGGCAAACGCTCCAGGGCGATATTGCCTCTGCCTCGTCCCGGATCAAAGATCTGGAGCATGAGCTGAAATCCGCAGTGCAGGCAAAGGACCAGACCGGTCAGCAGGCCCGTTCGCTCTCTGAAGAACTGGAAGGGATAAAAGCCGCGCTGAAAGAAGCGCGTGTGGCACTTGCCGATGAGAAAAAACAGCGTGATGTTGTTGAAGCCCGGTTGAATGCAGCGATTCGCGAGCGGGATGAAACCCTGCAATCGGTTCGCGGTGCGCACAGCCAGACCAGGACCGATCTCGAAGTTCACCGGAATGATCTCCTCCGGTTGAACCGGGACCTTGAAGCAGCCACCCAGCTCAATTCGACCCTTCTTGCAGATTTTAACGCTGCATCAGCCCGGATCGACGGACTGGAACACGAGCTGCATTCAGTAGTCCAGGGAAAGGAACAGACCGGCCAGCAGGCCCGTTCGCTCTCTGAAGATCTGGAAGGGACTAAAGCGGAACTTGAGACCGAACGGAGGATTCGCCGCACTGCTGAAGTGAACCTGCAAAAATCTGCACAGGTCGCCAGCAGACTCGAAGGAGACATAGCCCGGGCAATCGCCGAGCGGGAACAGTTAAAATCTTCCCTTGAACAGGAAAGAAATCTGCACGCGGCGGCTGAAGAAAAGGTCCGTGCAGTTACTCTTGCAAAAGAGCAGGTGGAGCACGAGCTGGATTCAGTTAAAGTGGATCATGAACAGATCGAGGACCAGCGTGCAGCAAAGATCCAGGAACTCAAAATGGATTTTGAGCAGGTGCTGGCCCGGCAGCGGGATCTCGAACAGAAGGTAAGGACACTGGAGTCCCAGAAAGCAGAAGCAGATGCACGAGTTGAAGCCCTGTCCGATGAGATCCAACAGGCACGAACTGCTCTTGCCGATGAGTGGGAAAACCACATGAATGACGAGGAGCGACTTGCAGTTTCTCAAAAGAAGAGCGTTCAGGTAGAGCAGTCCCTGTCACGCACCAGTATGGCCGCACCGGAGCCGGAACGCAAATGGGCCGTTGTTGTCAGCCAGACCCGTCTTCCCACCGAGATCAGACCGGTCCCAAAGGCAGTGGCTGTCACCGCTCCGCCCGCAACGCATGAAGGGCAGGTACCCACAAGAACCCTGAATACCCCCCCGGAAGTATCCCCATCGTTTGGCATCGAGGACCTGTTTGAAGACGAAGCTCCCGGTCCGGCAGTGGCAGATCGAATATCAGGGGTTTCCGGGCAGACTGTTCCAGCGCCGGAAGCAGATACTCATGACATCATTATGGATGATACACCTGCACAAGAGCCTGAAGCGGCTGACGTGCAGGAAACCGATGAGGATGAGGATGCCGGGGAAGAAACGGACGGGGAATTAAAAACATCTGACGATTTTGGAACTTCCCCGTCAGGTTACGGCATCTCATTCAACCGCCAGCAGTGGCTCGACCTTCTCAAATGGTCGCACCACTCGGGAGCCCTCTCCCAGGAGCAGCGCATGCAGATCATCCGGATGGGACGATTGGTGCAGCGGGGTCGCAAGCTGACCCGGAAACAGGATGAGCAGGTCAGGGAAATGATCGTGCTCGTCCAGACACTCGGGTACAAGTTCCACTAATCTCTTTTTTCGTAGATACGGTATACTTATTCGCTGGCAAATCCTATTCCCTTTTAAAAATCAATGTCGGAGAGATAGTGTTTTTGTGGTGAGAGGATCAGATCCATCCTCTCGAAAAAAGATAGTAACCTGCACCGGTATAAGCACATCCTGCGATCATAATTGCAAGAAGACTCATAAGGATGCTGCTGTAATTCCCTGCACTGGCAGCGCTCCAGAGCCAGGACAGAAAAAAGAGCACTGCAAGAAGACCGGCAATGATGATGGCAAAGAATGCGACGAGTGCCAGGGTCCCGGTCAGCACCAGATCATCCATGGATCAAAGATGTGCTGTCGATCTATTTGAACCGTGCCGGAATTATTCAAGATAGCCGGCCAGAAGGTCGTTATAGAGCCTGCTGACATTTTCTTTCGTTGACGGCATATCAGGAAACCCGGAATATGCCTGTGCAGCCGGAAGATCAACGGCAAGATCGAGACGGTACTGGCTCTGGGAATGGAACCAGCCCTGTTTCTGGTAATACCACGACAGGTATTCCTGTTCGGTCTGCCCGGGGGTAGGGATAAACAGGCCGTGTTTCTTTTTGAGTTCTGCAAGTTCCATCATCGTGGTATACCCGGAACGGCAGATGACGAACTTTGCCCGGTTCATGAGATCCACTTTCTCTTCATTGGAGACGTATCCTTTCACTGTGCAGGTATCCGTGCCCGTAATCTCGGTCTTCCTCTTCGGGCTCCCGAGAAGCACGACGTTTTTCCCGTCAAGTTCATGGATTGACGGGAGCAGTATCTCTTCGAGTTTGGTCCGCTGGGGTTCAGGTCCCGATATCAGGACAAGGTAATCAAGATCCTCGGCACAGTCCCGTTTTTGTATGCTGGTGAGGATGCCGGAGAAAAATGCCTTCGATCTCGTCTCATCAGATCCTGGAAGGGAGAGTTTTCCCGCAAGGGACAGGGGGCCCGGAGGGTTATCCGGCACAATGATCCGGTCATATTTCTGGTGGAGGTACGTGTTGACGCGGAGTGCGAAGAGTTCCACCGGCCAGAGGGCCAGGGGCATGTGGTAGTGCAGCTGGTGGGAGATGAAGACCGAGGGCACATTGGATGAATAAGCTCCCAGCCGGTTGTCGCTGATGATGAGGTCATAGCGATCCCGGGATAGGATTTTTGCAAGGTTTTGTCGTTCGTTTGAGACTGCCCTGAGCAGGATGGGAAGATACAGGAAAAATTTCGGGAGAAAAAGGCTGCCCGAACTGTACGGCGAGGGGTAATCCTCAAATTCGATGAACCGGCACTGGGGAAATTCCTGTTTAAGCGCTGAAAGGGCATTGCCGCACGCGGCGATTGTGACGTCGTGGTCGTGTGCAATGAGGGTTCGTATGATGGGGATATCCCTCATCGCATGACCGAGTCCCCAGCTCAGTGGTGAGAGCAGTACCTGTGCCATTTTTATTTGTCCCTTATATCCGTGTATAGGAGTTCTTTTTCGAGATGTATTGAATTGTTCGGAGATGTTGTATGCAACTTCTTTAAACCGGACATTTTCTTCATGGAAAATATAAAAAAAGGATCTGGAGATCCGGATATGAACAATTCAGATTCACGCCGTGTCCATGAAACCTTAATTGTCACATCCGTGAGGATTTCCCCGCACCAGGGTCTCACCGGGGAATGACACGGCTGGGATGTTTCAACATTTCCGTCACAAAACCGCTCTTCGTCCAGAGGGATATGTCATAACCGGGGGATGCAGGTATCCGTAATTATTTGCAGAGTTGTTGTTCCGGTATTATTTCCGTTATCACCTGGCCGTAGGGTTTTTTTATAGATCGCTGGTATATTCCTGCTTTCATCTTCACATAATCAATAAATTCTTTTACGGCTATGTGTGTATGCATCTGACAGATTTCAGGAGAGATTCACATTTATCACCCTTTGAAACGGCTCATACGGTTTGAGGCTTATGGTATCCTCTTTGTAATCGCGGGGATCTTCGGGGCGCTTCTTGCAGCGGGCCGGTTCGATCTTTCCCTCCCGCTCCTTCTGATCTTTGTTGCAGCATCGTCTGCATTCGGGTTTGTCATTAACGATATCTCGGATATGGCACTGGATGCCCGCTCCGCAAAACCCCGGAATCCGCTTGCCGATGGTTCATTGACATGCCGGACCGCAAAACTGGTCAGTGCCGTTTTGCTTGCAGTCTCGCTTATCTGCATGGCACTCCTGCCCTCATCCCTTCTCATGGTGGAACTGACAGTCCTTTTCGTATTTATCACCTATTCATTCTGGATCGAAGTAAAAAATATTGCCGGCCTTGATCTTGTCTATCATGCCCTGTTTCCGGCGCTCTATGGTCTGCTCGGGTACGTGCTGTACCATCCGCTGGATCTTACCGGTATAGTCTATGTAGTCCTGCTCGGGATATTCGGGGCAGTCGGGGAGCTGGGCAATGAGATACGGGATCTCGAAAAAGACCGGACCGAGCGAAAAAATACCGTTGTTATTATCGGGGAGCGGGCTGCATTTTTCTTAACCATTGCGTTTATGGTCTGCGCCTTTGGCATCATTGCGGTCTTTGCAGTTCTTGAACCGGGCTTTTTCTGGCTTCTGCCGTTCGTCCCGTTCGGGGTGTTCCTCGTCCACCCGATCATAAAGGCCATGAAGGATTCGGCATACAAGATGCAGTTTGTGGATGCGATCAACAACCGGGCAATCCTGCTTGCCGCAGCGATGCTTGTCGTGTATGGCATTATACGGCTTTCAGCCGTTATCTGATGGGAACCCCCCGTAAAATCAATATTATTATAAAAAATAATTCGCTTATAGTTTTATGATCCATCCTCCCCCAGAGGAGGTAGTTCTGTCTCAGTGCCGGGGCCACACGGGGCAGGGATACAAATTGTTAGATCTTCCCGCAATTCCTGCTCCGGAAAAAGGATCAGTTATTCATGATGAAATTATGAATAATTCTTAAGGTATTGCTTTGACGAACGATAATAATCCGGAAACACATGTCCATAATACGGGCAGTCCGAATGCAGGAAATGCACAAGAGCACACTCTCTTCAGTAAAAGCACCCTTGTCGCCATTATCGGCATTGCCGTGGTGATTGTGATCCTGGTTGCTGCCGGGGTTATGCAAAATATACCGGGTCAGGGTACTGTTGTCCCCGCACAGGCATGCGCTGAAAAAACCCTTATCTATGTCAATAATAACCTTGTATCTCCCGGTACATCTGCATCGCTCATATCAGTTGCAGAAAACCATGGTATCTATGAGATGAAAATCGTCTACCTGGGTCAGGAGATGCCGCTTTATACAACGCTGGACTGTTCTTCCCTGTTTACCCATAGCATTACTATGAACGCGGCAGTGGGAGGAACCGGTACCGCACAAGCTGCTGCGCCTCCCACAAAAACCGAGCGCCCGGTAGTAGATCTCTATGTTATGGCCTTCTGTCCGGGTGGCACCTATGCCGAAAATGTGATGAAGCCGGTAGCTGCACTGCTCGGTTCAAAAGCAGATATCCGTGTGAGGTATCTTACAACCATAACCGGCACAACGGTTGCGTCCGTTCAGTCATTGCATGGAACATCTGAAGTAAAAGAAGACCTGCGCCAGATCTGCATTCTCGAAAAGAACCCGGATCACTACTGGGAATACCTGGGCCGGTTCAATGAAGCGTGTTATCCCCAATACCTGAATGCGAGCCGGCTTGATGCCTGCTGGAGAAATGTTACTGCTGCCATCGGTATTGATGCAAAGAGTATCGAAACCTGTGCCAGCGGGGAGGAAGGTCTTGCCCTGCTCAAAGCAGATGAGTCACTTGCAAACCAGAACCGGGCAAGTTCATCTCCCACGCTCCTCATCAACGGGCAGGAGTACCGTGGCACGCGGACACCGGATGCCTATAAGCAGGCTATCTGCGATCGTTTTGTAACTGCACCCGGTGAGTGCTCCACCACACTTCCCCCATATGCGGGAACTACTGTGAGTGGCGGGTGCGGATAATTTTTTTGGTTAAATTTGCATTGTAGAAACAGGCATGAACGGGAGTTCACACCCGAACCATGAAAATCATGTTTGTGATATTCCCCCGCCTCAGGGCCTATCTTCAGGCACGGCGGGGCAAGGAGGTTTTAGAATATTTAGTCCTCAAACGCCGCGGGGGCGCCCCGTCGGGGGCGGCGACGTTCATCATTACCGGGGATATGGGGGTCTCAACCCCCATTATCATATCTTGAGAACACGATTTTCATAGGAAAACCTTTTTTTTCACGTAATATATTGCCCCCCTCTTGCGCCACCAGTCCCCCGTTGGGGGACGGGCGCAGTGCGATAGTCCGAGTAAGATTACAGGTAATACGTCGTCATCGCAATGGGGGGATGCCCCAGTGGCGGGGGCGAAGCCCCCGGGAGCGTCAGAGTTTTCTCAATGATTTCTACTGAGCAAAATTTATTAATCAATTACTTTTTTGATTTTATTGTTGTGATTAGTGGATTATTCGGTTTCCATCCTTAGTAGCATTGATGGGGGCTCATGCCCCCATCCCCCCGAATACGATGAACCCGCCGCTCCCGACGGGGCGCCCCCGCGGCGGATCTATAAGTTCAGACAAATCTTCGAAATTAAATAAAAATTTCTTTCATGCCCGACGGTTACCTGATGAAGCGTTGTTGCAAACTCTCCTCAGTTTTTTTAGATCCTGCTATACCTATTTGACGTTCCGCAACCCATTGTAGATTAATGGCAGTTGAGCCCGAGTTCCGGTATAAGCAGTGTCTCATCATCAGGAATGATGTCAAGATGAGTTGTGGCAAGCGGTGCGCCCAAGCGGCGCATGCATCTATTGGCGCATACAACAATGCTGACAAGACACTGGCAAAAGCGTGGATCTCCGAAGGGCAGAAGAAAGTGGTGCTCAAGGCCAATGACGAGAGGACCCTGCATGAGCTCCGGGTTATCGCGGAACGGTCCGGTATCTCCCACTCCCTCATCCAGGACGCCGGCATGACCGAGATCCCGCCCGGCACGATCACGGCGCTCGGGCTTGGGCCGGCCAAAAGCGAAGACCTCGATAAGATCACCGGCGCGCTCACCCTGTTATGAAACCGAGCACATATCCTCTTGAACGCGAGCTCGGCATGCGCTATTACGCGAGCGATGCTGCAGGGATCGGTGGCAGGCTGAGAGCCTCTCCGGAAGATTTCCTTGTCGAAGAGATCCCGCTTCCGGAAAAAGGCGGCGCTGCCGGTCCGTATCTCATCTGCCTGCTCACAAAAAAGAACTGGGAACTCCAGCATGCCGTCAAGGAGATCGCAAAACGGCTCGGTATCAGCCACCGCCGTATCGGCTGGTCGGGTACAAAAGACCGCAATGCGATAACCCGCCAGTGGATCTCGATCTATAATGTCACTGCCGAGCAGGTAGCAGCAATCCATCTCAAGGATATCACCTTAGAGCCGGTCCGGCAATCGAATGAGGCTTTGTCGCTGGGCCAGCTGCTGGGCAACCGGTTTGACCTGGTCATCCGGGATACCCAATCCACCGATCTCGCAGAGCAGGTGCAGGCTCTCACGGTCACCGCATCCGAAGGCGTTCCCAACTATTTCGGGCTCCAGCGGTTCGGAGCGATCCGTCCGGTTACTCACCGCGTCGGAGAATGGATCCTCCGGGGAGATTTTGAACAGGCAGTTGTTACCTATATCGGACTGGAATTCCCCGGTGAAGTGGATCCGGTCAAGACCATACGATCGGACTTTTTTACCTCCCGCGACCCTGAACCCGCCCTGCGTAACCTTCCGGTTCATATGGCATTTGAACGGGCGATGCTTCACCACCTCTATACTCATCCGGGCGACTACCCGGGTGCCCTTAAGGAGCTGCCGCCAAAACTGCTCTCCCTGTTTGTATCAGCCTTCCAGTCATACCTGTTCAATTGTGCACTCAGCCAGCGGTTCGATGACGGGGGGACCCTTAACGGCCCGGTACCCGGTGACCGGCTGATCTTTGCAAACGGGCGCACGGATACGGTGACGGCAGCGAACGTCAATGCAGTCTCGATCCACATAAAGCGCGGTCGCTGCACGATAGCCCTGTTCATGCCCGGTAAGGTAAAAACAGAGGCAGCAACGCTTGGGGAGCGGATCATGGAATCGCTTCTTTCTGATCATCATATCACCGCGGAAGATTTTGAACGGGCAGCCGCGTTTGTCAGCACAAAATTCGAGGGTGCCTGGAGACCTATCACCTTAAAAACAGAGATTGAATCCACGATAGAAAATACCGATGTGCGGCTGAAGTTCACCCTGCCGCCCGGCCATTACGCAACAACCGTTTGCCGTGAATTTATGAAAGCGGATCCATTACAGATGATATAATTGACACGGGTTTGGATTTTTGAGTAGATTATAAAGATGGGGGCTGATGCCCCATACCCCCAACAACGATAAACCCTGCCGCCCCCGACGGGGCACCCCCGCGGCGGTTCAGGTGCCGGTCATTTTAATAAACCGATCTGCCCAGCGAGGCCCCGACGAGGCGCCTTATCGGAGCGGCGGGATAATCCTCTCTTCAGAAACGCCTCTTCGATTTGCGATCGTGTCGTAAAACCTGTTCTGGTGTTATCGCATTTGGGGGGAGCCCCAGTGGCAGGGGGGTAAAACCTCCCATGAGCGATAGAAATTTTTGAATATATTGACAGAGCTCAATCAATTCACATAAAAAGCAAGAAAAAAGTATCAATCCCTTGACTGTGCCATCTTTTTTGCACCGTCAATCGCGTCGTTTAAATTGCCCAGTTCATCGATAACATTTATTTTTACTGCATCGGCGCCCCGGATTACCCTGCCATCTTCGATGTCAGACCGCGAGATCATGCGCTGGGATATCACATCGGAAATAAAAGTGTCAAAACTATCATCCACGATCTTCTGGGCATACGTCTCTTCATCGAAGCTGAGAGGACGGGCAGTAGAACCCATATCCTTCTTGCTGCCGGATTTGACAACGCTCAGATTGTAGCCTTCCCTTTCCATCCAGCGGCTGATATCGGAGAATTTCCATATCACGCCAACCCCCCCGGTGAACGTATCCGGGTTTGCATAGATCCTGTCTGCATGGGCGCTCACGTAATAGGCAGCCGAAGTTCCCATGTCTCCCATGGATACGACGACCGGCTTTTTCGATTTTGCATATTCGAGGTCGCCGATAATTTCCTGTGCGGCGGCAGGTGTACCGCCGGGACTGTTCACCCGCAGGACAATTGCTTCTACCATCGGGTCATCAGCAGCCTGCCGTAACTCTTCACCCACAATTTCACTGCCGATATTTTCTCCATCAGAGATCTCCCCGGTCACCATGGTGCCTTCCATACGGATCACCGTAACGCCAATCTGATCCGCATGGGTGAAGTAGAAAGCGGCGATCATGCTTCCGATCACCACAATGAGCCCGAAGATAATGAGTAGAAACCATTTCAGTCCCGCATGGGACGGGGGTTTTGCAGAACCGGAAGGAACGAGGGTGTAGGTACCATCCATATATTACTCCTTTGTGTAGAGGACATCGAACTCGGAAACGAGGTTGCTGCCGCACATATAATATTTCTTCAGATTGAGCCGGATCATCTCGTCTTCAGTATTGATATGCATACCCCCTACCAGTGACGGGGTATCAGCACCCCCGACAATGAACGGCAGGTGTATCAGGCGGATCTCGTCAACGAGCCGATCATGGAGCATATGCCAGTTGAGTGTAGGTCCGCCTTCGATCATCAGCTTGTTTATGCCAAATTTTTCTTTGAGGATCTTTAAGAGCAGCGGGAGTTCGACATGGGTTTTGCCGGCAACAATCACGTGCGCTCCTTTCTTTTTTATCGCATCAATGCGGTCTTTAGGTGCCGCTTCACAGACGGCAATCGCGGTAGGGGCGTCTGTTCCCAGCACGTTTGCATCGAGCGGGATATCTCCCATGCTGCACGGGATCACCCGGAGCGGGCTCTTGCCCTGCACATAGCGGACCGTAAGAAATGAGTTATCGATACGGATGGTGTTGGCACCCACCATGATCGCATCATATTCCGCCCGGGTGGTATGGAGCAGCAGCTCGGTTTCATGGGCCATATATTTCATCAGTATCTTTGAAGATGCGCCCTTTTTTAGTGTGAGCTTACCGTCAGCGGTGATCTCCGACATCATCAATACATGCGGTCGATCGGCAGGTGAGATCATTTTTTACTCAGCTCTCCGGTTACATTGGACGCGTGATATAAATAAAGTGATGATAGGGCTATACAGGGTCTCCGACGATATAGAGTAATTATTAAACGTTTACGTTCCTATGATTTGAGCTATGAATATTACTGCACTCCGTCCAAGGTTTACCCGGTACCTTGAGCCGGTCGCAGAGGTCTTTGTCAGGATTGGTATTACACCTAACCAGATCTCTCTGCTTGCCTTACTTGCCGGCATAGCGTGTGCGGTTTTGTTTTTTCAGCGGCAGTTCTTCTTAGGAGCTCTTTTCCTTTTACTCTCCGCGATCTTTGACCTCGTGGATGGAAGTGTAGCGAGAAAGACCAATGCCCACACGAATTTCGGGGCTGTCTTTGACTGGATCGTAGACAAGTACGTCGATGCCCTTGTGCTCCTTGGGGTGGGACTGAGCGGGATTACCATTGTCAGCCAGTTCTTTGCCGTTCCCCCGCTTGCGGATTTTGCCGTTGTCGCGTTTGCCATCATAGGTTCCCTGATGAATACGTTCATCAAACCCGTGGTGTACGCGGAGATCGGTTACCAGGAAAAAGTGGAAGGAAAGATCGATGATCCTCTGGAAGGGGTGGGATTTTTTGGCCGGCCTGAGACCATTCTTGTATTGATTCTTGGCGGTGTATCCGGTTTTATCTGGGCAGCGGTGATCATCATTGCAGTCTGTACAAACCTTTCTGCAATCCAGCGGATCATCTATCTTTACAAAACGCTTTCCTGATTTTGCGGTGGCAGATTTGACCGAGTCATAACAAAAAGTAGGTAATTCATCATTTGGTGCCACCAACCTTTAATGTCAGATATCAAATCAACAAATAGTTAACATTTTGTTGTCTGTAGTAAGCCTATTTTGATAATCCCATACCCCCTCTTGCGCCACCAGTCCCCCGAGGGGGACGGGGCGCATTGTGATTGGACGAGGTGGGTTACAGGTAATACGTCGTTATCGCAATCCGGGGGATGCCACAGTGGCGGGGGCGGAGGTGGAACCAAAGCCCCCAAGAACGTCTGATAAGTTTTCTCTTGGAGATGGCTTCTTAAAAAAACCGAAACAAAATCTTAATTGGTGGCTCTAATTAACGAATCACCAAAAGTAAAGTTGCCGGGTTCTGGAATGATTATCTGGCGTTGAATGCGATCATGACCCGGCAGATAGAAGAGTTCTTTTTTTACGGCAGGAAATTTCGTACCTGTTATTATTTGTGATGAATCCCCCCATATTGGGTTGCTCCGCCGCCCCGGCGGGGCTTTGCCGGGCAGGGCAGTTGATCCTGCTCGCTTTGATACGAAGCACGGGACTGATTCACCCGTACGGTAAACCGGTTGAACCGCTGCGGGGGTGCCCCTTAGGGGGCGGCGGGTTTTATCGCATCCGGGTGTATTGGGATCTCAACCCTCATCAAAGAAAATGTAAAAAAATTCTGATTACCCTGGGGTGTTTTATACAATTCCGTTCATGAGAAAAATGCATCCCCCACGGCAGACAAAGCCAGTTCCCGCACAGCATATGCCGGGAGTGCGTCTGCAACTGGCCCCAGTTCCTGATTCAGATCAATTCCTCCCAGTTCCCCGGCAAACACTGGAGCCCCGATACCGGCAACAATAATCTGCCGGGCTCCGGTGTTCACAGCGACTTTTTTTACCTGGGCACAGATGAGGTTTCGCTGCGTCTCCCAGAATTGTTCTGCAACCTGCATGGCTCCTGGCTCTCCAATCTCTTCGAGATCAGCGCAAACAACCCGGGCTAATCTTCTTAAGGATGCAGCTTTTGTTTTTTCATTTTTATCGGGAGCATCACAGGTATACTGGTCAGCGCTGATATGGCCCAGGACAAGATGTGCATCGGCACTTGCAGCGAAAAATTCTGAGCTGACCGGAGTTGGTATACCCTCAAGAAGAACCGAGGAGAGTAGTGTGGCAATATTTCCCCTTAACATCCCGGTATAGAGGAGATACCCGTTCTGAAGACGCTTGAGATCGGTCAGATCCAGCAGGGATGCAAAACGGTTGAGCGGGATGATGTCAGCAGTGGTGCTTCCGATATCCAGAAGAACAGCGTCGGGATATTTCTCCCGCAGGTATGCTGCTGAAGCAAGCCAGTTGGCAGCAGCCAGCTGGGGCACCGCATGAGTATGGAATGTTCCGTCCATGCCATAAAAACAGGCGCGGGGAAATGCAGCCTTTACTGCATCCACAATGAACGAGATTCCCTGCATCTTATTCGAAAAACTGTCCGCCAGCTCGCCGCTCATGACAACAGCCGCCGGATTATCTGGATTACCGACATACGGGATGAGCAACGATGTGATAGGCGCATGTTCCCAGAGCGGGCAGTAATGGATGTGGGCACCGGTCTCATTGACAATTTTGAGATTTGCCCCTCCCACATCGATGCCGATCATAACGGAGTGACCTTCCCGTGGGTGTCAAAGCGAACGCTTCTTTTCAGGTGAACCTCTTTTGGGCCACCTCCTTTTGATGCGTCAACAAGGATCTCTGCAATCTCTTCGTTCATGCATGCCGCAATCCCGACAAGGCTTGTGGTGATCCGTGGATTTACGTCCACGATATACACCTTATCGGCAACAACCACATCCACGCCACAATATCCCTGGCCCCCAAGAACAATGATCGCCTTTTTGGCAACTTCAATGATCTCAGCTTCCCGTGCCGGATGAACCGGCGTCTCTCCCCCGAGATAGTGAATTGCACCATCCACCGTCTCACTGATATGCTGACGGTTTACGGCCAGGACAAGCGGGGGATTGCCGGTAAAATACAGGCACGCATCGCCAATGACCCGGCTTGCGACGATACTTACCGAGAAATGTTCGCCATCAATATACTGCTGGGAAAATTCCCCGTCATCCGGGGTTTTGTTCGAAACGCGAACCCCCTGTGCACCGCAGCCTTTGACGGGTTTTATCACCCGCTTGCCAGCAGACGTTTCAGCAGGTACCGGTATACCATGCGCACGCAGGATTTTTTCGGTCTGCACCTTGTTGGCACAGAGTGCTGCGGTCATGAAACCGCACCCGAGATTATGAGTGTGCTGCTCCAGGATCTGTGTATAGCGTGCCAGCAGGTGATCCGGTGCGATCACCAGCCCCATATCACAGGTTGGTGCGAGGCGGGCTATCTCGGTACCAAAATCGCCGGAGCCCGGCAGTACAATGTCATACCCGCAGTGCTCAAAGCTCTTTTTTAAGGTCTCTAACATTGCTGCGCCCTCGTGGGCGAGGGAGGGGTCATGACTGGTGGCATACTCAGCGAGCAGGACTTTCATCCTTTTCCTGTACGCGCTGAAAGAAAATTACCCTATCCGATCGGTGAACTATTTGTGGAGCGGCATCAATAGAAGATGAACATGAGACCTTCGATCCTGCTCACGAATGATGATGGCGTAAGTTCAGTCGGGCTCTGGGCTGCGTATGAAGCGCTCATCCCCATTGCCGATGTCACGGTTGTTGCACCGGCAACCCAGCAGAGTGCAGTTGGCAGATCGATCTCGATCTTTGAACCGCTGCGGGTAAACCAGATTACTATGAACGGGATTCCGGCGTGGTCGGTTGCCGGTAAACCCACGGATGCGGTGATCATCGGCCTGTATGCGCTCAAACTCGCCCCGACCATGATTGTCAGCGGGATTAATATCGGGGAAAATCTCTCAACAGAGTCGATCATGACTTCTGGCACGGTGGGCGCGGCACTGGAAGGTTCCAACCAGGGCACGAAGGGGATCGCGTTCTCCCTCCAGGTAGAGGATCAGGGGGATAAGTTCGATGACCCCCGCAACTTAGGACACAGCTTCGATGCAGCAAAAACAGTGGTGCGCGACGTGGTCTCCCGGGTGCTCGAGCACGGGTTCTCGCCGCATACCGATGTGATCAATGTGAATATTCCGTCGGTGGTAAAAGGCGGGTATGAAGTGACGCGGCTTGGCCCCAAACTGTTTCACACCGGCGTGGAAAAACGGCTGGATCCCCGCGGTCGCCCGTATTTCTGGATTAATGGCCCGCTCTTTGATGATGCCGAAGAGGGTACGGATGTGCATGCTGTCCGGAAGGGAAATGTGTCAATTACACCTATTACCCTTGACTGCACTTCCTATGCAGCTGGGGAAGATACGAGAAAAGTGTTTAAGAATTGATTTTTTTAGGATGGCTTGAAAGTTCGATACAAAATTTTCTTTAAAAATTATCCTGCATCCTTAAAATAATCTAATCGTCATTTTCTCTGATGTAAATAATCATTCAGTTTTGTTTGCGATGCTTCCCACCCCTTCGGGGTCGCTCGGCTGCCTCGTTTTGGTCCTCGCTGGGCAGGGAGGTTAATCCATCTCTCAATGCGAAGGCAAGGGCGCTAATTTTCCGTACGTTAAACCAATCGAACCGCCGCGGAGGCGCCCCTTCGGGGGCGGCGGGGTTCATCGTAACCGGGGGTATGGGGGCATCAGCCCCCATCAATGAAAAGCAAAAGTACCTGAACAATTTTTGTTCTGAAGACATCTCATTCAACCAATGTCAATTTCCCACCACCACATCACCAGTTTTAATAATTCCTGTACCGATATGTATCACTTTAATGGACTCAACGACACGTGATCCCGCAATCGCCAAACGTGCAGCAGGCTACAAGGCAGCAGACATGGTAAAAGACGGTATGATCATCGGCCTTGGCACGGGTTCCACGGTCATGTATACCATGGAACGGCTCTCCCGGCGCATGCAGGAAGGGCTCACGATTTCTGGTATCCCGACATCCTTCCAGACGGCAATCAGGGCCCGTGAATATCGCATACCGTTAACAACCCTCGATGATCATCCGGTAATCGACCTGGCTGTTGACGGGGCGGATGAAGTTGACCCGCAGCTGCGACTGATCAAAGGCCGGGGAGCAGCCCATACACGGGAGAAATGCGTAGCTGCTGCTGCACGCCGGTTTATTGTCGTTGTCGATGAGCAGAAGATGGTCCCCCGTCTGGATGGTCTGGTACCGGTAGAAGTTGTCCCGTTTGCCATCCGGCCCGTGATGGATCAGCTCAGGGCAATGGGATGTACGCCGGTGCTGCGGGAAGGTGTGAAAAAAGACGGCCCGGTGATCACCGACAACATGAATTTCATTCTCGATGCGAAATTCAAAACCATTACCGAACCCGAAAAACTTGAGGCATCCATTGGCCTTATCCCCGGCGTCGTGGAGAGCGGGCTATTCTGTAATTTTACAGCAAAAACCACCGTTATTGTCGGTGGTGAAAAAAAATGCAGGATTATCCCTTAGTTGAGATAATCGCGTAATTTGTGGACCAGGGCGAGCTGGTTGTTCGCTTCTTTCTTCTTCTCTTTCTCGATGCTGTCCATAATCTGGTGGATTGGCTTTGCCAGCTCGTAGATCTTAACCGGGCGACCCTTGCTCTCTGCCTTGCTCTCGCGGCTGGAGATCCAGTCCTGTTCGAGCAGGTAGCGCATCGCAATGCTGACTTCCGGCTGGCGGAGATCGGTGCCCCGCTCAATAGCCCGGGATGTGGCTTCCGGGGTGTTTGCAAGAAATACGAGCACCTTTGCTACATTTCTTTTGGTTCCAATCTCAATGAGGAGGTTTGCAAACTCCTCTTCCTTTTCGGTGAAATACATTACATTTTCCGTTCTCATACAACACATCCACACTATTTTTCTTTAGATTTCTACAATAATTTATCTAATTCCTGATATATAGGTGCTCGTATTGCAGCACAATGACAGCAGACTTTATTTATTATAAAAAATTCCAAGGCCAGAATCCGGGAAAAGAGCGGTTGGAATTCAATCTTTGCGAAAAATTCGTAAACACCGGTATAAAAAAAATGTTTACATCAGACCAAGGCTGCGCAGGTCTGAAAGGATCTTGATCACTGCTTTCTTTGCATCTTCCGGTTCCTTGCCACCGGTTATGATCAACTTACCGGATCCGAACAAAAGGACAACAACTTTGGGAACTTCAAGACGGTAGACCAGTCCGGGGAACTGTTCAGGTTCATACTCAATCCGGTCGAGGTTGAAACCAACTGCGATCTTGTTTAAGTTAATTGGCGTGGCAAGATCTGCGGACGTGACAATGTTCTGGATCTTGTAATCCAGTTTCTTGGGGATAGCAATACCCAGGTCGCGCAGGAGGCCGCCAAGGATATTGAGTCCTTTGCTCAGGCTGTCAACACTCTTTGCACCGGTTAACACTACTTTTCCCGAACCAAAGACGAGCGCTGCGATCTTGGGATCCTGCATCCGGAGAACAACGCCGGGGAAACGCTTCTTGTTATATTCTGCGCCCGGAATCTTGGATGCAATATCGGGTAGATCCAGATAATCGGTCACCTTTGCTGAGGCAACAATGTTTTCAATCTTGAGGGAATCTTCTGGTCTGACCTTCATATTTATAAATGATATAAAACAGTATTTAAAAAGTTGGGTCTGTTTTTTGTAAATCAGTCTTCAAGCGTTGAAATATCGCCCGGGTCCATTCCCATCTCTTTTGCTTTTAAGACCCGTCGCATGATCTTCCCGCTCCGGGTTTTTGGCAGTGACGTTACGAACTCAATCTCTGATGGCATGGCAATCGGTCCCAGCGTGATACGGACATGGTAGAGGAGCTCGTTTTTCAACCGGTCGGAGGGTTCATGCCCCATGCGCAGGATCACAAAAGCCTTGATCACGTTGCCCTTCACTTCGTCGGGTTTCCCGATGACTGCAGCCTCTGCAACGGCCTTGTGCGAAACCAGCGCGCTCTCGACTTCCGCAGTCCCGATATTATGCCCGGCCACTACGATCAGATCATCGGATCTGCCGAGCACCATGATGTAACCCTGTTCGTTTTTCACGGCAAGGTCCCCGACCGTGTAACAGCCGGGAATCGTTTCCCAGTATTTCCGGTACCGGTCAGGATCGTTAAATACTGCGCGGAACATAGAAGGCCAGGGTTCTTTTAAGACCAGAAAACCACCGGTACCGGGAGGTACGGGTTTGCCATCCTTATCAACCACATCTGCTACAACACCGGGGATGGACTTGCCGGCAAAACCCGGGTACATGGGCTCACCGAGTACCGTGGTGATCATATGCATGCCGGTCTCGGTCTGCCACCAGGTATCAACGACCGGGCAGCGGTTTTTCCCGATAACGCGGTAATACCATTCAAAGGCTTCGGGATTGAGCGGTTCTCCGACAGAACCTAAAATGCGCAGGGAGTTTAAGTTACTCTTATTGGGCCACTCCTCGCCCATCTTCATGAACATCCGGATAGCTGTCGGGGCGGTGTACAGGATTGTTATACCGAAATCCTCGATCATCCGCCAGTAAGCCCCGGCATCGGGATAATCCGGAGTATTTTCGGTGATAAAAATGGTCGTGCCATTAGAAAGAGGCCCATAGACCACGTAGGAGTGACCGGTGATCCAACCGGGATCGGCGGTACACCAGTATACGTCATTATCTTTTATGTCAAAGATATGTTTCGTCGTATAATAGGCACCAACCATATACCCGCCACAGGTGTGGACTATCCCTTTGGGGGACCCCGTTGATCCGCTGGTATACAGGATGAAGAGTGGATCTTCGGTGTCCATCACTTCAGCCTCGCAGTCAGGACTGACATCCTTGATTAAATCGTAAAAGTCTACTTCCATTTCGTGGTGAATCTCAACCGGCTGATGGAGTTCGCGCCGGAGTACGATCACATGTTCCACGCTGGGCGCATCGATAATCGCCTCTTCAATGACATGCTTGAGCGGTATGGACTTTCCGCGCCGGAAAGTGACATCGGCAGTGATGACAACCTTGGCTTCTGCGCCGGCGATACGGCTGTGTAGTGCGGCAGCCCCGAAACCGCCAAAAACCACGCTGTGGACTGCCCCAATCCGTGCACAGGCAAGCATCGAGATGATCTGCTCAGGTACCATCGGCATGTAGATGCAGACGCGGTCACCTTTCACCACGCCGAGTTTTTTTAAACCGTTCGAAAGCCGCATCACTTCGCGATAGAGCTGGCGGTACGTGTAGATTCTCTCACAGTCATCCTCACCTTTCCAGATGAGTGCTACCTTGTTCCGCCGGGCATTGATGACATGGCGATCAAGGCAGTTATAGGTAATATTTGTCTTACCGTCAAGAAACCACCGGGCGTGAGGATAGTTCCACTCTTTTACCTTGGTATAGGGTGAGAACCAGTGGAGTTCTGATGCGATCTTGTCCCAGAAGCCATCGGGATCTTGTAAGAATGCATTGTACGCTTTCTGGTAATCCCCAATCCAGCTGTTCTTTTTTACTGAAGGATCAGGCAGATACTGTTTGTCGGTGAATTTGACGTTAAAATCTTCAGCCATAAAAAAACCCCGATTCTATAGTATTAATGATGGGTATATTCAATAAAAGGTTGTTATTTGCGGGGGCAAAGCACGAATAAAGGGGGCATAATAATTTAAAAGAAACGAAAAAACAAAGGTAATCCGCTGAAAGATTTGTGAGGCGGGATGAGGGAAAAACAGATTGGAAGGTTAGGTAATGTGTTAATCGTACTGTCGCCACGTGTGGCCGCATTCCGTGCACCGGAAGAACCGCACCTCGCTTTCATCTGCTGCCCGTAACTGCCGGAGCCACCAGAAAGCAAGATTGTGCTCGCATTTCGGGCATTTTATCGCAATGGTGGGCATGGTTTTGATTTTATCTTCTTCATCATCCACAATCGTGATCTCATTTTCCGTGCGATTCTTCTTGGACTTCATCTGGTCAGCGGCTTCTATCATCCGTATATACCCGCATTTCCGGCACTTAAGCTGACCACCGCTTGAGATCATCATCGTCTTACATTCAGGACAGAACATCGGTATTCTATGCGTGAGCAAAGAAGATTAACCCTCTTGTCAGGGACCCTGGTTTTCACCGGGTTTTAACACAGGGTAATTCCCATGGCAGGCAAAGACACGATTTTTACGGTTTACGGTTTAAGAAAACGATGTACCTTCAGAATCCTTTTTTTGGTAAGGAGTGAATAATTGTATAATGATCGAGTATCTGGTGCTGATCTCCTGTATTGGATTTCTTGCGTTCCTCCTGCCCGGTCGGCACCGGAAATATACAGCCATCATAGGCTGGACATTTATTGTTCTTGCACTATTTACCCAGTTACCGGTGTATTTTTCTGAAAATAATTTCCTGTACCCGATTATTGCTGCCCTCTCCGTGCCTTTCCTGGTGATCACAGCCAAATACCTGCTTGCAGAGGATGAGCGGGTGATGCACCTTTCGCGGGCGGCAGCCGTTGCTTTTATCATCTACGCCCCGTTTGAGTACATACCTGCTTTCGGTGACTGGCTGATTGACATTGTGGTGGGGCAGATAATCTGGATACTCGACCTGCTCCAGTTCAATGTCACCAATACTGACTGGAATATCATCGCCCGGAACGGTTTCCGGGTAGAGATCATTCTCGGTTGCACCGGCATCCAGAGCATTGCGATCATGCTGGGTGTGGCTGCTGCTGTTCCGACAACGATCAGGCAGAAATGTTATGCCTTTCTTATCATTGCCCCGACGATCTACTTCTTAAATCTTTTAAGAAATGTATTTGTCATCATCGCGTATACCGACCAGTTGTTTCCCTATTACCCGGAGATCGCCAGTAATGGAGAACAGGGATACGAGAGTTTCTTCTGGGCGCATAATGTGATCGCAGAACTGCTGGCTCTTGTCTGCCTGGTCCTGATCGCATATGGGCTTTTTACGATCATTCCAAAACTCGGCAGCTTTGCCGATGACCTCTATCAGCTCTACTATGGCGAAGTTAAGAAAGCTTTTTTTAAGGACAGATGAATCCTGCCGGACATAACTGTGGCAATCGCCACATACTTGTTATCATCACGCAGATCGGTCAGATGATTAATGATCACAAAAATATCAGATTTTATCAAGGATATTTTTCTAAGTTCGATAGATCAGTCATGCATTGATCAGATTACAAAGAGGGAGGCTGATCCCCCCTATGCCATTTAATAATGAATTCTGCCGCTCCCGAAAGGACACCCCCGCGGCTGTTCAACCGGTTTACCGTACGGGTGAATCAGTCCCCGTGCTTCATATCGAAGCGGGCAGGATCAACCGCCCTGCCCGGCGAAGCCTCGCCAGGGTGGCCAAGTGACCCTATGAGGTGTGGGATGGCTTTTTAAAGCCTATGAAAAACGTGTGATGATCTTCATTATCGGGATGTAAAAATATAGATTCTTCCCCGGTTCTATGGATTTCTTTTACTGTGCAAATCTCCCGGCATTCCTTAATCATGGAATATTCACTATTGTTGTATTCCAAAAACCGGGGTAAAGTGACAGTCAGATACTATGAATACTGAACCCGAATTATTTCATCCATCCATTATTAATCACCGCAGTGTCACGGGTCCCCGTTCTCCGTCTCCTTTTTTTCGTCTTCCTGCCGCCGCTTTATTCCTTCTTCTGTCCGGGTATGGTGAAAAACCTCCCGGCGTGCGGATGGGAAACCACATGCGGCGAGTGCTTCAGTCACATCGATGTTACTGCCCTCACCAAGGGTGGCTGCGAGCGAAGAGAGCGATATGATGGAAAAGGGAAGTCGCATATTGAAGATATCAGCAATTGGTATTTCCCCGAAATCTTTCCTGGCATAATTGCGGACGCTGCCCCGATCGATTACGATCCCGAGCTGGGCGAGGTGGGTGGCTGTGCGGCAGAAGGGTATCGTAGCTGCAAACGTTTTGCAGAGATCAATTACCGGTGATCCCATGCGGGTATCCGGGTAAAACGGTTCATCTGCGTAACAGAGTATCTTGCAGGATTTGCAGTAAAACCGCTTGACCCTGACCTGGATAACGCGCTCTTTTTCGTTTTCGAGAATCACGGCAAACTGTTTTTTCCGGGTATCATATCCCTGGACTGCCCCGCCGCATGACGGGCAGGCTGACCGATTGGAAAATTCCATCCCCTCAAAGGATACGAGTGCGGTCTGGATTAGATCTACAACCATGGGGGGGAAACGGGGTTTTCTCATACGGGATACATTCCTGTGCGTACTACCTGTGCTATGCAGTGACGCTGCACCTTGCTACAATGCTTTTACTGAGATGTTTTCTATCATCCTATTAATGCCCACTGTTAATCATCGAATTGCTGGCAATCTTTTTTGTGAGGCATGATTATTCATGGCAAATGTTTATGTCGGGTTTTCCATATTTGTTCATGCTATGAAAAGGGGTTGAGCATCCTCGCGTTCTAACGTTGAACCAGGTATCCGAAGAAAAAATCCCTGTATTTTGCTGTTATCCGCTGCTGTCAGCGTATTTTTGTCTCACATCAACATCACCGGTCAACAAAAAAGCGGAAAAATCGTTATCGCCCATAAAATTTTTTTTAAAAATTACTTAAAAAGGAAATTGGATTGCAGTATCATTCATTTCCATTTGAACATCGGAATCATTGGTTTGAAGGGTTCATACTCATTTCCTAAAGCTGATAATTTGAAGGATTTGGAAAAGACAACCTTTTCTTCATTTTCAAATGTTACTATGACCTTGACATCCTGGACCATCGAACCGAGCGGGTGGGTATGGGTTTGATCAACGACAAGTGAGGGGACATCGTACTCGGTGTTCATGGGGACCAGCGCCACATGGATATGCAGTGCGGGGGCATTCCCGGAATTTTTCAGGAAAATGGATTTGGCATCTTCTGTCAGGCTGGCATCCACATCGGGATGTGACACGCTGTCCTGCATAATTATCAGTGACATAAATAGCGTGATGACCAGAATAAAGACAATTCCTGCCAGGTAGATATTGATAAAAAAGAGAATCATGGTGATGGCAAGACCCAGCACCAGAACGATCTGAGATTTTTTATCCATACTGATGGTTGTGCATTCCCCCTTTTTTGTTTAACGGTTTATGTTTTAAGAAAAAACCTGTTCCTTACGGTCACTGCCAATCAGTCATTGGTAGTAAGAAAAACGTTCTTCAAAGTAAAATGGTTCACTTCACGGAAAAACTGCGGGAAAAACCGCCCCGTCTTTTTGTTCCGGCTTTACCCATTTTCCTATGACTACTACCCGGATTGTCCAGATGACACCTCCCCGGAATGATCCAGCACCTTTTTTTCTCTGACTGCGCGTAGTAAAAAAAAAACTGTTTTTTTTTTTGCAGTTCCGTTTTTTGTTACGTTCCCTTTCCATGACATTCAAAAAGTTTATTAATAATACTACTGGGTATAGCATATTCCATTAACTCCCCAGGGACTATTTTTTTCTAATCATTGCTGTACACGTGTCTGATTGACAAACAATTCGAAAATTATTAATATCCACACAAAAGACTGTAAATTGACCTATACGGAAAAGTGATTTAATACGTTGCTGGTATAGGTGGACATTTAGAGGTGTGTTAAAAAATGGTGTTTCATCCTCCGGTAGCAATTACTGCAAAGGCAGGAGATGCCGGTAAGTACAAAGTCGGCTTGCCGGCCTGGAACATGGTCCTCCGTGGATTCATGTCGGGCGCATACATCGCTATGGGTGCCGCTCTTGCAACGGTTTGTTCAACGGGAATAATGGCAACCGATGCCGCAATGCGCTACGGTACAGCCAGTGCAGGTTTTTCACAGCTGATTCTGGGATGCGTATTCCCGGTCGGGCTTATCATCACCGTTCTTACGGGTGCTGAGCTCTTCACCGGTGATGCAATGCTCGCCCCCATGGCTGCATTCATCCACAAGATCAGCTGGGCACAGGTCCTGAACCTGTGGGTCTTTGTCTATATCGGGAACTTCATCGGGTCCGTCGTATTTGCATATATCTGTGCAAACGGTCCGTTTGTCTCATTCGACGCTGCAGGTGTAGGAACCGTGACTGCGTTCGGTTCGCGGGCGATTGCCATTGCCGGGGCCAAGTGTGGTTACGTGGGAATCATGGGATTCTATTCTGCATTCCTCAAAGCCATTGCCTGCAACTGGCTTGTCAACCTCGCCATCCTGCTCGGTATCTGTGCAGATGATGCAGTAGGCAAGTTCTTTGGTATCTGGTTCCCGATCATGGCCTTCGTTTCCAGCGGATTCGAACACTCGATCGCAAACATGTACTTTATCCCCGCCGGTATCTTTACCCAGGGATTCGTTACGGACCCAACCAAGATCGTTGCCAGTGTCAACTGGGTTACCATGTGGACGGCAAACATTATACCGGTAACACTCGGTAATATCGTCGGAGGTATTTTCTTCGTCGGTGTCATCTACTGGGTTGCGTTCCGCAAAGAGATCGCAGCACTGAAGTAGATTAACATCCAATAATTTTTCCGATGAAGATCGGAAATGTCGAAGTGAAGGTTTCAAACATCTCAATCGCGGTGTTTGTGTTCTTCACAATTTCTCTTATTCTTGCTTCCCAGTTCAGTCCTGAGGTTCGATCCAATCTTATCTGGATGATCCCGGCCCTGTTCATGCTTCTTGTCATTCCCGTTGCACTCAACTACATGAGCCGCAGCCAGTATGCGGATCTTGAACCTGAGTATGAGCGCGAAGCCAGGACCGTGCGGGTCAAGCTGATCAATGAAAATATGATGGGAAAAGTCGTGCGGATCGAGGGCGTAGTTGAACGCGTCCATTTTCAGTTCTTAAACCGCCCCCAGTTTATTGTTGCAGACCGTTCCGGTGCGATTTCGGTCAAGATGTTTACCAGCCCGGATGATAACATCAAAGTGAACGATGTGGTTGTGGTGCTCGGCCAGGTAATCCGCCGGTTTATTGTTACGGGTGAACCGGTCATCAACTGCGTTTCGATCCGGAAAAAAAATGCACCGGCTGCGAGTGAAAAATAATACTCTCATCATCCTTTGCAGATATACGAAAACAAATACCATGATACACAGGATCGGGCAGGTATGAGCAGTTCAGAAGTAACGATTCCATCAGACCGCAACAGGCAGCGATTATTAGAGTTTGCCATTCCCCTTTTCTCTTTTGGCGCAACGCTTGCCGGGGTTCTCTTATGGCAGATGGGCTTTGAGATCAATTTCCAGTTTTTTGCAATCGGGTGCGTGATTGGGTCCTGTCTTCTGGCCTACCTCGCCTGGATCCGGCCCAAAAAGGATATTGTGGCATTATCAACGCCAATCTATGCCTTCATTTTCTTTGTTGTGCCGACTGACTATATATCCGGTCTGACCCTTCAGCTGTTGTATGCGGCAAGTCTCACCCTGCTGCTCGTACGCCTGAAATACCGGTTCGGGTTGTCCCACACGGCGGTTTCGTTGGGAAAAGAACTGGCCGCTCCCATCAAATCCTACGTTGAACAAACCCGTGATGCCGTGACCGGGATTTCCCCTGAAACTGCACACAGGGTAGCTGTCGTGATCAGCCAGTTTTCCACCGGTGAATACGGCGAGGCCGCCCGGGCTGCGAGTACTGTTCCCGGACGATCCGAAGAACTCACGGGAGATCCTATGCTGGTCCGTGCACTTGAGATCGTGCACGAGCATGCAATCCTCCTCGAACAATCCCTGTCCCGGCCGGAAACATACCGGACTTTTTTACCGGAAGATGAAAGCCTTCTGGCAAAGCCCCTGCTCCCGACATACAGCGAAGACCGGAAATTTGATGCCATGCTTGACAATGCCCTGCTCTATCTCTTCAGTGCTGCCTGGCATGGGGCAGAAACCGATCGCCCCCACCTGCTGGCATGCCAGGGATTCCTGCTAAAATTGCTGGGCGAGTGAGATTTCTCTCACGAAAAAAAAAAGATTTTTACCCAATATCAGGTATAATAACTCAAATCGTATTTTGTATTGAGTGCCTGCCATGTCTGGTATTCCGAAGGTGACAGGTTTTTTACCTTTGCTTCAAGCACCGCCCACTCCCGGGCATCGTTGTAATCGTTCACTATGCTCTGGAGTGCCTGCCCGGTCCCGACCGGAGTTAATTCCAGGGTGCCGGTAAATTTCCATTGGGCGAGGTTGTCGGTTGTTGAATCCGTGATGATGTAGGGTTCCGTTGCCTCGATGAATGCATACCCGGAATTCCTGAAGTCATACGGTGAAGATGCTTTGATCCCCGCGGTCATGTGATCTTCGGGAAGGAGGTAAAAGACACTGGAACCAAACCCGAGATCTTTTAACAGCAGGGCAAGCAGCATTGATTTCTCTCCGCAGACACCCTGGTTCTTGTACAGTACCTCATACGGGTAACGGTATTGCTTGCCTCCGACCTTGTAGGGGATGTGCTGGACGAGCGAAACGGCGATCCGCGCCTGATCATCCTTATTTGGGGTTTTTTCCTGGATTGCCTGTGCGAGTTTTTCGATGTAGGGTTGTTGATCGGAATCTGTTATGTAGCCCCGGTAATAGGAAGAATTACTGTTGGCATCATACGGGGATTTGTACGCTGGATCCGGCTTTTTTGCATAGTCCGCATAGACTGAATCTGAAAGCGGGACGGACACGGTGCCCTTCACCCCGTTAAGAACATACTCAAACGTGTGTTCCTTTGTACCTGCGGGCAGCACTGCGGGTGCAATTTCCGTGGGCCGGATTGTCGGGTGTGTTGTGCGGATCTCAGTGGCTGAATGGACTGTTGCCGGGGTTTTTTCACTGGCCGGTATTACAGGTTTTTCCTGTGCGGGACCGGATGTACATCCGGAGAACAGAGTGAGCAGGATAAGGGTGGTGATCACCATGCAGGAAACTATTCTTATGTGCATACAGTACATTTGAGATCCTGATACCATATATTGCGAATGGCACCATGCTTCTCCCTTATATGAACCAGATGGCAGAGTCGGCATTTTCCCGGCAACAGCATTCATCCATACGATGACCGTATCCCGGCCGATCGTTCTTAATACAATTTTGTTCCTTTCCAGTCTCCGGACCAACTCCCGGAAGATCCGTACCGCCATTCCCCGGTGAGTGACTGTTTGTCATCGGAAAGTTTTAAGATCACGTCGCCTGCCTGTTGCGGGGCCTGATAGGTGGGGCTTTCACTCCATGTGCCGGTGAGGGTGTTTCCTGACACGACGCCGCTGATAAGACCATTGCGGTAGACATAGGTGCCGGTCACCTGATTGCCGGACTGTGACAGGGTCATCACCCCCCAGTTCGAATCCCAGGTTCCCGACCATGGTCCTCCAGATGTCGGTATTATCAGCGTATCCGTCGGCAGGGTCCCGATGAGATAAAAAATTCCCAATAAAATGACCCCAAAAACGAAGAGGCCAACGCCAATACCGATCCCGCTTTTCTTTGTTCTTTCAGCTATCGGGGCGGGCGGTGTAACGGGAGGCTGGTACAGGGGTAATACTCCCCCGCAGTGTTCACAGAATTTTCCGTCCGGCGTGCTTTTTCCACAATTTGGACAGATGGACATATTCTCTAAACACCCCACGTTCAATGATAGAGCGATGGGGCATAAAAATATATTGAACGCAGAATTTCTTGTTTTTGTCAATAAAAAAGATACCGGCTGTCGTGGCTGAGAACAATCTGGTTTTAATTTCAGGAACAGCCGGTATCGAGTCCTGTATGGATACAGCTCTTTTTTAAGCCTGGGGATATTGTGTCGCGATAGTGGATGCAGGTGCTGACAGGAAACGGGATGCCGGGGATAACGATGATCATCTTCCTGCCTCCTTCTTACGTGACCGGTACCCGCTTCATCGGGCAGACATTTGCGCCCTTCATGTTGCCCATCGCCCACGAATACCGCTCCCGGACTGTCAGGGGCAGCTCCTTTTCCGGGATAGGTACAAACCCGAGGGATGCGTAGAAATCCACGAGCGGCAGCACCGCGTACATGTACAGGACATTACTGCCACATCCGCTGATCAATGCATCGAGTACTTTTCTGCCATACCCGGTTCCCCGGAACTTCTTCCACGTGAAGATCCCGTCCACCTCGTATCCATCCGGGTGCTGCTTGCACCGTGCAATGCTGACCGGCGTGTCCTCGACAAAAACGGCGAAGATCCGGTCGTGCTCCGGGTCGGATTTTGTCTGGTGGTAGTCAAACCAGATCTTCTCGGCAAGATAAAACTCGCTTCTGTCGAGCTCCCGTGACTGCACCACCAGCTGTATCCCGGTGAACATGACCAGCACGGGTTTTTTTATCTGTGCCGCAACCTTCGATGTTGTAGTACCGAGGGGAACTTTTCTCAGG
This sequence comes from Methanoregula sp., assembly GCA_041645435.1. Lineage (NCBI taxonomy): Archaea > Methanobacteriati > Methanobacteriota > Methanomicrobia > Methanomicrobiales > Methanoregulaceae > Methanoregula > Methanoregula sp. The sequence continues at coordinate 573,840 of JBAZQB010000002.1, forward strand.
CAGTCCATCTTCCCGTACCGGGACATCATGACCAGCGAGACCTGTTCTTCGGTTGCAACCGCACAGATCTGGCCGGTCGGATCACCGAACCGCACCATCATTTTCACCCTGATGCCGGGACGGTCACGTTTGATCTTTTCCCTTGCGTCCGAGAGGCGTTTTTCCACCTCCCGTACGACAAGGTTCATCCGGTCCTTCTTCTCGATCTTCCTTATGACATGGAGGAGGATGATCTCGGCAACTTCTTCGATCGTTTCGATGCATGCCAGCGCGTCGTTTGCAGGCCGGGAAAAATCAAGCGGGAAGAGGATCTTTGCAAACAGTGCACACTCCGTCTCGTCGGGAACCGGCGCTGCAAAGAGGCCCTGCCCGGGGAACTGCATGATGAGGACATGGGTCCTGCTCCGGGTAAGGATCTCGTTGCCTCCCCGGCCGAGAAGACTTTTGCTGAGGAGCCCTTTTCTGGCTCCCATGATGATGAGCGAAGGTTTCTCGGTCTCTGCAGTTTTTAAGATTGCCGCGGGAATGTTGCCACCGGTATCTTTTACGATGATACATCTCACCGCAATATCTGTATTCGTGATGAGCGCCTGCTGCCGCCACACCACTGCCTGCTCCCGCTCCATGGAATCGCCGGTGCAGCTGATATGGAGCAGGACGATCTCTTTGACGTTCCGGATCCTGGCCGTGCATGCTACGAGTTTATCCGATGTTTCCGACAGATCGGTGGGGATGAGAATCTTGTTAAACATCTTAAGGGTCTTTCCATATTTTTTTACAGGATAGTGTTGTCCAGTTCGTTCTTATGTGTGTGGTGGTTGGGATAATGGCGGGATATCGTTGATTACGATAGTGACGAAAAAGAAACGATTGGTTTAAAACCGGTGTCGAGCTCTTCCCGGATATTCCGCTTAGGTTCCTTGTTGAGGCCTGCGATATAGTCCTCGAACTTGTGGATCCGGGTGCTGACGGGGAACGGGATGCCGATGGTGGAGATGATCGCCTCGCCCTGGTTCAGGGTCTGGATCTCGATATCCATCCTGGACAAATCCTGCTTGGCGCTGCCCATGATGACGTCGCGGTCGCCCCGGTCGCCAAGACCCATGACAACGAACGTGTTGATCCGGGCGAGCACTTTCTGGTTGATGCTCCTGGGCTGCCGGGTGAAAACGCAGAGACCAACGCCAAACTTCCGGCCTTCCATCGCACAGTCGCAGAAGATCCGGGTTGAGGAGCAGGCGGTTGTGGTAGATGAGATAGAGGAAACGCTGATGCCTGGAGTACCAGAATATTGCCGGGATGATGAATGTGATGAAGTAGTGCGGGAGGTCAGTCATGAACGGATCAGGATCTCTTAAAAACCGTCCGGGCGAGGGTGTTTACCTTATTTATTTCCGCCTTCCGGTCATTCTATCAGAAACCGTTATTATATATGAATAAATACAAAGGCACGCGATTTTATCTCATGCACAAACGAACTGTATTCTGTCTCTTCACGCTATTGCTCGTCATGGCTATAGCGTTTTGTGGCTGCACATCCCCGCAGGCTTCACCGTCGACCCTTCCTGCAACACCCGTCACGGTCCTTTCGACAATCCCCACAACTGCCACTCCCGCTGCTGTACTCCCTGAAAAAACGGCAGAGGTAACCAAACATGAGACCCGTGCGGATGTTGAAAAGGTCATCCTCACTACCAGGGGTTTGATCTCGCCGACAGAGTTCAAGACGTTTGACTTCAAGTCAATGGGTGACGAGTTCTCGCAGATAGGTGTGAAATACCGGATCATGCTCAAGGCAGACAAACCCGTAATCGGCTATGCGGTTACCAACACCCAGGCTGCCGAACTCCAGGGTAATACACTGACACCCCAGTACGAATCCTATTCTGACAGGATCCAGTGGGGACTCATCACGCCCTACATGAATCTCGGAAGGGTCACTGATTCCACAAAGACTTTCACGGTCACCACTATTGCCCCGTATGTGTTCGTGGTTGATGCCCGGTGGATGGCGTCCGATAACGATTACAAGACAACCAAGCCCTTCAATTACGAACTTACTATCACGAAGATAACCTCTCCTTCCTGACCCGATTGGGCTCACGGCCCACACATAATTTTTCAGGAAATTCGTCATCCGATGCCTCATGAACTTTTTTTACGTGGGTAAATGAGGAAAATCCAAGGCATCCCCCCGGGACAACGGTAAAAAAAAGTGCTGTTTTATTTTCAGGAGAACCCGGTGTCGAGCCCTTCCCGTATGTCTTTTTTCTTCTCCTTGTTGAGCCCGGCGATGTAGTCCTCGTAGTAGTGGATACGGGTGCTGACGGGAAACGGGATGCCGATGGTGGAGATGATCGCCTCGCCCTGGTCAAGAGTCTGGATCTCGATCTCCATCTTGGATAAATCCTGTTTTGCACTGCCCATGATGATGTCCCGGTCGCCCCGGTCGCCAAGGCCCATGACAACAAACGTGTTGATCTGGGCGAGCACTTTCTGGTCGATGTTCCTGGGCTGCTGGGTCACGACGCAGAGACCTACGCCGAACTTCCGGCCTTCCATGGCACACTCGCGGAAGATCTGGGTGCTCGAACCTCCGGCCCCGAGCACCCGTTGGGCTTCCTCAATCGTGATGAGCACTTTTTTCTGCTCGGTTGGTTCGGTTTCGCACCCGAACTCCTCTGCTGATTTGCGGTGGGCCTGCATGATCCTTCTTGTGATCATCGAGAGAACGAAGAGTTCGCTGCGTTCGCCCATGCGGGGAATGTCGATGAGGACGACCTTGTTCTTGTGGAGGTGGCTGAGGATCTCCGGAACACAGGAGCCGGATTCGCGGAAGAATTTCCGGTTGCCCTGCACGATATTTTTGAGCCGGCGCTGGATCACCTGCAGGGTGCCCGGGTGGAATGACCCGAGCTTGTCGGCAATATGCGGGTACGGGCCGGTATACCGGTCCTGTTTCACTTCATCCTGGAGGGTATCGACATTGACCTGCAGGAAAAACGGGATGATCTCGTTTCCCGAAAAATCATCGAGCGACTCGACCACATCCCGCTGGGCCTGCGAGAGATCGTAGAGCAGGGAAAGGTCAGTCATCTTAAAATCGTCGTAATCGAGCCAGAGGCTGTTGAGCGAATACTTTTTCCGGTCGGTCTCGCTGATCGTAAAGACCACCAGCCCGTCCATGCCGGCGCTGTAATGGACAAGGCCGAGCGTCCGCTCCCCGGTGCTGGACTGGCCGCCCCGCACGTACTCGCCGTGGGGGTCAACGACCAGGAGGCCGAACTTCTGCATCTTCATGCATGACGCACAGAAGGTCTTCATGAAGTTGCTCTTGCCCATGCCGGTGGTGGCAAAGACGCCCATGTGCTGCGGGAGCACCTTGCTCGGGATTTTTACCTGGATATCCTTAAGCACACCCTGGCCGGTCCGCATGACGCCGACTTCGATATCCCCCATCACTTTCGTGAGAAACGCAAAGTCCTCCGTCTCGGGGATCTTTACTTCCGAGAACTTGGTGGGAAGCGTGCGGGGTTTTTTAAACGTTCCGTGCTCATCGACAAAGCCGAGCGGGACAGCCTCGACCCCGATAAACACATCCTCGCCCAGCCCGTAGAAGTGCTCGGCAAACGGGCGGGTGTCCCAGCGTTCATCGGCAAAGTTGCTCTCGTGGACCAGGTCGTTTACCTTTGCATAGAACGAATATCCCTTGGCGGTATCGGTGATCTTGAGGATATCGCCTACGAACAGTTTTGCCGCATGGGGGATAATAAACCGGTACGAGAGCACGCTCCTGCCGATCAGCCGGAATTTTGTTGCATCCACATTTTCAATATCGTTCAAAGTCACCATGTAAATCACCAAAGAGATCTTCAAAGGTCCTGTTCCGGAATCCCTGTTTTGAGAGACCGGCTTTTATGTCCTGCTGTACCTGCAGCACGAGCGCTTCATCGATCGTGACCGTGCGGTGAGCATCGAGGAGCGGGTAGGGATACCCGGGGATTCTCCCGTCATCAGCACACGCGGCGAGCGCCTGCATGGTTTTTTCCGCAGTATCGATACTCGTCCCTTTCGGCAGCTCCATCTTTAACGGCCGGCTGAACTGATGGTGGAGCGAGGCGACGTAGATCTCCCCGTGCCGTCCCTGCCGGTACTCAGCGTGGTCGAGAAGATGGGTATCGATCTTTGCCCACCAAGGGCCGGTGATGCCAAGCTGTGTGACAAAGCCGCTGAGCGCGGGAAGGAGCGGGTGCCCGCCGCCCCACGTGGCCCGGGTCCGCTTTGTCACCGCTGCAACAAGCAGGTTTCGTTCTCCTGCCGTTTTTACAATGTCGGCCAGCACCGGTTCGTGGTTCTGGTTAGAGACCCTGAGCGCCCCATCGATAAGCAGGAGGGCTCCTGCCGGCAGGGTTTTTGCGGTCTGGAGGGTCACCCAGTACTCCAGTGTGTCGCGGAGGATGGCCGACGCCCGCTCGGCATCGGCATTGTCGAGGCCCTTGTGCGGCGGCATGCCGAAGCACTCCTCGTAAAGTTCGTCAAAATCCGTGTTCCGGTGGCCGGGCCCGATGGTGACGAGTGTCAAGGGGGTCGTGGAGCGGTTATGGCGGACGTTCCCGGCAAACGTTGTCCGGGCAGCCCGGATTGCGGCCAGAGTGATACTCCCCCCTTCTGCGATCATCGCGTTGCTCCCGTCAACTGCACTCACAATACCGGAAGGGCCCGGGGTGATGGGGTGAATGTCATCTTTTGTGATCCCGCTCTTGTCAGTGAACTGCTGAACAAGGTCTTCCGGAATATGGTCGGCGATGCGTCTGAGTGCTGCGCTGACGGATTTTTCGTAGGAAGTGCGGATGTCCATTACGTTATCTCCCATATCCTGCCTGCGGTTTCCCTGATCGCACCGTGATACATGTGGTCGAACATTTCCGTTGATTTTTATTTGGCATGTAATGGGATATAAGGGGGTGGGGGCGTGGGATGAAAATGAGGGGGGCATATGGTTCTCATCATGATGGAAATTCATCGGTAACAATCGTACCGGGGTTACGGTGTGTCAGAAATCACCAGGCATGCCGGAAAATCATTTGCCCGAATCTGATCTCTCTCGCAATGCAAGCAGGTGGTGGTACTGCCAATCCCGTTCTCTGGCTATGGCAACATCAGCATCAGAAGAGTCTGTGGTTCTATTGATAGCCTGTAAGGCGTACTTTGCAGCACCAAGGGAATGCGTAGGAACATGTGCCGTTGCAACTGCCTGGCCTGCGGCACGGGCTGCCGAGCGGGCGGCAGTATCTTCACCCACTTCACGGGCAGCGGCATGGGCTGCGAGTGAAGCCCCGCGAATGTCAGCCATTCGAAATTCCCCGGTATGTATCCATGCCCGGCATGCAACGAGCGCGTTCCGGGGGCGGGGGTCATCCGGATATTTTCCCTCAAAGCAGGGCAGGACGCGCTCCACACAGTCAACTGCCCAGACGGCTAATGTTTTCTTGTCGGTCCTTCTCACCAGCTCTTCCATTGACTCGTCCTTACGGGCAAGGGAGAATTTTGGTTTTTTCTTTTGTGGTTTTGGTTTCATGGCAGATCCGGTCTTTTTCCTTAAAAGAAATGCGCGGCCCCCGGTCAGATTGTCCGAACGATTCCCCAGAGCGGGAGTGAGACTGGCAGCAGAGGTACGAAGCTGTATACGTTATTCTCTCCCGATAAACCTCCACGCCCCTTCCGGCACGGCAATCTCAAACCGGGCTCCCTTCCCGGGTTCACCGGTTTCCGTGATCGCGATACCGGTGATCGCCAGGATTTCACGGGAGAGGTACATGCCAAGCCCTGTATGCTGGAAATATTTTCGCTGGAAAATGTTCTCCTTCTCTCCGGCAGGAATCCCAACCCCGTCATCTTCGCAGACAATGATCCCGCCCTTGTCTGAACGGATGGTTGAGAACCGTATCCATGTTAAGGTCCTTCCGTACTTGAGAGCGTTCTCCATCAGGTTGTAAAAGACCCGTTCCAGCAGGGGATCTGCATAGATCCTGACGTGTTCCACCTCCACATGCAGCCGGACCGCGCCCGGGTTTATGTTCCGGGTTGCCCGGACGATCGTCATCTCAAGATCCTGCCAGGCCGGGGAGTTGATACCGATCTCCTGGTAATCCCTGGCGAAGCTGATCAGGTCCGTGATATTATCCGTCACTTCAGACTCCTTCCGGATATACTCAAGAAGCCGGGGCTCGTCTGTCTGTGCTTTTGAAAGTTCAAGGTAGCCGCTCAGCACGGTCAGCTGGTTGAGGATATCGTGGCGGGAAAGGTTGGCGAGGATGCCCAGCTTGGTATGGGCGAGCCGTAGCGCATCCTCGGCATGTTTCCGTTCCGTGATATCAATTATCGATACGATGCTCTGGAGTGTACCGGGAAAGATCTGGACGTAGATATCAATATCGAGCATCCTGCCATCCTTCCTGACAACCTGTGTCTCGTAATGGTGGGGAACGGTCTCGTTGCCATGCCTGCGTGCCTGATGATACGAGATGATCCTCTCCCGTTCCGCAGGAGCAATGAATGAGAAGATCGATCGGATATGTTCTATCTCTCCCCGGGAACAGCCTGATATCTGCTCGAAGACGGAATTGACCAGGGAGATGGTGCCATCATCCTCGATGACGGCCAACCCGGTACCGGAGTTCTCAAAGATGGTCTGGTAGCGGTGGATAAGATCTTCGGAAGTCTTCTTGAGCAGGGCATGGATGGATGAGCGTTCGCGGAGCAGGAGGGTGTTACCCGATTCGAGCCGGCGGATACTGCCGGCGGTCCTGCGGATCTGTGCTTCATACCGCGCCCGCTCTTCCGGCGGAAGTGTCTCGAGGAGGGCAGACAGGGCTTTTTCAAGATCGTCAAACTGCTTCATAAAAGGATCATTTCCGCAGGCTGATGAGGACGAGCGAGAGCGTCTCGTTGTAGAAATCGCAGGTACCGAGCCGGTTGTGCCCGATCTCCCCGTAGGTGAAGAACCCGGCAAGCGGGGCGTTCCAGAGCCGGGATGCCGTGAGAACCTCATCCGCTGTCATCGATCCGGCAACCCGGTACCGGGCTATGCAGGAGAAGAGGAGGAGCAGGGAAGCATGGGGATGATCTGCATGATACCCTTCCAGTTCCCGGACCGCCTGCTCGATAGTCTGGTATCCAAACGAGCTGGAGAACCGGACAAGCGACCCCTGGGGAACCGAGCCGGCGAAGGTGAGGGAACCTGATGAAAAATCAACAGAGAGAAATGCACGCAAAACCTCGGTCCCGTCCGGGCGACGGATCAGGAGCGGGAAGTTGATCCCGATCTGCTGGAGCTCGGAATCTTCTACGTCCAGGTACTCCTTGAACACTTCTGTTGCCGGCCTGCCGTTGATGGTGTTGACCGTATTTCCGTCCGATGAGGTTATCATCATCTCTGCCCCGATCCCGACCCAGCCGCTCGATGCGATGCCATGGACATCAACCTTATCCGCATCGAAAACCAGGACAACGGCCCCGTCATGGGAGATCTGGTTACCGCAAAACACAAGAGTATCTTCAAGGAGGCCGTCATCGCCGGCCATCCCGCCAAAGAGCGGGACCGATCTGCCTGCTGCCTGCTGGATGCCCCGGACAATCGCCTCGCCATCGTTTTTCAGGCCGGCAATGGCAATGATAAAGGCCGGTCGGGAGAACTGCCCGCACCCCCATGCGCCGATCTGCTGTCCCAGAAAAAACGATGTGGCCTCGCCCCGTTCAAAGAGGGATATGCGGAACAGGGCAGGGTCAAAGTCCAGAAAACAGCAGACTGCGGACTGGTCATGGAACGGATCTGCTTTTCCTTCGACCAGAATTTCCCCTGCCGTAGAACTGCCAAAGAGCGGGATACTTTCAGTGCGGAGAGCTGCAACAAGATCCGGAATTCCCAGGGCAATAGAGGAGAAGATGATCCCGATGGTTGGCCGGAACGATTGGATCTGCCGGTATTTCTCCATCAGTTCGTCGCCGGAGTATGCAGAGAAGCAGGAGGAATGCGGCATAGAAGATTTCTGATTGAATGATACTTCTGTGGAATAATAAAGTATCGGGTAGGGCTGTCAGACACCCGCGATCAATCGTTCAGCATACCCCTGGCGGAATTGATGGCCTTCCTGGCGGAAAAAAATGTCAGAGAATCGATGCAAACGACCACGGGGGAATCCATTTCCCCTTGTTTTTCACTCCTCTTCCTGGATCCGGCTCGCGTTGTACAGAGCCCACCCCGGCCACGAGCGTGTTGGTATACTATGCCTGTATCTCTGCGATGCGGGAGATAGTACGGGACATTACTCTGACCTGCTATCGTGCGATTTAAATACAAGGTAGCTATCGTTATTGCTAAGGTTATTTTGCCTGGATTGCGCTCAGGCATCCGACAGATCGGAAGAGATGGACAGATGGCCGGACCGGATGAAAAACAAAGCCATGGCCTGATACAGCCCCGTGTTCCTACGTCTGGAGAAGCCGGCAGGATTCCGGAATGGATATCTTCTGAGCGTGGCTGGCTGGCTCTTATTGTTACGAGCACCGCCGCAGTCCTGCTCTTCTCCGTCTACTGCCTCTCGCACGGCATCACGATCATCTTCATGCACCTGTATTATTTCCCGATCGTGCTCCTTACTTATCGCTACCGTTATCGCGGGTTCCTTGCTGCAATGCTCCTCTCGCTTACGTATGTCGGGCTTGTCTATTTCTTTGATTCCGTACAGCCCGATATAATTACCGGTGCATGGTATCGTTTCGCCGTGTTTGTCGGGATTGCTGCAGTTGTTGCTTACCTGTCCGAGCAGCTGATGACCCGCCAGAAAGCCCTGGAGGAGAGTGAACGGAAGCTGAAGCTGCATGCAGATTTCACCACAGATTGTGAATTCTGGACCGACCCCGATGGAAATTACATGTATATCACCCCGTCCTGCAAGCCTGTTACCGGCTATAACCCGGACGAATTTTATGCAGACTCCGGCACCATGATCCGGATTATCCATCACGATGATCGCGCAGCGTTTCAGGAACACCTGGAAACCTACCGGACGAGAACCGATCCATCTCTCCTCCAGTTCCGCATGATCCGCAGGGACGGGCAGACCCGCTGGATCGAACATGTCTGCCAGGCAATGTATGACCCGCAGGGTATCCTGATCGGGCGGCGGGGGAGCAACAGGGATATCACCGAACGCATGGGACTTGAGGAGAGACTCCGTATCCAGAACAAGATCTTCGAAACCATTGCAGAAGGGATTAACTTTGTCCGGACCAGCGATGGGGTGATCGTGTACACCAATTCCAAATTCGACCGGATGTTCGGGTATGAAAAAGGCGAGCTTGTCGGCAAACCCGTTTCCGTTCTGAATGCACCCGACGAGGAGATGAGCCCCGGGGAGACTGCCCGGGAGATCATAAGAGTACTCCGTGATCGGGGAGAGTGGAAGGGAGAACTCAAGAACATCAGAAAGGACGGGACAACCTTCTGGTGCCTTGCGGTGATATCCACGTTTGAACATCCTGAATTCGGGAACGTCTGGATATCCGCTCATACCGATATCACTGCCCGCAAGCTTGCGGAAGAATCTGTCAGGAAATCGTTTGCCATCCTCAAGGGTGTTGTGGAGAGCCCGAAAGAGGTCGTGATCTTTGCTCTTGACCGGCAATACCGGTACACAGCCTTCAATGAGAACCACCGCAGGACGATGAAACAGATCTGGGGGGCAGACATCGTTTTAGGGAACAGCATGCCCGATTATATCCGGAGTCCTGAAGATCGAAAAAAAGCGGTCATCAATTTCGACCGTGCCTTTGCCGGGGAATCGTTCAGCGTGATCGAGGCCTATGGCGATACGGCGTTAGAACGCCGGTGGTATGAGGATATCTACAACCCTGTTACGGATGAAAACGGGAATGTCATCGGGCTCACGCTCTTCCTGACCGATATCACCGAACGGAAGATTGTCGAAGAGGGACTCAAAGAGAGTGAGGAGAAGTTCCGGGAGATCTTCAATAATATCAATGATGCGATTGAACTTCACGAAGTGAGGGATGACGGCCTCCCCGGGAAGTTCCTGGAAGTCAACGAGGTTACCTGCCGGATGCTGGGATACACCCGGGAGGAACTGCTCCAGCACAGCCCGCTCGATTTTGCCACGGATTACCACAATCGCCCGATTGAGGATATTGGTAAGGAGATCATCACCAGGGGGCATTCACGGTTTGAGACCGGACACCGGAACAGGGATGGGATAGTCATTCCGGTTGAGATCAACGCCCATGTTCTCAGACACGATGATAAAACACTGGTGCTCTCTGTTGTCCGGGATATCACCGAGCGCAAGCGGGTCGAGGAGGCGCTCCGGGCCAGCGAAGGCCACCTGCGCACGCTGGTGCAGACCCTCCCCGACCTGATCTGGCTGAAGGATTCAGAGGGTATCTACCTCTCCTGCAACACCATGTTCGAGCGGTTCTTTGGTGCAAAAGAAGCCGATATTGTCGGCAAGACGGATCATGATTTTGTTAAAAAGGACCTGGCCGACTTCTTCCGAGAGCGGGATCGTATCGCCATGGAAGCGAAAAGGCCGGTGATCAACGAGGAATGGATCACTTTTGCCGATGATGGCCACCGTGCCCTTTTAGAAACCATCAAGACGCCGATGTATGATACCTATGGAAAACTCATCGGGGTCCTGGGCATCGGGCGCGATATCACCGGGCGCAAGAAGGCCGAAGAAGCAATACTGAAAAGCGAGCGGGAGTGGCAGACAACGTTCAATGCCATTACTGATGCGGTCTTCCTGCTCGATGACAAAGGACGGATTATCCGGCACAACCGTGCCTTTGAAACATTTACCGGAAAACCTGCCGATGAGATTGATGGCAGGTATTGTTTCGAGATCATGCATAGTACCGCCAACCCAATCGAAGGCTGCCCGATGGAGAAAGCAAAAAAGAGCCGGCAGCGCGAGAGCCTTGAACTGAAGATCGGTAACCGGTGGTTTGTTGCCGCAGTTGACCCGGTTTTTTCCGGAAATGGTGAAATTTCCGGAGGTGTTCACCTCCTGATTGATATTACAGAACGGAGACTGGCAGAAGACGCCCTGCGCCAGAGCGAAGAGCGGTTCCGTACCTTAAGCGAAGCATCCCTGACGGGGATTTATATTTTCCTGGATGGTGTCATCCGGTATGCCAACCCCACGTTTGCGGGAATGTACGGGTATGCTCCTGAGGAAATGATCGGAATGGACCCCATGACCCTGGTCCATCCCGACGATCGGGCACTAGTCAGGGAAAAGATGCAGGGCCGTCTTGACCACAAGGAGAAGATCAGCGTGTATGAATGCAGGATGGTGACCCGGGACAGACGGACCATCCATGTCAGTATCATGGGGGCACTGATCCCGTACCAGGGCCGGCCTGCGATCTCCGGTAACCTGCTGGATATCACGGAACGGAAAGTGGCAGAAGAAGCGCTCCGCGAGAGTGAGGAACGGTACCGCATCCTGTTTGACGAGTCCCCGGTCTCTCTCTGGGAAGAGGACTTATCCGATATCAGGTTCTGGATGGACACAAAAAGAGAAGAAGGGGTCAGGGATTTCAAAACCTACTTTGAGACGCACCCGGAAGATGTCCGGTCCTGTGTCAGGATGGTGAATGTAACACGGATCAACCGCACAAGCATGACCCTCTTCGGTGCGCATTCCCTGCAGGAATTTTCCGACAGCCTGTCATCAGTTTTTACCCCCGAATCATACGATTCATTCCGGGAAGAACTCGTAGCAATAAGCATGGGAAAGACCTGGTTTGAGTGCGAGGTCCCCCTCCAGACCGTGTCGGCTGAAAGGAAGATCGCGTTACTGAAAATGATCGTGGTCCCCGGCTTTGAACAGACGCTTAATAAAGTGGTCATTTCGCTTCTCGATATCACGGAACGCAAAAAGATGGAGGATGCGCTCCGGCAGGCGAACAGGAAGATCACCATGCTCTCCTCCATCACGCGCCATGATATCAAAAACCAGCTCCTGACATTACGTGGCTTCCTTGGACTCTCCCAGATGAACACAAACGATCCTGAACTTCTCAATTTTATGAATAAAGAAGAGCGTGCTGCAGAAGCGATCAGCAACCAGATCGAGTTCACGAAATTTTATGAGGACCTCGGGGTCAAAGCCCCGGAATGGCTGGATATCCTGGAGATTATCCAGACGACGCGATCCCACTTGCCGATTCCTGATACCATTGAGGTCACTATTGATCTGCCTCCCGTGAAGGTGTTTGCTGACAGCCTTATTGAGAAAGTATTCTACAATCTCATGGAGAACACGCTCCGCCACGGTGAGACAGTCAGCCGGATCCGGTTCTCGTTTTATGAAACAGCCCGCGGGGCGGAGGTCGTGTACGAGGACAACGGGGTCGGTATATCCCAGGAAGACAAGCAGCATCTCTTCCAGAAAGGTTTTGGCAAAAATACCGGTCTTGGCCTCTTCCTCTCGCAGGAAATCCTTGCCATTACCGGCCTGACGATCCAGGAGACCGGTGAGCCAGGGAAGGGAGTGCGGTTCGTGATCGCTGTGCCAAAAGATGGATACCGGCTCTCCGGAACTACCTGACACGCGGTCCAGGATCTTTCTTTTGGGGAATTTTGTTTTCCCACGTTTTTCACTCCACCTCCTTGACCCGGCTTGACTGGTCGGTGCCCATTTCTATCACGAATGTGTTCGCAAACTCGCCCTGCATCTCGGCGATATGGGAGATGAGGAGGATCTGGGGGAAGCGGGACTCCTGCGTGCGCAGGGTGGTTAAGAGGTTGTTCCCTCCACGCTGTCCCTCCGAAGGTTCTGTTGGTTATTCCATCTTAGGGGAAAACCGATACACTCCTTTCGGCACAAAAATCTCGAACCGTGCACCCCTTCCGGCTTCACCGGTTTCCCTGATGGAGATGCCGGTAATGGAAAGGATCTCCCGAACGAGGAACAGGCCCAGACCTTTCTTCTCTTCATAGTGCCTGTCAAAAATATTTTCTTTCATGCCGGACGGAATCCCCACACCGTTATCCTCAAAAATAATGGTGAGTCCTTCCGGGGATTCCTGATACCTGAACGTAATCTCTGTTGCAGTTTTCCCATGCAGGGCAACATTTTCAGCGAGCGTGAAAAAAACATTCTCAAGGAGTGGATCGGCGTAGATCTCCAATCCTCTGATATTGAGTTGACGGCAGAATTGAGAAATATCCAGGTGTGATATACCATGGAGGAAGGATTGTTCAACGTTTTGCCATGCAGGAGATTTTATCCCAAGACTCTGGAATAAATTTGCAAACTTCAGTGATTCTGTGATCTTCTGGACAATTCCGATCTGTTTACCAAGATATTGTTGCGTTTTTTCGTCCCGAGTGACCCGTTTTTCCAGCTCGAAATATCCTGATAGGGAAAATATTGCGTTCTGGATATCGGTAAAGGTGATAGAATTCAACAGGTTTAGTTTCTTTGTTGCCTGGTTCAGCGCTTCATCGGCCCTTTTACGCTCGGTAATGTCCCTGCCTTCCGGGATGAGCAGGATTACTCTCCCCGATTCATCCTTCACCGGTTTTATCGAGAAATCGATGTAATGGAGGCTTCCGTCAACACCGGGGTGTGTTGCTTCAAAGCGGACAAATTCTCCCCGGGCTGCATCCTGAACAGCGACACGGAGTTTTGCCTGCAGTTCTTCAGAATGGACCCACCACGGGGTATCCCAGAACAGTTTACCTGCAACATCTGATTCCTGCAGCCCGATGAATTCCAGGGAGGAACGGTTTGCTTCGAGAATCCTCCCTTCCGGAGTCAGCAGTCCGGTGAACTGGTACGTCTGGTCGAAGATTGCCCGGTATTTACGTTCGCTCTCCCGCAATGCATCCTCTGCCCTCTTGCGGGCAGAGATGTCACGGAGGATGCCCTCCACACCGGCAGGTGTTCCGCCGGGCCCGTAATTGATATGGCTGGATGTCGAGACTGTGATCGGGGTCCCGTCTTTTTGTTTCAGGGTCACTTCATAGTCCCGGACAATACCTTCCCTGCCAAGCGCAGCAAGGAACGTCTTCCGGTCATCAGGGTTCAGGTAGATCTGTCCGGCAATGTCCCTGCCGATCAGTTCATCTGTGGTATTGTAACCGAACAGTTCTGCACCGAAAGGAGACATCATGACAAGCTTGCCATCCTGGTCGGTCCGGTAGAAAACGTCCTGGATGCTGTCAAGGATGGTACGGTATTTCCTTTCGCTTTCGACGAGAGCCTCTTCAGCTTTTTTCCGTTTCCGTATGTTGAACATGAGAACGAGAACACAGATTATGAGGATGAGGATGGCAAGGACCGCGACCACAACCTCAAAAAGGTACAGGTCGAGGATGCCCGGCACTCGGTTGATGACCATGGAGCCTGCCGGGAGCCGGTCAACAGGAATCGAGAACCGATCGAGCTGGTCCTGGTCAAACATATAGATGGTTGTGTCACCTGTATTGACGGGAACTGCCGTTACAGGTTCGCCCTTGAGAACCCGGACTGCCATTGTACCTGCAACCTCGCCTTCGTGCCGGCCGGAGAGGATGCTCCCCCCGATTGCCCCGTGTCCCATGGCCATATCATACATGGAAAAGACCGGCACGGGAGCGTTGGCTTTCAGGAGCGCCATTACCCGGTCATGGTCCATGACCATCCCTGCCCGATCACGGGTAAACGCACTGATGATCACCGAACCTGCGGGAAACGAGCGGACAGTCGTGGCCATCTCATCGAAGGTGATGTTGGTGATATAGATGAATTCCGCACGATCCCTGTACGGGGATTCTGCGTTCCTGATCCGATCTGCTATCCCTCTGCCAGTTTCGGTATCCTCATACAGGATATAGATCCTGCTGGTTGACGGGAAGAGGATGAAAACCGAGGAAAGGGTTTTTTCCGGGGAAATCTCTTCGATCTTACCGGTGATATTGGCGCGCTGGGCAGGGGTCAGGAGCGCGTAATTGTTCACCCCGGAAAAGACCACGGGTGCATCACCGAAGATATCACCGCGGTGTCCGATTACATAATTGAGAGCTGCATCGTCCGTGGTAAGGATCACATCGAACGGGCGGGAGCCATATTTATTGAGGTACACCCCGGTTACGTTGTCAATAGTCTTTTTGTCAGGGTAGTTCTTCCAGTCAAGGTATTCAACCGATACCGAGAGGTTCAGGCCGGATTTTCCGAGTGCATCGATGATCCCGTCCGACTGGCTGGCAGTCCAGACAAACGTGGGGTGGTACGAGTTCAGGACAAGGACGTTACGGACATGGCCGGGCTGATCCGGAAGGGCAAAAACAGGCGATGTAATGAGGCAGAGGAGAAAAAGCACGAGAAGGAATAATCTTTGAAACCTGCCCGAGGATCGCATACCTGGCATCTCACGGCTCACATTCATAATATCCTCATGGAATCACCAAGGAATATTGCCGACAATGTTCACGGAATTTCCCTGCCGTTGGATGTCTTTATATTCTCATTTGATTTAAACGCTGTGACTGCTTCCGCGTGCGGGAAAAAAAATTTATTTGCGGATCCGTTCCGCCATTGCCTTGCCGGCTGCGAATGCTTTGTCCAGCTCGGGAGCGTCCGGGACATAGAGGACTTCTTGCGATCCGACAACCGTGAACCCGGCTGTCTTCAGCTCATCAGCTACGATCCTGACGGCGCCGCCCTTGCCGCCCATAGACCCGAAGGTGAGGGCAAACCGCTCACCGGTCCGGTTGAAGTGTAAGCCCTTGAGATAGTACAGCAGGTCCCCGATGCTCGGGTAGGGCATGTCGTTGAGGGTCGGGACGCCAACCATGATCGCCTTTGAGTCCAGGATGTGCTTGACGATCTCGGAACGCTCGTCATCGTGGAGGTTGAAGACCTTCACGTCGCATCCTCCCGCGATGACCCCTTCTGCTAGCCCGTGGGCGAGCATCTTCGTCGACCCGTGCATGGTGTCGTAGATGATCGTCACCTTGTTCTTCATGGATGAGCCTGATGCCCAGCCCACGTACGCCCCGATGACTTTACCGGGGTCTGTCCAGATCTGTCCGTGCGAGGGGGCGATCATCTTTACCTTCTCGATCAGGCCAAGGCCGGTCAGTTCCTCGGCTTTCTTCAAAAAGAGCGGTGTCAAGGGAACGATCAGGTTGGCGTAAAACTTCTGCGTGGCATCCATCAGGACGTGCTCGGGAATCTCAGTGTCCAGCCGTTTCGCGCAGCAGATGTGCTGGCCGAATGCATCGTTCGGGAAGAGAATCCCCTTCTCCGCGTACAGCGTGAACATCGAGTCCGGCCAGTGGAGGAGCGGTGCCTGGACAAAGGCAAGCGTCTTGTCGCCAAGGTCAAGCGTCTCACCGGTCTTCACATGGTGGAAGTCAGCTCCGGCAAGGGCCGGGAAGTGCTTGAGTAGTCCTTTCTCTGCAATTTCAGTACAGTAGATCGGTGCTTTCGGGAACTTCTTGTGGATCTCGACAAGAGCACCGGAATGGTCCTTCTCCACATGGTTCTGGACGATGATATCGATCTGTTCCTTCTTCCCCTCCTTTACAAATGCGTCGGCAATGCGGGCCCACATCTGGGCAGAGTGGCCCGGGTACACGTTGTCGATCAGCGCGGTCTTTTTACCAAAGACCAGGTAGCAGTTATAGGACGTTCCGTCAAGGGTGTAACCGTGGTAGGTCCGCAGGTCCCAGTCCAGCGACCCGACCCAGTACACGCCATCAGCGATCTTGTAGGATTCGGCTTTCATGGTTCTCACTTTGTTCGTAATAATACGAATGTTCTATTGTATGCGAACAAATTATATATGAATGTTGCGAAACTTAATAGCAGGATATGAAAACGCAACCGCTTACAAAGAAACGATCGCCCTTATCCCGACCGGATGACCCGTCGGCTATCGGGCTCTTTTCCACTCCTGCCGGCATACGGACGGTCCAGTCCCCGGTTCGCGTGAAGATCCTCTCGGTGATCAGCACCCGCGATCTTACGTTCGAGGAGATCGTCTTACTCTCCGGCCGGGCCAAGTCCACCGTCTCGGTCCACCTCAAGGGACTGGAGCATGACGGGATTATCGGTTCAAGGATCGATCCAAAGGATGAACGGAAAAAGATCTTCTTTTTCCGGTCACACTCCCTGGGAAACCTCACGGGTGGTATTATGGTTGATGATGGAGCGGACCGGGCAGGCCAGCTGATTGCCGGTGATGATCCGTTTGGTTTTTACCGGTACATGTTCCGCACGATCCGGGTCTCGCTCCTTTCTGAAGGGATCAATATTGACCCGGTGCTGCGCGAATCCGGGAACCGGGTAGGCCGCACGATAGCGGCAAACCTCGCGGACAAGGAACTTTCCGTGCTGCTGGAAAAACTCGGGAACTTCTGGCGGAAACATAACCTCGGGACGCTGGAAGTCGAGTCGCTTGCACCACTGACCCTGCGGGCGTTTGACTGTTTTGAGTGCGGGAATCTCCCGCAGCTCGGCCGGCCGGCCTGTGCCTTTGACTCCGGGATCCTCGAGGAGGTATTTTCAGAACATTTCAGAAAACGTCAGCAGGTCGATGAAACGGCCTGTTTTGCCATGGGCGATGATCACTGCCGGTTCGTCATCACACCCCGGTAAGGCTCTTCATATTTTTTTTTAAAGCGGTTCCCTGTTTTCGCCGCTCCCGGTACCTGCTATTTTCTCACTCCACTTCCTTGACCCGGCTCGCCCCGTCTGCGCTCATTTCTATCACGAGCGTGTTTGCAAACTCGCCCTGCATCAATAGCGCGACACCGGAACCTAAGGGATTGCATAGTGCTTGAGAATCCATCAGGTAATGGGGAAAGCCTCATTTTCACCCATCGCCCAGTATGTTAATAAGGAGTGTACTCCAAGAACTCCTCAATTGCTCCAGAGAATAATTCCATATAGGTGTAATCCATGGACGCTCCCCCTTTCGAACATCTCCGCAGGTTTTTTGAACGAATAAAGAATGTCGGCTTTTTCGAACGTCTTTTTTCATGGAATGGCATTGTATCTTCCGGGTACGATGCGTTCGGGGAATACCAGCGTCTCCAGAATCTTGTGCAGGAAAAGGATGCTGAAATAGCCGGACTTGTTTCAAAAAACCGGGATCTCTCCCAGAGTCTGGAGTACCAGCAGCAGCAGGCAACGCGTCTCCAGCAGGATCTTTCATCAGAACAACTTCGCACCCGGTCCCTGAACGAAAAGATCATTGAAAAAGAACGAGAGCGGGCAACATTTGCAGAAGCACAGGCTAACAGCGAGGATCACATTCTCCGGTTGAAGAGCGATATGGTCACGCTTGCAGCAAAGAACGAGGATCTGCAAGGAAAGATCAATGAACGGGAAAATGAAGCCGGCGGACTGGTGGCAGCGGATAAGAAAAACCGCGAAACGATCCAAAAACTCAATGAGGATATCACCACTCTCACCGTAAAAAGTGAAAACCTGAATGCCCAGCTTACAGCCGTCAAGCAGGAATTATCCCAGTATCACCAGATCGAAGAGGACCGCCTGCGGGAGCATGACCAGCGTGTCACCGCACTCAATTCACTCCGTCAGCAGCTCGAAGATGACCGCCTCCGGTTGCAGGCCGAGCGGAATGAAGAGATCCGTTCAGAGTATGCCAAGATGGAGCAGACCTGGAAGAAGCACGAGGAAGTTGTCGAGCAATCTCTGCGATCGATCTGCCAGCGGCACACCATTGAGTACTGCGATAAGGAAAAATTCCCTGTATCCGGGAAAAAGCCTGATAATTCACTCATCATAGCAGACCAGTACGTCATCTTCGATGCCAAGAGCCCGAAGAATTCCGATGAACTCGGGAATTTCCCGCTGTATATCAAGACCCAGGCAGAGGCAGCGAAAAAGTATGCCAAAGAAGAGAATGTCAAGAAGGATATTTTCCTTGTTGTCCCGGCCAACACGGTCGGGTTTCTGGATGATTTCCATCTCGACATGGCTGATTACCAGGTGTATATTGTCACTCACGAATGCCTTGAACCGGTTGTCCTTGCTCTCCGGAAGATCGAGGATTACCAGTTTGTCGATCAGCTGAGCCCGGAAGACCGGGAGAAGATCTGCCA
Source organism: Methanoregula sp. (assembly GCA_041645435.1). Classification (NCBI taxonomy): domain Archaea; kingdom Methanobacteriati; phylum Methanobacteriota; class Methanomicrobia; order Methanomicrobiales; family Methanoregulaceae; genus Methanoregula; species Methanoregula sp. Next base: position 592,984 of record JBAZQB010000002.1, read on the forward strand.
TGTCATCGGCAAGTTTGCGCATGCAACAAAGCGCCGGATGCAGGTTGACACGTACTTCTTCAATGAATTCCTGGGTCTTCTCAAGAGCTGCGAATCCCTCCCGGATGAGATCCTCAAGAAGGTCGTGGATTACGAGAAAGCGGAGAAGATGAATCCCCCGATGGAGAAGCGCAAGAAACTTATCCCAATTAAGGAACTTGAGCACGGTGTCAAAGCGATAACCAAAGAAGCGGAAGCCCGTGAGATCGATGTCACGGCAGTGACGAAAGAAAAGATCGAAACGATCCCGCTCGACAAGTTCTTAGAATAAATCCCGCCATTTTTTCTCCCGGCAGGTAGACCACATATCATGCCAGCGCAATCTTCCCTGGATTCCTTTGATAGGAATGTCTCTATTGATTACGGACTTCCCGGGGAACAGCTGGATTCCGTCATCAGTCGTTTTGTGACAGCGGCAAAAGAAGATCCTTTCATGAGCTGGTTGCTTCTTCCCACAAAAAGACTCGTCCTGTATGTCGCCGGGCAACTGACGGAGAGAAATATTCCCTTCATCTCTTCCCGCATCTGCACTCCTGAAGGATTTTGCAGGATACTGTTTGAAGAGAACCGGACGACCGAGCAGGTCCTGTCAAGGAGTGAATCGAAACTCCTGCTCAGCGATCTTCTTGAGGAAAATGCAGAAGAGGTCCCACTTTTCATCACCCACGATCATCCGAATCCGGGAACGCTCAATGATCTCATGCAGTTCATGCATGTCACGCTGATGAGGAAGGTTGCGTTTCCTGAATGCCTTCTGAATCTCCAGAGTGAAAAAAGTGATCAGCTAGACACGATTATCATTCAATACCGGAACCGGTTGAGGGAACTGGATCTTTTCGATGATGATACGATCTTTGAATGGACGATCGATTACCTGGACCGCTGCGAATCATCCCCTCTCGGCACCGTATTTTTCTATGGCTTTCACGAGCCTGATCCGCTTGAACAGGATTTATTGGACACCATAGAGGAGCATGCAGGGAACGTTTCCATTTTTATTCCTGAGGGTATTGATCAAAATATTTTCAGGAACCATGCTGCGATGGGAAACCCGGCCGGCACTCAACCGGTACCTGATCTATCTTCACTCCCGGCTAAGATCTCCGGTATCTTCTCGGAAACCGGTGAGCTCAAAGCCGGGGATCTTTTCCGGGTGCAGACATTTCCCTCGCGGTATGCCGAAGTATATGGTATCGCAGCGGAGATCGGCCGGCTCAATGCTGCCGGTACACCCCTTTCCGATATTGCCGTAGTTTTTCCGGATCTCCATGGAGGAGATTACGGTCTCATCGATGAGGTATTCAAGGAGTTTGCTATTCCCTGGAACTCTGCCGTCAGCCCGAAATTATCCCGGGCCCCGGTCATCCAGTTTCTGTCCGGTATTGCCGGTCTCGTTGCACGCGGGTACGCCCGCGAGGATCTTGTCCGGCTGATCGGCAGCTCGTTTTTTACCAAAGAAACTGTTCCGGGCGGAACGTTCCCGTTGCGGTCTGCTGAGGTTGACCTGGTATCCCGGTATGCCCGGATAGATGGCCCTCACCCTGACTGGATACGACAACTGGCATGGCTCCATACAGAATTACAGGACCTGGAACGGGCAAAGAACTACCCGGGTATTTCGGTTCATACCGTAGAACGCGTGCTGGATGGGATCCGGCACCTCATCAGCGATCTGGATGCTCTTTCGGGAAAGAAACTGCTCCGGGATCATATCAGCGGGTTTAAAAATTTCATAAAATCCCGTAACCTCCCCCATCTCTATGCCGCACCGGAAGAACGCATCAAAGACCGGGAAATACAGGCATGTAAAAAGTTCTCTTCCCTTCTTGAGGCTCTCGCTCATGCTGCGTGGATTCCAGCCGATGAATCCATCGATGCACAGGAATTCTCCCGGTTAATTTCCTCCCTTGGTGAAGAGGGGGATGAGAGTGGGTTGCAGGATTCCAATGGTGTTGCTGTTCTCGGTCCCCACGAATGCCAGCACCTCCGGTTCCCGGTTGTCTTTATCGGTGGGCTGGTTGAGGGCACGTTCCCCCGGCTGACGACCCGTCTCCCGTTCACCAACTCTTTAGAAAATACCCGGATGGGGACCCGTTCGCTTGCCGAAATTCTCCGGGAAGAACAATATTATTTCATTGCAGCCCTGCTCTCGGCCCAGAAGACAGTGTACCTGAGTGCCCCGCTGGCCGATGGGGAGAAGCCGCTGCTCACCTCCGCATTCTTCGAACGGGTCCGGATGAGAACCGGTGATCGGCCGTGGCCGGATGCTGCCGGAGTTATACCCGCATCCCGTCGCACTGCTGCGGTCCGGGCCGGTGAAAGAATATGTGATGATGAGACTTGCGCGGCTCTCGGTCTGATTCCGGGTTCACTGGGTATCAGCGATCTTGTCTCACGGATCAATATGGAGCGGTACTATCGCCGGGGCACCTGCGATTCTCCCTTTGATGGCATTCTTTCCGATGCATCGATCCGTGAAATTCTTGCCACACGGTACGGTCCGGACCATGTGTATTCCCCGACGAGTCTTGAGACCTATGCCAGCTGCCCGTTTGAATATTTCTTAAACCGGGTGATCAATCTCAAGGCCCTGCCGGAAGTGGAACCGAACCTCTCGGCCAGCGATCGCGGTACGGCTATCCACGACATCCTGAGTAATTTTTACCGGCAATGGCGTTCTGCCGGCCAGACCCGGGTTAATCCAGCCTCCCTGGTTGATGCCACCGAAATGATCCTCAGGATTGCCACGGAAGAACTGGACACGTACTCCTTCCAGAGCCCGCTCTGGGATGCAACCCGGATCCTGATGCTCGGGGACCGGCATACCGGCCCCGGGTATTTCGAACGATTCCTGGTTCATGAAACGGATGAATCTGCATCACCGCTCGTCCCGTCCCTGTTTGAATATTCCTTTGGCATGGGAACAACGGCATCGGACGATCCTGCATCATCTCCTGAGCCGGTTGAACTTGCTTCACCGGATGGTGAACGGAAGGTATTCATCCGGGGCAGGATCGACCGGATCGATCTCACACCGGACGGATACTTTTTGATCTATGATTACAAGTCCGGCTCGCAACATCCTAAAACCAAAGATATCGAGGCGGGAACTGCCCTGCAGCTGCCCCTTTACCTTCTTGCGTTTGAGAAGATCACCGGCAACCACGGAATCGGCGGGGGCTATTACACGATCCGGCGCGAGGTGGACCGGAGCATTGTGCTCGCGGATTCGGCTGCAAAGGACCTGATGATCTCCCGGCCCCGTGTTTCCAAAGATTTTGCCGGCATGATGCAGCACTCGCGGGACTGTGCGTTTGCGTATATCGACGGGATCCGGAACGGCAGTTTCCCGCTCCCCCGCGAAGAGAAATGCCCGAACACCTATTGCGAATTCAAACGGATCTGTCGCTTCGATCCCTACCGGGTCTTTGAAGTACTGGAGGAGACCTGATATGGCAGCTACTGAGCGACAGGGCGAAGCGATCACCAAACATGACCGGAGCATGGTGGTCACGGCCGGGGCCGGCACCGGCAAGACCTACGTGCTGGTCCAGAAATATATCGACCTCCTCCGGACCCGGGGCGTGACGGTGCCGCAGATTCTTGCCCTGACGTTTACTGACAAGGCCGCAGCCGAGATGAAGGAGCGGATACGGACCGAGATCCTCAGGCAGGAAGGCCCGCAATGGGAGAAGGCGGCCGAGGATTTCATGATCGCACCGGTCCAGACCTTCCATTCGTTCTGTGCACAAGTGCTCCGGGAGTTCCCGATCGAAGCCGGGCTGGAACCCGGCTTTGCCGTGCTGGATGAGCAGCAGGTCTCCCGCATCCACAGCACCGCGTACGAAGAACTGATCCATACCCGGCAGGAAGGCCCGGCCAACGAGGCGCTGGTCCATGTCCTTTCCATCACGGACCAGTACAGCTTAAAGACAATCCTCTCCGCACTCTACGGCAAGCGGGAGCAGTATGCCCGGTTCTTTGCTGCGCTTGCCGCTGATGAAAAAAAAGTGCTCGATGTGTGGAAGCGGGAAGTGGATGCATTCCGCGATGCGGAGATCGCTGCCCTGCGGAGCGATCCCTCGTTCTCATCCTGTCTCCGTACGCTGCTCGGGTTTGCATCTGCGTACGAGGGAGTAGATGACAAGGCGGCAGTGTTTCTGCAGGAGATCCGCCCGCTCCTGTGCCGGCTTGCTGAGCCTGCGGATTCTGTAGAGTACTGTTCTGCCGCGCTCGAACTGGCGTGCAGGAAACCCGGCAATATCGGGAGCAAAAAAGCCTGGAAGGATGCAGATCTCGATGACTTCAAGAAAGCCCGGAAGAACCTGGCAGAAATCCTGGAGCGGAAGAACTCCCTGTTCCGGATGACGGTCGATACTGCTGATCCGGTGATCACCGGGTCGGTCCGGTTCCTGCGGGATCTCTCTGTGGTATTCTCCCGGTATGCGGAGCTGGCCGGTAACGGGAAAGGTTCGGTCGGGGGTCTCGACTTCTCGGACCTGATCCTCCATGCCCGGCAGCTCTTCGTGGAGCAGCGGGAACTGGTGGCAACGCATTTCATGCCCCGGTTCCGGTACATCCTTGTCGACGAGTTCCAGGACACGGACCTTTCCCAGTTTGATATCATCCTCTCGATCATCGGGACGCCTTCGCCCACAACGGACTGCCTCTTCATTGTCGGCGATCCCAAGCAGTCGATCTATCTCTTCCGCGATGCGGATGTGACCCGGTTCAAGGAGGCGCAGGAGATCATCTCTGCGGCCTGCAAGGGCCGGGTGGTGAACCTTGACACCAGCTTCCGGAGCACGAAGGAAGTGATCGGTCTTTCGAACCTCATCTTCTCCCGGCTGCTTGCCTCTGCGGAGAAGCCGTGGGAGTTCGGGTACGAGCCGGTAAAAATTTCCGAAAGCCGCGCCGGTCATGACGGTTCGGTGGAACTGCTGCTTCCGCCGAAAGGAAGCGATGCGGCCGGGACCAAGCGGAACGAGGCCGGGATGCTGGCCCGGCGGATCCACAGCATCGTAAATGCACAGCCGCTTTTAGTGTACTCCGAGGAGCAGGATCATTCGTTCGTCCAGCGCCCGGCCCGGTACGGCGATATCGCGATCCTGCTTGAGGCAAGGACCAACCTCTCGTATTATCTTTCAGCGCTGGGCGAGTACGGGATCCCCTTCTATGTCCACGGGGGGACCGGGTTCTATCACCGGCAGGAAGTGTACGATCTCTGCAATATCCTCGCGTTCCTCGAACACCGGCACGACAACATCAGCCTTGCGGGCATCCTGCGGTCCCCATACTTTGGTGTAGCGGATACGGAACTCTTCAGCATTGCGCAGGAGAATGGCCGGACCCTCTGGGAGAAACTGGTTACGTACGCAGACCGGACCGGTCCCGGGCCGGCAACCCGGGCCCGCGAGCTGCTCACGTCATGGCAGCAGTACGCCGGCCGGTCCGGCCTGGTCTCGCTGCTGCGCCAGATTTTATCGGAGTCCGGGGTCTACACGGTGTATGCCGCTCTCCCGGCCGGGGAACAGATCCTTGCCAATATCGAGAAGCTCGTTAGCATGGCCCGGAACCGCGAGGAGGCGGGGAACTATGCGCTTTCTGACTTCACCGCCGATCTCCGCCAGGCGATGGACGAGGACGAGCGGGAGGGCGAGGCGCCTCTCGATGCCCTTGCAGAGAATGCCGTCAACATCATGACGGTCCATGCGGCCAAGGGCCTGGAGTTCCCCATTGTGTTTGTCCCGGACATGGGCTCTGGGTTCCGGGACCGCCCCGGCCCCATCATGATTGGGGACAACCCGCTGATGGTGGGAGTCAGGGTCCCCAACCCCGCTGACAATTACGAGATGACGGAAAGTGCCGTCATGGTGATGCTGCGGGAGTTGCAGCGCCAGAAGGAGCGGGCCGAGAGGAAGCGTTTGTTGTATGTGGCACTGACCCGGGCCCGGGATCATCTGTTCATGAGCGGGACTGCGCCGGAGGATTCGGGTTTGTCTTTTGATCTGGGCCGGTCCCGGATTGAGTGGGTATTTACTGCTTTATCGGTGACCGGGGATGCGATTGCTGCGGGGGGACTGGTGTTGCCTTCTGACGGTCTCCGTCTTTCGATTGTTTCGGATCCATTGGCGATTCCTGCTGAGACGGGGCGGGTCTCACCTGCGCTGCTTGTTGTTCCTGAGGAATGTGCGGGGAAGGTTGGGACGTGGATTGCGCCTGTGTATTCTGCCGGACCGGAGCGGGTGAATGTTGTTTCGGTTTCGGAGCTGGAGAAGGGACCGGTTCACGCCCGGGAGCCGGGGGTTTCGAAATATTTACCGGGCGTTCCCGGGGCTGTCAAGGGCACGATCATTCATGAGGTGTTGCGGGGCCGGGATGCTGCGACGGTGCTGAAGGAATATGGGGAATATTCGGAGGAGCATGTCCGGCAGTGTGAGGAAATTGTTTCTGCTTTTTTCTCTTCGGACCTGATGAAGCGAGTGAAACGATCGTTTTGTGAAGTGCCGTTTGTTATTACTCTTGAGGGGAAGCCGGTGACGGGAAAGATCGACCGGTTGTGTGAACTTGATGATGGGACTTGGGTTGTGATCGATTACAAGAGTGAGGCGTCAGTAGATTACACTATACTTGCTGAGGAGTATGCTCTCTCGTTATCGATTTATGTTGAGGTGGCCCAGCAGATCGTGAAGAATGTTGTTGCAGCGTGGGTGTATTTTACAGAGATTGGGGAGTATCGCAAAATAGAGATCAATACCGAGCAACTTCTCGAAAAAATCAGAGGTATCCCCACAAAAAGCAAAAATCTTCCCTCATAATGAATTTATTTATTAAAAATTTGAAAAAATAATAACGGTATATTGATACTTCAAAACAATCAGGTACCTTTACAGTTATCCGGTCCTTTTGGAATTATTTCAAAATTTGAGGAATTTATGAACACAAAGGTCGAATACCCAAAGTTCGAATACTTAAAACTCGATAAACGAACGCGGGACTTAATGTGTGAAGAAATTTTACGTGCGAAAGAATCTGACAATATTTACTTCAGCACACGGTTTAATGAAATTGGCCAAAAGAATTGGATTCGATTATTGCGAACTGCAGCAGAACAATTTGATGAACATTGGCTTGCGTTTCAATTAGAAATGGCAGGTGCGATGAAACATCTCAAACCTCAAAAAAAACCGTGGGATTACACACTCGAATATGAGCCTGATTCTAGTATTGGGATCTTAGCTACCGGCCAATTCAATCGGTTCTATATGATAGCGATTTGTCGTCGTGCTTTGGAGGATAATGAACAATTCGTTATAGTTTATCGAGCCAAACAAAGACGAGAACCTCGTGAGGAATCTCAAATATTGGAAGGTACATCTAGGGATGCAAATGATCTCCTTCAGGAACTTAGAAATAAAGAACTTTGTCTCAAATGTGAAATTTCGCGAATAAATTCCGGACTTTCACTAGACTATGAATCGTTATCGTGAATTGACTGAATATTATTGACTGCTAAATTAAAATCTTCAACGGAGAAAAATGGACGTTCTTCAAGAAATCTTGGCTTGGAGTAAAGATTTACCCCATTGGCAAAATGATGCTATTGTGCGTTTGTTCGAGAATCACACTCCTTCAGCTGATGATATTGAAGATCTCTATGCCCTTCTCAAATCTGAACATGGAATTCCTGATCCAAAAAAACGCAAACCTCAAAAATTAAAATCAGATCAAATAGCCATTCCAGTAAACCCTAGAGTCCACATCGAATTATTGGGTATTAAAAACCTTGTGAATGTTAATGCAATCGCTGATAAGCAAAAACTATTACTTGGCCCAACCGGATTAACCGTGATTTATGGAGATAATGGTTCGGGGAAATCTGGTTATTCCCGGGTTCTGAAACGGGCTTGTCGTGCCAGAGATCAAACTGAGCAGATCCTTCCAAATGCATATCTTCATCCGTCTAAAACTGGAAAAGCGGAAGCCATCTTTGAACTAAGAGTTAATGATGTTGATCAAGAAGTAGTGTGGATTGATGGAAAGCCCGCCCCAGAATTACTTTCAACAATTGCTATATTTGATCATTATTGTGCCCGTGCATATCTTGACAAAGAAGGAGATTTCTCGTATATCCCTTATGGGTTTGATATTTTTGATGGTTTAGTGAAAATTTGTGATACACTTAAATTAAAAATTTCGAATGAAATTGACCAAAATGTTCCTGATGTGGAATCTCTATCTGAGTTATCCGGATCAACATCTGTTGGTTGTCTCGTTGAGAATTTGTCGAGCGCAACCGAAAATAAACAGGTAGAAAAATTAGCGACCCTCGCACCCGAAGAAATTGCTCAACACGGTCGGTTATTTAAAAATATTCACGAAATTGACCCCAAAGGCAAAGCAAATCAATTGCGAATTAAATGCCGCCGGATAAATCGCCTCCTTGAGATTATTAATGAGAAAACCATTGCAGTTAATGATACAAACTTGGCCCATCTCGAAAAATTCGATAAGGATTATCTGGCCGCTCATTTAGCAGCGGAAATTGCTGCCAACAACTTCAAAATAACCGGGGATTACCTTCCAGGAACTGGTGGAGAAGCGTGGAGAGAGTTATTCGATGCTGCCCGAAAGTTTTCGAAAGAAGCATACCCCGATAAACTATTTCCACATATCGAAGACGGAGCCAAATGTCCTTTATGCCAACAGCTTCTCGAAAGGGGGGCTAAACACTTTCAACTGTTTGAGGATTATATCCATCAGGAAACAGAGAAAAATTCTCGGGAACATTTCAATTCCCTTTCTGAAGCGAAACGAAATTTTAGTCTCCTTGATGTATCGGTTGGTCTTGATGATGAAATTCTTGAAGAGATCTCTCAATCTGATAAAAATCTTGCAAAAAAATGCCAAAGATACCAAAAATCTTTAATTGACCGCTATTCAGAAATTCTGTCGGCGTTTACATCTCATATTTGGACAAATATTGCACCACTCTCAAATTGCCCCGTTGAAGAGCTCTCCGTATTAATGGTTAATCTCGATAACGAGGCTGATATATTAGAACGGATGGTGGATAACTCTGCACGAAAATCTTTGGAGACTCAATTCTATGAATATGACTCCAGAATGAAGTTATCAAAAAGTAAAGGTGCCGTTCTCGCAGTAATTGAAAAAATGCGTCGGCAGTCCCAACTTAAAGAATGTTTATCAGAACTGGATACTACAGGAATCACAAAAAAAAGACATGATCTATCGCAAAATGTGATCACACCAAGTTTGTTGGGGGCGCTCAAACAAGAACTCAAAAAACTTGATGTTCTCGATCTTAATCTGAATTGGAAAAGTATAGGCAACAAGGGTAAAACAAATTATAAATTGATATTAGATCTCCCGGGTGTGAAAAATCCGAGAAATATACTTAGTGAAGGCGAACAACGGGCAATTGCCATCGCCTCATTCCTCGCAGAAGTTGATCTGAAGGGTGGATCTGCTGGTATTATTTTTGACGATCCAATCTCGTCTTTGGATCATAGGCGAAGGGAGCTTGTAGCTCAACGTTTAGTTCAAGAATCAAATAAACGTCAGGTAATTATCTTCACGCACGACCTCTATTTTTTGTTCGTATTAATTGATGAAGCAGAAAAAACAGGAATTCCTTTTGAGACTCAAAGCCTTATTAAGAAGGGACGTAACTATGGCATTCCTGAATCTGGGAATCCATTTGAAGGAATGAATACTTCAGCACGTGTCAAATTCTTAAGAGCAAAACACCAGGTAATCGCCAAAATTCACCGAGATGGTGATGAGGTAGAATTTCGAAAACAAACGAAAGAAGCTTATAGTCTCTTACGTAGTGCGTGGGAAAGGGGCGTTGAAGAAGTACTTTTGCGACAAGTTGTGTTGCGCTTCCGACAATCAATAGAAACGCAGAGACTTCGAGATGTATTTGTTGATGATTCTGACCATATACAAATAAAACAAGCCATCAATAAATGTTCAAAAATTACCGAAGCTCATGATACAGCAATGGCGATTGGAATTAGAGTTCCCCCTCCGGACGAATTATTGGAAGATATTAATACATTAGAAAAATGGCGTTTATCTGTTGAGAAGAGAAGTAATGATGTGAGGGAACGACGAAAATAACTCCATAAATTTTGATGGTGTTACTTTCACTTTCGTTTTTTAGAACTCCACAAACCTTTGATTTCTCCCGCATTTCCATAATCCGTTGTTCGTTGCCGCAACTCATAGTATTTACCTGTCACAGGATTATGAATGCGTTTTACCTTAACCGGGGGCATACTCCTCACCTTCTTGATTTAATGATAATTGTTTGATTATGTAATTAACAATTCTGGTCTTTCTCTAAGTTCAATGCTTATTTATATTTGAGTCCAAATGTTATAATGCAGATGTAAACGAGGAAGATGAAAAAAGATATGTTGTTTTTCAAAAATCTTGGTTGATGAAATGATTGTCACTAAAAATTTTCGTCATGATCTTCTTTATCGTGTCATTGATGAGTCCATTGAAATGCAAGTAATAGAAAATATTGTAAAACCGTCATTCGAACGATTAAAGAAAATTAATAGTTTGGGGTTATTACCAGAAATTATTGAGATGGCAAAATATTCAAAATATGAACATGCCATTGGAGCAATTTATCAAATAAATTGTTTAATTGATATTAACGAAAAAGAGGGAATAAAAAAGATCGAACCCAAATATTATCGTCCATTAAAAATTTCTGCTGAATTTCTTCATCTAGGTCATTTCCCTTTCACTTATTCGACCGAACGAGCCTTATTGATCTCTTTCATTGTAAGTGATCTCGAAAAAAGTCAAAAAGACAAAGAAAAAGTAAGGAAAAAAATTGAAAATTCGTTACAATATTTAGATCTCGAAGACATCAAAAAGAGTGAATTTATCGAACGAATTTTTTCATTGGAAGATTTTAAGTATCTCTACAGATTTTTTTCAGTAAATTTATTGTTAGAAAATTGGAATAAATTTTCTTCAAAATTTAGAGATGGAAAATTAACTGACGAAGACAAAAAAATAATAATCGGTAATTTAATCGATTTTGAATCTCATGGATATCAATATTTGTCTTTAGCAGATAGGGCTGATTACGTTCAAAGGGATTCTTTATATTTTGGTACGATAAAAATTGACATCTCACCTCGACAACTTTATCCAAAAGCATTGGAAGATATTAGAATTGTTACTGTAGAAGAACAATTTTTAATACATAATTTAGAATACCTAAATGAAGTCTTTTACACAACACCTCAAGTTATTTCATTTACCCGTTTATACGAGAAAATTGTCGCTGCATTAATTTTATCGGAAAATTTTGATTTCCGCTGGTTATCAGATTATGATGATGATTCATTTAGATGGTTGATCTGTGAAAGTAAAAATAAGAATAATAAAAAAATCGATCTCCCTGAACAATGGATAGACAGAGCAGATAAATTATTTAAAAAACATCTTTCATTCGATCGTGTTTTTAGCATTATTGGGGTCCAATTCTCTAAACCTAATACGATTGTTGAAATTGAACATGTTCTAATTGGAGATGATAAACCTAAGATTGATCTATTATCGTATCCTTTTGATAGAGGAATTCTTGTATCAATTGATTATTCACAAGTTGAATTATTTGATGACACAGAGTATTTACCTTCGCCAGATGATGGTGAATCTCCATCTCCCGAAAACAACACACAATATTTCGATATCCTTGTTTTTCAGAATAAAAAACAAAAAGATCTGAGTGAGCTATTAAAAATAATAGCAAATTTAAGTAGATTTCTTTCTCCAAATGATTACACAAAAGTCAGAGAGGGAATTGGTAACTTATTATCGAAAACTCGACTTCATACAGTCAAAAATTCTGCGGTCCTTAGATCAATAGCGGAATCAATAATAAAAATTGATGAGATTGACCCTCAAAATGATCTATTTCTTATTCGATATATCGATGTGTTATCCAAGGATCCAGAATTTGATGATTTATGGAAGAAATCTGATCTGACAATATGGAAAGAAATGATTTTATCTAAACTTAAATCATATGTCGAAAATTCTCATTTTGATAAAAACGAAGCATACATAAGAATATTCAGAGATATTTTGAATCTTCCCATTAAGTTACTTCAAAGTGAGACCTCAAACGTTTTCCAAAATAAAATATGCGAAGTGTTAATCCAGAAACTTAACGATCAAAGTGAAAAAGAAAAATGGGGCGACATTTTTGAAGCTCTTTGTTTAATTGAAAAAATCAAACAACCTGAAGGAATTTTTCAAATGTTTATCAGCGGCCACACAGTCGTTGATCCGGCTAATAAATCTAAAACAGATAAAAACGAATATGATATCCTTGAATTGAGATTAACTGAAACTGATAACGCCGAACTATGGATTTATTGTTGCTCAATATCTAAGGGAATTGAAGGAAATAATAAGAAGCAATTGACTACTCTATATGATGCAATTCGAAAGGATTATCCAGAATTAACTATTCGAACGAAATTTTTTATTCCAGAAAACCGATCGAAGAAGAAATGGACCCCTAAGATGATTGAATCTGGTATGAACTCAAACTAATCAATATCTCACTATCTTCGATCACATCTAATCATCTTGATAATCGTCGTCAAAATCCCTAAAATGCTCGGCTCTGTCATCAAGTATTTGTTTTCTTTCTTCGTCAATCCCAACACTGATACTTTCTAAATTATCGGATAACCATGTCATCATTTCATTAAGTTTATGAACATTCAAAGTTTGGACACCTGTGTCATTTAATAAAATACGTCCGTCGCTAGCGACAGGATATCTGAATGCCTCAGAATTTCCATCGTATTTCGATAACTCATTTATGCAATATTCAATTGTACGATAAATTTTACTTCCATCAGGACCTAAATCATCATAATTTTCCCAGTGTTCGCTTTTTTTAAATCGAATTAAACATTTTTTCCATAGTTCAAGAATATTATGGCTTTTCATTTCTTCATCCCAAATTGTACAAGTGAATATTCCATCAATTTTTCTGTGACTTGGGATCTCATCTGACAAAATCATAGAACTTAACAAAATTTCTTTTAACCTAAGTTCGACATAATGCCTAAAAAGAAAAAATATAGGGTAGCCAAACGTGGAGTATAACGCTCCATCATCTTTTATTTTTCGGGCGTAAGATAATCCGGCTTCTTTATACGCTAATGCATAGCCATTCCATGGATTACTTACAATATCTGAGTTGCATACATTTGACCAGAGGTTGGGGTTTCCTCCAATATCAAAAATCTTAATATTCATTTTAGGGCGTTTTGCGAAATTATCGGGACCGATCATTTTTGTCACCTTATATCCAATGATTTTTACAATAAAGTCAGATTGAGACCTATTTTGTTTGCTAAACTTCACAAGAACGATTCTTGTTTATTTGTAATTGGATGTTCAGAAAAATATCTCATTTTTTTAGTAGCGAAACCCCCGTATCAATATACCTCCTCGCATACTCCGCGATCTGCAAATTCTCCGGTACGAACTGATCGTACTTCTCGCTCGTCCGGGCCTTGAACTTCTCCGCAATCTCCTCCGGAGACGGACATGATGCAAGCATCTCTTTGTACTTTTCCATAATCTGTGATGGCGAGACACCCTTGAATTTTAAAGCGATCTCCTCATCTTCTACATGAAGTCCGGCGAACTCTTTGCCTAATGTAAAAAGTGTCCGGTGTTTTGCCGAGCCGGTCCAGGTAAACCAGTACGTGTGAGCACCGTCGATCACGAACGGATTCTCCGCAAGCCCGGCTTCCCGGGCAGCATGCTGTGCTTCCCTGAGCATGGCCTGTGCCTTAAGATCGAGATATGCGGGAACGTAATCAGAGGTTACGATCTCGCGCATCTTCCCCCGGATGCGGGTGTGGATATCTGCCCCGCCACCTCCGAAATATTTCGGCACCTTTCCCCCTTTCGAGGGCTCGACAAAAATCTCGTTTCGTTTGAAATCAATCTCAAGGATCTCCCAGCGACGCCCTGCAAGGATCAGGAACCTGCGTGTCTCAAGATCGGGAGCCGACTGGATGCTGCCGATCTTTCCTCCCTTGTGGATGACACTGAATTCCTTTGGCGTGGTGAAGGCAGAGTAGAATTCAAAATTGTTGACAATTCTTTCTCCCTCAAGGCCAAGGATCAGTACGTCCCTCTCATCCTGTTCGATAAGATCTGCGACTCCCATGCTCCGTAAGATCTGGATGAAATCCTCCTGCCGGACATTCTGGAAAGCCCCATCTTTTACAAGGGTATCGAAAAGATCCTTTGCTGTCGATCCACCGTGTTCTTTGATGACACTGAGGATCTGCTGTATCAATGTTGAAAAATGGTAAAAGTCGATCTGCGGGGGCTCATTCCATTTTTCGATCATCAGCTCCGACATCGCAACCGCCCGGAGAAGTTCGGGGTGAAGACGTTCCACAATGGAATCCTCTTCAGATCCCTTCTCGATGATGAACATGATCAGGATAGACGGTTCACCCTCTTTGCGCCCGCTCCTGCCAAGACGCTGTGCGAGTGAATTCACCGACCAAGGGGCTCCGATTTGCCCGATTCGCGAAACGTTTCCGACATCGATTCCCATCTCCAGTGTGCTCGAACAGAATGTGGCCGTGGGCCGGTTCGACTTCAGGGCATCTTCCGTATCTTCGCGTTCGCTTTTCGAGAGTGAGCCATGATGAATCCGGAAACAATCCGGTAAGCCCTTTCTTTCAAGGTAGTTTCTCGTACTGTCTGTATAGTATTCCAGGAGTCCGCGGCTGTTCACGAAAATCAGAGCAGTTTTCCCATAGAAATACCGGACAATATCATCGACGACCTGAGATGCCGTCAGGTTCTTCTGGTCCTCTTTCGTTTGTTTGTCTTTGGATGTTTGCTCAAGGACATAACCACGGACAAGATATTTGATCTCTTTTTCCTCGCTTGGATCGGAAATGATTGTTATCGAATCCGGGTTCCGGGGGATGAGCCACTTTTTTGCCAGCTCTGGATCACCAAAGGTTGCAGAGAGGCCGACAAGCCGGACACCTTTCGGGCTCTTGTGCAGTACCCGGGACAGCAGGCTCTTTAGGTGTGCTCCCCGCTCGGATCCGATGAACGAGTGCATCTCGTCAATGACGATAAACGAGAGCGAGCCGAAAAGCCGGGAGAGATCGTCTGAATGATTGATGAAAAGAGACTCGATTGATTCGGGCGTGATGAGGAGAACGCCGGATGGATTTTTAAGAAATTTTGCCTTCCCGCTGCTTCCGACATCCCCGTGCCATTTGAAGACCGGGATTTCTGCGAGCTCGCACAGTTTTTCGAGACGCTGGAATTGATCGTTGATAAGCGCTTTCAGGGGACCAACATAGATCGCCGAAACTCCGACTCCTTTCTTCTCGATAATTTGGGAAAGGATCGGGAGGAATGCAGCCTCGGTTTTACCGGACGCAGTTTTTGCAGAAATGATCAGGTTATGATCGGTAGTGTATAATTCCAGGATTGCATCCTTCTGGATCGGCCTGAGCTCTTCCCATTGCATCTTGTAGAGTTTTTCCTGAATTTTCGGATGCAGGTATGAAAAAGCGGTTTTTTCCATTCGGGTGTTCCTGAAAAATTACAATTTGAATGATACGAGATCATCAACGGGTTTGGGTTGGACGGGTTTTTCCGGAATTTTCTCTTCTGGTTTTTCACAGATTTCAGGATCTTGAGATTTTTCGACCGGCGTGTTGTTCAGCAGAATTTCCCAGGATGTTCCGGGATTTTGTTCAAGGATGGAAAGCATTCGGACAAAACTCCGGATAATATCCCTGGGTGTAAGGAAGAATTCTGCCCCCAGTGTCTTCTGGCAGTGTTGAAGGAACCCTTCAATACCACTGTCGGGAAGAAGATATTTTGCGGGATCATCATACGCAAAAACATTCCTGATATTGTAGAGAAGAACGTAGGTATCTTCTTTTGACAGGTTCTCCAGTTCGATGACCGGGCTACTGAAATCTTTCAGCCCTGCGACATTGAAATTATCTTTAAGAGCGAGACGACTGGCAAGAGCTCCATAACTGACGAGACCTCTCCGCTGGTCCTTGAGGCATTCGTCAGTACCGGCAAAAATAAAACCGATTCCCGATACGTTTCCCTGGAGACAATCGTTCACGATATGCAGAATAGTTTCATAATTCGAATTACGGGCCTGGGTATTATTTAGCCGATGAGACAGTACTCCGAGTTCGTCAAGGTTGACAAGAAGCCCGGAATAACCGGCCATCTTCACAAAACGACCCCATAATTTCAGATAGTCGTAAATGGTTTTGTCTTCGATGATTGTCCGGACGCCAAGATCCTGCCGTGCCTCAGTCTTGGTGGAATACTCCCCCGAGAGCCAGCGGATCGCTGAAGCCATGAGTACATCGTCGCCCTTCTGGTATCCTTCAAAATACTTGCAGAGGACGGTGGCAAAATCATATCCGCTGACAAATTCCTGGAGGCATTTCAGTTCCTGGGGAATCTGTTCAAGGATCTCTTCAGTGCTCTTGCCCTCTTTCCGGAGACGCTGATCAAGATCGGAAATCCATCGTTCGATAAGTCCTGACAGAGCACCGCCCTCTGGTTTTGCCCTAACTGCAAAATTGTGGACTAATTCAGTATAGAGTGCCCGGGCATCATTATCTGACGAATACAAGCGTCTCTCAAGACTGATGTCTGCTTGGGCTACGACAAATTTCTTTTCAAGGGCAACAATCCGGCAGAGGTTTAAGAAAAAACTTTTGCCCGAACCATAGCGTCCTATGATGAAGCGGATCGTGGCCCCATCATTCTGAATCCGGTTCAGATCAGATAATATTGCGCTGACTTCATTTTTTCTGCCGACCTGGATATGTTCAAGGCCGATCCTTGGAACAACCCCCGCACTCAGCGACTGGATAATCGCATCCCGTTCTCTTTGTTTCAGTTTCCCCATAATCCGCTCCACTCGCCGTCAATTGATCATTTCTGGTAATTGATTACGATACGGCTTTCGCTTTCTTCCAGAAGAAAATCTCCCAGTTCCTCATCGGCCCAAGTATTAATGTCATCGAACGCGGCCCTCGGCATCAGGTTATGTTTTCTGGCAAGACCGGTGAAGTCATCCTGGCTCATCTCATCTGTTTTCATTATATCATGTAACATCGAGAGATATTTTGTGTCAAGTGAAGGAATGGTTTCAGGGGCAAATGGGAGATCGAATTCACCGGGTCGTGTATAAGTTTTAACCGGTGTTTCCGGAATTTTTACTTCCGGCTCAATGTCGATTTCCATCTCTTTTTCTTCCTGTTCGAAAACAGAAGCGAGGATATCCTGAACCGCCCGGGTATCCTCCATTGTCTGTTTCAGTTTCTCTCTGTTGATACTGAATTCCGGTTTAATTACCGGTGGGGGGATTGCCTCTCCTTTCCGGGTTTTTCCGGATTTTAATACGGTTATCGGTTCATCAGGAACGTGCCCGACAAGGAATTTCTTAATGAGTTCGTCAGAAACAGTGGGATCAATCTCCAATGCTTTGAAAACTGTTTTTATTGCCTTCTGTTCTTCTTTCACGAATTTATTATCAAGTAAGACGATCTCTCCGAGAAAATTTGCAAGGGCAATTTTTTGTTCGGGATTCAGGTGCTTACTCAATCGTTTGCCGATCCTTGACAAAGATGGTGGCTGAATTGCAAGGACCTGTTGAAGCCCTTTGAGGCAGTTGATTTCTGAAGGCTTTAGGGTAAATCTTTCGGTAAAAAACTGATAGAGTAAGTCTTCTTCCTCCGGAGATACGTTTTCATCTGATGCAGCAATACCATGTGCCATCTCAAAGATTAATGCCGCTCTCTGGAAATTTTCTGTAATTATGTTTTCTTTATCGTCAATAGGAATGATCGCAACAGCATCGTTCCACTTATACGAAGTGCCGGCTATCGCAGGATCCGGGACAATGACATATCCCATCTCTTCAGCAGTTGTTGAGATCGTCCTACTTTGCGTGGCAGTTAATGAAGCCCTTTCTTCAATGCCTAAAAAACCAGCAAACTCAGATATCTTAGCAATAGTCAGACCATTAACCGGGGTTTTAGAGGAGAGATATTGCTGCCATAATTCCAAGTCCGGGTGAATCATTCCCTCTTTCAATTCATCCGGGATCAGACTGTACACTTCTCTGGTCACTTTTCCCCCGGTCTTTTCGAGCTTATTTGTCAGGGGTTTGAGTTCCTCTAAACATTCAGACCAGATTTTGGAAAGTCTCTGGAAATGCTCCGTGCCTTGTGATGGAATGCATAAGCTCACAGATTCAATGCGTTTTGTTGCTGGTGAATAACCAACGTATCCAAGCAATGATGGGCTTGCTGGTCGATAATCCATTTGAAAAAGGTTGTAATCTGGATCAATGGGAATTCCTTGTGGGAAATGAATCTGAAATTTTTCTTTAAAGAGTCGTTTCAGAAGTTCTGGATTTTTTTTCACAATATTACTTTTAGGTGAACTTCGGGAATTTTTTGACAGCGAATATCCTAACTCCCATGAAACGGATTTGTTATTTCTCCAACACCAGGACAAAATTACATTTGCAGAGATTTCATCAAGGTTATCAAATGCGGGAAAAAATCTGAAAATTGCAGATTCATCCATCTCATTAAGCCGGGAGCCCACAAGGTAAGCGATAAAATGATTCACGTAAGAATTGAAAGAATTGGAATTTGGATAGCGGGTAAGGAGCCGACGTGCTTCCACCAATAATTTTTCCGTGTCCTCTTTTTCGATTATTCCCCGGCGTTCGAGTCCGTAAAAATATATGAATGCATACCCAATTTCATCCAGGTCATCATTTCGCCCTCGGGAAAGCCACGATAAATATTTTCCCCGTTGTCCCGGAGTCAGGTTTGAATATTGGGGATAATAGGAGAGTGTTTGTGAATCAGTTACGGTCTTTCCTATCGACAGTTTCCGATCAATGCATGATGCCTCTTGCGGCAAGCTGGCTCCATCCGACCAGTATGTTAGAGGATTTACTATCGTATATCCATGGACCGTTATTGAATTGCCAAAACCAACCCAGTTCAAATTATGTCCGGATCTTGTTTGAGAAAATTCATCGTTTGAGTTTGATCGTGCAATTTTAATTTCAATAGTTCCGGATTGCGTATTGGCTTTTCTTATTGCCTCTACTCGAATGGGTTGTTTTGACGGAAGTTTGGATGAAGGTGTTTTACTATTAGGTGTGCTAACCAATTTCAAAAAAACAATTAAGCCGCCGATTATTAAACACAGGATAAAAAGAATACCGACGAAAGAATCGATTAAGCCCATTTTATACCCTTAATAGTCCATTTATTCTTGACAAGAATATAGTATATTCTATTTAATCCCGCCTCCGGATAATCCGCCACAAACTTAAACTCAAACACTCCCGCTGCGAAAGCCGGGCCGGAAAATCCCCGTACTCATACGAAGCATTCATCATCGCAAACTCCCGGGGGATCATTTCCTGCACATCGCGTAACTGCTCCTCGTAGAACGCATAGGGCTTCGTTGCGCCGGTTTTCAGGAACACGAGTTCGGTGCTGATCTCATCGGCACTTTTCCGGTAATACTCCTTTGCCCAGAGTACATACGCCGCCATCTGGAGTTCCGTCTCATACTCGTCATCGTCCCTGTGGTAGTTATAAATCGCCGTATATCTGTCTCCCGTTCTGCCGGTCAAGTCAGAAGTATCGAATAAAGAATGAAAAAACAATTTTATAAAATCATTTTCACACCGCCCGGCACAAGGTTAATACTCCTGGTTCCGAAGGTGAACTAAGAAGAAATATGACTCTCTCGTTCACAAGGTCAGATGGTGTTAACGTCGATCTCATCCGGGAGTCCCATTGTAAAGTATGCAGCAAACCCATCCCTTTGAACTACAGGGACTACGGGTATTGTATGGACTGCAAGGATCAGAAAGACCGTGAGCAGGAACTCATCATGTACGGGGTCACGGAATATATCCTGAAAGATCCTGTGGAAAGATTATCGGCAATCAACCGGGAGATCCGGGAATTCAAACACGACCGGACTCTTGCCGGAAAGCTGGGCGAATGCATGGTGCATGTCATCACGCACCGGTATCCGCATCTCCGTGATGTGGACCTGATCGTTCCTGTCCCTTCCTCAAACAGTACCCGTAGATATAACCCGGCAACACTCCTGGCGGAATATGTTTCCCTTGCAATTGGTATTCCCTGCGAAAATATTCTGGCCAAGGATCCCGGCAGCCCCTTACAGCATGAACAACCGGCCGACAGGAAATGCGTGGATATCGTGGGAAAGATCCGACCAAAGAGATTAATTGATGGGGAGTCCGTACTACTGATTGACGATACGGTAATCAGTGGTTGTACTATGCGCGAATGTGCCCGGGTCCTGAAGGAAAATGGCGCTGGCAGGATATACGGGCTTGTTGTGGGACGCGGTATCGATCGCAAACGACTTGAATTTCTGGAGCGGGAGGATGCACATCATGTATGACCGGATATCCCTGCTTGCCTGTGTCAACGATAAGGAAACTTCCCGGAATACCGGCTTTGCCAATGAATATTTCAGGAATGCAAAAGTACAGGATTTTCTTGCAGGACTGATCCCCGGTTCCCCGGATTCGCTCTATGCCGAACAGAATCCGCAATTATTCAAAGCATACCAGAAGATCAGGGAATCCCTCTCAACTTCGGATCTTTCATTGTATGCCGGGGAGATCGCACGGATCCGGGCGTCCGGGACGCAGCTCATCCCCTATGACTCCGATAGGTATCCCGGTCAACTCAGGGATCTGTCGGACCCCCCGTTATTGCTGTATCATAAGGGAAACCTGGTGGATTTCAGTAATTGTATTGCAATTATCGGTACACGCACCCCTTCAGAATACGGGAAACAAATTACCCGGCAGTTGAGCAGTTCCTTTGTTAAAGTAGGGTACACCATAGTCAGCGGGCTTGCATCGGGAATCGATACCGAGGCGCATCGCGGAGCTCTTGATGCCGGAGGAAAAACCATTGCCATTCTTGCCGGTCACATCGACGATATTTATCCAAGATCGAATTATTCCCTTGCCCGGGAAATCATGCAATCGGGTGCAATAATCTCTGAAGTATCAGCGTTCGTCAAAACGCATAAAGGCAGGTTCATCTCCCGGAACCGGCTTACGAGCGGAATATCCCAATGCGTTATTGCGGTTGAATCTCATGGCGGTGGCGGGACATTACGTCAGGTGACAACAGCCCAGTCCCAGGGGAAGCCCGTGTTTGTGTGCAGGCCTGACGATCGTGATCAGGAATCAGCGAAAGGCTTTGCCGAATTATGTAACCGGGGTGCAATTCCCATCGATTCTGCGGATGAGGCGATCCACTATCTCAAACAGGTACCATCTTCCCCGGCATCTGCCCGAGGTGGCGGGAAAAAACAATCGACTCTGGTAAGTCTGAATCAATTTTAACCTTGCCCGGAATTTTTTCTTCGCGATACGGATCCCGATTGAAAATCATTTCCGGATCAATCAGACTTTACCTGAAAATTTTCAACCACACGTTGATTGAAAACTTTTGAGCAGACCCTGACTGAAAAAAAATAGTCAGACCTTGATTGAAACATGAATCCGCATCTGCCTCTCCGACGAGCGGGCGTGCGGGAAAAATGCATCAGACCCTGCTTGAAAATTTGTAATCGGATCTTGATTGAAAAATTCCGGGCAGACCTTGATTGAAAAAAATCTGCCGGACCTTGCCCGGAAAATTTCAATCGACCCTCCGGGCCCTGCCTGAAAGTCGCGTACCGATCAACCAGACTTGCCGGAAAATTTTCAGCCACACATCGATTGAAAACTTTTGAGCAGAATGTGTGTGAAAAAATTTCAAGTGAACCCTGAAATAAAAATCTCACCCTCGCTCGCTCCTTACTCACACCCCCAGAATCCCCTTTTTCTAGGCACTTAACAACGTCACCAATCCGGGCACGCCACGCCCTCCGTTTCCTTAAAATTCCTAAACAAAGCCCAAAATGAGCCCCGTTTCAGGTCAGATCACCCCCTGTTCGATCGAAAACTCCTGGATATTTTGCATAACTGGGGGTCCGTTACCAAGCGGGTAAAATTCACGTCGGTACACGCCGGAAGATTTTCGGATCGAAGCCCCAAAACAGCCCTTCTTTTCATTTTCCACCCACTACCCCCCATCCGGAAGGAGATCGGCCATCCAAAGCGCAATAAAGAGGAAACTTTTAAAACTCGAATAGGTCGTTTTTTGACATTTACGGCCCAAAATAGGAGCCAAAAAAATGCAGTGAACAAAAATCGGGCAATCTGCTCAAATAATGCAGGAAAATGTTACCCTGTTCATCCCCCTGCACACCCTGTCTCCGTCGGAGAAGCGGGTCTGCGAAAAGAGCATCTCTTACATAGTCCCGGGCCGGAATAATCGATCTTGAAAAAGGGGGTTCTTTTCCCTTTGACCCTCCTACCCCCCAGCGAAAAAAAGGGGCTGCTGGAAGCCCGCTAAATTGCACGGCCAAAATCCCTGCAAATCGGCCCGAAGGAGAAAATACCCCGTTTAATCGGTATTCTTTATGAGCGTGGACACCATTTCCCTCCCTCAAAAAACAGCCTTCGTCCGATTGGCAAAAGGAGCATTTTACGGGCTTATTTGGGATGAGGTGGTGCCCCATCCCTGTACATGGGTCCAAGTGTGGGGTCTTACCTGAATTTTCCCGGCCTCCTCTCACTACTTCGCTCCCTGGGCCGCCAGTCGTTCCCGTGCAGCCTGCATCGCAGACTTTTAGTTTCTGCTCCAGCACTTCGCGGGGCGGAAGATCGCAAAGATATTCAGAGACATGAATCCCGGATTTATCGAGTTGCAGGAGGCGGATCTGTTCCTGGTCTCCGAGGGGACACCGGGAACGTGAAAATGTGATGCAACAGGGTTTTATTAAAAATGTTAAGCTGAAATTTGCCACAAAAAAATAATCGGGCTGCCTCTCCACCTCATGATCTCCGTTGAGTGCCAAACCCCCCTCGCTTACCGGTTCACGGCTGCATCACTCTACTTGTGAAGGCCAGCCCCCGGACTTCAGCGGGACAGGTGAAATACGGTTGGGAATTATCACTCCTCTCAATGAAAAAAGTGGCAATCTAAAAGAAATTATTTCTGCAATCCCATTTCGTCGAATGCACGTTCAATCCTTTCAAGAAAATTCCGTGCATCCGCGATGATGATCCCCGCTTCATCCGGTGTCATTGTTGCATCGATATTGTAATCAACAGTTTCCCGGCGCTCTTTGGCATAGGAGAGAGCCCTGCCATAGGTTTCTTCGATGAATCCCTTCTTGACAAACTCCAGCCCGAACTGGATGATGAGACCTTTGTGTCCCTTCGGGTGAAGATCGCGGCTCGCAAGCAATGCCCGGGCTGCATAAAACATTGCATAATATGCACGGCTTACCGCATCGTTATAGTATCCGCCTTTCAGAAGATATTCAGCGGCCCCGAGTGTTTCTGCCGCAAGCGTGAGATCCCGTTCAGGCAACCGTGATCCCCTCTCTCAAGACATTCTGCCCGAACGGGGATGTACCGCTGAATGTTTTTGCGTTCATGACCTTGACCGACAAATAATCGCCGGTATCAACCATGATATCGAAAGCAAGGCCGGTCATTGCCCGCCAGCCTTCGTGTTCATCCCCATTCCAGAGCACCAGGAGATCGATATCCGAATCTGCGTTCGCATCACCCCTTGCTACTGACCCGTAGAGAATAATCTTGTCGATATGGGTAGTGTACCGCTCCTGTGCCTGCCGGACAAATTGCCGGATAACGGTTTCATACCGCTTCTGGATGGACATGTAGTTACGTATATGATCCTTCCCCAATTCACAATAAATACTTGCCGGTAACTTTTGTTCCGGTTTATCCTGATTATGGGGGATGAATTGGATTGTTATTCCGTGTTGTCTTTTTTCATGGTGCCGGCACAAACACTTGTAACCTCCTCAACCGGACTAAACGGGGCGCTCCCGCGAGCGCACCGCCATGCGGGAACCGGCCAGTAACCTACTGTGCACAAACCCTATAATAATCCCCGACCTATATCCCAGTACACAAAAGAGGTGAACTGATGGGCAAGGCAATTGAATGCATCTATGAGGATAATGTTCTCAAACCGGTTGGCAAGATCCAGCTTCGGGAGGGAGAGCGAATCCGGGTGACCATCGAGAAGAAGCTCAGCTTCGAGCCCATACAGTTAAAGAAGAAACTTACCTCGGAACGCATCAGCGCTCTTCGAGATGATTCATAGACCTCTTCTTAGATACCTCTTTTATTATCCCGCTGATCATTGAAACTGATACAACCCGGAGAGCACGGGATTTTTTCTCGTCATTCTCCGGTACCTGTGCAGTGAGCATGTCGGTCTATGAAGAGTCCTTTTTTGTAGGGCTCCGGATCATTGCGGAAGATGAATTCGGGATTACCGGTACAGCGAAACTAAAAGAGCACATTCTCAATAAAGGCTATGGGTTTGCTGACGAATTCACCCGCAATCTGAATGATGTATTCTCCGAACTCGCGATCGTTTCCGACTCATCGAATCTTTCCGCTATCACAGAAATTGCCCGCACCCACGCACTTTCTCAACGATGCGCTGATTGTCGCCACATGCAGGGAACATTCAATTCCGAAGATTGCAACATTCGATCGGGATTTTTCAAAGATTAAAGATCCGGTTCGCGTGAAAATCTAAACGCCTTCAGGTTTGAATTGATTAAAATCCTGAAAAAATCAGTTTTTTTTACATTTTTCTTTCCGGACAAACCTCCGCAAACTTACAACTCAGACACTCCCGTTGCGAAGGCCGGGCCGGAAAATCCCCATATTCATAGGAAGCATTCATCGCCGCGAATTCCCGGGGGATCATCTCCTGCACCTCGCTCAACTGATCTTCGAAGAAGGCATAGGGTTTCGTTGCACCGGTTTTCAAGAACACGAGTTCGGTGCCGATGTGATCGACATTCATCGTGTAATACTCCTTTGCCCAGAGCACATACGCCGCCATCTGGAGTTCTGACTCGTAATCGTCATCGTCCCGGCCGGTCTTCCAGTCCGTGATGATGAGCGTGCGATCCGGCATCCTCCCGGCAAAATCCACCTTGACCGTTACTCCCACATCCCCGATGTTGAAATGATCGAACGTCTCGTGCCGCAGGCATTCACGGTTCAAATAGTCTGGCCACTTCCCAAAGAATGTATGCAGGCAGGTCTTCCCGTTCTCATCGATGAACGTATAGAATGAACCCGGGATCTTCTCGCCATTGTGATATTCGGTGAATGTTTCGCCGCCAATATTTTTGTAGCGTAAAACTTTTTTTGTAAACTCATTCATTGCCCCGGCCTGATCCATCGGCTTGTTCTCGCAATGGCGTTGGATCTGCTGATCGATGATATCGTGAATGAGCTGGCCCTGGACAACGAATTTGGAGGTGAAGTTCTTGAGCCACCGGATCTTTTCGGGATCAACGACCGGGGCGGATTTGACGTAGGGAGCGATGTATTCAAAATAGTACTGGCGCTGGCACCGGTTCCAGACCCGGTGTTTGGTGAAGGACCAGGAATTTATTTTGAAGAAGAAGGGGTCCAGGTCGGCCATATATTTCTGTTGAGGACTGGTGCGAAATATCTTCCTCTTTTTACTCTGCTAAAAAAATTATGGAAATTCACCGTTCGCCCGCTGAAGAATTCCTCATGGGTTTTGAGCCCGTCGTATACCGGTGATTACCAAACGCCCCCTTTCCCCGCCCAACGACTGCACATCCCGGCTTCAGGATCCCTGCTTCATTACCTAACCGGAGCGATCACGATCCAACCTCCGCATAATCTCTTTTTCCCGCTCGATTTCTGCAACAAGTTCCTGCTCGCTGGGAAGATACAGTTTATACCAGGATGCAAAGAGCTGGTGACTATCCTTGAGAACCGAGTACCTGACGATAGTCTCGTCTTTTTCTGTACAGAGGATGATACCAATCGTTGGATTGTCCCCTTCGGTTTTAATCCGGTCCTCAAACAGCCGCACATACATGTCCATCTGTCCGATATCCTGGTGTGTCAGCTTTCCGGTCTTCAAGTCAATGAGGATGAAACATTTCAGGATATAATGATAGAAGACGAGGTCGATGTAAAACTCGGAAGTTTCCGTACAGATCCGGTACTGGCGCCCGACAAAGGAGAACCCCTTTCCCAGTTCCAGGAGGAAGTGCCGGAGTTTATCGATAAGGGCCTGCTCAAGCTCGTGTTCAAGGAAAGAATCTGAAGAAGGGATATGCAGGAATTCAAGGACATACGGATCCCTGATGAATTCCTCGGGGCTTTGACTATCCGGTATTTTCTTTTTCTGAACTGCGGGTTTTACGATCTTCCCGTCCCGGGTTTTCAACAACCGTTCATAAGAGAGTGAATCAATCTGCCGCTCAAGAGTCCGTACACTCCAGTTCTGGCTGATTCCTTCCCGGATATAATGTCGGCGGGCATCGGAATTTTCCACCCGCATCAGGAGCCGGTAATGAGACCAGCTCAATCCGCTACACACAGTGTAGCCAATCTCATCATCAGGGATGTTTCCTTGAGAATACCCTTTGGAAAATACAAGGTAGAACTGGCGGAAGTTCTTGAGGTTTACTATGGAAAAACCACGACCGAATTCACCGGTCAACCGCAGCGCAAGATCTTAAAAGGAGATGTGTCCCGGGCAGGAATCTCCGGTTGAGATCCTCTCTGGGGGTAGTTTCTTATCTCCCGGGAATTTTTGCTATAACCATACCGACAGGGAAATACGGGGGCGCAATCCGGAAAAAAGATCGACTTTTAGCAAAAAAAAGTTCAGCAGATCAGGTCACATTCTTGGAGACAATACCAGATATCCGTCTTACCAACGCAGTTGGCTTTACAGATATCGCATTTATAGCCCCACGTTGCGCCATTGTCGGGAGGTGTCACCTTTTGCTGCGGCAGGTCAACGGTATAATAGTGGGCTCCGGCTATACAACTCCCGGCAATTGCCAGGCAGACCATGAAGAGTACGAGCCGGGCAAGCGGTGACTGTGTGGATTGTGACAATGACATGGGGGATACCATCCTCTTTTTAACACGTTGTTATATCCTGTTTGGATGAAGGAGATATAAATATCACGAACCTGAAATTTTCCCATTGGTTTTTCCTAAAGGTAATCCTCCGGCGGCTTCACCCGCCCGGCAATCCGTATTATGAAGAGCAAATTAAAATACAGCAAACTTTAGGGGGTGCATCTCTCCCGTCCAGGACTGTTCAAAGGAGTTTTGCTTAAATAATATCACGCACATTTTCACATCATAAACAAATGCTGGAAGGATCTCTCATGCATTCGCCATCCTCGCGTACGATCTGGTTTTACACCGCAGTACTGGCAATGATTGCTTTTGCCCTGTTTGCGGTTGCTCCGGTATCGGCAGATGTCATACAACCGATCACCCCGACGAAAGTATACTTTGAGAATAACGGGACTCCGGTCAATGAACCGGTCACGTTCACCGTAAACTGTTACGGAAATCACCCTTCCGGGAGTTATCCCTCCCCGTCAAAGCCATCGGAACGGGAAAACGTCTTCTGGTTCTCTGCAACATGCCCGACATACGGGTGCACAATTTATCAGTATTACTCTGGCATTGAGGATCTGCATATCAATTCCTGCGATCTCGACGGGGAACTGAACGGTGAGCACTTCATCATCAGGAATTTTGCCAATACTCCCGGACCAGACTGCACCAGCCTGCACCAGGGTGACGCCTGCACCCTGCGGTTCGCCATTCCTCCCGAACGCTACGAGCCGGTCCCGACACCCCCCCGCACGCCAATGATAACTCCCCACAGCTACAGCTACCTTCCCCTGCCTGCGTATGTTGTTCTCGTTTCCCTTGTCCTTGCCGGAGGGCTGGCGGTGATGATCAGAAAGAAGAGAAACAGCTGATGCGATATTGCAGAGTATTTTTTCATTCCATTTATGGAAAAGGACACAACTACACAGAGTATTTTTCCTTATACGGTTTTTACCCCGGAATAAAAAATAGGGAAAAGTATATGCCGTGATTTCCTCTATTCAGATACGTGGACAATACAGTCCCGTCATACCAATCCATAGCCTGTGTTGTTCCCATGGTATCATGAACCTGTGTGAGGAGGACAAGAATGGAAAAACAGTTTAAGGTTATATGCCTGGTTGCGCTGGTGCTGCTTGTAGTTATCTTGCCCGTGGCTGCAATCCCGAGCGTCATTAAATCAGGTACCAGTACTTACGTGACTGGTGGTAACATGTTACAACCGAAGACAACATGGACAACATCAGATACGGGAAGTGATGGGAATATTGATGCATGGATACAAATCTCTCCCGGTACTTCCATGGCAGATGGTTCCCGGCCCCAGTTTACCTACCGGGTTTTCACGCCCGATGGGAAGGATTGGTTTAAAGATATCAATCCGACGCTGTGGAACGTTAATGTCGACGGCCAGATGGCCTATGTAGATCAGCCCGTTGATTTTTCGGATGTAAATTTTGGTTCGGGCAACAATCTCGAGTACGGACAGGCCAGGATGACGGTATACCGGTTTCAACCGGAGCACAATGCCGGCAAACCCTCTTACCAGTTTAACGGCCCATGGAAGGTTGATATGATTATCACCACTCCCATTCCCAATTCCGGTGGCGAGCGGGCGTATACCAAAGTTGCAACCCTGACATTCAATCTCAATGACGGGGGTGGAACGACCCTGCTGCCAACCACGACAACCCCGACACCCGTCCCGTCAAATCAGAAAATAATCATTGACGGTGAGAAATATGTTGACGCAAATGTCCAGAAGACCGGCGCACAATGGGACAGCACCGAGGAGAAGTGCCCGACCTGGCGGGGCAGTGACTGGTCGGGAACCGGTGACTACTATCTCTCCCATGGCGGGGACACGCTCACCTACCTGATAAATGCGCCTGCTACAGGAACGTACGTCATGTGGATGAGGGACTGGTCTGACACCAACCATGCGGCCGGAGACCGCCAGGTCACGGTTACTATTGACGGGGCAACGATCGGTACATTCGATGCAGCCTCCTCCTTCACTAAGGGGACCACGGGCTATGGCTGGGATAAATTCACCACGGTCAACCTCGGGGCCGGTTCGCACACCCTGAAAATAACCAAGAAAGATACCACCAGTTCGGCAGCAATTATTGATGACCTCTGGTTCTCATCCAATGTAAACGAGATCCCTGCGAGCTATACAACCCACAGCGTAGCGCTCTGTGCCGGTACAACACCCATAACCCCCACGCCCACCCAGAAAATAATCGTGGAGGGAGAGGACTATGTCGACGCAAATGTCCAGAAGACCGGTGCACAATGGGACAGCTCCGAAGAAAAATGCCCGACCTGGCGGGGCAGCGACTGGTCGGGAACCGGTGACTACTATCTCTCCCACGGCGGGGATACGCTCACCTATACAATCAATGCCCCTTCAGCGGGAACCTACGTCATGTGGATGAGGGACTGGTCTGACACCAACCATGCGACAGGAGACCGCCAGGTCACGGTCACGATTGACGGGGCAACGATCGGTACGTTCGATGCAGCGAACGCATTCAACCGGGGTACCACGGGCTATGGCTGGGACAAACTCTCTACGGTTAATCTCGGTGCGGGATCCCACACGATGAAAATAACCAAGAAAGATACCACCAGTTCAGCAGCAATCATTGACGAACTCTGGTTCTCATCCAATGTCAACGAGATCCCGGCAAGTTATACAACCCACAGTGAAGCGCTCTGTACTGTTACACGACCCATCGTCTATTGTACAGCTCCCCCATGTCCATCCGGAAAATTGGCCTGCCTGCTGAAAGACGGCTGCCCCGGAGGGTGTGGCTATTCGTGCGAGACCCCGGTAACTTCGGTTCCCCCGACGACATCCGGTATCGAAACCGCAGTTATCCTCCTTGCCCTCGGTATCGCTGTGGCTGTCATTGCAAAGAGAAAGGACTGATCCATTTTTTTCTTTTTTCATATACGGTAAATCGTGATGGATAGCCGGATAGGGGCTCTTGGTTGCGAGCATCATAGCGTCGCCTGAACCACACGAACAGCAGGCACTTGCCGGTCTCGTGCAGGCAGCCGGGGCGGATGCGATCGAGCTGAATGTCTCCAGTCTCCACGGGATGCCGGCACCGGGGGTACCATGCGATCTCGCTTCTGGACCGGCAGGTCATGATGGATGCGGGCCGGTGCGATGGGTGCAGCCTGTGCTCCTCTGTTTGTCCGGAAGGCGTGATTGTGATGCAGTGCTGTTCGTTAACCGGTATACTCCCCGCGATACTGCGATCCCGGAGCGGGTACAGGTACTACCGTTTAAAGTTGAGCGGGAAAACCCGGTGAGGAACAGGGCAATTCTGTGTCTTTTAAAAGACTAGGGATTTGAGGATATCCCTGGTTCCAGGATTCCGGTTCACCAGAACCCGCGACGAATTAAAAATCCTAATCGTGATTAGTACTAATCATGATTAGGAATTCATCGACCGCGAGGAAGAGTGTTGCTCGGGACGATGGTTATCTTGTTTTTGACAGCGCTGACCTGCAAGAGTCCTGACGGGCTCTTCCCCTCACTCTTCGCATTTCTTCCGGCACTCGTTAAGTTTCTGCGCAACGATACCCGTTGCGATGCCGGGCGTGACCCCGTATCCCGGCCCGATGCTGCCCGGCTCGTGGACCGGGTCGCAGATCATCGGGGTCGTGGCAGTGGGCTGGACGGTGGCAATCACGGTCGGTGCCGGGGTGGTATCCGGGATGTGGACCGGATCGCAGATGATGCCGCCGGGATCATGGACCGGGTCGCAGATCACCGTCATGCTCCGGACAATGAGATACCCGAGCCCGAGGGTGATTAAGGCGGCAATGGACGCAATGGCGATCTTGACGTTCCGGTTGTCGACCAGCGAGTCGATGAGGCAGGCCGCAAGGTAACTGACCACGAGTGTGATGACGACAAGGATGAGGATGTCGATGTCGGTAAGCATGAAGAGGAGCACGACAACAACGAAGAGCGGGAGGAGGAGCGTTACCGCTAAGATCAGTTTCAGCCCGTTGGGTTGCAGGAGACTGTCTGAAGCGGTCATTAGTTCATACTCGGTGTTGGGGATAATGAATTTTATCGTGGGGTCTAGACCCGGAAGATGCCCCGGAGCAGGGGCGAGTGCTGGAGAGCGCCGGGCACACCGGCGTGCCGGAACTTCTTTTCTGCGACCTGCAACCGGTTCATCCGCTGCGTGAGCGATGCGGCTTTGGCATTGAGCTCACTGCACCCGTTGCGGATGGAGCCTGCCAGCAGATCGATTTCTTCCCCGGGGTCCGGTTGTGCGGCGAGCGCGTACATCCGGAAGATGTGGTCGAGAACAAACGCGTTGCTCTCTGCGATCAGGGCATGGGTATCGGTGAGCACGCTCTCTGCTGCCGGGCCGGGCCAGAGGCGGTGCACGGTGTAGGCCCCGTACGCGAGTGCGATCATGCTGTGGGCAAGCATTGAATATCCGGCATCCGGGCGGCGGAATGTGGCAAGACTGATGCGGAAGAGCCGGTCAACGTCCGGGTCCCGTATCCGGTAGTCCCAGTTCGGCCAGCTCCCCTGCAGGAGACCCCCCTCCAGAACCTGCCGTTCCAGGGGCGAGCCTGCCACCACCTCGGCCCGCCCGAAATCGAACGGGTACTCCGGGTGCTTCTTCATGAAGAGGATGTTTGCGTTGATCTCGTCGAACGTTGCGTCCGGGTGGAAGATCAAGAGGTTGTAGGTCACGACCATGTTGTAGCGGCGGAGCAGCGTAAACGACCGGTCAATGTGGTCAACCTTTGAGCCCCGGATGAGGGCACGAAGGCCGGTCGCGCTTGCGTTCTCGACGCCTAAAAAAACCCCCGCAACGCCGAGCCGGTCGAGCCGGGCCGCGACTGCTTCGGTGATCGAGTCCGGCCGGGCCTTGATGAGAAAGGCAGTCTTTTCCAGATCGACCCCCTCTTTTCCGAGCACTGCCACCAGCTCGTCGAGCCTCGCGATGTTGTCTTCTTCCCGTGCCTGCAGGAAGTTGTCGTCATGGAACTGGAAGAGCCGCACGCCCTGCTTATGGTAGAGCCACGCGATCTCCTGTGCGATATTTCCTGTGCTCCGCAGGGCATGCCGCTTCCCGGTCTTTCCCGCATGGAACGCCCCGATGCAGCAGTAGGCGCACGACGCGTGCCAGCACCCCCGGCTCGCGACCAGCGTGGCGAAGTTCTCCCCGAGGCGCACCTGCGGGCGGTCGTTCCGGACCGGAAACGGCAGGGCATCGAGGTCCGGGAAGCGATCGATGCACGGGTTCTCGCGGAGTGCATCCCCGTCCCGGTACACGAGGTTTGCAACCGCCGCGATCTCCCGCATCCCCCCGAGGTGCTCCACAAGTTCGACCAGTGCCTGCTCCCCCTCGAACCGCACCACGCTGTCGATGCCGGGCTGGGTTTCCAGGATCTTCGCAAACTCAAACGTGGGGAAGTGCCCGCCGGTGGAGAGATGGCCGGTGTAGCCGCTCTCCCGGATTGTCCGGATGAGCTCGAAGAAGGCCGGCGCCCGGCTCTGGAATGCCATCGAGACGGCGATCAGGTCCGGCCTGAACTTTTGTATCCGTGCGAGGACCCCCGGTGTGTCTGCCGGGGCGGAGAAGGAGGCGATCCCGATCGCATGGCCGGCCTGCACGAGCGAGGCTGCCGGGTAGCGCACCGAGAGGTTCTCCTCGTCTTCGGAGGCGATGAAGAGGATTTTTTGGTGGGCTTCCGGCATGATGATCCGGGTTTTGGAAGGGGGGAGGGATTAATGTAGCGGTGGGGGGTGCATCTGTTTTTCTCTTAGATCCCATTTGGTCTCTCTATTGAGACGGCTGGGGTGGCGAGGTCCGGATGTCGAGGCACTCAGGGGCCGTGCCGTTCCGCGTATCGGCACGCATACCTCTCTCTCCCGGAGCGAGTCCCGTTTCGCCACCACAGGTTTTCCCGAACGGTGCACATCCTGCGGCCGCTGTGTGGTGGCGTGCCGGGACGGGGGATACCATGCGATCTCGTTGCGGGAACAGGAAGTGGTGATTGATCGCAACCGGTGCGATGGGTGCAGTTTGTGCTCGCATCTTTGTCCGGAAGGCGTGATCGTTATGCAGGTCCGGGGGTGAGGGGGTTGTACCGGGGGTAGCCGGGTTTTTCCCGGTATTTCTATTTTCTATCGTTTTGACGAAATTATTGGTTGGCTGCTTTTCTCGTTTCTGCTTTTTTGTGCTCGGTTGGATCGTGGCCCGGTGGTGGCGAGGCTTTGATGCCGGAGAGGGGGATGAGGGGTTTTGCAACCCCCGTTTTACCATTGACTGGGTTCAGTCTTCCGGCCACGTATAAAAAAATGAAACTGCCGTTGTGAATTCAAGGACTTTCATTTTCAAGCAGCCACTTCCAGAGCGGGATGCAGGAAATATTTCCCTCCTCCGCCTCGTAATCTTTGGTAAGTATCAGGAGCTCGTTTACCTTCCCGTCAAATTCCCCGGCAAATTCCCGCAGGCCTTCATATTCACGTTCTGGAATCTCATCACTGTAGCAGACATTGATTGCAGTCAGGGTGTTGTCGCTGGACCTGATGACAAAATCCACTTCACGGACTCCCTTCCAGTAATACGGGGTCTGGCCGGACCGCATGAGTTCTACAAAGACAAGATTCTCGGCAAGTTTTCCCTCGTCTTGTGAGAACCGGAACGAGACTGCATTCCTGAGTCCGTTATCGATGCAGTAGATCTTTTTATTCTGCCGTGCCTGTGCCGGCAGCGAGTACGAAAAAGCCTGTACCTCAAAGAGGATCTTTGCCATGCCGGCAAAGTGGATATAATCCCGGACCGTGTCAATATCGATCCCAAGCATCTCTTTTATGCGGCGGTATGAATACGGGGAGGAGATGTTGGTGAAGAGATAATGGAGGAGAGCTGCCAGGGCTTTCTGGTTCCGGACCACGTTTGTACGGATGATGTCCCGGTACACGATGCTGTCGTAGTAGGCCCTGAGGTAATCCTGTTTCGTTCGTTCATCCTGCTGGAGCACGACAATGGGAAAACCGCCTTCATGGAGGTACTGCCGGAGGCGGGTGGTGACTTCGTACTTTTGCGCTGCCCGTGTTGTGGCATCTTTGGGCACGACAATGCCATGAAACCGGAGGTATTCTGAAAAATCCAGTGGAAAGACGGGAATAGAAAAGTACCTGCCCGAGAGCAGAGTGGAGACCTGCGAGTCCAGCAGGTACGAAGACGAGCCCGAGAGAATGATCCTGCACTGTTTGCGGTCGTAGAGGGTTTTTATCTCCCGCTCCCAGTTTTCTACGGCCTGGATCTCATCAAAGACAAGCCAGATGGTGCCTTTTGCCGCGACTTCCCTGCGGTACGTGTCGACGGCTTCGAGCAGTGCGTTTTTCCGGTCCGCCATTTCCGGCTCATCGCAGTTGACAAAGAGAATATTTTTTGCCGGTACCTTGTTGGTCGTGATGAGCAGCCGGATGGTCTGGTACAGCAGGGTGGTCTTTCCCGAGCGCCGGACTCCGCTGAGGACAATGATCTCGCCCGTCCTGAGATAGCGTCGGATCGTTGCGAGATACTTCTGCCGTTCCCTGCCGGTATCGAACGGCAGGCCGCTCCACCACGGGTTCTGGCTTGCGAGCAGTTCGAAGAGTGTTGTCACACTAGTGTGTAGGGTTATACCCCTCCATAAAGGTTTGGTTGTGATGGGTTATAACCCGACATGTTCTGGCTATTGTGATGGGTTGTACCCTGACCTGGTTGAGAGGCGGGGGTGCCAATGCCACCGGAGAACCAGGAAATGGTTCTCGTATGAATACAAAATGTATCCGGTTGAGTAAAAATTGTATTCATTTTCTTGTCGCGACCCGGTGCTTATGAGGAATTTAGTGGGAACCTGGCGTACCCGATACATCCGGCCGGGTACTAACTACCATAAGGAATCCCGGCGCAATTTTGAGATAAGGAAAAAATCCCATGCCCGCACCCGTTGTAGGAGTGGACGAACGTCCGCCGCTTGCCATCTTCGCGCCGCTCTCGCTGCAGCACCTGCTCGCGATGTTCGGTGCAACGGTTCTCGTGCCGGTGCTGCTGGGCGTTGACCCGTCCACGGTTCTCCTCTTCAACGGGATCGGCACGCTGATCTTTCTGGTCGTGTGCCAGTGGAAGGTCCCGGCGTACCTTGGTTCGAGTTTTGCGTTCCTTCCCCCGGCGCTTATCATCATCCCGCTGTACGGGTATGGCGCAGCTCTCGGGGGTTTTATCGCATCGGGAATCCTGTTCATCCTGCTGGCGGGCGTGATCAAGAAGACCGGGATCGGCTGGGTTAACACCGTGTTTCCCGATGCAGCCATGGGAGCGATCGTTGCGGTCATCGGCCTTGAACTCGCACCGACGGCGGCGGCGATGGCCGGGCTCACGACCGGACCGGTGGACCTGACAAACCTCGGCATTGTCCTGGTGACGCTTGGCGTCATGATCACCGGCATGACGGCATGCCGGGGATTCCTGCGGCTCATTCCGATTCTTCTCGGGCTTGTCACGGGATATGTTGTTTCGCTCCTGCTGGGCCGTGCGGTCTTTGACCCGATTCTTTTGGCCCCCTGGTTCTCCTTTCCCACCATCTATACG
The DNA here is from genome assembly GCA_041645435.1 of Methanoregula sp. Taxonomy (NCBI): domain Archaea; kingdom Methanobacteriati; phylum Methanobacteriota; class Methanomicrobia; order Methanomicrobiales; family Methanoregulaceae; genus Methanoregula; species Methanoregula sp. Next base: position 628,870 of record JBAZQB010000002.1, read on the forward strand.
CCGGTCCTGTCGGCGCCGGCGATCATCCTCATCATCCCGGCATCGCTGGTGGTCTTTGTCGAACTGATCAGCCATCTCAAAGTCACGGGGACCATTGTCGGCCGCGACCTGATGGCGGACCCGGGGATCGAACGGACGCTGCTCGGCAAGGGGATCTCCACGGTCCTCTCGGGAATGTTCGGCTCCACGCCCAACACCACGTACGCGGAGAATATCGGCGTGCTGGCGATAACGCGGGTCTACAGTACGGCGGTCCTTGCGGGGGCTGCCGTGATCGCGATTGCGATCTCGTTCTGCGGCAAGATCCCCGTCGCCATCCAGTCGGTCCCGGGCCCCGTCATGGGGACGGTCTCGCTGCTGCTGTTTGGGGTCATTACGGCATCGGGTATCCGGATGCTCATTGATGCGAAGACCGACCTGTCGCTGCCCCGGAATCTTCTTTTGGTTTCGCTTATTCTGGTTATCGGGGTTTCGGGGGCGTCGGTTGATATGGGGCTTGTGCAGTTGAAGGGGATGGCGCTGTCGACCGTAATAGCGGTGGTGCTGGGGGTATTTTTTTATGGGATTGACTGGTGGGGCGGGAGGAGATGCTGATGGGGATTATCGAGTTTTTCTTTTTTTGCTTTTTTTGCTATGAGGGAATTATCGGGCGGGTCAGGGCCCGGTGGTGGCGAGGCCGGGATGATGGGGAGGGGGATGAGGGTTGTGCCGGATTTTATTTATGGTGTGGGAGATGGAAATGGTGGGAGGTGGACGGTGAAATTGCTCAAGACTAAATTAAAACCAATCTTCCAATTTGAGTTGCCCTTGATTAGTTGAGCCTTCGTTTATGCCCAAAGAACCAGCAGGGACGAATCCATAATTCTTAAGTTGGTCAATTTTGGATGGATCTTCATAATCTTTTTCAGAAATTGCCCATGCTAATAAGAATTTTGGACGTGAACTTGCGACATAAGCAAAACGTGCTGATTCGCCATTAGCATTATCAATGTCTAACCAATGTTGCCAATATCCACTACCAGTATCTCTTTCGCCAGATGATTGATATGAGGACACGAGTAAAATTGAATCAAATGTTTTTCCTTTAGCTGAATGAATCGTTGATAATTCAATTGTTTTATCAATTTGGTGTTTAATGTCATTTATTGTCTCAATAACCGGAGAATTTTTATTTCCTGGTGGTGAGGTTTTTATCATATTATTTTCAGTAATTGTTTCTGATGCAAGCCATTCATATTGAGATCGAATATCCTCAAATATTACAGGGAAACTCTCGTTAAATTTTACCCTCCAGTCTGTCCAAATTTGAGTAAAATCGGCTAATGATCCTTGTTGGCTGCAACGGTTAAGCAGATTCGCAAGAAATAATCTCCATTGATGATTTGGAACATCAATTGGGCCATAAAAATTTCTGTAGTTTCGCTTTTCATTAGGAAATAAAAATTTTGATAAGAAAAATCCAAAATAAGTTAGCGATTCTTTTTTGAATTCTATGTCTTCGAATGACCACAGATATATCGCAGTCGGTGCTAGTTTGGAAAAAATAATTTTTTGTGTTATTGTCCTTCCCATCAATGAATTCTTGTTAGACTTATTTCTTATCAGGATGGCTGATTTTTCTACATCATATTCGTTTACAACTAGGTAATCAGAAAATTTTTTAGGTATCTCATGTATCTTTTCTTTTTGATAACTAAAAATGAGACAGTGATTCTTATTTGGAATATTATCAGATCCAAGTATTGTTTCCTCGTTTTTCACAAGTTTACAACAGGTATTCACAATCGATTGAACGCTTCTAAAGTTTTTTGTTAATGGGATAATAGTAAATTTTTCCTCTTCAGAAAATTGAATAATTTTTGTGAAATCCGCATTGTTATAGGAAAAAATAGATTGATGAAGGTCGCCGACTAAGTGAAATGTTGAACCCCTATTTTTTAATAAACGAAAGATATCAAGTTTAATAGAGGATAAATCTTGACACTCATCAATAATGATGATGGTAAATCGATTTGATATTAATTTACATATTTCGGGATTATCATTCAGAATTTTATAGCAAATAATATCCACATCTTGGTGTGTAACAAAACCCGATTTCCAAAATTCTGTCTTGATCTGTTGTAATTCGGTTTTCAGAGATCTATTAACAATACTTTTTTTTCTTTTAGCATCGACTTGAAAATTTCCTGAAGAAAAAACTATTTCATCACATTTTTTGTCTAAAAAATAAAATTCATTTGCTTGGATGCATCCTGTATCAAAACAGGAGCATTGTGTTGAAAATTTTTTATTTTTCAAGAATCCTGCAGCACTGGATTTGTCAATCAAATGAATGCTTTGATCATCCTCATTTCCAGAATAATTGGTCACTATATGGGCAAATGGATTAAGAATGAATCTGTGCATCCAACTATCTATTGTACCAATGAAATGTGGGTGTGAAATTCCCGATGACCCTGCGAATTGTTGAACTCTGTCAGTAATTACATCAGTGGCTTTGTTTGTGTATGTTAGAACAGCAATCCCGTTTGTTTTTTTGGTCCACTTTTTAAATTCATAGGCTGATTTTAGACCTACGACTTCGGTTTTACCGCTCCCAGGACACGCTTTTAAAAAACTATTTTTTTCCAAATCATATTCGACATATTGTAATTGTTCAAGAGTTTTGTCCCATATCCGACATTTTCCATAATCATTACACGGAGAATTTGTCGAAAGATGCAATGAATAGCATTCTTCGGATGATTTTTTCTGATTATTGTCGCATAAGACATCAGAAATTTTAAAAAATAGGTCCTGCTTCGTATCAGACATTTTCCATCTCACATACCCAATAAATTGCGTTTTGGATGTATTCTGGAACTTCAAATTTTACATTCTCATCTGACGATAGATATTCCGCAAGTACTTGAGCAAATATCCCTTTGTTATCCTTAACTCTATTAAGTAAATCAAATGCGGCATCAGTTCTTATTGCCTCGCTCGCAATAGTCCAATCAGTACGGACATATGTCTCAAAGGTTTTTCGAACAGAACCATCGGTATCTAAAATTTTTAAAAAACATTCACACATGGGTTCCAAATTTTTTCCCTCAATCGCTAAATCATATTCAAATGTTTTTAAATTGCGATAAAGACGACAATTCGCCGAACGATCAATAGGTTCAATCAATTTCAACGCAGAATTTTCTCCTTTGGCGGGAGAAGTCTTTGTGGGTTTTAATGCAGAATCTGGATCATTGTCAGTAATACCTGCACACTTTAGAGGGATTGATACCGGTGGCGGAGTTTGATTGTTTAGATCACAAAATAATTGCATAAAATGATTGAAAAAAATCCCATTCATATTGATGACAGATATCCCTTGTTCTTCGAGTGTTTTTGGAAAATTTTGGTGTTTCCTTTGATTGTAATCTCTAATTACAATTTTTGCAATTTCTGGTATGACCATCGCTTCAGCAATCCCTTCAACTAAAATCACTCCCTTTGAAAAAAGTAATGTTGATTTAGTTACATCCAGCCACCGTGTAAGAAATGCCTTATTGGAAATTGATAATCCACAATCTTTCAGATGTGTTGGAATTGTAATTCGGTTTTCTCCTAAAGCAAGATGAATAACGGAATCAATTGATGCCGCAGACGCAAGAACTGCTGAATGAGTTGTAACAATTATTTGGATGGTTGAATTTTGGGTTTCGTTCTGAAGATATTTTAGAAGTTTTATCTGAAGTTGTGGGTGTAGATGAGCTTCCGGTTCTTCGATAAGTAATATTTTCAAAAAATCTTGTTGATCAGCACCGATTTCTTTTATATATTTTAATTCTGCAAGTACTGTCGCGAGATAAATTAGGTTATTGTATCCTAAACTATTTTCTTCAAGACTTCGATAAGTCTCTTCTTGGCCTTCTGGAATAATTTTGGGAAAGAAAAACAATCTTAAATTTTCAACAATTCTGTTAAAGTTTGTTTCTGAAAATTGTATTCGTGTATCCTGCCCAAATACCGATCCGATTGCCTCTTCAAGACTCTTTTTAATTAATTCATTTGCTTTGTATATCGTCTCGTTTTTATCGCCAGCAATATCACTATAAAATGCATTCACTTTTTTTTCTAATCCTACTTTGCTAGTTTCATCTTTATTTAGGTTTAAAATTAAACGTGCTAACCGTGAACCTCGACCTTCACGTAGTTTTGCCTCAGCATCTCGTAATGGTGGTAGGTAAATGCAATTAATCAAATCAACTAATTCTTTTTCATAAGGAGTACTCTGGGAAACTCCGCCCCACATCTTTCGATTATATCGTCCACGGTTGTTTTGAGTGTCTTCAATTATCAGAGAAAGCCGAGCTTTCTTTTCATCATCTCTCCATGGTAAAAATGCAATTTGCTCATGTTCTGATAAATCTTCAAAATGGGCCACAATTTTTATTTTTTTTGAGGCTATTGCATCTTTGGCAAATGGTCTATGAAAATCTCTTTCAGAAATTCCATAGCGACCATATTCATCTTCAGTTAATAATAATCGAATGGAATCGATAATCGAACTTTTTCCAACTCCGTTCTCTCCAACAAGAACGTTTAGACCGGAAGAAAAAGAGATCTCAAAATTTTCATTAAAATTTTTATAACCAGAGATTGAGATTTTTTTTAGAAACATAAAATTCCCATATTGATAATTACAAATATAATTTATTGAACTTACGATTTGATTGTTCAAAAACGATGCAATTCATTCACCTTTCTTCAAATTACTTGCTTTTGTGAAACCTTCTGAAGCAAACTCCTGTTTATGTGGAATATATGTTCGAATGAGCGACTTATTATCAGATTTTCTCCGCTCTATGGCCTTTTCAACCAACGGAGATTTTTCAATACAACTCATTATTTTTTCGACATGAATGTCGATATATTGATTGTAATCGTTAAATGCGGAATCTAACTTTTGAAGATCTTTTAAGAGATTTTTATTGGGTTCTGCACTTAATGCAGCATTTTGAATGAGGTCAGAGATTCCTTGCTGGATTTTTTGCCTGCGATAACAATTCTCTGATATCGCTTCCAAGTGACTAGCAATATCCGCATCAACTTTCTGACCCCCCATGTATGAAAATATCGCGTGAACTATGATAAAGTCTGTCCAATGAATTTCTTTCCGTAAGCCGGTTTTTGGTCTGTGAATTAGATCTTTCTTCAATTCATGAGGCAATTCGTTTGAAATTACTCTTGCATCATTCATGAAATTCAATCTTCATCACGACGTAAGTGATCGGCTACCCCTTCACCATTCAGCTCATCAACCTCAGGATCAAGAGAAATCACTTTTTGAAATAACTCAGAAATATTGCTTTTTTGAATATCACAATATCCGCTTTCAGCATCAACCTTTAGAAGCATTTTAAAAAATTCTTCATAAAAATAATTTGGCCTCCGTAAAATCTCTTGTTGATACCTAGCATTTAGTTCATGGAGTTCAATAATGGCATCTGAATGGAAGTTTACTACGCTTTTTTCACCATCCCATTTTCTTTTTCGATTTAATGACGTAGCAAAGTTCTTGAAATTGCCATGGTCAACAGAATTAGAAATTATCAGATAATGATCAACTTTTTTATTAAAATTCTTTAACTCTTCGGATTCGAGTGCTGCACGGATATACCCCCAAGCTTTGTTAATTTCAGCTCGATCTAGATCATAGGTCGCTTGTATCGCCAGTTTGCAGTCCCATGCAAAAACTCGCTTATGGCTCTGACGGGTTTTGAACTCCAGACCGACGAATCCTTCGGGGACAAAGGGTCCACCCGCTTTGTAGGCACTAGGAAAAATCTGTTTAAATATATTGAATACATCCGTTTCGAATTCTTTCGGAGAATAATCTGTGAGTAAGGAAATTTTAGCCTTGATATTAATATATGAGCTACGAGCCGCGTTGGAAATTCTATCTGAAGAGTATAACAGCAGTTTTTCGATTTTCTCCTCAATTTTTTGTAAACCCTTTTCTTCATCGACAAGGATTTCGCTGAGTTCAATTTGTTCGAACAATTTTTCTTGCATTTCTGTCGAATTCGCAACACGTGCGATATTGATAAACAGGATTGGTAAACCGGATCGAACTAGATAATCTAAAGATGTTTTTGATAGTCGTTTAAAATTCAAATAAACAAAAATCGGTTTGTTGTTTATCTGAATCTCAAATAGGGTAAATTTTGTATTTTTAATCTGAATTTTCCGTTGTCTCTGAAATAAAAATTTGTTGCTTCGACGAATAAGATCCAAAAAGTAATTCTGGATTCCTCTCTCGGATAATTCAAGTTTATATGAATCATGAACCTTGTGGGTCTCAGCTTCACAATCACGGCATCGTTGTAACTCATTGGGGGAATATGCTGTGTGACCACAATTTCCGTTTAAACAACGCAATCTAAATTCCTTTATTGCGGTTATTATATTTGATTGTTTTAATTTATCGATTGAGACGATCTGGAAAGATTTCGGATTAATGACGCGTTTTTCTGAAAGTAAATAGTTGTAAATTGCTTGCTGATTTGGTGCTAAGTTGGTTGGATCTAATGGAATGTTCAATCGGATGCCAAACCTTTCCAAAAAAATCCTTGAAAACTCTTGACGATCTACGTCTTTGAGTTCTTTATTATTCACTTCAAGTTCCAAAGCTCCATTCTCTAGTTCTTTAACTAAGACGTACTTTCTTTTTCCATTCTTTCGGGTTTTTGAATAACTAATTGCGAATTTGTCAATGTCGGAAAGATTCTCAATAGATATTACATCTTTATCAACTAATTCGGAAATTGCAATTGAAATATCATTACTTACGCTAAAATTGCCGATTTCAATTGGGGTACCTTGATCAAGTTTTGATCTTTTTGTTTTCAGCAATATTATCTCAAACTCGTCGTGACTGTCAGGATTTCGTAGCCGTCCTAAAAATGTTTCGAGATTTCCATTCGAAGTTGTTTCTGCTTCATCAATTAGTTCCGTAGAAAATTGATTTTCAAGAATTTTTTTAATGCTTTCTGCGATGTATTTGCTTCGACCCCCCCGTATCTCCCGAATTTCCACCCCGTTCGGCTGAACTTTGATAAGCACGTATTTTGATGGTTTTAAACGTTTGTGTCCGGATGTTGTCTGAACTAATTTATCACCAATCTGCTTATCAAAAATGAAAATCGAATCTGAAGCTCCAATATATCGGACTTTTTTTGGCCCATCATACCAATTTTTTGTTGTAAGTTTTTTTGCAAAATTATTTGCCCCGTTAAGGAATTGGGAAGATATGTTGATTGGAAAAGGATTTGCAGTTATTAATGGATTGAAAATTGTTCCCGTAGATGCAGCATTCCAATTATGATAAACAAAGATATTCAATAAATGATCTTGAGAATCATCGATTAATAACTTGAACAAAAGAAAGAATTCTCTGTCTTCGATGTTTATAGTCGAATAATTTTTTTTCAGATAATCGATTACGCTTTTTCTAAATCTTCTCAAAAAATCTTCTAGAAATAATAGTTGTACCGCTTGCGGAGAAGTAAGAATAGAATCAATGTAATTTGTTTGATCATCAAAAGGTGGTGTTGATAATTGTAAATATTGATGAATTTGCTTAAGATCGTTTAACGAGGTAGCTTCAAGATAATATTTTAGTTGTGATTTACCCCTAGATTTCCACCGATCAGTGAAGTATCCAAAATTTACTTCTTTCGCATTCCAAAATTTTTCATTATTTTTTTCGAACATTTTTCACTCATTCTTGGCGAGAAATATCAATACAGACTCTTTAGAGAAATAAATCTTTATGAAATCGTATGAAAGAATATCATCAAAATTTAATTATATGTCTTGTGGTTTTATTTTTCACAGCCCATCGTCACAATTGAATATTGCACTATAGCATTGTCTCCACAAGTTTAGAAACGATTTTCGCTTTCACTTCCCCAAAACGACCTGTGGCTTTTTGTTCACATGCAGCTCCTCTAACACAAATAACATCAACCCCAGTAGCCCAGAGCTCTGGAAGTTCCTTAAGAGTAATAGAACCTGCAATCCAAACCTCTTTTTTCGAATTGTGAAAAGTAGAGACTAAATCTGCGATTTCCTGGAGAGTACAGGAGTCCAATAATCCCCTGCCCATCGATTTATTATAAGTATCTAAAAGAATCCCATCCGCTTTTATTTCGGTAACAAGTTCATGGCTTTCTTTAAAAGGCTCAAAGAATCGTTTCAAATCTTTGTCTACAAAAACCGCAGGGATCACTTTCTTCTTAGGATAAAAAAATTTCACCGTGCGAACCAACGATTGTCCCTGATATATTGCAGCTTGTAATGGCAACTCTGCCAAGCCGCATTTGATAATATCTGCTCCTGCTGTCGCTACCCCAAGTGCTGCCTGGCAGGTTGAAGCACGATCATGTTGTTTCTCGCCGATATTCGTTGAAATAAGAACTTTATTGTAACCGTCCTTGTTTAGCCTATTGCGAACGGCAACAATATTTAGTGGGTATGGTGTTCCAAGAGCGGATATTGGATATTCGACATCAGCAATATGAGCACCACCCTTTGCAGCTTCGATGGCTTCTTTTGGACCTCGAACACTAATCAGCAATTTTTGCATATTTTCTCTCTCAACTTGATTACTTTTAAATTCTCGGGAATATATTTTCAAGAACATCAGATAGAAAAATAAAATATTCTACGAATACTACACAATGATAAATAAAAATTTTAGATCCATCGGGGCTCAGGGATTTATGTCAAAGATGAGCTAAAACAAGGATTGTAATTACGTCAAAGAATGGAGAGAATATGTCTGAAAAAAAATGCAATTTGAATGATGAGTCACTCCAAATGAAATTAGCCAACCGTTCTGATTTTTTAAATAAGAAAGAGCACATCTTGGCTGGTGCAACGGTATACTTATCGGGACCGATGGATTTTGTTGCATCCCGAGCTGAAGAGAAGAAAACCGGATGGCGTACACGGGTCGCTCAGTTTGTGAAGTCACTTGGTACCAAGGTTTACGATCCCTGGAATAAACCCGAAGTAATTGGTATGCATCATTATGGCAAAGAGGATGAATTCTCAGCAGAAAAGCGGAATACCTGGTCTTTTGAAGATTCTGTTGATGGAGATTGCCTCCGTGCTTCACTGAATGTGGAGTTCTGGCCCACCATGCACATAGATCTGCGAATGGTGGATACTAGTGATTTTCTCATCGCATTTGCTCCCACAAACATTTACAGTGTCGGTACTGTGCATGAGATTGTGATGGCTAGCCTGCAAAAAAAGCCGGTTCTCTTTGTCAGCCCGCCAGTCATTTTTCCTTCTTTGGAGAAATTACAGAATCACTTTGAGAAAAAAAATGATTGTGACGGGAAAAAAATTCTTGATAAACTTTGTGAGGAAATTCCTCTTCGACCCAATACTGGAGGAATCCCCAGCATGTGGTATATGACATTACTGGATGGTCATTACTTCTTCGATGGTTTTGGCTTTAAGCCCTATATGAAAAAATTTGGCTGGGAACATAGTGCCTTAGATGAACGGGAAGATAAATATCCTCCAAAACGGCCGCTTTTACCCTATTTGGAGGGATTAAATTGTAAAATTCCTCTTAAGTATAATTTGGAACAAAAAAAATATATTGAAAATGAGGACTGGCTGATTTTTAATATGCCGCGGGAATGAAAAATTATTCTCCCCCTTGTATATTAGTGGATATAATTCGAAATGATCAGTTCAAGTCAGGAATTCTCAAATTATAAAGGACTTCATGCAACTTCACCATCGCCAGTGTATCCATCTTGCAATATTCCAGTGAGGCACCACGGTTTCTTTCCATTCCGGATACCCCATCTAATGCATGCAAAATATCGTTTTGATGAAAATATTCTTGTTAATGAATGGTTGCATTCCCTTCTCGTTATCGGTAAGATAATTTATTACGATGTCTCTTAGATTCATCGCCCAGTTCGTTTTTATTTTCCAAATTCACTGTTGGATATAGGGATTCTTCACATATTTCAGCAAGTCGTGTTACGCTACCCTCTCTCACTCCCGATTACAGTTCCCTGATATATGAGTTTATTTTTTATCTAAAGCTAAGGCAACAATGGGTATCTGTATATCGGGCCAATAAGGTCAAGTTTACCTCGAATGAGATCCTGAAAAAGAATTACAGATATTTTCTTCTTGTCTATTTTACACATAGGAAGCATAAAAAATTAAGGCACTTAAACAAGATTTCAATTTTTGAGAAACCTATGCTAGACAGCTCAGAAATATATTTGTCAGGTGGCAAAGTCCACATCACATCAATAAGACTTTCTTTTTTTCGAATGATTTCTTCATCAGTAAATCCATTTTTTGTTTTTATGTCGTAATGTAATTTAATAAAATTCGACTCAATGTCTTTATACGGACTGCATACTTTTTCACTAAGGAAAAAAAGGCCTCCTGGGGGGAGTGCAGAATATATCTTTTCTAAGCAATGTTTTCTCAAAGGTATTGGAATAAATTGTAGTGTAAATACCGCTAAGACGATGTCAGAATGTGGTAACTCTATATCAATAAGATCGCCAAAAATGTAGTGGATGTTATCTATCCCACAACATTCACGCTTAGCTTGTATAAGCATATCTTCGGAACTATCAATATAATAATATGTGGGATGGTAAAACCCTATTTTCGCATTAATTTCACGAATACAATATCCAGTTGCTCCACCGATATCAGTAATAATAATCTTTTCTTTAGGATGAAGTTTGATATAATCGCTAATTATATCATGCATATCAATATAATATGGTACTGAACGTGAAATATGATCATTGAATATTGGTGCGATAGTTAAATCAAATTTCCACTTGGAGTTCATTTTTTGACTCGTAATACTAAGGAAAGACCATTCACTTGTTTTTTTTGATTGAATGACCAGAATTTTTTATGTTCGGATCGAAGTATAACAAAATCAGAGAACAATGAAAATATATCTTCATCATTATAATGATGGAACATTATTCCACTATTTCCAAGAATTATCCCATTTTCACCGTAAATCTCTTCACTTAAATTATATTTCTCTAATGATAACGTGTCGCTGTTTTTAGAATACATATTTACAAAAAGATATCCGTCTGATTTTAAACTCAACCTAATATTATGAATCACATTTTTTATATCTTCCATAAAGAGAATACAGTCTAAAACTCCTAATGCGATGATTACATTATATTCATTTTGGGGATAATCTAATAATCTAATATCACAATTGATTAATTCTGTTTTGGAGAGTATTTTTTTTGCTCTATTTAATTGAACTATTGAAGAGTCAATACCTGTCAGATTAAAATATCCTTCGTTTTCAAGAAGAGATAGTATACGACCATAGCCACACCCTAATTCAAGTATCTTAAAACTCTTAGGTATTAGTTGTTTAAAATATAATATATCAAATGGTGTTGTTGCCTTGAATTCCGGATAATCATCCCAAGTATTTAGCATCCAACATAACCTTTTTATTATATTTTTTCAATAGATCATTAAATCTGTTTAATTTTAAAGAACCACAACCATCACACATCATTAATTGAGAAACGTTTTTCGACGTAACAAATTCTACAAACTGATTTGGTGTTAGGTGTCTGATTGTATCTTCATATTTTTCATGCCTTTTTTTAAGAGCAGGAAAGTAAAAATAATTCATTTCAGACCCTACATTGTTGTCTATCTCAGTGTTATTGTAGTTAAAACCAGTGGGAAAAATAAAATTAGACTTAAATTGATTCAAGTAACATTTAAGGATTAGATCTAATGCACCACATCTATTATTATCATTTACATTTCTTTTCTTTAATTCAGATTCTACATTCTCCCATACAAATCTTATACCTCTTCCCAGTATGGCATCAATAAATTCGTCATTGATGAGGTCTGGCACTTTATACGATTCATTCACCATTTTAACCCAAGAGTTTGCGAAGTCTCGTTCATTTTTTTTATCTTTTCCAATTATTGCTATAGTTTTTTTATTCAACAATTCGTTAACAGTGCTCTGGACTTCGCGATCAAAATATCTATTGTATGGGAAATTTTTTTTTAATTCATTTAATTCAATTCCAGACATTTTATTCTGGAAATACCTGGAAAGATTCATTTTACATGAAATAATCCCCAAAAAATTTGAGTCAGCATACCGTTTAAATAAAGTTAATGTCTCGGGTGATTGGACAAATGACGTTATTGAGACACAGATTTTATCTGTAGGGCGTTTATAAATACATAATAACCGAAAACAATACTCTATCTCATCGAGAAAATCGATATTAAGCATTGCAGAATTTAAACCAAAGTATCGATATTGAACTTCAGAATCACAAAAAGGCATGTAAAAACCTTTACAATTTTCGGGATACGTTATTTTGTCTATTTCATCAATTTTGTTAGATATAAGTTCATTATTAACAACCGGAGTTTTACTATTTATTGATCTCTGTTGAGCGATCAAGTTATGCCAGTTATCACGATATAACTTAATTTGATCTGAATCTAATTTTCTAGCAAAACCGCCATGAATTTGAGTTTTATTATGACATTCAAGACAAAGAACTGCAAGATTTTTTATTTCATGATTATCTGGATTTTCATCTATATGATGAATTTGAACTGGTTTGCTTTTATCCCTACAAACACAACATGTTCTATCTGATTTAAACAAGATTTCTGCAGAACTATTTTGAGGAATTTGAGTTCTCGATTTTTTTATCATTCAAATAAATATTCAAGAGTTATTAATAGAATATATTTTTGGTTTTCATTTTTTTTAATGTTTGATTTTTTTAGGTAACCAACCATCCGAATTTTCTATTGTTTGAGTTGTATCGGGTATTACCGTTTATTCACTTATCAGTCCTGGCCATATATTGTTTCAATATTTTTGCGAACATGTTCGGTCATTAGATAAACAAATTAATTATTTGCCTTTTAAAAATACAAAATCTAAAATAGACAATTATAATAAATGTTATATCAAAAATAAATATATGGCGGATAAGGATCTCGAAAACATCGATTATTGGGATGACGATAACATTAAAAAAACAGAGACTTTTTTTAAAAAAGCTCAGGATTATTCCACAGTTCTTCTAATCATTTTGGCGGCAATTTTTGGAATAATCAGTATTTTCACTTTAGGATTCAAAATAATCGGTGTTTTAATTTTTTCAAAAGCGATTTCCACTATTTACAGTGATGTTGTCTTGGGAATTTTAGCCATTTATTATGCTGCTTGGTTTTGGGGTGTGAAACGAGATATCGAATCACAAAAAAATACATTCGTTATGCCCCCAAATTCAGGAAAAATTCCAATTCTTGGTTTTTCAATCTGTTTGGTTCTGATAATTATTTTCGGGTTTGCTTTGTTTTATCATAGGGATTATCAAATATTATTATCTGCCTTAACGGTTTTCTTGATTTTAAATTATGTTGGATGGAGATATTTAAAAAAACTATACCATAATTCGATTTGCGAGAGTTTTCAAAAATATAAAAATGATAATGATTTCATAAATTATGAAAAATTAAAAATTTCTTCGAGCTGGTTATATGGTAAGTGGCAAAATAAAAGATTTCAAACTGCTGCTGGGAGTATTCTTTTCATTTTCTTCTATTCAATTTTTTTTAATAACAATATTTCCCAAATTGCTCAGATAGATTCACCAAATGTTATGCCGGTAGTTTTGCTCGGCGGTTACGTTGTAGGAATCGAATTTTGGATCTGGTGGCATAGAGGCGTACGAGACAATCTATTGAATCAATTGTCTCAGTTTGAAAAAAAGTATAATTTTTCAAAAAAGTTTTAACCAGAGTCCTCTTAATTTACGAATCTGATAGAAATTTATACTAAAAGATTTGAGATTACATTTTGATTTTTCGATTTTCGGATCAATGAATCCCGCTTTCATAATCCCTCACAACCAACCTCGTTCTCAATTCATCTCATCCCGCCCTTCCCTCAGCTACACTCCGGGGTCTGCAACGCTCCGCTGTGCACCATTACCCAAGTTCTGGAAAGGGCGGAAGCCTAATGATTCCCAAATCTCCGGAGAAAATCATTCCCCTTTCCCCTCAATAATCGCAAGAACTTTCTTCCCAGTCTCTGTGATTCGGTAATAACGTCCCATCCGCTCATTCGGGGTCAGGCACTCAACGAGTCCCTTTTCGGTAAGTTCAATCATGACTCTGCTGATAGTTGAACGGTCGTTATCTAGCTGTTTGGCAAGATCCGTTGGTGAGCTGGGTTTGGTAAGGGCTTTGAGTACCTGTCTTCTGGTCCGTCCTCTCCCGACAAAACTCACCAAGTCAAACATCTGAAGAAAAATGGGGAAATTAATGTGATGAATTTACGTAGTAAATGCACATTTCATACGTAGCAAATTTTATCCCCTCCCCCGCCCAATACTCACTCCGGTGCCTGGTGAAAAAAATCGAATAAAAGTGGATGTGAAAAATCCCGGAGTGGCCACCCCCGGCTTTAAACTCTTGTTCCGATGTGGAACAACGTCGCTCAAAAAGGGACTTCACCAGACACCGCATCGGGGAGATTCATTCGTCGGGATCTCCCCCATTTTTAATGGCAGGAATCAAGAATGGATTTACAAAAAATTAATTCCCCGCACATCCGAATATCACCTGTGAGGTTGTTACCGGTTCTCTCAATATTCTTATTCGTCCTCGTCACGTCCGGGTGTGTCACAAATAATCCCGCGACAGCAGGACTAGACCGTGTGCAAGCCGCAGACCGCACGAATGCCAGCCAGGAATATTTCGATCGGATGGTTGTGGCAGATCCCGGAAATGCAACGGCCTGGTGTATCCGCGGCATGTATTACAACAATGCGTTCAGCCAGTACGAAACAGCACTTGAAAGTTATAACCGTGGCCTGGAACTGGACTCCCGGAATGGGATCTGCTGGTATGGAAAAGGAACTACGCTCCGGAATATGAAACAGTTCAATGAATCAGCGATCAGCTTTGAGAATGCAAAGAAGATCGATCCAACACTGGTATAGCACAGCAGGGCCTGGATGGGGAGTCCCTGCTATCCTGAAAAATTGATTGCCCGTTATTTTACCATAACATTCAGGTAGAATACTTCGGTAACTCCCGAGAGAATGGCGGGGTGTCTGGTTGCGGAGTTTCTTAAAAAAATTTCGAACGCGAGCTGGAGAGTTAATCAAATTTTTTTTGTCCAGCAGACCCTGAACACAATCATTGAGGAGTGCAGTTATAATTCCCCCGCTCGCAGCCGGGAAGACTATGGGATCCGATTTCGTTGAAAGATATCGTATAATATTGCCCGTGGTATTCGTAGATGGGCGTACAGGGATAACACTCTGCAATTGTCTGATTCTTCCACGCGGTATTATGAAATCTGATAAAGTCACTCTGATTTCCATCGAACCATGCCGCAACACGATGATCGTTCTGCCAGGCATTCGGATCTGGATTTACACCATGCATGGCTTTCTCAAGATCCGGAAAATCTTTTAATTCATTATTTGTCAGGTGAACGAGTACCATCCAGCGTGGATAATTAAAGTTCCACTCCTGTATCTCGAAATTTGCATCAATCACTTTTTGATCCTGCACGAGGCTGGTTTCTTTCGAAGAAGAATTTCCTGATGTTTGATTGGAACTTTGAAAGAAGATCCCGTAAGCAATGAAACAACCAGTAATTCCCAAGATAATGAGGATACACAGAACGGCAATTTCTTTTTGATTTAATACCGGAATTTTCATTTTTATCAAAACAATTCTCCTAATCCAGTGAATCAGGACATTTTCTCAATCAAGTTCTCTGGTTTTTTCCTTTAACTCCTGTTTTACCATTTCCCTTTCCATGACAATTAATAATCCTTTCATGAAAAAATGTTTGATTATTTTCACGGATACGCCGCGTGGGACGTGGTTGTGTACCGTCCGTAATTCGTATCAGCGATTACACTTACAAATTGATCTATTTCCGGGGAAACCTGCGTCCATACATTTACTGCATACTGGAAATATGGATCACCTGTTATGCGTGCCCATTCATCAGTTGCTACGGTTGTCGCTTCAAATGTATTTGTCGTGGGGACTGATACCCGCTTGTACTCACTGGATCCCCATAAATCGGTAAATGAAGATGTGCCCGGGGCAGATGTCACGCTGTACGGCCCAATCCAGGTGAATGTGTCCATATTTTCAAAATTAATCGTGTAATACCCGGAAGCAAATCCTACATGGTATCCATAGGAAAAGGGCAGATTGTTTTCTTCAATAGAAATGGATCCTGGATACGAGGCGTAATCATATGTTGGGATTTGGAATTGTGCACCGCTCCTCCATGTTGTCGGGAATAATTCCAACTTTCCACTGCCGGCTCTGTCCCAATGTTTTACAACAATTTCAATAGATTCACCGGAGTTGAATTTATACTCCCGCTCCTGGAAAATTGTAAAAAGATCATTTCCCGCACCGAGGAGTGTCCAGCTGACGGGCTTGATCTGACCAATACAATAGTCGTAATTATAATCAGTATGGATCCGTTCGGCATGTTCCCTTGCAATGTAAAAGTGGGGCAATATTTCATCCAATGCAGAATTTCTTCCGGTTATGGATTGTGTTTCGGTAGTTCCTGTCAGGGCACTGAATGAAGATTTTTTCATTGGTTCATTCGATTTCGCAAGTGAATTTTCTACTGGATATGTATCACTGGGTAGAATTTCCAGGATATCATCCTCAAGTTTCATGCGAGATTTCAGATCATCGAGATTTTCATAATACCGGTAAAAATAGTTCGCCGGCAATGCGATCTTCCCATCTTGTGCGTTTTTTGTAAACTGCTGGTACATTTCCTGAGGCATTCGGACGAGGATAATATTCTCATCCGACGCAAGGTTGTTCTCTATAAAAAAGCTCGGAGCTTCTTTGGTGCTTGAAAATGTAGATTTGGAATCCAGATATTCTATGGGAAGATTGATGATATTTGGTTTAGGCTTTTGATCGACTTTTGCAACTGTTTTTGTAGAGAGAACAAAAGTAATCATCTTCGATTCTGGCAACCATTGAGCAGGTTTCATATCCTTAAGATAATCGTCTGAAATTTCATGATGTGGTGTTATAACTGTACCCAATTCACCAGAATTGGTTGTGTTTTCTCCCGCACTCACCATCGGTACAAGCGCCATCGCCGCCAGCAATAATGCCAGCATGACGATGCTTAGTTTTCGTAGTTGCATTTTTTCAATCCTCCTTTTTGTCGATAGCCTGCGTTCGAAGGTATGGTGAAAACCTTCAAAATGATCGGAAGATAACACTCACATGCCTGCGGGCAGGACCGGGTTCAACAGAGTTTCGTCGCCCGGTGAACCCGTCCTTTTCGGGACAACCCCCGGCTGTCCACGGTTAGCGATTTAAAAAGGGTGCATTTATTCCTTCTAACGCGTTTTTCTACCGATCAGGGAACCGGTAACAGGGGAGTTTTTCTATCCGGCAGCCTACCTGACGGTCAGTAAGGGTACCCCCAAATAACGCCTGTACGGGCTCCGATTCCCTGTTTTTCCGGAATCAGAGGGAATAATTCGGGAAAATGCGGTAATAATTCAGTTTTTTCAGGTCATTTTCACGTCTGAAAACATGAGGCAGTAATTAGCAGTATTTGGATGGCGAAAAAGAGGAGTAACGGGTTTTACCTTGTCTTGGTAATTTTAATGAACCGGAGGGCCTCTGTGACGGTTCCCATTTTTCTGATCCGAATAAATGTTACACATCAGGGACCTCAATGGATACCGGCCTTTTGTCAGTGATCCCTTATTTCAGAGTACTTCCAAAATACGTCCTGTACTGGCTCCGATTCCCTGTTTTTCCGGAAACAGAAGGAATAATTCGGGAAAATTAGGGAATAATTCAGGGTTTTCGGGTCATTTTCACGTCTGAAAACATGAGGCAGTAATTAGCAGTATTTAGATAGCGAAAAAGAGGGGTAACGGGTTTTACCTTAGGTATGCGTTTTTTCTGAAAGGAAATGGGCTTCCTGACGGTTTTGAAGAAAATATTGTTTTTACATCCGAGAAAATGATATTACCGATAACGCCTGGGTATTCCAATCAATGAGCTGTGATAAAAAAGTGAGAATTAGTCCTCATCGTCCCCCTCATACTTGTCGTTGTTGGGGTTCAACTGGTCCGCATGATTATCCATCGTCGAATCATATGCGTCGTTGTTCAGGTTCATCGAATTGGACCGGTCATCGTTTGAGCTGTGACCGTGGCCTCAACCTTTTCCCATTGTGTGATCACCTCCTTTGTGGTTTGTGAATGAAGATGGGAGTGATGGAGAATATCTTACTGATTCGAAATAGTTTCCCCATTTGTCAGGTATTCATTTTTCCGGCTGTATCCTTTTTTGCATCTGAAAGAATTTCAGGGCAAATTTTCCATCTTCGGTAATAAAATAGGTTTTTTCCTGTCGCGGGATAAAGGATTGGAATTGGTCTCCCCGCGCCGGCCCCCGGCACACCGGGCTGCATCCCCTGACAGGCCATGAGGTCACATTCACTGTTGCATGCGAATTTATCAGGTACGAACAGGCAGTTGGCCTTCTCAGATATCGCACTGCGACCCGTATTTTATCCCGCTATTCCGGGGTGGGCTGGCTTTTATGTTCCGGCCCAAAGAGGGGTTTTTGGGATATGAAATTCCCCGGTGTTTTTTTGAACAGTTCAACAATCGGGCCGGTTCAAAAAAAATAGTCTGATCTCCGGGATCATCCGGAGCCGGTGGTATGGATCGTGATAATAAATTCAGGATTTGAGTTTTGATTGCGCTCTGTCTCGTTCCTTTTTGGCATCGTCATTCGTTGGATCGATTTTCAATGCCTGGTCACAGGCTGCAATAGCATCGGAATACTTTCCCTGATTGTTGAGGACACTTCCCTTCGTGGCCCATGCATCGGCATAGTCCGGGTCAATTTTCAATGCCTGGTCACAGGCTGCGATGGCCTCGAAATACTTTCCCTGATTGTTGAGGACACTTCCCTTCGTGGCCCATGCATTGGCATTGTCCGGGTCAATTTTCAATGCCTGGTCACAGGCTGCGATGGCCTCGGAATACTTTCCCTGATCGTTGAGGAT